>NZ_JBBPAF010000001.1:15000-937500 GCF_038050255.1 Bacillus sp. FSL M8-0077 | reverse complement strand
AACTAAGATCAAGGGTTGCGCTCGTTGCGGGACTTAACCCAACATCTCACGACACGAGCTGACGACAACCATGCACCACCTGTCACTCTGTCCCCGAAGGGAAAGCCCTATCTCTAGGGTTGTCAGAGGATGTCAAGACCTGGTAAGGTTCTTCGCGTTGCTTCGAATTAAACCACATGCTCCACCGCTTGTGCGGGCCCCCGTCAATTCCTTTGAGTTTCAGTCTTGCGACCGTACTCCCCAGGCGGAGTGCTTAATGCGTTAGCTGCAGCACTAAGGGGCGGAAACCCCCTAACACTTAGCACTCATCGTTTACGGCGTGGACTACCAGGGTATCTAATCCTGTTCGCTCCCCACGCTTTCGCTCCTCAGCGTCAGTTACAGACCAGAGAGTCGCCTTCGCCACTGGTGTTCCTCCACATCTCTACGCATTTCACCGCTACACGTGGAATTCCACTCTCCTCTTCTGCACTCAAGTTTCCCAGTTTCCAATGACCCTCCCCGGTTGAGCCGGGGGCTTTCACATCAGACTTAAGAAACCGCCTGCGAGCCCTTTACGCCCAATAATTCCGGACAACGCTTGCCACCTACGTATTACCGCGGCTGCTGGCACGTAGTTAGCCGTGGCTTTCTGGTTAGGTACCGTCAAGGTGCAAGCAGTTACTCTTGCACTTGTTCTTCCCTAACAACAGAGCTTTACGATCCGAAAACCTTCATCACTCACGCGGCGTTGCTCCGTCAGACTTTCGTCCATTGCGGAAGATTCCCTACTGCTGCCTCCCGTAGGAGTCTGGGCCGTGTCTCAGTCCCAGTGTGGCCGATCACCCTCTCAGGTCGGCTACGCATCGTCGCCTTGGTGAGCCGTTACCTCACCAACTAGCTAATGCGCCGCGGGTCCATCTGTAAGTGACAGCCGAAACCGTCTTTCATCCTTGAACCATGCGGTTCAAGGAACTATCCGGTATTAGCTCCGGTTTCCCGGAGTTATCCCAGTCTTACAGGCAGGTTACCCACGTGTTACTCACCCGTCCGCCGCTAACATCCGGGAGCAAGCTCCCTTCTGTCCGCTCGACTTGCATGTATTAGGCACGCCGCCAGCGTTCGTCCTGAGCCAGGATCAAACTCTCCGAGGTATGCAGGATGCATATCACACATGCGTTGCTACACGATGTAGCGAGCTTAGCATGTGATCATTTCCTGCCTCGCCAGTTTGACTGACTACCTATGAAGTATCATAGGATTTTTTTATAAAAAATCGAATTAACAGGTACGTTTTGTCTTGTTTAGTTTTCAAAGATCATCTTCGTTATCGCTCAGAAGCGACTTTCTCAATATAACATTTGAGCACCGTGTGCGTCAAGTGTTTTTGTGAATTTCTTTTTGTTCGCTTTTCTTTCAAAGCAACTCGGTTGCTCATTAGCGACGTTTAATAATATACCATCATAATATTCATACGTCAATATCTTTTTTAATAAAATATCCTCGGTGATAGATTTTTTGCCCCTTCGTCTCAATTGGCTCTACTAGCACAATTCCTTTTTCCACAAAGAAATCAATCATCACACTAAGATCAGGTGTGAAATGTTTGAGATCAGGATGTGCAAGAAGCTCGCCAAACAGCCAAATATCCTGCTGTTCCATGACATGACGTAAATGAGCCGCACCAATTTCTGCTTTTGAATGGATCAAGAAATCATTCGCTAGGAATAAAAGTTCTAACCGTTTATGAAGACTTTCGTGGCTTTCAATCAGCTCTGAATAAAGTTTATATACTTCCGGCTCCATATGACGTACTTGATTCCAAACGGTCACTTCTGGGTGGAAGCCTTTATCAATCACTTCAATACGCGCCAGATGATGCAGGGCATGCACAATGGAATTATATGCATCGAGAAATTGATTTGATTCAAAAAATGCTTTTCCTTCTATATATCTGCGAATGAGCTTGCCATATTCTAAACCAATTTTGAGCTTGCGGTTAGAAAACGGGAATGTACTCAATTCATCAATCAAGTTGAAAATATATTCATTTCGATCAAACAGGACTTTTCCGTTTAAAATCCAATCAATAATTCGCCTGTTGGTACCTAAGGTAATCCATTCCTTCAACTGATCATCTGTGACAACATTTAAAGAAGCTGTTTGGTGATCGGATTCATAGTGCTTAATAAATAACGGTTCTTCCGCATCCTTTACGATGACTAGAAGCGCTGCATCAAAGTTATCCGTCTCAGAAGATACTTTATGTCTTCTTTCTACTATAATCACAGCTAATGTATCTGGATGACTTGCTCTCTCTTGATAAATAGGACGGAGAAGATTTTCCATAGTGATTCCTCCAATACTCGGGTGTAAGGTTCTTCTCTAATGCTATGTATTTCTCCTCATAGAATCAAAATTCCTTCAATACATGAAAAAAGATCATTGAATCATTATAAGCAATTTATTCACAAAACTCTATAACTAATTCAAACAGAAAGGTAAAATGTGCTATATTGGAGATAAGGGGGACTAGGGATGGCGAAATACTCCAGTAAGATTAATAAAATCAGAACATTTGCACTTAGTTTGGTTTTTGTTGGTTTTTTGATCATGTATATCGGTGTGTTCTTCAAGGAATCGGTCTGGCTGTCGACCTTCTTTATGCTACTCGGCGTGTTATCGATTGGATTGAGTACAGCCGTTTACTTTTGGATCGGTATGCTTTCTACGAAGGCAGTCCGTGTCGTATGTCCAGGCTGTGAGAAGGAAACAAAAGTGCTTGGGCGGGTGGACATGTGCATGCATTGCAGAGAGCCACTTACACTCGATCCAGCATTAGAAGGCAAAGAGTTTGATGAATCCTACAATCGAAAAAAGTCATAAAAATAAGCTGACCGTTCAACTGGTCAGCTTTTTCATTAATGATTTTCTTTTTTTGCACATTCTTGACAAGTGCCATAGATCTCCAAGCGATGATGACTTACTGTAAAGCCTGTCACATGGGATGCAAGCTGTTCTACTTCATCAAGGCCAGGATAGTGAAAGTCAACGATCTTTCCGCAGTTTTCACAAATCGCATGGTAATGGTCAGATGTCGCAAAATCAAATCGGCTTGAGGAATCCCCATACGTTAATTCTTTTACTAATCCAGATTCCCGGAAGACTCGTAAATTGTTGTAAACCGTTGCTACACTCATATTAGGAAATTTTCCTTCAAGTGCCTTATATATATCGTCCGCGGTTGGGTGTGTCATAGAATTTACGAGAAACTCCAAGATGGCATGGCGCTGCGGAGTAATTCGAACACCGGTTTCTTTTAGAGCATCTAAAGCGTCTTTTAGTTCGTGAGCAGCCATTTCATCATGCACCTCTCTTTTCAAAAATATTCTTATATTATAATCTTTATAAATAGTGTACCCCCAGAGCCGAAACTTTGTCAATTACAATCCTCTTTTTTACCTATTCTTCTATCCAAAAAAGACCGGCACGACTGCCGATCTCATCTCGTCAACATATTAAGCGTGAGCTTTCAGTTCCTCAAGCGCTTCTTCCACATGATCTTTCACCTTTACTTTACGCCACTCTTTCACAAGCTTTCCTTCTTTATTAATCAGAAACGTTGAGCGTTCAATTCCCATGTATTCCTTACCAAAGTTCTTTTTCAGCTTCCATACACCGAAAGCTTCAGACAATTTTTGTTCGTCATCTACAAGAAGCAGGAAAGGTAAGTCATGTTTTTCTTTAAACTTTTGGTGCTTGTCTTGACCGTCTGGGCTTACGCCGATGATCACAGCATCTAATTCCGCAAAGCTTTGATGGCGGTCACGGAAATCACAAGCTTCCGTTGTACACCCTGGCGTCATATCTTTTGGATAAAAATAAAGGACAATGTGTTTCCCTTTAAAATCAGAAAGCTTTACTTTCTCTCCATTATCACCAAGTAATTCAATATCAGGTACTTGCTGCCCCACTTCGATTGTCATGATACAATCCCTCCAACCTTTTTTTTCATTAGCCTATCCAATTTCGAGAAGATATTCAACTAAGGACGCTTGCATCGGCATGTTAAAATAATGATAGACGACGTGATACGTTGAGATAGGAGGCTATTTATGAAATTCACCGAATCAGAAAAATTACATCAAGAGGCGCTGGAGCATATTGTTGGAGGGGTTAACAGCCCATCTCGTTCATATAAAGCAGTGGGCGGCGGGTCACCTGTTGCAATGGAAAAAGGCGAAGGCGCTTATTTTTGGGATGTTGACGGAAACCGTTATATCGACTATTTAGCGGCATACGGTCCAATTATTACGGGACATGCTCATCCTCATATTACAAAAGCCATCACGAAAGCAGCCGAGACGGGTGTCCTTTACGGAACACCAACGAAGCATGAAGTCACTTTTGCTAAGATGCTGAAGGAAGCGATGCCTGCTTTGGATAAAGTTCGTTTTGTCAATTCAGGTACAGAAGCTGTGATGACGACAATCCGTGTCGCCCGCGCTTATACAGGCAGAACAAAGATCATTAAGTTTGCCGGATGTTACCACGGTCATTCTGATCTTGTGCTAGTTGCGGCCGGCTCTGGACCTTCCACTTTAGGAACACCAGATTCAGCGGGCGTGCCTAAAAGTATTGCCAATGAAGTCATTACCGTTCCATTCAACGATATCGACAGCTACCAAGAAGCATTAGACCGCTGGGGTGATGAAGTAGCAGCTGTTCTTGTTGAGCCAATTGTCGGGAACTTTGGCATCGTAGAGCCTAAAGACGGTTTCCTGCAGCAGATTAATGACCTGACTCATGAAAAAGGGGCCCTAGTCATCTATGATGAAGTCATTACAGCTTTCCGCTTTATGTATGGTGGTGCACAGGACTTACTTCAAGTAAAACCTGATCTCACTGCATTAGGTAAAATTATCGGCGGCGGTCTTCCAATTGGCGCTTACGGCGGCAAAAAAGAAATTATGGAGCAAGTCGCCCCGCTTGGACCAGCCTATCAAGCTGGTACGATGGCAGGAAATCCCGCCTCGATCCTTTCTGGTATTGCATGCTTGGAAGTGTTAAAAGAAGACGGGGTCTACGAACGTCTTGATCAGCTCGGGGCAATGTTAGAAGAGGGAATTTTAGCCCACGCAAAAAAACATCAAGTAGATATTACAGTGAATCGCTTAAAAGGTGCTCTCACCATTTATTTTACAAAGGAAACGATTGTGAACTACGAGCAGGCTGAAAATACGGATGGTGAAATGTTCGCCCGTTTCTTTAAATTCATGCTCGCACAAGGTATTAACCTCGCGCCTTCTAAATATGAAGCGTGGTTCTTAACCATTGCACATACTGAAAATGATATTTCTGAAACGCTAAAAGCGGTAGATCACGCGTTTGAACAGCTGAAACAATCATAATGAAGAGAAAAGCAGACGTAAATTCATGCGTCTGTTTTTTTATTTACCAGCTCTTGATTGTCAAAAGCGAGTGAATCTGTTACATTTTTTCTCAATACCTTCTTTTGATGTTTTCATGAACTTTCAAAAATCACTTGAATATTTCGGAAGACCGCTGTATATTACTTAGTTGTTTCATCAAAATATTTATGATATATGACAAGTGGTCATCTATTATCGAAAAGAAAGGAATGCAGGGACAAAACCAATGAAACTTGGAGCCCGTATTTTAAAAACTGGTATTGCCATTGTACTCGCGCTTTACCTGGCAACATGGCTTGGGTTGCCGACACCCGTCTTCGCGGGAATTGCAGCTGTATTTGCTATCCAGCCATCTATTTATCGATCATTTTTAACGATTGTTGATCAAGTGCAAGCCAATATTATTGGAGCAGCACTTGCCATTACGTTCGGTCTGCTTTTTGGCACAGGACCAGTCATCATCGGCTTAACTGCCGTCATGGTCATTGCGATTAATTTAAAGCTGAAGATTGAACACACGATTCCGATTGCACTCGTAACCGTCATTGCGATTTTAGAAAGTGCAGGGGATCATTTCCTTTCCTTTGCCTTAATTCGAACAGCAACTGTGGTGTTAGGCGTACTTTCTTCATTTTTAGTGAATTTAATTTTCCTGCCGCCAAAGTATGAAACAAAGCTTGTTCATCACATTATGGAAAATACGGAGGAGATTTTAAAATGGATCCGTCTGAGCTCCAGACAGTCTACTGATCATTCCACTTTAAAGGATGACATCGATCAAATAAAAGAACGCATGATCAAATTAGATCACATTTACTTGTTATACAAAGAAGAACGAAGCTATTTAAAGAAAACAACTTATGTCAAATCTAGAAAGCTTGTTTTATTCAGACAGGCAATCATGACGTCTAATCGAGCGCTGTACTTGCTGAAAAAGCTTCATAAGTTAGAAAATGAAATTCATTTGATGCCAGAGCATTTCAGAGAGAGCTTAACAGATGAGATTGATTATTTGCTTTATTGGCATGAACGTACCTTGATGAAGTTTGTTGGAAAAATGAAACCGCAGGACGATGATTTTCAGAATGAATGCTCTCTTCGTCTTGAAGCATTAACGAAATCATTTATTCAGCACCAGCAAAATCAAGAAAACGACTTGCTGGATTACAATATGCTGAATGTGATGTCGAGTATTATTGAATACCGTGATGAATTGGAGCATCTAGATACTTTGATTACAAGCTTCCAAACGTATCACCCAAAAGATAGTGAGATTGAGACAGAAGAAAAAGAAGCTTAAATACAAAAGCCCGATTCTAAGAATCGGGCTTACATTTTTGACAAAGGGCTAAAATGATCTTTATTTTAGCCCTTTGTCTTCTTTTCAGCGTAGTTGAAAACCCTTGAAATCAAGGAAGGACGAGTACCGGAGCGAATGCCATATTCGTGAGCACCAGCACGCAGGACTGACAAAGAATGCGGGGTTTGTCTACACGCTGAGACCGATTCTTAGAATCGGTCTTATTTTATTTTCTTCATTTTAGGATCAAGGGTGTCCCTTAATCCATCTCCCATCAAGTTAAAGCCAAGAACTGTCAGCATGATCGCAATCCCCGGGAAAAATAAAGTCCATGGCGCTTGTACGAGATAAGGTCTCGCATCTGCAAGCATTTTCCCCCACTCTGGACTTGGCGCTTGCGCACCTAGTCCTAAAAATCCTAAAGCCGCCGCTTCAATAATGGCAGTACCAATCGCAAGTGTCGCTTGAACGATAACCGGCACCATACTATTTGGTAGAATGTGACGAAGAACGATGCGGCGGTGTGACATCCCAACTGCCTTTGCTGCTAAAACATATTCTTCTTGCTTAATGCTCAGCACCTTTGAACGAACCAGCCGGCCAAATGTCGGGACATTAATAATTGCTATGGCAATAAGTGCATTTTGTAAGGAAGGTCCTAAGATGGAAACGATCGCAATCGCTAATAGAATGCTAGGAAAAGCGAGTAAAATATCAAATAGTCTTGAGATGACAGCATCGAGCAATCTACCGCCGTAACCTGCCATCAATCCAAGCAATGTCCCTAAAATAACCGACCCGAGAACGGAGAAGAAACCCACCCATAATGAAATTCGAGCTCCATGCACGACTCTAGAAATTATGTCTCTCCCGAAATCATCCGTACCAAACCAATGCGCAGCTGAAGGGGCACTAAATCGTTCGCCTAGCGACTGCTCGTTGATTCCATAAGGAGCAATGAGTGGTGCAAAGATTGCTAGGATCAGAAATAAAAAGACAATCACAGTGCCAATGACCGCCAGCTTGTGCTGAAAGAACAGTTTCATCGATTCAAGAATCAGTGATTGAGAGCGTTCTTCCTTTTGTTTAGATGCTTGAAGCTCTTTTTGCGCTTCCATGTCGTCACTCTCCCTTCTCTAGTATTTAATCCTCGGATCAATGACTGCATACAAGATATCCACAATGAAATTGATCAGCACAAATATGAGCGCAACAACAAGAATGCCAGTTTGAATGACAGGATAATCACGATAGCTAATGGCATCGTAAATATACCGCCCAATTCCCGGCCAAGCAAAGATCGTTTCTGTTAAAATGGCTCCGCCTAGCAAGAGACCTGTTTGAAGACCAATAATCGTTAAAATCGGAATGAGCGCATTTTTCAGCCCATGCTGATAAATGATGAAAAATGAACGTACCCCTTTTGCTTTTGCTGTTCGAATAAAATCTGAATGAAGAACTTCCAGCATACTTGCCCTCGTAATCCTTGCAATAATCGCAGCAGGAATCGTTGCGAGAGCGGTACTTGGTAAAATTAAATGCTTGATGCTGTCAAAGAATTGATCAAATCGTCCTTGCAAAAGCGTGTCCAACGTATGAATATAGGTGATCGACTCTACCGGATTTCTTACGTTTTCTCGTCCTGTAGTCGGCAAAATACCTAATTCAATCGAGAATAGCCACTGTCCCATTAAGCCTAACCAGAAAATCGGCATGGACACCCCAATGAGAGCAATAAACATGGCCACATAATCAAAGAAAGAATGTTTAAACCACGCACTAATGATTCCGGCATTCACACCGACAATAATCGCCAGCAACATAGCGAAGAAAGTCAATTCTAATGTAGCGAATAAGTAAGGCTTCATTTCCTGGGCAATAGCCGCTCCTGTTCGTATGGAAGTCCCTAGATCACCTTTTAAAAGCCCCAGCATGTAGTGACCATATTGTACGTACCACGGCTGGTCTAAACCAAGCTGAATCGTCAATTGCTCTACTGCTTCTTTCGTTGCCCGCTGTCCTAAGATGACCTGCGCCGGATTTCCAGGGATAAACCGAATAATAGAAAATACAACTAAGGTCATTCCGATCAGTACTGGAATGAGCATTCCTGCTCGCTTCATACAATAAGCAAACAAACAGCTTTCACCGCCTTTTCATTGTTTGGATAAGGGAGATCGAACGATCTCCCTTATTTGCTTATTCGAAATATACGTCAGTCAATGCTTCGGAACCAGTCGGATGCGGCTGGTAGCCTTTTAAATCTTTAGATGCGGCGAGCATTGGAATTGAATGGACTAATGGAATCCAAGGCGCTTCATCATGAATGATTTCTTGAGCTTCTTGATATAATTCATTTCGCTTCTTTTGATCCGTATCGGTCTGCGCTTCAATGAGGATGTCATGCATTTTATCGTTTTGGAAGAATGTATAGTTGTTACCGCCAATACTGTCTTTATCCAATAGTGTGTAGATGAAATTATCAGGATCGCCATTGTCCCCTGTCCATCCTAATAAGAACACATCTGCTTCGCCTTTACTTGCTTTATCTAAATAAGTCGCCCAATCATATGTGACGATTTCGGCTTTGACACCAACTTTTTCAAAGTTTGACTGAATGACTTCAGCTACCTTCATCCCGTCTGGCATATATGGACGCGGCACAGGCATTGCCCAAAGCTTGATGCGAAAACCGTCAGGGAATCCTGCCTCTTTTAATAGTTCTTTTGCTTTTTCCGGATCATATGGATATGGCTCAATCTCGTCATTGTAGCCTTCTAATGACGGAGGAAGTGGATTTTTTGCTGGCTCAGCAAGCCCTCCATAAAACGACTCGATGATTGATTCTTTATCAACTGCATAATTGAGCGCCTGACGAACCAACTTGTTATCAAGCGGCTTTCTAGTCACTGTCAGCCCGATATAACCTACGTTCATGGATGGTCTTTCAATCAGCTGGAGCGCTTTGTCTGTTTTAATGCCATCTAAATCGGACG
Organism: Bacillus sp. FSL M8-0077; assembly: GCF_038050255.1. Classification (NCBI taxonomy): domain Bacteria; kingdom Bacillati; phylum Bacillota; class Bacilli; order Caryophanales; family Bacillaceae; genus Bacillus; species Bacillus sp. FSL M8-0077. The sequence goes on along the minus strand of NZ_JBBPAF010000001.1, from coordinate 927,793 downwards.
GATTGACGCCATCCATTAAGTCGATTTCGCCTGTTTTAAGCGCATTTAAACGAGCAGAGTTTTCAGGAATAGAGCGGAAGATGATTTGTTTCAGTTTTGGTTTATCTTTTTGCCAATAATCTTCGTTCTTTTCTAAGACAATACGATCGTTCTGCTTCCATTCTTTAAACTTAAATGGTCCTGTGCCCACTGGGTTTTCTCTAAATGAATCACCGCTTTTTTCAACTGCTGCAGGACTAGCGATACCAAATGGTGACATAGCGATGTTTTTCAGAAATGTTGCTTGCGGGCGTTTGAGTTGAAATTCAATTTCATGCTCTCCTTTGACGATGATGTCTTTAATGACATGCCCTTTATCTTTTTTATAGCCGCCAAACATGCCGTAGTAAGGAAATTTTTCGGCATCTCCATTCATCCAGCGGTCAAAGTTGAATTTCACTGCTTCTGCATTAAAGTCTGTGCCATCGTGAAATTTCACACCTTCTCTTAAGTAGAACGTGTACGATTTTCCGTCCTTCGCAACATCCCATTCTGTTGCGAGGCCCGGATGGATGGTCGTGTCTTTTTCACCGTAATTCAAAAGCTTTTCAAACATATTCTCTGTGACCTTGAAGGTTTCGCCTTCTGTTGTTGTAATCGGATCAAGTGACGTAGAGTCCCCTCCTCTGCCGAATACGAGAGTATCTTTTGTGGCTTTTTCTTCTGATGTTGATGAAGATACACAGCCCCCTAAAAATAACGCAAGTGCCAGCACAAAAATGAAACTACTGAATAACCATGTCTTCTTCATTGTGTTCCTCCTTTTGATATAAATAGCACGCAGCTGCATGGCCTGTTTTCTCCTCATACAAAGGCGGAACAGCTTGCAAGCATTGCGCCCACCTTTTTGGACATCTTTTATAGAAAGGACAGCCATCTTCTGACACCAGGGTGGATTCTTCCGCTGACACATCCTGCGTTTCCAGCACGTGATCCATATGTGGAATGGATTTCAAAAGAAGCGATGTATAAGGATGAAGCGGCTTGTGAAATACGTCCTCCGCAGGACCCATTTCTACAATACGGCCAGCGTACATCACTGCAATTCGGTCGCTCATATACTTGACAACGCCTAGATCGTGAGAAATAAACAAGTACGTCAGAGAAAGCGTCTTTTGCAATTCGAGCATTAAATTCAAAATTTGCGCTTGAACCGATACATCTAAAGCGGAAACTGGCTCATCGGCAATCACAAGACTTGGATGAGTAATTAGCGCCCTAGCAATTCCAATACGCTGCCTCTGACCGCCGCTGAATTGGTGGGCATAACGGTCTCCATAGGATGGGTCAAACCCAACAATGTGCAGCATCTCTTTTACCCGCTTTTGTCTTTCTGCTTTTGTTCCATGTTTATGAACAATGAGCGGTTCTTCTAAAATGTCTTTGATTTTCATTCGTGGATTTAAGGAAGCGTATGGATCTTGGAAAATCATTTGAATGTCTTTTCTGAAGGAACGCATGTCTCGTTCTTTCAGAAGCGTCACTTCTTGTCCTTTCATTTGGATTGAGCCAGAAGTCGGTTCGATTAATCTCATTAAGCTTTTGCCAAGGGTTGATTTCCCGCAGCCAGATTCGCCCACAATGCCGAGCGTCTCTCCTTCTTTCACGTGAAAGGACACTTGATTTAAAGCCAAAGTCGTCTGTTTGTGTTTAGAAAAAAATGCCGATGTGTCATAACGCTTCGTCAGTTGATTCACTTGCAACAGTGGGTGATTCAGTGTCTTCTCCTCCTTCCATTAGAAAACATGCGACGCGGTGATTGTGTGAAATGGATTGTAAAGATGGGTCTTTTTCAAGACATTGCGTCATTTGATATGGACAGCGTGGTGCAAATTGACAGCCGGACCGAATAGCTCCTGGCTTAGGTACATGACCCGCAATAGACATGAGTTTTTCTTTTTTCTCTTTAAATGATGGAACAGAGGCGAAAAGACCTTTCGTGTAGGGGTGCAGAGGTTTTTGGAAAATACGGTCAACGGTTCCTTCTTCTACGATTCGACCGGCATACATAATCATGACACGCTGGCATATTTGCCGCACGACGCCTAAATCATGAGTAATAAATAAAATAGCGGTGTCCATCTCTTCATTTAACTTTTTGAGCAAACGAAGAATTTGTGCTTGGATGGTGACATCAAGTGCAGTCGTTGGTTCATCTGCAATCATGAGCTTTGGGTGACATAGCATCGCCATCGCAATCATCACACGCTGACGCATGCCGCCCGATAGTTCATGTGGATATTTTTTGAGTAATGACGCTGCTTGTTTCAGGCCTACCGTTTGAAGCAAATCTACCGCCTTCACTTTTGCTTCTTTTTGGCTGATAGTCTGATGTGTGAAAAGGGCTTCTGTCATTTGCTTGCCGATGGTCATGAGTGGATTGAGAGAAGTCATGGGTTCCTGGAAAATCATTGAGATGTCATTCCCTCTGACCTCTCGCCATTGTTTCTCCGAAAGTGACAGCAGGTTTTGACCTTCAAATTGTATGTGACCTGTTGTTTCTGTTTGGTGATTCAGCCCCATTAAAGACATCGATGTGATGCTTTTCCCGCAGCCAGATTCGCCCACAATACCTAAGGTTTCTCCTTTTTGAATAGAGAATGAGATGTCATGGACGATCGGCACTCTCTGCTTTTTTTGTTGAAAGGCAATGGACAGCTGTTTGACATCTAGCAATACTTCTTGTTCTTTCACATCTTCACCACCCCGTCATACTTTTTAAAATTGTATTGAGACAAGCTGGGAAATATGTCATGTTTTTGACAAGCATAAAAAAGCCTATCCGCTAGAATCGGATAGGCTTCTACTAATTTAATGTTTGAATGGTAAATAGATGGCGATAGTGGCTGTCTCGGTTCATTAATTCCTCATGTGTTCCTTTTTCCACAATCTCGCCTTGTTCCATGACCACAATGAGGTCCGCATGTGTAATCGTTGATAAACGGTGCGCAACAATAAAAGTTGTGCGATCTTTTGCCAGCTTTTGCATCGCTTCTTGAATGTAATGTTCACTTTCTAAATCAAGTGCAGACGTCGCTTCGTCTAAAATAAGCAGCGGTGGATTTTTAAGAAATACCCTCGCAATTGAAATTCGTTGTTTTTGACCGCCTGATAGCTTTACGCCACGTTCTCCTACCTTTGTGTCATATCCTTCAGGAAGAGACATGATGAACTCATGGGCATTAGCCGCTTTGGCCGCCGACACAATTTTCTCAAAGGATGCTTCCGGGTCTCCCACAGCGATATTTTCTTTAATGGTGTCACTGAATAAGAATGTATCTTGGAGCACCATCCCGACTTGATTCCGGAGGCTTCTTGCCTTGTACTCTTTAATATCAATGCCGTCAATTTCGAGTGATCCGCTTGTGACATCATAAAATCTTGGAATTAGGCTGACGAGCGTCGACTTCCCTCCGCCGCTCATTCCTACAAGCGCAACGGTTTGACCTTTTTCTACTTTCAAGGAGATATTGTGTAAAATCTCTTCCTGTGTATGTTCGTAACGGAACGACACATCTTTAAATTCTACCTCTCCTTTTAAGTGATTGGCTTCTTTTGCATTCGGCTTGTCTGTTACTTCATACGGTTCATCAATAAACTCAAAAATACGATCCATTGATGCTACTGACTGAGTTAAAGTCGTCGATGAGTTAATGAGACGGCGAATCGGGTTGTACATCCGGTCAATGTAGCCAACAAAGGCAATCATTGTCCCAATTGAAAGCGACCCGTTAATGACGGTATAGCCAGCAAAAGCAATAATGAGCAGCGGCGCAATGTCTGTGATCGTATTGACGACGGCGAATGTTTTGGCATTCCAATTCGTATGATTGATCGCTTTGTTTAAGAAATTTTTATTTTCATCGTGAAAATTCTCTTGTTCGTATTCTTCAATCGCAAAGCTGCGAATGACAGGCATTCCTTGTACTCGCTCATGCAAGTGCCCTTGCACCTCAGCCAGTGCCTGCGACCGCTCTTTTGTCAGCTTGCGAAGCCGTCCATAAAAATACTTCACTGCTAACGCATACAGCGGAAAAATAATGACAGACACAATGGTGAGTTTAAGATCCAGTGTACACATAATGGCTATCACAATCAGGACGGTCATCAAATCAAGCCAAATGTTCATAAGCCCTGTGATGACAAATTCCTTTGTTTGCTCAACATCGTTGATGACCCTTGAAATAATTTCCCCTGTTCTCGTGTTGGCGTAATAGCGAAGGCTTAGCTTTTGAATGTGCGAGAACAGTTTTTCCCGAATATCAAATAATACTTTACTGCCTGTCCACTGCGCATAGTATTGTCTGTAGTACTCAACAGGCGGTCTCATCACTAAAAATAATACAAGCATGATTCCCATAATAATAAAGAGAGTGGATGTTTTTTCTTCAGCCGATCCAGAGCCTTGAATCACATCATCAATGACATACTTTAAAAGCAGAGGCAATGTTAAGGGAATCGAGAACTTAATCATTCCGATCACCATTGTCAATGCAATCTGTCTTTTATACGGTGTTACAAAAGCCATGTAACGTTTTATGACCCCCATGTAAATCTCCTTCCCAATCTATCAGTGCCTCTTATCCGTACGCAGTCAAAAACCTGTTGGCTTTGAAAAGCCAAACAGGTTTTAGCTGCTGTTACTTATTTTGTATAACGTAAAAAACGTTCATACCACATATCCACAAATTCTGGAGCAAACGGTCCCTTCCGCTGGTGAATCCAATGCAGTAATGTATTTAGATGCTCTCGTAAGATACTATCGATTTCTTTTGGATAATTCATCTGCCTCTTATGATCTGCATATTCATCTTCATCCAAAATATTATACGTCATGTCCGGAAAGACTTTGACATCTAAGTCGTAATCAATATACTTAATCGCCTCTTCATCTGTCGCAAAAGGAGAGCTGATGTTGCAGTAATAATACACCCCATCATCTCGAAGCATCCCAATGACATTAAACCATTGTTTTGCATGAAAATAGCAAATAGCCGGTTCTCTTGTCATCCATGTTCGGCCATCGGATTCAGTCACCATTGTTCGATCGTTTGCACCAATGATACACAATTCCGTTGCTTTCAGAATGGTGGTTTCATTCCAAATCCTGTGGATCAAGCCATTATGTTTATAGCTTTGAATTTGGATGGTTTCTCCTTCCTTGGGATAGCCCATATTTTCTCCCCTACTTTCTATAACAAACAAACCTAACAGTCCAAAGACCTAATTTCCCAACTAAACATGTCTCTATTATATTATACCGTTACATCATTAAAAAATGAAATGAAAAAGCCATTCAACCCAATTGAACGGCACACTCTTTTACATGACGGTTGAGCTCTTCTCCATTTGTTTATACGAATTGATGACTTGTTCAGTCTGTTTTGTAAATAGTGTCTGGACTTTTTGCAGTTCCTCTCGTTTTTGTTTGATTTGATCATGAAGCTTATGCCGCTCTTCCTTTTTCTCACCTTGCAGCAATCGTTTTTCTGTCTCTAAGTACAGATCAAGTTCTCCTTGTACATCGAGCAGCTGATCCATAAGCTGCATTTGTTCTCTGACTAGCTGGTCGAAATCAGACATCTAACTCCTCCCTTTCATTCGTATCGACTTTTTGTATCTATACCATTTCTTGAAAGAAGGAAGAAGTCCTTTGACTGTTTATGTAGAGGTTTTACAGGTTTTGTCGGATGGTGGGGAGAGGCAAAAAGAAAAGCACTTCATTCGTAGATGAAGTGCTTCCCTTTGTTTCAGTGATTAGCTGTTTTGTTGTTTGTTTTGCTCAGCTTTTTGGTTGTATTTTTTTACGTGCTGTGCGTCAGTCTCGCTAGCAAATTCAGTGCCATATTGACCGCCTTGTGCAGCAGCTTGGTTTTGTTTTTTCACTTGTTGTGCGTTTGTTTTGTTTTGTTGTTTATCCATCATTATCACCTCCACGCACATTAATTTGTGCAGAAGGTGTACATCTTATTCATGATTTTTTTAAACAAGCAAAGAACGTCCGCCATCGACGATAATCGTCTGTCCTCTAATCATATCTGCTTTGCCTGATACAAGGAATTCTACACTGTCGACCATGTCTTTAATTTCCACCATACGGCCTGCTGGTGTATTTTTCTTAGCGTCTTCTAATAGCTCTTCACGATTTGGGAAGTGCTTGAGTGCATCTGTATCAATGGCGCCGCCTGATACGGCATTTACGACGATATTTTTTTGTGACAGCTCAACGGATAGGTAGCGTGTCAACGCTTCTAGTGCTGCTTTAGATACACCGACCACCGTGTAGTTTTCAAGGTAGCGGATAGAGCCTAGTGAGCTAATGCTGACGATATGTCCGCCTCCGTTTTTCTCCATTAATTTGGCTGCTTCTTGTCCGCAGAATAACAAGGCCTTCGCATTGATATTCATGGTCCAGTCCCAATGATTTTCTTCAAGATCCATGATTGGGCGCTGAACGCCAGATGCCGCATTGTTCACAAATACGTCTAAACGGCCAAACGTTTCGTCAATTTGCTGGAACATGTCTTTGATTTTCTCTGGCTGACCAACGTTGGCTTTGACAACTAATGTTTTAACACCCATCGCTTCAATTTCTTCAGCTGTTTCAAGTGCTGCTTTTTTGCTTCTTGCATAGTTAATGACAATGTCATATCCTTTTTCAGCCAGGCGAAGGGCTACTTCTTTCCCAACACCTCTACTGCTGCCTGTAATTAGTGCACATTTACGCTTGTTCATTATGGTTCATCTCCTGATTTGAATAGTTTTCGTCCATTCGCTTCACACTAATAGGAAAGTTCCTATTAGGAGGTTACATTCATGTATGTCGGACGCGATTTAAGCCAGCTTGGCATGATGTCAAAGGATCAATGGAAAGATACTGAGCTTGCTTTTTTTCATCATGCTTTCCAACAAATTTTACCTTATTTAAACGAAGAAGGGCAATCTAAGTATCGAGAAATCATTTCTGAAATTGAAAACCGCGGGGGTCTGCACCGAAATGAAGCCGATTATACCCATGGTACAACGGTTAAATATGACTAGGCTGTTCAAGTGCCATCTTCCATATTTTTTGATGTGAGACTGGCAAAGCATATGCCTCAAATTCTTCTGTTGTGACTTTTTTCAGCATCGTGTCATCTGATACAGAGGTCACACGTCCAAAGAAAACAGAAATATTCCAGATGAGGTGGGTAAATACATGTTGAATGGTGCCTTCTAAATCACCAAGTTCTGCTTGTACACCCGCTTCCTCTTTTAAGAAATCAATCAGCTGCTCTTTTTCCGTTTTTCTTCCCTTCATTGTTTCCATGTTTGGGAACTCCCATAAATTCGCAAGCAGACCTGTACTTGGACGCTTATGAATATAGAGGTGACCTGCATCATCAAATAACACCACCGCTGCCATTGATTTCGCAGTCGGCTTTTTCTTTTTACTTTTCACCGGCAGCTCATGCTGAACGCCTTCCTCAAGTGCCGAGCAATGCATGTTTACAGGACAAATGAGGCATGCAGGAGAGGTTGGGGTGCAAATGAGCGCACCTAGCTCCATTAGCCCTTGATTGAATTCTGATGGCTTTTCCCGGGAAATGAGCTGATCGACCGCAAATTCGAAAATGTTTCTCGTTTTTGGTTTTGCAATATCATCCCATATGGACAAGATACGGGAAATGACCCTCATCACGTTGCCGTCTACCGCAGGGTATGGCTTGTTATAGGCGATACTCAGCACTGCGCCGCTCGTATACGGGCCTACACCTTTCAGTTTTGAAAATTGTTCTTTCGTATCAGGGACAACGCCCCCGTAGGATTCATAGACTTCTTTCACAGCTGCCTGTAAATTACGCACCCGTGAGTAGTAGCCAAGACCTTCCCATGCTTTCATGACCTTTTCTTCATCAGCTAAAGCAAGATCCTTCACCGTCGGGAATTGCTCCATAAACCGATTGAAGTACGGAATGACCGTATCCACTCTCGTTTGCTGGAGCATCACTTCTGATACCCAGACGCGGTATGGATCTTGATTTTCTCGCCATGGAAGTGTTCGTTGTTCTTTTTCATACCAATCGATTAAATCATGCTGAAAACCCGCAATATCTTTGCGGTCCAGCTTTTCTTGAATGTCTTTCATCTCTATACTCCTTCTTATCGAACCGAGAGCTAACGTTCTGAAAAGAACCTTATTTGTTGTATACTGTTTGTAGATACGTTAACATGTTACATTAAATCGAGATAAAGCAAAAGTGATTTTGCACATAGTCTTGATGAGAGACGTATACTTTGTATGATTGTTCCTAAGCATGACAACTAGGAGGTAATCAATTGGACACTGGTACTCATGTAGTAATGGGCATTTCTCTTGGGGGACTTGCGCTTTTAGATCCAGCCGTCAGCGCAGATCCACACATGGCACACGCCGTGATGATCGCGACTATTGCCGGCTCCCAAGCACCAGACATTGATACTGTGCTAAAACTAAAAAATAATGCGGTTTATATAAGAAATCACCGAGGATTTACTCATTCCATTCCGGCTGTACTGTTTTGGTCATTGCTAATTCCGGCTGTGATTTTCCCATTTGTGCCGGGAGCAAATTTACTTCACCTTTGGTTATGGACACTATTAGCCGTCGTGCTTCATGTGTTTGTCGATATTTTCAATGCATACGGCACACAGGCCATTCGTCCATTTTCAAAAAAATGGGTAGCACTTGGGATCATTAACACGTTTGATCCGTTTATCTTTTTTACCCATCTTGTCGCCATTGTCGTTTGGGCGATTGGCGGGCATCCCGGCTATACGTTCATCTCGCTATATGCCGTGATTTTTTGTTATTATATCGTCAGGGTCATCATGCAGCTTCAGATTAAACGTCAGCTGCGTGCACGGTTCGATGAGATTGAAGACATTATTATCTCGCCTACAATGAAGTTCAGACAATGGCGCATTGCTGTGAAATGTAAATCCTCTTTCCATGTTGGACGCAGTATGAATGGTGAGATTATCATTTTAGACACCTTTAACCGTGTGCCGGTCCCGGATACTGAAATTATGAAAATTGCCAAACAGGATGAAAACATTTCAGCCTTTCTCTCCTTCTCCCCTGTCTACCGGTGGGAAGTAGATAAATACAAGGATCATTATGAGGTACGGTTCATTGATTTGCGCTACCGCAGCAAAGGTCATTATCCTTTTGTCGCGATCTGCCATATCGACATGGACCATCAAATCAAAAATTCCTATACCGGCTGGATTTTCAGTGAAGAAAAACTGCAAAAAAAATTAAGACTCGGCTCTGTGTGAGCGAGTCTTTTTTTGTGCTTACAACTCTTACATCTTCGTCATATATTCCACAATAAACTCCCAAAAGCCAGGTCCCTCTTGGTAAATCAGCCAGTCTACTTTTTCGATGAGTTTGATGTAGAGTTCTTGTTCGAGGTCTTCTCTTTCTTGATATGCCGTGTTTTGTAGTTTCTTTTTGATCATGGGTGTGAAGGTTTCAATGAGTTCTTCCATTTCTCCATTGGTGATTTTGTCTTCTTGCACGGACATCTCCCCCTGTTTCTTCTTTTAGTTTGTTGAGTGCTTTTTTGTGGATGTTTGAGATGTTTTGTCTTGATTCGCCTAGCCGGTCGGCTATTTCCTTCATCGTTTGACCTTCAACATAAATATGGGTTAAAACCATTTTTTGTTTTTCTGTGAGCTGCTGGTAGGCCTTGTACAATCTTTGATCTTGCAAGTGCTCCCCTAAGTCTTGCTGGTTGAAGAGCACGGCTTCATACGTATCTGTTTGAACAGGGTCTTTCACTTCTTGTGTATCAGGATGATCAAGTATGAGCGGAAAACGCTGCTGCTTTTTTTTCACTCGTTTGTCAAAGTCGACTGAAAAAATACGGATCATTGTGGAAATATACTTGATGATGCGGATTTTTTGATAAAACTGCTTGAACTCGGAATCTAGTTTTTTCGCATTTTCTTCGTTTGGCTCTTCCATGACTTGCCGGAGCAGCTGCTGGTTTTTAGGATTGCTTAAAAATTGCTGAATGAGTGGGTGATCGATGATTTCATTCCATTTTGCTTTCAATAACAGCCGATAATCCATGTGCATCCTCCCCTTTGTTCTCTCTACTTGCATTAAGTGGACAAAAGTTAAAAAAAGTAAACTTTGTGAAACGGGTCTAATGATTCATTTTCTCCCCTTTTGATTTCCTATTTCTTCTTTCATACCACTTATAGAGAAGACGAGCATCCGCTGGGAGGTGAGACAAATGGAGACCTTTTTTTCGGAGGAATGGCTGAAGCAGCTTGGTCAGGCTGGTTTCCCTGCCATTTTGACGGTTTATTTGCTGACACGCTTTGAACGAAAGTTTGATGAATTAAGCAAGCTCATCCAACGATTGGTCGCTGTTCAAAAAAATGATGAATCAGATTGACATCTGCTTGATTCGTTTCACCTTATGAAAGCGAGGGCGAAATGAAAGGCCTTTTGTCACCTCACACAATACGATGTTGAAAGGGGATTTTAACATGAGTGAAAAGCAAAATGGGGTACCGCAGCCGATTCGAGGAGAAAAAGGAGCAACGGTCAAAATTCCACGTAATCTCGAGCGAGACAGACAAAACCCAGATATGCTCACGCCACCAGAAACCGATCATGGAACGGTTCCCAACATGAAATATTCTTTTTCTGATACGCACAACCGTTTAGAAAAAGGCGGCTATGCCCGCGAGGTAACGGTTCGTGAACTGCCAATCTCTAAAAGTCTTGCCTCTGTGAACATGCGGCTAAAACCTGGTGCAATTCGCGAGCTGCACTGGCATAAGGAAGCGGAGTGGGCGTATATGATTTATGGGGAAGCCCGAATTACATCGGTTGATGCAGAGGGGCGCAATTTTACAGAGGATGTGACCGAGGGAGATTTATGGTACTTCCCTTCAGGCTTGCCGCATTCTATTCAAGCACTTGAACCGGGAGCTGAATTCTTGCTTGTGTTTGATGATGGTTCCTTCTCTGAAAATAGTACGTTCCAAGTGACTGATTGGCTTGCCCATACGCCAGAGGAAGTTGTGCTCCAAAACTTTGGAATGACAAGGGAGCAATTTGAAAAACTGCCAGAGAAAGAGAAGTATATTTTCCAAAAAGGAATTCCTGGTTCTCTTGAGTGTGACAAGGTGAAAACAGAGCAAGGAGAAGTCCCGAATTCCTTTAAATATGAGCTGTTAAAACAAGAGCCGATTACGTCAAGCGGCGGACAAGTGTGGATTGCGGACTCTACCAATTTTAAAGCGTCTAAAACGATTGCATCCGCTCTTGTGAAAGTCGATCCAGGCGCCATTCGTGAGCTGCACTGGCATCCAAATACGGATGAATGGCAATATTTCATTTCTGGAAAGGCACGAATGACGGTCTTTGCTTCTGATGGACATGCGAGAACCTTCAACTATCAGGCGGGAGACGTTGGCTATGTGCCATTTGCGATGGGGCATTATGTAGAAAATACAGGCGACGAACCGCTTTATTTCTTAGAAATCTTCAAGAGTGATCATTATGCAGATATCTCACTCAATCAGTGGCTTGCGGTCACACCGAAACAGCTTGTTTTGGATCATTTAGATCAAGGTGAAGAATTCTTGAAATTGCTTGATACTGAAAAACATCCTGTCATCGCTGCACCTAAAAAAGAGGATTAATTCCACCTTCCTGCAAAAAGGCTGTCCTTTTTGCAGGTATCTTCATGTAAAGGAGTGTTGTTTATCCATGCAGCAATCTGTTCACGCTTTATGGCAAGGGGTGAAATGCCTGATAGCGCTATCAGCTGTCTGTTACATATTTTTGTTGTTTTGTGTACTGTTCTTTCATTTAACGGGTGCTTTTTATCAATCGATTTTATCATTGCTACTGTTTATGAGCATCTACGTTGTACTCGGGATCTCTTTTGAACATCTGGAACACGTGCTCATGCGGTTTGTTCGTAAGTGTCGGTCCAAAAAACGATCCATCGTTTTCTATGCCGTTTTATTTCACCTTTTGTTTATTTGGGGTGCTGTCTATGTATCAGACGAATTAGTTGACGGCATTTTGCTGACTACTTCTGAAGAAATTCTCTTTGCGCTTAGTCTTTGGCTATTTCATTTTTTGTTTGATTATGCGACGTTTTCGTTTGATAAGGAAACTTCGTGAGGCGCTATCGTCTTTTTGTGGAGAGCGCTTGTTTGATCTGCTCCATATGATGGAGATCATGTTTAATCAAACCTTGAAAATAACTTGATAACGTCAGCTTGATTTGACCGATCAGAAAGGGTGTAGTCCAGCGAGATGCTTCGATTTTCTTCATTTCTTGAAGCAATTTTGTTCTAACAGCAATAAATCGCCCGATCGTCTCGCTTCTCTCTTCCTTTCTTGCTCTTTCGGCTGACTGCCGGTTCATTTCATGCACATCAGGTGCCTGAGGTAACGCTTTATTGTTCCAAAATTCCTTTAGGCGATCGTGTAAAATAAATTCATCCCATGGAACGAAATGTGCGATGATCTCAGCAATGCTCCACTTTCCATCAGCGATGGCGCTACGCCATTCTTCTTCTGTTACTTCCGTTAGTGACTGCACCCATTCAAGGGTGTGTTCATAGTGTTTTATCACGGTGTCTTTGTTCATGTTTTGTTATCCCCTTCATGTTTTTAAAAGAAGTTGATCAGAAATTGGTTAGTTTCATTCTTGCTAAATCATTTATAACATATTATCATATACTTTAATTACCAAATGAAAAGGGGGAATTGTGATACGCTGTCCTATATGAAAAAGCTTATTTTTTTGCACTAAAATAAACCGACCGGTCTGTTTATAAAAAGGGAGGAAAAATGATGAAATCTCAAAATGTGATCATTATCGGCAGTGGTGTAGCAGGATTGGCTACTGCTTTATTTTTAAAAAAGGCTGGAATGGAAAGTACGATTTATGAAAGCAGGTCAGATGAAGAATTAGAAACAGGAGCAGGTTTTTTACTGTCTCCGAATGGGGTAAAGATTTTGGATGGAATTGGGTGTAAAAATGAAGTGATAGCAAATGCAACAGTGATAAAGAAGATCCAGCAAATAAACAGTGAAAATGAAGTAGAAGCGATCTTTCACAATTATAGTGAAAAATATTATGATGCTCCTTTACTGAACGTCATGAGAGACCAAATCATCAAATCACTTTTAAAAGAAGTTCACCGCCAAGGAATAGAAGTGAAATACAACAAAAAGTTAATCTCAATCACACAGCATCCTCATTCCGTTCAGGTTCTTTTTGAAGATGAAACTGTGATAACAGGTGATATCGTAATAGGAGCAGATGGAACTTTTTCTAAAACAAGAGAGGCTATTGCGTTTAATGCTAAATTAGACTATAGCGGTTTTTGGGGACTACAAGGAGTATCGTTTGTGAAGGATTTTGTATTGGATGAGGCAACAAGTTATTTTTACAATGACGGAAACTTTCAATTCATTTTTGGGAAAGCGCATCCAACAAATAAAATGAATATTTTATGGCAAGCTTTCTCTCAGTGTCCTGAGAAGTTACCTACAAAACATTTTGAGAAAGCCAATCAAGAAACCATCCGACAGTTATTATATAAACAAATGGAACATTGGAACATTCCTAAACATCTTTCTGACATCATCGATCATACAAACATGTTCTTTCCAAGAAGTATCTATGAAATAAAGGATTTTCCTGTGTGGTCAAAAGGACGTGTTGTTCTTGTAGGTGATGCGGTACATACGGCGAACCCTTTTGTTGGTCAAGGAGCATCGTATAGTCTAGAAGATGCCATGCTCATAGCAAAGATGCTAAGGGATCATGATGATCGAGATGCGTTCTATTATTATGAAAAGGATCGAAGAAAGAGGACAGAAGAATTGAATGCGCTATTTCAGCACATGAGTATTCAAAACGATATTGATAAAAAAATGAACGAATACACGATTGAATGGGATGAAGAAACTTACGTATGAGATGAAAGATAAAAAAACACCACTTATGATGAAAAGTGGTGTTTCTTGTATTTTCTCCGTGCATAGAGGATCGCACCGATCAAACTGACGAGTGAAATCAATGCGAGAATTCTGATATAAGGCGGATAGTAGGTTAGCACGATCTCGTTTTTTCCTTTTTCTATTGGAAAACCGATAAACGCATAATTGGCTTGTTCAATATCGGTTTGATGGCCGTTCACCGTGAGCTCCCAGCCTTTTTCATATGGAACAGGCAGAATCATATAATCATCGCCGCGCTTGTTCTCATAAGAAATCGTAAAGCGGTTATTTTTAAGCTTTACTTGCTGGCTACCGTCATCCTGTTTTTCTTTTTCATATGCTCGCTCAAGGATGCGGTATGGCTCATGATACAGCTTTAATTGACTCAGCTCATACGTCCCTTTTGGCACTCGAATGGAAAGGATTTTTTCAGCTGGGACTCGAATCGTCACGTCATTAACGCCTGTTTTGTAGATAGACGTATTGCTTTTCCGTGATGTGACGTAGTCATCCACAGATAACTGAAATCCTTCGTTACGGTCGGTCCGCTTCACATAAAAGCTCACATACACATCCCCCACGCGAGCGATATCATCTGGAAGGGTGATATTCAGCCCGCCCGTTTCCCCGTATACATCAAGCACGCCATTTTCGTATACCGCTTGTTCAGTATGAATGTTTGTATCCTTTATTCGATCAGGCGATTGGTCAATTTCAGCATTTCCTTTTTTGTTTAAGATCACACCTTGCAACATCGCATGTTCTTTATCAAGTGCTGACGCATGCTCTAGTGACTTTTCTGAATAGACGGTACTCGTTGTTCTTGCAAATGGGAGCGGGCGTGTATTTTCATACACTTCATAATGTTCGCTTTCCAATATTGGCTTAAAATAAACCGGCGGTGAGAAAGACATCGATTTGTCTCTCATATAATACTTCCCGTAGGTCAGACTGTATAAATTCGCCCTGTCCCCCATTGTTGCATAACGGCTGACACTTTCCCGTCCCATATCAATTTGCAGGTCATTCCAGTAGAAATGGAGCAGATGCTGATTCAATATACTTGAATACGCACTCATGCCTTGAAAACCTTCAAATAACGGGGTATTGTTGCGCACACCATTCATCCAATCAATCCGGGCAAGCGGATCTTTTGAAGAGCGGCTTTGAATCTGCTGAATGAGCTTCATTTGCTCATGTCCAGCATACGCCTCACTATTCAGATACGTATCTGATACGCTCTTAATATTGCTTCTTTCAAATAAGTAGCCCTGCTGATACACGCCTGCTGTCAGTAAGCTCACAACGATGAGCACAGCTGAAAAGAGACGAAGGTGCAGACGTTTCCCCGCATGTATCGAGAGGAAGAACAAGCTGATCACAAGCAGTCCTATTCCGGTAAATACAACAACATCCATATTTCCCTTTGCTCGTTCTGATAAGATGACTGCGAGAAGAAACACGATCCAAGCGCCTAAAACCGCACGTTTTTTCCACTTCCACTCAATTTGCGAGAAATGCTTGATGGTGATGGCTACGACCGCTCCAACTGTAAAAGCAAGAATGTATTCAAACCTGTATTGCGGTGCTGAAAAACCATTAAACACGCTCGCCATCTTTGGACTGTAGTGAAAAATGATCAGCAGAGCACTGATCGATGTGAACATGAAAAACCACCTGTTCCGGTAAAGCGGAACGAGAAACAGACAAATCAGAAAGATGACTGGCAATAAATACACCCTGCTTGTAAACAGCAGATGATCATGCAGCTCGAACCAAGGAATTGCCTGTTCATACGGCGGTCTTACATTATTGAGAAAGCCGTAAACAGACGGAATAAAAAAGGCAGCACTGATCCCAAACGATAAAAGCGTAGAGATCGCAAGGGTCCAGAACACCTTCCAGCCTCGCTCCTCGCTTTGAAGCTTGATCATATATCTGAAGACGAGATAAATGGCTAAAAAGATAAAGTGAATGTAAGCAAAGTAAAAATTGTTGATCAGCATGAGACTGCAAGCCGCAATAAACCAAGCCGGCTTGCCTGTTTTAAAAATACGTTCAACCCCAAGCACAAGCAGCGGAAGCCACATCATGCTGTCGGTGAAAAACTCCCAAAACGTTTGATGTCGAAAGTACACAATAGACAGTCCGTAAATACCGGCACCTGTCAGCGCCCCCAGCCTATGCTGCACAATCGAAAGGAGCACACGATATGCGATGAACAGAATGACTGTCAGCTTGATCACACTAAGCCAAATAACAGCATTTGCCCAAAAGTGAATATCTGTTGACTGTATAAGGTGAAGCGCATTCAACAGCCAGACGACAGCAACTGTGACCATAAAGACCATCGATGTTGTGAAATAATAACCTAATTGCGTATATGTACCGCCGCCTAGACCGAATTGATAGGAATAAAAGAAGTTCCCTTTGACGTATTCATCGTAAAGCAGCTTTTTAAATGGGAGCATTTGCGAAATGCCATCCCCATCTCCCGTCATATATCGGCCTTGCGTATATTCATATAAGAAAAAGGAGTGTCCTAATAAAGCGAGAATGAGGCACATTCCAATGAGTATCCATCTACGTTTCATCATCTAAACCCTTTCTACAAAAGATCCACTTTTCATTGAAACAAAACAACCCAGCAAGCGATTCGTGCTTGCCGGTTATTTGACTCCACGTTATTTAAATAACTGCGTTAACACTCGGTCTTGTTCTTTTGAGCTTGTCTCTTGTTCCATGACATTTGATTCTTGAATGAAGTAATGCGGCCTCTTTTTCGTTTCATAGTAAATCCGGCCAATGTATTCTCCGATCACGCCTAGACTCAAGAGCTGGACACCACCGAGGAAAAGCACAGCTGAGATTAAAGTGAAATAACCCGGTACCATGATGCCCGTTCTGACGATTTGAATAAAGGTCGCCACGATGTAAATCAAAGAGAGAAATAAGATCAAAATACCCGTATAAAAACAAATACGCAGCGGGCGGTTGTTAAAAGAAATAACGCCATCTATGCCATAGTTAAATAATTTCTTCAGTGACCATTTTGTATCACCGTGCTGTCTTTCCACATTTTCATAATAGATGACCTTTTCTTCAAAGCCAATCCAGCAAAAAAGCCCTTTTGAAAAACGATTTCCCTCTTTCAGCTGAAGCAATGCGTCGATCGCTTGACGAGAAATTAAGCGGAAATCTCCTACACCATCACGCAAGTCCACTTCGACCACCTTGTTCATCACTTTATAATACATCGATGATAGGTAAGAACGAAGCTTGCTGTCCCCTTTACGGTTTCGTTTGGCAATGACTTGATGATAACCTTCTTCGTAGCCTCTAACAAAATCCTGAATCAAATACGTTGGGTGCTGTAAGTCGGCGTCCATAATGATCGCAGCTTCCCCTTTTGCATGCTCAAGACCTGCTAAAATTGCAGCTTCTTTCCCAAAGTTACGAGAAAAGGAAATGTATTTGATTTTTGCACTTTTGTGAGAGAGCTCTCTCATGTATTGAAGCGTATTGTCTTTGCTTCCATCATTCACAAAGATGATTTCAAAGTCATAATGAAAATCGCGAAACTCTTCCTCGAGTGCCTCAAAGATTCGTCTGATGTTTTCACCTTCATTGTAAGAAGGAATTATAACAGAGAGTAGTTCCCGTTCCATATCGCACCTTCTCTTCACTTTTTTCACATAGTCTGTTATGTTCATTATTCCTTTTTTGTCAGAAAACGAAACCCTTTTTTATTATCCATAAATTTCATGTATCCTTAATCGTTACATTATATCAGAGTTTTATTTCCAGTGATTTTCACCAACATGAATTTAATGTAATTTTAAGTTTATCCATTGTAAAAAGCCTGTAATTTTGATCACAGACTGGGTATTGTTTCATAAAATTGTTTGGTCATTTATATATTTTCCTGTTTGTTGAAAAAGATGAGTGGAAGTGAAAAGGGCAACCCTTTTAATGCAGCAGCCCTTTGTTGTTTTGTTGCAAATGCTCATTTGCCTTCGATTGTTTATTTTGAAATAAATGCAGCTGAGCACCATAGCTTTCGATCCATTCTTGGACAATCCGTTCAGTCGTTTCCTGTCCTTTATATTTGCGGCCAGCCTTTGCATAGGTTGTTTCAAAATCACTCCAAAGGAGCTCTACCCATGTACGTGCTTCTTCATATGTGAGCATATTGTTTTTTTCCATTAGTTGTTCGGTTAATCGCTCAAAATATTGTTCCATACTGGTTCCTCCTTCATCTAGCAGAAAGTGCCTTTTTAAAAAAACCTCTTTTTTCATATACTACCCTTACGTCTTCAAAAGACGCAAATGATTTGTATTGTTTGGAGGGAATCAGTATGCGTAATAAAGCAAAGGGCTTTCCAAATCAAGTGAATCACAAGTTTGAAGGCGAACCAGCGGCCACAGATGCTTATGCGTCTAAAAGGCCGAACGGTGAGACGAATACACGTCCACAGGAACGTATGAGGGCATCAGGGAAACGCTAATTTTTCCAAAGGGAGTGCTTGAGATATGAGTTCAAATGGGAAATCGTATATGGAAGACTTTGTTCAATTAAGAACAACCGCTTACCCTCAACCATGGGCGAATGCTAAACATTCTGCCTCTCAGGTCAACGGAGAAACGCAGCAAACGCAGCACGACATCGTACTTCAGAACAACGTCCGTAAACAACGTTCGAAGTAAAAAAAAGGACTGATCTCTAACGATCAGTCCTTCAGATTGTTGACAAAGGGCTAAAATGAACTTGATTTTAGCCCTTTGTCTTCTTTTCAGCGTGATAGAAAACCTTTGCAGTCTAGGAAGGACAGCTACTTTTGCGGAGCGAATTTGTCATTCGTGAGTACCAGAGCGCAGGACTGACAAAGAATGCGAGGGTTTGTCTACACGCTGAAGGACTGATCTCTAGGGATCAGTCCTTTTGCGTAAGCATTGAAATCGGCAGGGCATCTTCTTTATTTGGTGCTGATACTCTGTAGCCCCAAGCAAAAACCCCATTTAAATACTCCACATAAAACTGCTCGTCTGTATCTTTGATTTGATAAGTCGTTTTGGTCTGAATAGTAGCTGGATCTAATAAATAGGCTTTCGCCATGTCAATTTTCCGCTCCAACACGGCATATTCATTCACAATGCCTAGCTGCTCAGCCTTTCTTGCTTTTTCAGAAAGAGCGGCAATCTCCTGCTTTAATTCGTATTCTGTCATTTCACTATAGCGTTTTTCCATCTGTCATTCCCCTTTGTCTAAAACGTGATCAATTGTATCAAGATCAAATCCTTTTCGGTAAAGGAATTGCTTCACTTTCATTTTTTTCTCAAATGATCCGTCATAACCTACCTTGCGTTTTGCCTTCTCAAGCATATAGTGAAGGGCTTCTTCTTCCTTTTCTTCTTCTTGTCCATCATAGGCTTCTTGAAGGGCTTTATCAATGATATCAAATGAAAATCCTTTTCGCTGAAGCTGCAATTTGATACGCTGTTCAATTTCTTTTGCGGACCGGTTTTTCTCTTTCTTAACCAGCTTCAGCACTTGTTTCACTGCTTCCTCTAGCTGCAAATCATTCGGGTATTGCGATAGTGCTTGTTCGATGGTGTCATCGTCTATGCCTTTCAGCTTTAATTCTTTTTTTAGCACTGACGGGCCTTTGCTATTCGTTTTTCGGTGGGTGCTTACATACGCTTCTGCAAATTCAAGATCATTTACATACTTATAATGTTTTAATTTGTGTATAATTTCACTAATAGCAGGTGCTGGGATGTCTTTTTTCGTCAAATAATCGCTGACTTCTTTCACTGATCTCATCCGGTACGATAAATAATCGACGGCCTGCTGAAATCCTTTTTTTACTGCATCACCGAATTGAATCTCTATGATATCGGCTTCGTCCAGCTCTTTTCCCTTTTTCAAATCATGCTGGACGAGCACATCTAGATCAACGCTAAAAGCGTACTTTTCATCAAGAAAGATGTTCACGCGTTCTGTATTGTTTTTCTGAGCAGAGATTTTCGTAATATAGGGCATCCTGTGATCACTCCTTTTTTCCAACAGTCAGGATGTTTCTTCTGATTCAAAATCGTGAAAGATATAGGTATGTATATGAGAGGAGAAGATGTCAATTGAATATCGCCATTACCGGAGGAACCGGGTTTATCGGCCAGCACGTCACAAAGGTGCTCGCAGCTGAAGGACATCATCTATATATTTTAACAAGAAATCCAAAGGAATCCGAACAAAATCATTTACATTACGTCCAGTGGCTGACAGATGGTGCGGCCCCTGAACATGAATTGCCTGCCATCGATGTATGGATTAACCTTGCTGGGAAATCCATTTTCACACGATGGACGGACAAAACAAAAAAAGGGATTCTCTCCAGCCGTATTCAATCCACACAAGAAGTGAGACGCATTATAGAAGCGCAGGAATCGAAACCATCTGTGCTCATTCAAGCAAGTGCTGTCGGTATCTACGGCACTTCCAAGACAGAGGATTTTACGGAGGAGGCCCCTCCAGCCGATACAGATTTCTTAAGTTATACGTCAAAGCTTTGGGAAGCTGAAGGGCAAAAAATTGAGGCGCTTGGTATTCGCACGGTTTATACACGCTTTGGGGTGGTGTTAGGAGAAAAAGGCACACTTCCTCTTATGACCTTGCCATACAAGCTGTTTGCCGGTGGAACGATTGGCTCTGGCTCGCAATGGGTATCATGGGTTCACGTGGATGATGTAGCACATCTCATTGCGTATGCCATTCACCATGAACACATATCAGGTCCACTCAATGTCACGTCTCCAAATCCTGTTCAAATGAAGCAGCTGGGGCAAACCATTGCATCTGTCCTTCATCGCCCTCACTGGCTGAAGGTGCCGTCCTTTGTCATCAAAACCGCACTTGGCGACATGTCATTGCTTGTTCTAGAAGGCCAGCGCGCCCTGCCGAAAAAGGCACTGCTGTCTTCTTATGAATTTTTACACCCTGAGCTAAAAGAAGCGATTTTGCATTCAGAGGAATAAATTTTGTCAAAAACACCCATCCTATTAAAAATGAGATGAGGGGGCGATTTTGATGAAGAAAAAAGAACACCAGCCGACTTCAAAACTGAAGAAAACCCAGGAAGTTCTGTATCAGCAGGAATTCAAAAAAGCGGAAAGAGCAGCAGAAAAAAGAAACAAATAAAACGGATATTCCTCTTTTACAAGCACATAACTAAAGTGATCTTGTAAAGGAGGGAAAAGCTTTGAAAAAAGACCAACACAAAAAATCCAACCACCAGCTTGCGGCACAAGAGACGGATGGCGAATATGTTGAATTTTCCAAAGAACTTGCAGATCCGAATGACGTAAAAGCGATGGCACGTATGAAAGCAGCCGATCAGCGTGCCAAAAAACAATAAGTAAAAAGACAGACCTTTTGATAAGGTCTGTTTAGATTGTTGACAAAGGGATAAAATGAACTGTATTTTATCCCTTTGTCTTCTTTTTTAGCGTGATAGAAAACCTTTGCAGTCTAGGAAGAACGAGTACTGGCGCGGAGCGAATTGGACATTCGTGAGCACCAGCGCGCAGGACTGGCAAAGAATGCGAAGGTTTGTCTACACGCTGAGCAGACCTTTTGATAAGGTCTGTTTTTATTTGATTTCAGTTAGCAGGCTTGATGCCTTCTGACGTGACTTTTCCTCAGGCACCTCTTCTGGATAACCGATGTGAAGAATCGCTGCAAAGCGTTCGTTTTCCTTTAATCCCATATCCTGTTGAAACCCTTTGTCGTATAAAATACGGCCGCTCTTCCATACCATACCGATTCCTTGATCCCAAGCCAGCAGCTGGAAGTTTTGAATGAGCGCACTCACAGCGGCAAAATCATCATTTCTCACAACTGGATTTTCGTCTTCTTTTAGAACAACAAGTAAAAGTGCTGGTACTTTAGAAAAATAATCTCTGTACTGATTGATCTTTTCTTCTTTTGCGTCTGGGTTGTTGCGTTTAAAGAAAGCAACGAACCGCTCAACAAATATCTCTTTTGCTTCATCTGTCACTGCATATAAAAAACGCCACGGCTCCGTTATTTTATGATTGGGTGCATAGACTGCATCCTCTAATAATGGCTGAAGCTGTTCAATGCTCACCGGCGTTTCTTTGAATTTTCGAATCGATCGTCTATATCTGACAGCGTCTCGAACCGTTAACGCTTCTGTTTGTTGTTTTGTTTCTGGCATATATGTCATCCTTTCAATCAACCTTAATTGAAATTGATTCTCATTCACATTATAAACATGATCATGTGTTGTTTGCAAATAGGACATCACCTCTCTGCTAAAAAGTTGTTTGACTTTTTCAAGTAATGTTACAATCATATTACGTTTTAAACAAATTTTGAGAAAAAAGCCAAGATGATGAAATGATTTCAGGTATTTCCACTTTGTCAAATGCGGCTATTTTTTCAAAAAGCTTTCAACCCATGATTGGAAGGGAGGCTTCTGGATGGAATGAAAATCAATATTGGGCAAATCATCAAGCTCTATCGTTATAAACAAAATATGACCCAATCGGAGTTGGCAGAAGGAATTTGTTCTGTCTCTCATTTAAGTAAAATTGAAAATGGCTCAAAAGAGGCCAATCAAGATACGATCAATCTTTTGCTTGAACGGCTTGGAATTAGTCAAGAAACGCTGTCGCAAAAGGCGCGTCACCTGCTGTCATTGCTCGATGAGTTTCAAATGAACATGTATTTCTATGCACTCGATCAAGCAGAGCAAAATGCAGAAATGATCATTCATCACGAGGAACAGTTCTTTTCGCTAGATTTAGGGATTCAGTATCATTTGTCCTTATTTCAATTTTATTTATTAACAGAAAAACAGCAGCTTGCCTTAAAAACGCATCGCGTGCTTAAGAAGTTTGAAAAAACCTTTATTGACACAGAAAAAGAAACGTTTGAATATCTAGATGGTATCCACCAGATTAAAATCGGTCAGCTCGAAGAAGGATTGAAAAGACTTGAAAGCTGCTTTTCCTACGCTTCTGTTGAACAGAGCGACCTGTATTATCACTATGCAAAAGCACTTGGAGCCATAGGGCATCTCGGTGATGCGCTTGAGGCCACACATCAAGCAATGGATTTGTATAGACAAAAAAATAATTTCAAGCGGGTCATTCATTGTACACTCATTCATGGGGTCATCTCACTGGAATTAAAGGCCTTTCAAACAGCTAAAAGATATTTAAAAGAAGTGATTTTACACACATCGCTTCACCCTGATGCTTATATTAAGATGA
This sequence comes from Bacillus sp. FSL M8-0077, assembly GCF_038050255.1. NCBI lineage: Bacteria > Bacillati > Bacillota > Bacilli > Caryophanales > Bacillaceae > Bacillus > Bacillus sp. FSL M8-0077. The sequence goes on along the minus strand of NZ_JBBPAF010000001.1, from coordinate 904,446 downwards.
CAGCTTATTTTTATTACGGGGTTCTCTTAAAACGCCAAGGCGATTTCTCATCCGCTGTGCCTTATTTACTAGATTCACTCAATTATTTTAATCAAGAACAGATAGAAGATCGTTACTGTGAAACGCTTTATGAAATCGCGACATTGTATGCGGAATATGATCGCAAAAAGGCGCTTCCATACATACACGAGCTGCTCAAACAGCCTCGTATTCAACCAAACTGTTTATATATGATTAAAATCTATAAATTGATGATTGAAGAGAATCCTCATGATTTGAAGACTTATTTAGTAGAAGCAGCGATTCCTTACTTTGAACACAATCAGCTCCACAATGAGTACTTGTTTGCTCTTAGAACCTTGCTTTCCTATGCGGCTTCTGAGCTTGATAAACGTGCTTATATGTCTTACACAACGAAGCTACTTGATCACTTAGCATCATATATCCCATATTACAAAAAAGCATGACCTTCTGCCGATCGAAGGTCATGCTTTTTCTATGATTAGATGGTCTTTTGTTGATCTGTATCGGGACGGGTGACTTGTTCGACAGAATGAATGTACCGTTTTCTCGCAAAATAATCGTAAGCATGCTGCCCAAAGCCAAGCCAAATGCTGAGAACAATGAATGGGACCGTTCCCCATAATGCAGGGATATGACAAGCCATTCTCAGCCACGTATAAATCCCTGAGTTTTTTTGATTTTTCGCTAAGGAAATAGACACGATTCGTTTCTCTGCCTTCTCTTCACTAATTTTATTCAGTCTCAGCAGCTGTGAGTGTCTAAATGATTCAAAGTGAATTCGGTTTTTCCAATCGAGTGATTTCAACAGGTCAATTGCTTTTGCACATGAAGGACTTTGTCCGTCATAAAACACAAGCAGTCTGAGTGATTTGATGGAACGCTGTTCTCTTTTCTTTGATTCAGCGAGCTTCTTTTTTTCTTGATCGAGATAGATGATTTTTTTCATAAATTGATCGCCAGCCCTTTTCCTTCATTTATTTTTTTTAGTTCGTTCAAAGGAGATTACAACTAGATTACTATAGTTGCTGGGCCTCTTGTATTGGGAAAAAGCCATCCGACGTGCGTTATATGAGCCTTTAGATAAGGGCAAAATAGCTGATTTCATGGCATATATGAGGTTTTTCAACTAAAAGTGGTTGGGAAAATCGTGATGCTTTGCGGTTTTCTGCGGTATTTGATAGAATTCTGCGGTTTTTCTACATCTTTATGCGGTGTTTTGTAGGTGAAACGCAAAAACAAGATAAAAAAAGACTACTTCGCATTGCGGCGAAGTAGTCTTTTGGTTTATATTTTTGCCAAAACTTCTACTATTTCTTTCTCAATATCTTTCCATAAGTAACGATCTGTCGTATAGTGATGTGCGGCTTCTTTCGCAAACACTTTAAATGCTTCCTCAAAATCGGGTGCATCTTTATCCGGCTTTTTCTCGTCGACAAAGCGCTGAGCTTCTGCTGAGCGAGGTCCCCATTTCCCCACTTCATTCCCGTCCTGGTCAATGATGACGATAATCGGAATCGATCTTGCGGTCCCGTTCGTTAAATACTGATCCATCAGGTCTAGGTGCTCGTCCCGAATGAAATAGCGCGCATCAATCAGTGCTTCATTCGCAATACGCATGAAAATAGGTACATTGACCATCGCATCACCGCACCAATCTGCCGTGATCACAAGCGCTCTGAGCTTTTTCTTTTGAAGTTTTTGAAGTAGCTCTTTTTCCTTTTGATGAATTGCGTACTGGTTGTACACCGTGAGTAAGTTTTCACGGTTTTTCTCCATGTTGTGTACATATGTACGTTCAGTTAATCCCTTTGTAAACCATTCATTTAGTGTCATGTGAACATCCCCCTTCCCCTTCAACTTTACCACTTTTGCTGCTCTTTTGTCTAAAAAAACCTTCACCTAGTGAAAGGTAAAGGTTCTTTGGACTTATGGACGCCGTTTTCGTTTTGGGTCCATTCCAATCAGCTTAGTGACGAGCACCATTGTGACAGGCAGTGATGTATTCTTTTTGTACGCTAAATATTTTCCCCGCCATTCTGGTTTATATTTCTGCTTAAACGACCGTAAACCGCTGAAACTATACATATATCTGACGTTATTGAAGATGACACTCGCCAAACGTTCTGTCAGAAAGGACTGATGGAACGTGCCTACATTCGATAATGGTGCCATTCCCATATTAAAGGATGTGTAGCCTTTTTCTTTCGCCCATTGAAAAAGGTGGATAAAGAGTGCATCCATCATCCCGTTCGGTGCATCATGCATATGACGCATGAGGTCGATGGATATCTCTCCTTTTTGGTACATCGGCATTAAGGACACAAAAGATATGATCTGTCCCTGTTCATCCTTTAAAATGGCAATCGGTGCTTTTTGAATATAGTCTTCATTGAAATAGCCTAATGAAAATCCTTTTTCTTTTTTCTTGCCAAGCCAGCTGTCAGAGATTTGTTTTAAGGTTGAAATCAATTCCTCTGAAAAGGGCGGCTCCAGCATTTCAAACGTATAGCCTTCTCGTTCAAATTTATTTGCGACAGCTCGTAAGTTTGATTTTTTCTTCCCTGACAAAGAGAATGTGTCTAAATCGACCATGGCTTCTTCCCCAAGCTTAAAGAAGTGAAAACCTAGATCATGATAAAGCGCCATTCCTTCACGTTCTACTTGATAAAAAGCGACACGATAGCCTGCTTTTTCCGTCTGCTCCAAAAATTCTTCCAGCACAAGCGGATAAGAGGCTTTACGCCCAGAAGGATCTCCAAGCACAATAACGCAGCGGCCAATCCGGCCAAACTGAAGCATCGCCTCTCCATCACTTGAGAAAAACAGTTTTTTGTCTCCCAAAAAACCTAGATGACTCAGAGCATTTCCTCCCTTTTCTTCGAGAAATGTTTTTAATTTTTCTTCATCAGCTTCTTCACCGATTGGAACTGCTTTTTTATTAAAAATCAATTTGCTAATGAAAAAGAAAAGAGGTACGCCAATTAAAGCAATCATACTGGTCATCGTGATATGCCGTTCATTATGAACCAAATAGTCCTTGCTTAGGAAATGACCAATTTTCATCCAAATGAAGTTCCCAATGACATTATAATTAAACAACACGAGTAAATATCCGGCGGCGGCGGCCACAAACTGATTCAAAGAATATGGGGCCTGCTGCTTCACAAATTGATTTCGAAGCGAGAAAAACACCACCATGATGACCGGCAATATAAAGATCAGACTCAAGTTAAACCCTTTTAGCAAAGTAAACACAAAGCCGCCTGCTAGGGCAATCATTGTCAATAGATAAGACCGTTTCGTTCTTTTATACACTTCAATGGACAAAATCATTAAAATGATCCCGAACATTAAAGAAAGACCATTAAATCCTGATAACAAAAAGTGCGGAATGGTTGTAATCACACCTAAACGATCAACAGGAAGCACAACGGAAGCCATAATGAGCAAACCGCTTCCAAACGTTAAAATGGACAAAGATCCGTACAATAAACGGATGAGCAAAGCTCGGTGCAAAACAATTAGGACGTTCGTTGTTTCAATAGCAGGCGCCATTCTCGGATTGCCTTCAAGACGCCTGAGTGTTGTTCCAGTTAAATCGTATGCCGCTAGACAAAGTCCAAGAATAAACGGGAAAATGGAGTACACGAAGCGGTACAATACAAGCGCTGTCAGCACCATCTCTTTATCAAACCCAATGTATTGCATACTGAGTAAAAAGATCAGATCAAACGAACCAAACCCGCCCGGAACCATACTGATTAAACCACCGATTGACGCAATCGCAAAGACGCCTAATACAATACGGACATCAACGTTCATCCCCATAGAGACAACAGCCATGTACATGACAAGACCAGCTGCCAGCCACTCTAAAAACGATGCACCAATATAAGCATAGATCGGATGCTTCAGTCCGTTTTCACCGCTCTCAATCGAGCTTTTTCGAATGGACGCCATGATGATGTAAATGGGCACAATACAAGCAAAAATAATGACAAATGCCCATAACCACGGCTCCTGACTAATAATACTTTCAACTGGCAGGACCCTAACTAAAATCAAATCACTGAAAATAGATAAGCCCAGCAGAACGGAGGATGTCAAAAGAGCAATGCCTTTCAGCAATTTTTTCGTATCTGTTATGTATTCCTTGTATAGAAGCGTTCTAAGCCCTGCTCCAGATAAACCACCGAAACCAAGTACACTGTTAAAGGAGTTGGCGATCCAAGAAATACGGATCGTTTTCCAGCCGCTGATAGGCATATCAAGGCTTTTTCTTAAAATAAAATCATATAAGGACATGGATAAAACAGCAACAAGTCCTAGAAAGACAAGAATAAACAAGTCCATTCGATTCAAGCTGTCAATAATATAAAACGTCTTTTTAATGGAAAGGCCGCTCAACTCCTGCTTGGCGACAAAAATTAAGACAAGGATGATCACGATCGGAAACAGCATTTTTAAGATCGTCATACCCGTTTTTTTGTTCCACATGTTTTTCCCAACTTTCTAAGTTGCTTCATTCATTTCAACTGACCATTATTATACAACAAATACCACTTAATTCATGCAGTTTAACATTCAAAAGCTTCACGATACTTTCAATTAGAAGTAAAAATCAGTAATATAAAGAAAAGAGCCGCTTAAAGGAAGTGAACAAGCGTGGAATATAATATTCATGACACCACCGTACTAAAAGAGGAAATCCTATCTCCTGAGGAAAAAAAGACGTGGGTGCTGTATATGAAAGTGCTCACTGCCGCAGGACTTGGAGATGTTTCTGAGTGGATGAAGCTTGATATGAGTATGCCTCAAATGAAGGTGCTCATGCTGCTCAATAACCATGGTTCTCTTAAGGTATCAGAAATTGCTGAAAAGATGGGAGCTTCTCTGTCCAATATGACAGGGCTGCTTGACCGTTTAGAACAATCGAACTTTGTGGAACGAAAGCATTCTGAGCATGACCGCCGAATGATTGTGGTAGAACTGACAGAGGAAGCGAAAAATATTTTCAGAAGTATTTATCAAAAAGGGCACGAAAAAATTAAAAATTCCCTACAACGGCTCAATGACGAGGAAAAAGAAAAAGTCAATGAAGGTCTAGCTATTTTAGAAAAAGCACTTCGTCCCGAACGTGGCTAAAAAAGGAAAAAAGACGGTCACTTGAGGTCCGTCTTTTTTATTTCTTCTTTTACTTGTTTATCTGGGTTCAAAAGAAACTGACGAATGACTTCCCTGTCATCCCACAAGAGATAACCTAAACCGATAATGAGAAAAATGATGCTGATCCACGTACCGCCTGGGAGTATATGTTCCAGCTCCTCGATCGTTCTTACTGTGCTTACATTTCCACCATAACGAATCTCAAACAAAACTTATTTCGCTATATAAAACAATGCCGCCATGCAGATAAACATAGCGCCAACAATTCTTCTACTAGACATGTGTGTTGACTCCTTTAATTCCACTGATTTCTTTTGATTAATTCCGTGATATGGGCAAGATGATGCTGTGAATGCCAGACGTACATTCCTGTTGCATCATATAAGGACACCGTTTGTTGATCGGCTGGATGGTAATATGCAGCGTTGAAATCTTCCTCTGTCATCTCCCGAAGTAATGTGACCCATCGGCGATGCAGACTGCTGATTAACGGCAGTGATAGGCTGATAGGCGCCTTACTGTCAGGAAGTGAAGCAAATGCCTCCTGATCATATGGACGTATGTGCGGTGTTTCTTCTGTCAGCGCAAGCTTAAATCGCAAGTAAGCGTTCAGATGGCTGTCCGCTACGTGGTGAATGAGCTGACGAACAGTCCATCCACCTGGCCGGTATGGGGTATCCAGCTGATCATCTGTCAATGGGACAACTGTCTCTTCATACTTTTGAGGAATAAGTGCCAGCTCATCAATCCATGCCTCCAGCTGCTTTTTCGTTTGTTGATCCACCCGTTCATATAAGCCAATCGGATATTGTAATGACGTCGTCATTTGCTGCCCCTCCTTAAAATCCTTCTAGAACAAATTTACCTATCATCTTCCCTTGCTCAAGTGTTTGATGTGCCTGCTTCAAATTGGTGGCATTGATGGGGCTGAGCACCTTTGTTAATGTATGTTTTAACTTCTTCTCTTCAAATAATGTACTCGCTTCTTTTAAAAGCTCGTGCTGCTTCATCATATCCGAGGTTTTGTACATCGGCCGTGTGAACATGAATTCCCATACAAATGCAGCACTTTTATTTTTGAGTAATTGAATGTCTAAATGGTGCTGATTTTCAACAATGGTACAGATCGTACCTTGAGGTTTAATCGCTTCTGCCATGCCTTTGAAATGGCCATCTGTATCATTTAAGCATAAAATGTAATCCACTTCGCCAATCCCTTTTTCCTGAAGCTGCGCTAAGAGCGGCTGGTGATGGTCTATGATATGATCAGCACCCAATGAGAGACACCATTCATTTGTTTCAGGTCTTGATGCAGTGGCGATCACAGTTGCCTTTGCTAATTTGGCGAGTTGAATGGCGATGGAGCCCACTCCGCCTGCACCACCGATGATCAGCAAGGTCGAGCCTTCTGCATCCCGCTTCATATGCATTCGCTCAAATAGCGCTTCGTAAGCTGTAATCGTTGTAAGTGGCATTGCAGCTGCTTCTGCAAAAGAGAGATTTGCAGGCTTTTTCCCCACAATTCTCTCATCCACAAGCTGGTATTCACTATTTGAGCCTTGTCGCGTGATATCTCCTGCATAATAGACGTGGTCACCCGGCTGAAACAACGTACACGCTTCACCTACTTCCACCACCGTACCGCTTGCATCGTAGCCAAGAATTTTCAGTTCTTCTTCCTTCTGATTCTTCGGTGATCTCACCTTTGTATCCACTGGATTCACCGACACAGCCTCTACTTTCACCAAAATATCCCTGCCAGCTGCTTTGGGCTTTGCCACCTCCTGATCGATCAGGCTTTGTTTATGCTCAATTGGCAAATACTCAAATAATCCAACTGCTTTCACTCGCTCGCACTCCCTTTCTCCATGCTTCTTTTCCACATTTTATCATACATTTCTGATACTGATGGATCAGTCAGCAAGCGATTGCACATTTAGGATTTCTTCAAAGCCCTTCGTTCCCTCACGATGTAAGAAGGACGAGCCTTTTGTAAAGAGAGGACATAGGTGAACCAGCCGCTCGATTTAAAAAAGTACTGAACATAATAAAACTGAATGTGCTGCAAGAAAACGACGATGAACAGAAAAATTGTGAATAATAGCGTCACAATGTCTCCCTGCATCCATCCACTGATCAATAACATTACAAAACCGAGCATCATGAGCTGTTCGAGCCTCTGCACGATCTGGACAACGAGATGTCCCCGTTTGGTTAGGTCGCCCGATTGGCGCTTTCGAATGTTTCTCGATTTATAAAACCATACGATACTTGTCACTAGATGATGAGTGATAAAAAGAGCGATCATGACCATCAATAAAGGAGTTGATTCAAAAAGGTCTTTTATAATAAATGGGATCACCAAAAAATAAAATGCGGTAAATGCGTGTCTAGCTGAGAAGAGAAATAGTTGTTTTTCTATGTATCGCTGCATGTGTCTCACCTCTATATGTAGTACGTCTCATTTGTCATAAGGTTCCTTCTGCCTATCAAAAAAGGATGCCCTGAAAAAGGCATCCTTCATGAATCAAGCTTAAAATGCAGCACTCAGTACGACAGGACCTTGCGGAAGCTGGTTATCCTTTTTTGGTTCAAGGGTGACAGCCACAGTATCCCATGATTCGTTTGCTTCTTTTTCAGATAATGCATAGGTGACGGTGCCCTCCCCTTTGCTATCTGTTTTAAAGGCACCAGCCGGAACGGGCTTATCTCCTTTAATGAGCCATACTTGATAAACAGCTGATGAATCAAGCTGGCCTTTTAATCCGCCGGCACTCACTACAAGCTCTTTTTTGCCGTGATGCTCAATCACTGAAAAAGCACCCGTTGTTTTTGTTGATTTGGCAGATGCCAGTGATTTTGTCGCAACAACTTTGACAGGTTGTTCTGCTTGTTCTGTTCCATTTGTTAAGAAATACACGTTTCCAGCTGCAGAAATGAGAAGTAGTGCGGCAACGAGAGGCAAAAGCCATTGATTTTTCTTCTTCATCGGCCGTTTCATCTCATTTGCATCACGTACCATTTTGAGCTCTTGAGGCGGGTTCGATTTTGCATCGATTGTCTCTGGCATCTCTTCTTCAAATACCCTGGATAAAATGCGGTCTTTCATTCCTGCCGGAGGCGTTTCGTCCTCGGCTAGAAACGGAATATCAGACATGAGCGATGTCAGTTCTTCAAGCTCTTCTTTACAATCCGAGCAATGTTTGATGTGCTCTTCAAACTGCGCCTTTTCTTCTCCTTGTAAATGCCCGTTGAAGTAATCAATGACTTGATGTTTACACTGAGTCATGCCTCTTCCTCCTCCTTTCCTCCGCGAGACAGTTTCGTTCGTAAGTGCTTCAATGACAATCGAACCCTTCCCTTCACCGTTCCAATAGGGATGCCTAGCTTTTCCGCAATGCTCTTTTGTGTCATTCCTTTAAAATAGACATCTTCGATGATGGTTTGCTGTTCTTTCGACAATGTTGATACTGCTTCACGTATGATTTGTTTTTCTTCGTTCCATTCTACTTCTTTTGACACATCTTCTTGATGATCTGCCAAGTATTCAATATGCTCATCTTCAAGAGCTGTTTCATTTCGGTGTTTCCTTAATAGATCGATTGCCGTGTTTCGTGACATCATAAATAACCATGAGGAAAATTTCCCTTTATCTGTATTGTATTCTCCTATGCCGCGCCAGAGCTTGATAAAGACTTCTTGAAGCACTTCCTCCGCCAGCTCACGGTTTCCAGTCATTTTATAAATAAACGAATATAACACACGTTCATAGCGATCGTACAATATTTCAAGCGAAGGCTTGTGTCGATCATGTTTGATCTTGTGATACAGCTCAAAATCCTTCAGTGTGTCCATGGTCATCTCCTTCCTTTTTCATGAGAAAGAGCATTATGCATTCATCATGAAATCTTCACCTATTGCTTATCACTTCATTTGCTGAGATAAGCCTCCTTTGTACTTTACTCTTTTTTCAAGGAGAAAAAAAGAGCGCTGAAAAAGGAAATGTGTTCCTCATGAGAATGTACTTACTCAACGGATGGATTGACCATTTGGATCACCCGTTTCAGGGAAAGTCAAGAATCCATGTGTTTCATTCACTGTTCAATTGATTTTAGCAAACTCTCATTAGTCTCTCCATTTACATCAGGTAGAACGCATCCTTTCATCATGTCATAATAGAACGAAATAAGAGAACTGGAGTGTCCGAAAATGATTGTAACGATTGTTCTTTTTTTATTAGCTGGTTTGGCTGAAATCGGCGGCGGTTATCTTGTCTGGCTGTGGCTGCGTGAAGCAAAACCCGTCAGCTACGGGATCGCCGGAAGCCTCATCTTGGTCGCTTACGGCGTCATTCCTACATTCCAGCAGTTCCCGACCTTTGGGCGGGTTTATGCGGCCTATGGCGGTGTTTTTGTCGTTCTCGCTGTGTTTTGGGGCTGGTGGGTCGATCGAAAAACTCCTGATCTGTATGACTGGATGGGTGCTTTGATCTGTTTAGCTGGGGTCAGTGTGATGTTATTTGCCCCCCGCAGTTAATGGTCGGATGATGATCACACGCTAAAAAGCCGGCAATATGCCGGCTTTTCCTCTTTTACATTCTAAACTGTGTTTCATACAAACGCCGGTACATGCCGTCCATTTCCAGCAGGTCTTCATGCCTGCCTTGCTCCTTGATGCCCTCTTTTGTTAAAACCACAATCCGGTCAGCATGCTGGATGGTTGCTAGGCGATGCGCAATAATAAACGTGGTTCGTCCTTCGGATAGTTCTTCAAGTGAGCCCTGAATAAAGGATTCTGTCTCCGTATCCAGAGAAGATGTGGCTTCATCTAAAATAAAAATTGGCGGATTTTTAAGGAAAATACGTGCAATGGAGATACGCTGTTTTTGTCCGCCAGATAACATCATTCCGCGTTCACCGATGATCGTATCAAGCCCATTTGGCAAGCTATTTACAAGATCCTTCAGTTGGGCTTTCTCCACTGCCTGCCACACTTCTTCATCAGATGCATCGAGTTTTCCGTATAAAATGTTTTCTCGGATGGTCCCATGGAATAAATAAATATCTTGCTGGACGACACCAATTTGTCTCCGCAGCGAAGGCAGTGTCATCTTTCTTGTCTCTATGCCATCAATTGTAATGGTACCCTCCTGCCATTCGTAAAAACGTGGCAGCAAACTGCAAAGCGTCGATTTCCCAGCACCAGAGGGACCTACGACCGCAATGGTCTCTCCTTGTTTCACCTCAAGATTGATGTCATGAAGAACTGGTTTGTCTGATTCATATTGAAAAGACACGTGCTCAAAAACGATATCCCCTTTTAACTGATCAACTTCAATGGCATCATCCGCATCCTTTTCATCTGGCGATTGATCGATGAGTGATGCAAATCGTTTAAAGCCCGCTGCACCTTTTGGATACATTTCAATGACTGCATTGATTTGTTGAATGGGTCCTAAGAAGATGCCTGTTAACAGTACAAATGACACAAATTCCCCATACGTCATATTTTTTTGCAGCACAAACCATGCGCCGCATACAAGGCCAAACACTGTCACACTCTTAATAAGAAAATGACTGACAGCGGTATGCACAGCCATCATTTGATATGTGGTTAGCTTTGTCTTTCTAAATTGCTCGTTATGTTCAATAAATCGGTCCATTTCATGTGATTCATTTCCGAATGCTTTCACAACCCGTATGCCACTAATATTGTTTTCCACACGTGAATGGAATTGACCAATACTCGAGAACATTTTATCAAAAGCAGCAGACATTTTTTTCGTAAAGTAGACGGATAACCCGATCAAGAATGGAACGACAATAAATGTGAGAACTGCCAGCTGCCAATTAATCGACAGCATCAAGCCAAAGGCACCCGTGAGTGTCATGATCGCGATAAATAAATCCTCCGGGCCATGATGCGCAATTTCACCAATATCCATTAAATCATTTGTCATTCGGGACACGAGTTTTCCCGTTTTCTTTTTGTCAAAGAAGCGAAAGGACATTCTTTGTACATGAGAAAATAGCTGATTCCTCATATCCGTTTCAATATTAATTCCTAATTTGTGCCCAAAATAGGTGACGACATAATGCATCGTAGAGCTGATCACGTATAAACCGAGGAGCAGAATGCCCCAAAACCAAATGGCATCCCAATCACCATTTGGCAGCAAATCGTCCATCACTTTACTGATGGCAAGGGGAAAGGATAATTCGAGTAAGGCTGCCAGTACTGCACAGGAAAAATCTAATATAAACAGCCCCATATATGGTTTGTAGTATGAGAAGAAACGCTTTAACAATTGACAGACCTCCTACCGATCAGACATTTCTGTCAATATGTCAGCAAACTCTTCCGCTTGATTTGCTACTGCAATCGGATCGTAAGGCCAGAAGAACTCTGTATCCATTTGATAGGTCTGCTCTTTTTTGACAGATTCTAGACTCTTCCAAATAGAATTGTTTTTATCAAATGTTCCGCCGTTGCTTTCATCAATGAAAATGTAATCTCCTGCATATTCAGGGAGGGTTTCATAAGAAATGACTTCATACCCTGTCTTACTTTTTAAAATCGTATCTCTGACCTGTTTTGGCGGGTTTACCTGTAGTTGCTCATATAATGCCTGCCCGCCTCGGTAAATTCCGTTACCATATACATAGACATCATTTTTAAAAGCGCCCATGATCGAGACTGTTTCATTCTCTTTTAAAGCAGACTTCACTTTTTTCCTAGCAGCCTCGATTCGTTGATCGAAGGCGGTAAGGAATGCTTTTCCTTCCTCTTCTTTATTTAAAACTTTTGCCAGCGTCGTCAATTCTTCATGTGCATCTTTGAAAGAGCCGTAAGGATACACGATGGTAGGCGCTATTTTTTTGTACACATCATAGACTTTTTCATCCTGTACTGCTGTGATAATCAGATCAGGCTTTAAGCTAAGTGCTTTTTCAGCTGAACGCTCGTCACTGATGTCCTCTATTCCTTTTATCTTGTCCTTTAAGTGTACGTTCTTTAAATCCTGCGTGGTCGATCCCACAGGCTGAACGTCAAGTGCAATCACACTCCCTAAATATCCATCTACGAGAATTCGTTTTGGTTCAGCTGGAATCTCTATCTTTCCTTTCACTGTTTCAACCGTTTTCGTTTCTTGCTTTGATTCTGATGTTTTGGCTTGTTCTTTATTACCGCAGGCCGTCAATATCATCAGAAGAATGACAGCACATATCCAATACGTCTTTTTCATCTCCATATTCCTCCTTCATTTTTACCACTACAAATGAGAATAGTTATCAATTACTAGTCTCATGTATTCTATCAACCTCACCCGTAGTGGTCTATGGAGGATTCTCGCAACTTACATATGGACAATTGTTGGATAGGCTGGCTGTGTCAATTGAGAGACAAACCGGTCCATCAAAAGAAGTGCACGCTCTCCTTCATCAAATCGAAACTCCTCCAGTTTTACTGGATAAAAGGTACCGTTTTTCACAGCCGATAATTGACGAAGAACATCACTTTCTTCCATTCGCATGTCCATTTGCTTATACCATCCATATTGGTCAGAGACAATAAAAAACATATGATCCGCCTCGTATTCTCCAAGTCTCTCTAAAGGAATGACTGTATGTTGATTAGGAAGAAGAACTTCTTCTAAAATGGCTTTGGGAGGTTTTAAGCCAAGCGTTTCGTAAAGATAGAATGCCCCTCTTGCCTCATAGGACCACATATACACTTTGTCATGTCCTCTCATTTCATAGATCGCAACGGTCTCGCCTTTTTCTCTAAAGGAAGACAGGGTGTTTCTTGCCTTTTGACTAAGCTGTTCAAATCGTTTCACCCAATCGTTTGCCTCGTTTTCTCTTCCTAAAAGGCGTCCGATAGACAGCACCTCTTGTACAGCATGATGACCGCCATATGGCAGAACAAGAACAGGTGCGATCCGCTCCAACCGCTTGATCAATGCAGGTTTTGAATAATAATAGTTAGGGACGATGATGACATCTAATTGAAGTGATTTGAAGACGTCATCAGGCGTATGTTCATTTATGACGAGCGAACCGGCCAGTTGTTCTTTGAGTATGTCTGAATGGAGATAGGTTTCTTCGTCAATACAAACAGGCTCAATGCCTATTGCGACCAATGATCCGACAAATTGAAAAGCAGCAATCCGCTCTGGTCTTCGGTTCATTCGAAACTGACTGGGCGTTCTTCCTGTTTTTTGACGGAACTTCCTGCTGAAATATAAACTGTCTGCATACCCGACTTGCCGTGCTATGATTTGAATTTGATCGTCTGTTTGCAGAAGTCGTTTTTTGGCTTCGTCTATCCGAATTTGTGCAATGTATTCTGTCACACTCATCCCCATACTTTGTTTGAAAAAGGTAGAAAAGTAACTCTCATGAAATCCCATCTTATGAGCTAAGTCTTTTCTTGTTAGTTTTTGATCATAATGCGCCGTCATATACTGCAAGATCATGTTGATCGAATAATGCACTTTTTCGTTGTATGGCTTGGATTGTTTGCGGAAAATGAACATGATTTCTTCCAGCCATTTCGCCTGTTCTTGTATGATTTGGCTCGTCTGTATTTGTTTGATGTAAGAAAAAAGGACGGCAGAGCCTTTCACCACTTCCCCGTTATCAGGGAGATTATCGTGATTCACCTTATAGACCAATTCATTTTGTGCATCATGTGCCAGAGTGAATTGGTCAAATGTGACGGTATAGATCACCACTTGCTCGCTGGATAAAGATTGAACCATGACATCTATTCCTGAGCGGATCAATACACTGTCTTTGGCGTTTAGTTCATATTGAATTCCTTCCATGTCAATTCTCACCGCACCGTCCGTTGTTAAGAACATCAGTGAAGATGTTTGCCATGAGTCCGTCTGTTTCACAGAAAGAGATCGTTTACTGCTTTCTTTCATGCGAAGAATTGTATGAGTATAGGCGGTCATTTTCTCTTTCTCCTTCCATATAAAAAAAGTGCTAAAATAAACTTCATTTTAGCACTTCAATGGCTGACTGAATGGTGATTATCGCGCTCCAGCCGTTTGTAATTCTTTGTTTTTCTCTTTAAAGCGTTCATTATGTGAAGACACGTACGCTACTTTTTCTGCTTCTGGTTCGATGTATAGCTTTGCGCTATTTAGTGCATTGACTCCATCCACAAACGTACCGGCAATTAAACGCACTTTACTTTTATGTTTGCATAAGTCGCCAACTGCATAGACGCCAGGTAAATTGGTTTCCATCTTTTCATTGACCTCGATGAGTCCCCACTCACCTTGCTTGAGTCCCCATTCTGATAGAACACTTAAATCACCTTTCATGCCATGATTGACGATGACTGCATCGGTTTCGATTCGTTCGATGTCTCCTGTCTCTAAGTGCTGAATGGTGACGGCTTCAATTTTGTCACCTTGACCATGAAGCTCTGTGAGTTCATGCGGTGTGAGAATGCGAGCACTAGATACTTTCATGTTGGCGACGTTTTTTTCATGTCCGCCAAACATATCACGACGATGCACAACGGTCACACTTTCAGCAATTGGAACGAGGGCATTGGCCCAATCAACAGCTGAGTCTCCGCCTCCAGAGATGACCACCCGCTTCCCTGCAAACGTCTTTAACTCCTGCACGGTGTAATAAAGGTTTGTTACCTCATAGCGGTCTGCATGCTCGATTTCAAGTTTTCGCTGAACTGGAATTCCGTGACCCATGGCTAAGATGAGGGTCTTTGTCAAATGACGGTCGCCATTTTCAGCCGTCAGCAGGATATGACCATTCACATCTCGTTCGAATTGCGTGATTTTTTGATTCAACGCAATCTCTGGTTCAAATGTTTTCGCCTGCGTTTCTAGCTGCTGAATCAGCTGTTCACCTCTTGTTGGCGGCAAACCGCCCACATCCCAAATGACTTTTTCAGGATATAGAAGGATTTTTCCGCCAAGACTTTCGTTATACTCCAGTACCTTTGTCTTTAAATCCCTCATCCCGCTATAAAAGGCGGTGTACATTCCTGCTGGACCGCCGCCAATAATGGTGACGTCATACAATTCAAGCTGATCTGTCATTTGAGTCCCTCCGTTTTTTCATTGAATGATCTATTTATCATTGATATTGATTCTCATTATCATATGTATCTATTGTAGTCTACTCTAGCGAAGGGAATCAATAGCTTTCTATAAAAAAAGAACAGGATGAGCATTTACTCGTCCTGTCATCGTGTAGACAAACCCTCGCATTCTTTGTCAGTTCTGCGTTCCGGTGCTCACGAATGTCAAATTCGCTCCGCTCCAGTACTCGTCCTTCCTAGGGCTGCAAAGATTTTCTATCACGCTGAAACGAAGACAAAGGGCTAAAATCAAGTTCATTTTAGCCCTTTGTCAACGTTACACAATCGTTAAACCGAGGTCCTTTAGTTCAAGAGAGACAAGCCTTGCAATCGCATCTGCCCCTTCTTTCGTAAAATGTGTGCGATCCTCAATGCCTGTCGACAGCATGAAGAAAGACGTCGTTTTCTCTATGCCGGAAATTTGATAAAACTGGAGACTAACTGTATTTAAATCAACGAGAAGAACTTCTTCTTCATCGGCTAGTTCTTTCATCGCAGCACAGTAATCAGGAAAATCGTTGATATATTCTCCGTCTTTCTCATGAAAACGTCCGACAGGGGTTAACAAAAGCGGTGTTGCCCCTTTTGCCCTTGCTCCATGAATATATTGTGACAAGTAACTTTTATACGTTGTAAAAGGCTCTGTATGACGCTCTGGCTTCTCCTTAGAAGCATCATTGTGTCCCATTTGTGTGAAAAGCCAGTCTCCCGGCTGAATGACGGACAATATCTGATCAAGGCGTCCTTCTTCAATGAATGTCTTTGAACTTCTTCCACCGATCGCCCGATTCTCGACTTTGACATCATGCGCTGTATAACGGTGTAAAAACTCTCCCCATCCTCCTTGAACAGGACGATCTGGATAAGATGAAACGGTTGAATCACCAGCTAAATAGATGGTTGTCATGTTCATACGCCTCCTTTTTCATTGAGCCACCTCTTCAAGAGCGATGCAGACGCTAGTGGCTACTGAAAAGATATGAAACCATTCACATCGCTTATTCAATGATTCTCTTTTTTGTGCTGAAAACCCTGCTTACGAGGAGATATGAGTGTATGAAATATGCGGCGGAAGTTCTATTTTTGTCTCAGCCGCTCTCTTTAATGCCTGAAGCATATAGCCAATGCCTTGGTAGGGAGCGAGCGGATAATTCGCCTTTTGGTGCGGCTGTAATAAAGGATCAATTACTTTCCGATATTTCTTTCCGCCTAGTATGACTAACTCATCAAATGCGGCGAGATTTTTTTCATCAAATTGATGACTCAGTTCATCTCGTGTCACCTGTTCCTTGTGCGGTTTGCCAAATGCCACATCATAATTTTCATGAATCATGTCCCCCGCCTTTAGGAATCCGTGCTTTGCGGATAAAATCATCCAGTCTGAAAAGAATGTTTGAGCATAGATTTTCGTTCGCTGATGCAGCGGACTCAAGTAGACGAGATCCGCTGGCTGGCTTCCTGCCTCTGGATTCACGTCCCATATTTTCTTGGCGCCGCACGGGATGATACATATTCGCTTCATCTCTTATTCTCCTTTCTGCGCCGGTACGTTACATAGACGATACAGCCTAGTGCCGTTCCAAGTGTATTTAAGATCATATCATCTATATCGCTGCTTCTTGTAATCATACCAGATTGTGAGAATATCCATTGAAGGACTTCGATGATCGCTGACAAGATCAATCCAGCCAGCACTGCCTTTTGAAAGCGACATGTCCGAAAGGCTTGATATAGAAAAAAACCAAGCGGCACAAATAAGAGAATGTTTCCTGCCAAATTTAAAAAGACAAGGTTGGGATAGCCGTGTTGAAAGGCGTGTAGGTTTTGTTGAATGGAGTGGAAGGGAATCAGATTGACGCTCACTTGATCTTTTGGTGCCGAAAAGCGATTCGGAAAGACCGTTAAATAAAAGAGAACATTCGTATATACAAATAGAAAAGCAAGGACCATTTCTGTTCGTAAATAGATAAAACGTTGCTGTTTTTTTGCCAGTCTATATCTCATATTTAGATAGAACGGGACGAGCAGAAGAAAATAAGCCATTGAAAACATAGCACTGGATGTCATACAAATAGCTGCCCCTTTCTCACATCATGCTTGACCATATTACAGGTTATTCAAGCTTTCCTGTATCTATTCATCACTTATTCTCACAATCCATGCGATATTGACAAATCGTCATTTTCTCGGTATACTGACTGACATTCAGTCATTTTAAGGTCGGTGATCCTTTGTCAAAACGAGAAAAAATTATGCTTGCTGCGATTAATGCCTTTAAAGAAAAGGGAATTGAAAAGACGACCATATCGGATATTGTGAAAACAGCAGGTGTTGCGCAAGGGACTTTTTATTTATATTTTCCTTCAAAGCTGTCTGTCATGCCTGCCATCGCTGAACATCTGATCGCACAGATGGTCCCTGCCATTGAAAAGGAACTCACTCAGCATGCGGATGTACTTGATCAAGCAGATGCGCTAGTTGAATTTATTTTCTCTTTTACAAGACAATACCGTGATGTTCTTGCCCTAACGTATTCAGGTTTAGCTGCCACCGAGCATCTAAAGGAATGGGAAGATATTTATGAACCGATTTACAAATGGGTCGCTTCTTTTTTAGAAAAGGCAAAACAGGACAAAAGAGTACGTGCGAACTTGAACTGTCAATATGCTGCGAAATTCATTATCGGTTTACTTGAATCATCAGCTGAGCAAATGTACTTATTTACAGAAACAGATACAGAAGAGGTTCTGATTCAAAAGCGAGAGGTCAAGCAATTCCTTCTTTACGCACTCGGCATAGAAACACCTTAACTTAGTACAGCACTTGCTGTACGCTCTTTTTTGGCTTCAAAATGACGAATCGTCAGTTTTAAGGTTTAGGAGGAAATACGATGAAAAAAAGCTGGATGTATGTTGCACTCACTTGTTTATTCGAATTACTTTGGGTGTTTGGTTTAAATAGAGCTGATGCTGTGTGGGAGTGGGCGATCATTATCTGCCTGATCCCGGTTGATTTTTATTTTTTAATGAAAGCCTGCGAGAAGCTGCCGACAGGGACCGTGTACGCCGTGTTTGCCGGAGTTGGAACGATTGGTACGTCTTTGATGGATTATGCGCTGTTCGGCGGTTCGTTTTCATTAGAAAAGCTTTTATTTATGGGCATTTTAATTCTCGGAATTATTGGACTGAAAGTGTCTGATGGAGATGCACATGAGCAGAAAGGAGAAGCGGTATAAATGGGCTGGTTTTTTGTACTGTTAGCCTCTGCCTGCGAAATTGGCGGAACCATTGGCCTCAATATGTTCAGTAAGAAAAAGCAACTCACGACAGGCATGTTATTTGTCGGCGGATTTGCCTTATCCTTTTTGTTTTTGTACGCCTCGTTCTCTTCCGTTCAAGTCTCTGTTGCCTATACGGTTTGGATTGGACTTGGAACGGCGGGCTCTGTCTTGTTTCATATGATTCTATTTAAAGAGCCGAAAAACATGATTCGTATCCTCAGCTTGCTGCTGATTGTGATTGGCGTCGTTGGGCTGAAGTTGTTTGCGTAATAGAAAAAGCAATGGAATTGATTCCCCATTGCTTTTTAAGTTAATTTATATACTTTTCTTGGTACGCTTTAAATTGTTCTTTATATTTTTGCAACTTTTTCCCATCGACTTTTGAATTTAATTTCGGTTTTCGCTTTCCAATAACCATCACATCTTTATCTACAATAGGACTTGATAAAAAGATGTATGGTGCAAAACGATCACACTTCGTATTTGGAAGGGTCACGGATAATCTAGCATATTCTTCTGTCGGGAATTGGTTTGAAATGTCAAGTTCCTTGAGTCCCTCTAATGCCGATATCGGCTCTAAAGACTCGTCCTTCACTTTTATATTTGATAAGCACAGATATTTTAAATTCTTAAGGTATCTTAAAGGTTGAAGAGTATTTAAATTTAATGTATTCCAAATCCCACCTGACAATTGTAACCATTCTAAACCAGTGTTTTTTTGCAAAGGGGCTATGTCATTCAACTTTGAAAAATCTGTTAAGGATAAAGATTTTAAAAAAGTGTTTTTTGATAGATCCCATAAACTTTGTGCCTTTGTATTCCATTCAAGTGCCAATACCTCAACATCTTGAAGAGAACTGATGATTGATAAATCTTCTACTCTCAGTTCACGCATATAGAGCATTTTGGGATTAACTAAGCTCAAGATCGTATTGAATTCCTTTTGGCCCACTTTGTAAATCCACAATTTCGTCAGGTTAGAAAAAGAGTTCAACCTTTCAATATTTTTTGTTTTTCCTGTGATTAACAACTCTGTGGAATTTTCATCTACATCGGCTACATCATGAACAACTTCTGGTCGTGCATCATGACGAAAAATATATTCAGGGTCTTCTTTTAACATTCTTTTACCTCCACACCTACGAATGATGGATATCTAAATGAATTTTATCAGAAGTTTGGAGTCAAAACATGATTCTTTCCGATATTTTTGCCGAAGAAATAGGGGAAGGGATAAAAACTAGATGATCTTCTTTGTCCGTTTAACCACAATCCGCTAGTTATTACGTCTGTTTTCAATCCATTTTATAAAATCTTTTTCATCTAAAATATGGAGCAACAACATATCAACGACTTCGCTTTCACTATACTCCATATATTCTGCACAGGTCTTGACGATAGCTCGTACTCTTTCATATAAACAAATAAAAGAACTCCAATTCATATACGAATTAGAGTCCTCATTATATGACTAATACAATTTTCCCACCTTAAAACCGAACCCGTTAATCAAAGCCCTTCCTTTTTTATTTCTCGTTTAATGTGGATCATGCTGCTCAAGCAAGAGATCCATTGCGTAAATCGATTCGCCTTTCTCATCCAATAAAAAGTACACAATCAAAGGCTCTCCAAAGGACCCTGTCTGCTGCGTGAACAAAACACATGTGAATTTTTCAATACCTACCGGAAGCTTTCTTCTTAATAAAGGATGAAGAATAGGCGAAGTCCGAATTGTATCTATATCCACATCCCAACGTTCGTTTTTTAAAGTGGGATAATGCTCTGATAACAATTGGTGTAACATGTCGGTCGTGAACGCTGCTTTTCCATCGAACCCATCATCTATTATGTTGGTGTTATACATCCGACGGTTGCTCACCCTTTGAAGCATTGATTCGTATTCCTTTTAAGACAAAGCGTTTCTGGCCATCAAGAGTACAAGTGATCAATGTCAGTTCATTTTTCCCGCGATCCTTTAGTACATCCACATCTGTCGGTTCAATCGTAGCAGAGCTGACAATTTTGTATTCGTATGTTTCTGCTTGATGATGTAAGACGACTTTTTCTCCTTTAGGCACCTCTGGCAGCTGCCGGAAAAGCCGGTCGCCTCTATACCCTCTATGGCCTGCAATCGTGAAATTTCCTTCACCTGGCATTTGATGAGATTTGATTTGAGTCAGTGCAATACCTAAATTTTCTTTTGTTGTAACAGGAAGCACTTTTTCGTTTAAATCAATTGACGGGATCTCAAGCTCCATCGTATCTCGCAGGTCTTCTTCTGACACAGTTAAATGTGGAATAGAAGAAAGGGCATCACTGTCATTTTCTTCAATCATTTTCAATGCCTGTTCCATGGCTGCTGTCTCTTGAGACGTTCGCCACTCATATAGAAAAGGAACGGAGATGAGCATTAGTCCCGCGACCACCAAAAAGCTGCCTAATAAGGTTCTTTTTTTCATCAATACACTCGTTCCTTCCTTTTACTGAATGGTTCTTCTTCTGACTACAAGAAGAACAGTTCCAGACACTACTAGTAAAATCCCTGCATACATCAAATAACGAAGCCATTCTTCCCCAGTCTTTGGCAATTCACCGTTTGAGTCATGAGGCGGATGTTGATCCCCTTTATCTGAGGCTGGAGGATTCGTGTGCCCCACTTCATTCTTCATTGGTTCATTTTTCACAATCATTGTCTGGATCTCCACTTCGCCCATTTGAATTGTAAAAGCGAGCGGCTTCTTTAAAGCTACATAACCATTTGGAGCTTTCGTCTCTGTGAGTGTATATTCACCAGGTTTAAGCCCTTTGACAATGGCTTCTCCGTCTTTTCCTGTTGTCACAGATTTTATCGTTTTCCCAGCTTTTGTACGAATGTCAAAGGCTGCACCTTTTAAGGTTCTATCTGTCTGCTGGTCTACCTTTATGATTCGCAGACTTCCTAAGATCAAGTGATTCTTCGCTGTTAATTGAAGCGTCTTCTGCTGATTTTTCTCAATCGTAAACCGGATCGGTTGATCATCTAATTCATAGCCGTGAGGCGCTTTCGTTTCAACGAATTGATATTCTCCCGGTTTTAGATCGTTAATGTGGAGCTTTCCTTTTTGGTCGGTTACAAGTGATTTCTTCAACGTTTTCCCGTCTTTACTCTGAAGAGCAAACTCTGCGTTTTCCAGCGTGTGTCCTTCAGCATCCACTTTGGTCAGTTCCACTGCTCCCGGCGTCAGTTTGTTGATCATTTCTACTTTTGCTGGTTTGTCTTGACCTAAACGAATCGTAAATGAGACAGGTGTCTGATCCAATTCATAGCCGGCAATGCTTGCTGTTTCGACAAATCGATAGGTGCCTGGTTTCAGTTGATCGACTGTTAGTTGACCGTTTTTGTCTGTCTTCAAGTCTTTCTTCACACGCTGATCGTGCGCATCAATCAGGTCAAAGGTCACGCCAGCGAGCAACTGACCATCCTCCCCTTTTTTCTCAAGCTTCACAGCACTTGTCGTCCGACTATTTTCTTTTGTCACTTTCACCAGTTGATTTGGGTTGAAATCAATCTGAAAGTCTACTGGTTCTGCATCAAGTTGATGTCCAAAAGGAGCCTTCGTTTCAACCAATTGGTAAGCGCCTGGTTTCAAATCGTTGACAGTGATGATGCCTTTTTCGTTGGTTGTTAAACCTGACATCAATTCTTTACCATCATCATTGAAAAGTGTAAATTCTGCGCCTTTCAATCTTTCTTTTTCTTCCCCTATTTTTGTGAGTTCTACAGAACCTTTCTTGAGCTGATTGATTGCCTCCACTTGAATCAATTCTTTTTGACCTAATTCAACTTCAAAGACAAGTGGTTTCGCACTCAATTCATAGCCTTCAAGACTCTTTCTTTCAACAAATTGATATTCCCCAGGTTTTAAACCTGTGAAGGTAATCTTTCCATCCTGATTGGTTGTAATCCCTTCTCCTCCTGCCACAATCTTTCCTTTGGCATCAGATAGATCAAAGACAACCCCTTCTAATGATTTCCCATCTTCACCTTTTTTGTGTAACAGCACTCCGCCAGTGGTGCGGCTATTTTCTTTTGTCACACTGACCAGCTTCTCAGGGTTAAATGGAAGAGCAAAAGTGACAGGTGTTTCGTCAAGCTCATGACCGAATGGTGCCTTCGTTTCAACAAACTGATAGGTTCCAGGTTTCAGATCGTTGACGATGATCTTCCCGTTCTCATCTGTGATAAGACCTGTTTTTATCTCTTTCCCATTTGCATCTACAAGCTTGAATTCTGCTCCTTCAAGCACATCATTCTTTTCACCGAGTTTCGTGAGCTGGGCAGCTCCAGTTTTGAGATCATTGATCACTTTGATCTCTGCCGGTTTTTTTTGTGCGATTTCGATGGTAAACGGATAAGGTTTATTTTTCTTTTGATAACCATCAATACTCTCTGTCTCTACAAGCTGATATTTGCCCGGTTTGAGGTCATCGACCAACAGCTTTCCATCTTCATCTGTTGTCAAATCTTTGCGCACAACTTCATCATTTTGATCTATCACTTCAAAACGAACACCTTGAAGCTTCTTACCATCTTCCCCTTCTTTCATCACTTCTAATGCACTTGTTTCATAGAGGTTCTTTTGTGAAATGATGACTGGTTCTTTTGGATCGAGTGGTACTTCAAATGTGATGGGTGTTTCATCTAATACATAACCATCGGGTGCTTTTGTTTCGATGAGCTGATACGTACCCGGTCTTAGTTCGTTTATCGTAATCTTGCCATTTTCTCCTGTGACAAGCGCACCATTTAGCTCATGCCCGTCTTGATCTAAGAGCTTGAACTGTGCACCTTCTAGTCTCTCTCCGCCTTCACCTATTTTGCTCAATTCAGCAGAGCCTTTGATGATGTCATTTACTGCAGTTACAGTCGTTGTTTCTGTTTGATTTTCTTTAATGGTGAATGGCCATTTTTGCTGATTTAATTGATAGCCTTTCGGTGCGTTTGTCTCAACAAAGTAATAAGAACCTGGCTCAAGATGTTTGAAAAGGATTTCTCCTTTTTCATCCGTTTTCAAATGGGTTTGGACGGTATCTCCAGATTCATTTTTCAGTTCAAATTCTGCATTTTCTAATGCCGTACCCGTCTCTTTGTCTTTTTTCGTGAGCTTCACATGCTGGCGGATTTCTTGGTTTTGCACCGTCATGCTATTTCCTGTTTTCGTTTGATCTCCTGATTCGTAAGGCTCATCAATCGTGACATTGATCGGTTCCTTCGTTTTCAAATAACCATCAGGTGCTTTCTCTTCTGTCACGATATAGTCACCATACAGAAGACGATCAAATCGAAGAGCTCCTTCTTCATCTGTTGTCTTTGTTCCAATGACGATACCGCTCGCAGCATCTGTCAGAGAAAAGCTTGCTCCTTTTAGCGCTTTTCCACTACTCGCATCTACCTTATGAATGGTTAAAGCGCCAATCGATCCTGTGCCATCTCCCATACCAGCGGTACGTTTGACCACAATTGAGGCTTCGGATTCCTTTTTGATTTCTTTGACATTTTCACCTCTAAACGTTACTTCGTTTTGAAGTGTACTCCCCACCTTATCTAAAATGAGAGATTGGTATTCTAAAATATAGGGTCTCGTGATTTCTTCTTTAAATTTGATTTGAAAAGAGTCTGGATCGAATTCAAGGTCCAGCTCATAATCCTTCCCTTTTTCCAGCTCATCCTTTTTGGTCACCTGTCCCTTTTCATCTATTGTTGTCGAATAGAGATGAAATGAGTTTTCTATTATGGCTTGGTTACTGCTCGGATGGTCTATAATCGTCGCGTCTTGGACTGTTGATTGACCAAAGTTGATATTCAGTTTCCAATCAATGACTTTCCCTTGTTGATTTCCTGATTTGCTCGTGTATTTCCCTCCATTTGGAATGGACACCACAGCATTCACGTCTGATTCTTTCGTCTTTCCATCATAAAGGGTCGCTTTATTTTCGTAGGTTTTCTGTACTAAATCCATTCCTTCAACACTTGTTTGATACGTGATTTTGTATGGGGAATCAATGGCATGTTTGAAAATGACTTCGAAGCCTGATTCTCCCTTTTCATTTTCAAGGAATTTGATGTCATAATGTTCTTTCGCTAATACCTCTTTTTCTTCCGCACCATTTTCCCCGCCTTGTAAATCAAGCGAGTAGACGATAATTGAATCTTTAAGCAAACGCTGATTTCCTTGAATGAAATCCTCGATTTTCGCCTCTTCTAGATGTTTCAAATTATAGTTCACACCGATATTCCATGTGATCTCTTTTTTCTTTGCATCATATGTTCCGTTCTTGAACCCATTTGACTGCGTGTATGTGTCAGGCGTGAAGACAGATTGATTTTCCTTCGTCAAATCCTCGCCATCTTCATTTACCCATTCAAGTTTTACATGGTTACGCAGGTTCTTTTGATCTTTATCTGCTCTTTTTTCATAATCAAAAGATGTTGTATATGTGATGGTATGTTCGGTCTTGATTTCTTTCGTAAATTGAATATCAAATCCATTTGCATGTTCAACGATTTGATAATCTGCGCCTTCTTCAAGCACTGTATTACCTGTCGTCACTTTTAAACTATCTTTTTGCAGCGTCAATCCTTCGTTTGTGAACGTATCTTTTAATAGTAGATTGTTCATTGTTTGTTGATCTTTGTTGAAGGTGATACGCCATGGAATGGTCTTGTTCTTATAATTCGGTGTTCCATGATTTTTCGTTAGGATTTGCTGATCAATTCTTTGCTTCGCTTGTTTGCTCTCTTTGCCAGCTGTCACAGTATTGATAATCTCTTCAGCTTCGAAAATTCGATCGGTTGCTTTTGTTTGATATGTGATCAGGTAAGCCGATTGAATTTCTTGATTGAATTGCAAGGTAAACCCGTTTTGTTCATCCTTTGTTTGAGGTTGAACCACGTAATTTTCAAATGCTTTTGTTCCTGCTTCGTTGCCATTTTGGTCAATTGTGACTTCTTTGACTTGAATTGAGTCAGATATTAGCGCCTGTGTGCCATTAAAGAAGTCTTCTATTAAAGCGTCCTTTTGAGCCAGCTTTTTTTCGTTATAGTTATACCGAATTTCCCAAGTTATCGTTTGTGTGACTGGATCGTAGTGGGCGGCTTTTTTATTTAAAGGGCTGCCTCTTGTCACATTCACGGTTCCTTCTGCTGAACTAATCACTTTATCAGCAGAGACAAGGGACGCTTTATTACGAAACGCAGACTGATCTTGATTCGTAATGTCCGTTTCATACATTAAACGGTAAGCGAGATGCACGTCATCTTTAAATTCAATCGTGAAATCTTGACCATCTGCTGTTTGGCCGATTGTGTAGTGGTTTTCGTCAAGCAGCTGTCCAAGCGATGTTTCTCCATTTAGCTTTGTATCCACACGATAAAGCTTGATTGAATCTTTTTTTAACGCTTGACCTTCTTGAATCGGATCTAATAACTTCGCTTGTTTCACATCGTCTAAGTCCATATTAAAATCGACTGTCCATTGAATGGTTTCAGCATTGTAAGATCGATTTGGTTCTCCCTTTTTAGACACATTTGGACCATTTGGAATGTATTGAATCGGGATTGATATCGTATCTTTGCCTTCAATCGGGGTAATGACCACTTCTTTTTCTTCAGTGATCACTGTTTTTTTATCTAATTGCGTCCACACTTGAAGTGTTCCTTGGATATTTGAATATTGTTTAATAAAATCCGTGAACTCGATAGTGGCATTTCCGCTCTCATCTACAGAAAAATAACCGATGGTCGATTGATTAAATTTCATCTCGAGACGATCGATTTTTTCGTAAATCACTAATTCCTCTGGAACCTTGAAATGGAATTCATCCCCGCCATTATAGTTATGACCATTCGGGATGGCCCACTTATAGTTAATGGAAATCAATGAGTTGATATCAGGCCTTTCTACTGAATTTCCTTCTTGATCTTCAAATATCAATTGCGCATCAGTAAGGAGATTTTCTTGTATCTGCATTTGTTTTGAGACACTTTGCAATCCTACACGCTTAGACACATTCACTTTGTTTTTTAGTAACTCATCTTCATCGTTTTGTGTCGTTTGCGCTGCTTCTTGATTGTTAGCAGCATTGTCTTTATGCGAGGAGGTTGAATCGTCTTTTGAAAGGTTTTCTTCACGCTCATTTTGCTTTGTTTTCTCTTTTTGCTCAGCTATAATGGTGACGTCAATATCTATAGATCCTTCTAAATTCGGATCAAGCTCAATATCTTCATAAAATGTAACTGTCACTTCGTTTTGTTTAGAAACGGTATACTCACCAATAGGTATATCATCGACAGTCAATCGTTCTTTCTGCTCCTTCTCTACCTGAACGGCTGAAGGAAGAGAGAGAACATACGGATATTGCTTTTTGAGATCAATTCCTTTGATAGACCAATGCACAATGGCCTTTCTTACTTGCTGATCTTCTATGCTTGATAACTTGTTGCCTTCGCTATCAGCAAACTCAATATTCCCATAAATATTCTCTTGAATGTCTTTAGCTTGTGCCCCTGCTAAAGGCAAGACTCCTAATATACTAGACTGTATGACTAACATGGTCATCAGTGCCAGCGACAATATTCTTTTCAATACATCCACCCTTTTCTACAATTAATTTTCAACAACGATTAAAAAATCATTTGTATACTGTCTGATCAATCACTCCGCTTCTGATTAAATTTTTTCTAAAAATTGCACCTTAAGACCCTATGTATAAAATGAGTTGATCAATCATGAGTTTGAAAGGTCATCATGAGTAGTAGATATAGTAACTGGATAGGGGTCTATAGCAATGAGGAATAGTGAGAGGGAACATGAAAAGAATAAATGTGAATTTTTCTATTGATACTGGAATGAACAACAAATAATTAGTACATGCATATATAAGCATGTATTCACATATAGAACGTTCATATAAAACAAGCATGACTCATATGGTATGTATGGTGAGATAGTTCAGCATCATATAGATCGCATTCCTTCTACTCCCTTTCATATGGTAATCAAAAAACCGGTGCTTTTTATTCTTACATTTACCGTTTGAGCAGCAAAAAAATAAACAAAATATCTAAAATGATCCATTTTTATAGGATTCATGGCATATTTATCACCTTTCAATAGAAAAATATGGAGAATCAGGGCATAACATTTGTTTTCGTCTAATTTTTTTCTCTTTTATCATGAAAAGTGAAGACAAAACGATTTAGCCTAAACATTACAATCATTTCATGCCTATTTTGAGAATCAAATGTTCTTTAAGTGAACTTCATAATATAGAGGCAAGCCAAAGGAAGGAGTTAGTTGTTTGATGGAGCTCATTGATAATAAATCAAAGAGATGGATAAATATTTTAAAACTGCTTGTATCTAAAAATAAGTGGTGGAGCCTTCAAGAGATATCGAATGAACATATCGGTTCTGTTCGTGCCATTCAAAGCGATTTAGAACAAATGAAATCGTTCAAAACAGAGAATGGAGAGCCGTTAATCCACATAAAACCAAGACAAGGCATATCCATTTGTTATACACAGACGATACGAGTGGACTACTATATCAAAGAAATTTTAAAAGATACGATTGAAATTCGATTGATTGACGGCATTTTTTTCGAACAAAACAGGTCTTTCTATGAATGGATGGACACGCTGAATATCAGCAGATCCACATTGTATAACACCATCAATAAAATCAATTCGATTCTTATCTCTTATGACATTGAGTTACGCCCAGATAGTATGCAGTTCCATGGAAATGAGAAGGAGATTCGTCAATTCTTTGTTGAATTTTTGTTTGAAGTGTATGGAAGCCGGCTTTGGCCTTTCGATGATATTCAAAAGCAAGACGCAGTTGATTTATTACAGGAGCTATTTCAGGTGCTTGAAGTTAATGTGCCAGATGTGGCGATAGATAAATACTGCCTGTGGTTCGGCGTTTCCATTCACCGAATGCGAAAAGGTTTTACAATCAGCCGTAAATATACGTATTCAATGAATGAAGAAAAACAAACCTCTACAGCTAAAGGAATCTATGATCAAATCAAAAGATGGGAAGAGCACATCTGTCGAATGACCAAAGACGTATTTGATGTGACGCTGGATCATCATGAATTTGTCTTTTTGCTATTGATCGAACCAGCTATTGGGCACTTTAAATCAATTGAAACTGTCGAAGAAAAATTGACGTTCTTTCAGTCACATACACCACGCCTCTATGATGCCATTCATTCATTTATCACCCAGTTGGAGTCGATTTTTCATCAAGAAATAGCGAATCGTAAGGTGATGACACTCGTTCTTCTCCAATATTATGTGTATTCCAATGAAATTACCGTGAGAGATGGATTCCTTTTCAAAAAGAAATCGAGCTATTTATCAGAGGTGAAAAAACAGTTTCCTTACTTCTATTCGAGGATTAGTCATATCATCCAACAGTTAAAAACAGACGATATCCTCGCTTCTTTTGTGAAAAATGAACGGGAATTGATTCGTATGATTACATCTTCCTGGAGAGGACTTGTTCATTTGGAGATGGAACGGAGAAACGCGCTGAACATTTTTGTTACTTCAACATTAGGCTATTATCATAGTTTGTTTATTGCTGATTTAATTAAATTAAGTGTGCCTCCTCTCATTCACATTTTCACAAGTCCAGAAAATACGTTAAATGATGTCACGATGGATCAACTTGGGATTGATATGATTGTGACCGATACTGAGCTTCCTCTTCAGTTCGGGCGATCTACGCTGCTGATCAGCTCTTTTCCAACAAAAAAAGAATTGGACAACTTGCACCGCAGATTGGTTGATATGACAAACTGATGTTCATCATAAAAAAAGCTGCTGAGACTTTCTCAAGCAGCTTTTTGGTTCTGTATTAATGAAGCACGATTTGTTCATTCATCAAATCAATGGCGTAAAGCGATTGCTCATATTCATCTAATAAAAGGTATACTTTGAGCGGGGCAGTGGTTTGATCTGTTTGCTGCGTGAATAGGACACAAGTGAATTTTTCAATCCCTTCTGGCAGCTTGCTTTTCAGAAAAGGATGAAGAATAGGAGAGATTCGAAGGGTATCAACATCTTTCAGCCAAAGCTCATCTTGTAACGCAGGATAATGGTCAACCAAAAACTGACGAAACACTTCCAATGTACTCAAGATAGATATCCTCACTTTCTTCTAACTTGGCTTCAAACTCACCTAAAAACAAACGGAACCAACTCATCATATGATCTCGGTACACGTATTTTCGCATACGGCTTGAGACATGATCACTCACTTTTTAGACATGAACTGTAGATCAACTGTACTGTCACGAATGTTCAATATGTATAACGTTTCCTATGTCATCTCATTGACTCCACCACGAATTCAAACAATGGACCTATGATCATATTCTTACCTGTTTTCTTTCGTGATGAAACGACAACTTCCTGCTACAAAATTCCATTTTTCTGCAAAAAAGAGGGAGATGGGACAAAAAAAGAACAGCACTGACTGTTCTTTCAATAGCGTAAAGTGCCAATTCAAATATCCTGTAAAGGAATGACTTCCCCGCTCACTGCATCCACTCCATCATGACAATCTAGTTTTCCACATAAGACATACTGCTTTTCTGTAAAATCATATACATAGATGGGGGTCAGCTCTAACCGATCTTTTAATTTTTCGAAGGCTTCTTGTTTTGTCATGGTGATTTTACCAGGGAGTTGGAGTTCATCCAACATGCCACACTCCTTAAACATTTCTTTTCTATCTATGTAATTAACGGCTTCAAATGTAAGGGCATCAATGAATATCAAGATTTTATCTGTAAGCAAGCTTCTCTCTTGTCTATTTGCTTTTACTGTTGCATGAATGTAATGATCACGATGAAGAGAAATGCAAACCCATTTTCCGGTGTCGTTAGGATATTCCTGACTCAACAAGTTTTGAACTGCTTTCAAACACTTATCTTTTTCTTCCTCTGTTATGGGCATTGTATCTGGTGAGGGTTCAATTGAAAAGGCTTGATCATCTGAGATGTCTTCTTGAATATTTAATTCCTTTCTTACAAAAGGTTCAGTTATTGGTTCATCCCATTTGATGATTTGGTTGATATTGAGACATTGATGTTCCTGTATCGTACCTTCAAACGGGAGAATTCCGGTTCCATCATTCTTTACATACACTTCTTCTAACGCATAAATTGGACGAATTTTATTCTGATCAGAGGAAGGCCATTCGATTCGTTGCACTTGCTGAAGGGCTAAGCTTTCAATCTTCTCAATGAGCAGCGTATATTTTTCAGCCCTGTGCTTTTTTATAGAAACAAATGGGCCGTGAAGAACAAAGTAAATGAGTTGTCCATGTTCATCCCATTTCACATCAATCATGCCCGAAGGGGTCACTGGTACACCAGCAATTTTTTCTTCAAAAATAAGCTCCCCTTTCTCCTCTTTATGCAAGTGAAAGTGCTCTCCATATATCAACCCTGTTTCTTGTTCAATCCATTTGATGGCGTCATTCTGGCCGCTATCAAAGCACACACCCTCCTTTGCATATGTTTTACCCATGACAAAAACAGCACTCTCAACCTTTCCTGTATTCAAATTCACTTCTATCACGGCTGTGCCATCCGGATTTAAATCTTCGTCCACAGGTGCCGTTTCATGTGGAGGAAACCATTCCATACACAATTTATAAATTGTTTCATTAAACATATTGACATTTCGGTAATACTCGTAGTTTTTTAAACGATAATCATCTAAGCCGAACTTCTTTCTTGTATCATCTATTAGATGCTGTAGAGTTTCATTCATTTGTTTCACCTCAATCTGTTAAGTGATTATCTTATGGAAGGACGAAAATAATGATAAAGCCGAATAGGATGATAGCTGATAAAAGGCCTAAAACCAAACCCATCATATTTGATTCCTTTGTATACCCTTTTAATTCGTGTTCCTCAGTAGATCGATCAATTTTTCTAAAGCGAAAAAGCATGCTTACATTCATAATAACTAGAAACATAGCCACTAAGAAAAATAGAAATGCAGGTTGTATTTCAAAGAATGGGTTTGTTACATCTCGGAAGCTAAATGACTGAAAAAACATGAGACCACTCAATACTACTCTCGAAATATTTTCTGTTCTCTGTTCTTTCTCCCACTCTTTTCCTAACTTCTCTTTTTCATAAATAGCTACCTGCTCAAAAATGGGAATGAAAGATTTTGTTGATTTCCTTTTAAAGAATCCTAAAATACTTTGAAAGAGCATGACAATTCCTAGACAAAAAAACAAATGAGTTAATTGAATATGTAAGATTTGAAAAAAGATTGAAAACGTCACGATCATGATGCCAGCTATTAAATTACATGTGACCAATTGTTTTGTTCTCATCTTTTTCAGTGCTACCTGTTCCATACAATACTCCTCTCCGTTTCTATTGGTTCTAATAAAAGCTCTATCTGTACTACGTTTTTATCGGAAAAATGTTTCAATATTTTTCCTTTCTATTGTGAATTTAGATTTTTCACACACGAAAAAAGTAAAGAATAATTCCCTTTACTTTTTCACTTGCCTTTATGGGTTTAGTCCTATTTTCAAACCGCTAAATTGACTGCTTACTCATTTTCATGAACTGTCTAATCAGTTTATGTTGGTGTTTATAAATTCCCCTTCACAATCGTTCTTTTGGCTTTCTTGACAATTCTGCTAGTTGCTTTTGTATCAGAATCCTTTGACCACTGTTCACACAGGCTTATGACCCAATTTGGTTGTGTTTTACTAGCGTCATTGAGCCAGTTTCCAACAGAATCTTGAACATATGTTGATGGATCAGATTTGAGCAAGTCTAGAATAGGCTGTGCCCTCATTGGCTCTTGTTTTAATGACTCAATATGCTTTGTCCAAACACCTCTTGGGCGAATAGCTTCTACTGAGAATCGGCGAATATTTTCATCTTTACTTTTAGCCCATTCTGTTAAATGTTCTATACTTTGATCGAGCTGATCCGTTAGACTTTCTCTCACTGACATCCAAGCAATTTCTCGAACTCCAAAATGAGGATCAGCTGCAAATGGCTGAATGTACGCCAATTTCTCTTCCAAAGTTGATAAACGGTGTTTGTTCATATAAGCAGCCCAACAGCGGACGCTATCAGATACATGGTGAGTAAATGCCTGTAGCACTTCCGCTTGTTTTTCCCCATTCTCTTTCTGTAGCCATTCATCTAACAATTGACCGATGAGACGAATTGCTTTCATTCCAGACTCAGCCTTTTGTTGAGCGATCTTAGATGTTAAACCGTCTAAATGATGGCCTAAACCAACGGATGGCAACACATGATGTAATAACGTCAGATGATTGACAGCCAGCCATTCAGTTAAATTCACACTCTCTATTTTTCCCTGATTCAAAAGGAACAAGACGTCATGAGGGATATCAGTCCCCTTTCGAGCACCTTTTCGATTGATGATCTCTTCGCTTATTTGCATTTATTTTCTCTCCTCGTCTAATGGTTCTTTTGTTTGATATTCATCATTTTTAAAAGAAATATATGAATGCCTTCAATCTTTGGATATTGCCCCCTATTGTATCAAATAAACAACTTTACTGGTGCATTCTTCAAATCAAAAAGGAACTACCTGAAATAAGTAGTCCCTTCCATACAAAATTGAATTTAAGTTACCTTCCTTGCAAGATCACCTTCAAACGCTTATGTTGAGAAAATCGGTCAAACGCCACCATTAGAATGGTCATGAGTAACGCAAGGAAAACCGTACCGGCGCTGAGCCAGCTTAGGTTCAATACAGAGGTTCCGTTTAACACAATCCCCCCTAAACCCGATCCTAAAGCAAATCCGAATTGAATAAATGATGTATTAACACTTAATGCGATATCAGGAGATTTTGGAACAAGGGTTACAAGATATAGCTGCTGAGCTGGTGATGTACTCCATGTTGCGATCATCCATATCATGATAACAGCCACCATGACCACGAGATTCCCTGTGACAAATGCTAGTAGCATGAGCATCATGATTTGCAAGATGATGCCAGAAAAAATCGTGAAGATTGGCCCTTTTTTATCTGCTGCCATCCCTCCAAGGCTCGATCCCAAAAAGCTGCATATTCCCGCTAGTAACAAAATGCCACTGATTTCTGTCATGGTCAGGTTGGCTGATTCTTGCAGGAAGGGCGTTAAATAGGTAAATAAAGTCGAATATCCCCCTACATAGAATAACGTGACTGCCACTGCAAGCAATATTCGCTTGTCTTTTAAAATCGATAATTGCATACGAAGCGTCACCGGCTCTTGTTCTTTCATAGAGGGGATTCGCCTGTACACAACAATCAGCGGAATAAGCGTGATCACTCCAATGGCTGCGAATAATGCTTTCCATCCGATCATACTGCTTAGAAATGTCCCGATTGGAACGCCTAAAACCAAGGAGCTGCTTAATCCCATTAAAATGATGCCAATGGCTGTTCCTCTTTTTTCCCGTTCTACAAGACGAGTTGCAACTGCCATCGCCACTACAATCGCCGTTCCCCCACTGATTCCTTGTAAAATTCTTGTGATCATGACCATTTCAAACGAATGGCTGATACTTGTGATGAAGTTACTTAAAATAAAAATGATCAGCGTCCATGTTAATATTTTTCTGCGGTCCATATTGATGGTTAGTGCGATGACAATCGGTGCACCGATTGCGGCCGAAAGTGCTAAAGATGTGACCAATAAGCCAGCAGTAGACGTTGTGACATGTAAATCATGTGCGACCATTTGAATAATGCCAGTAATGATGTATTCGATCGTTCCGATTAAAAAAGCTGCTAAAGCAAGTAAATAGACAACAGTTTTATTTTGCATCGTGACGTTTCTCCTTTGGGCCATGTTTACGATTTGATTTCATTTTTAATAGGAATTTGAATTTCAATGAGTCTGCCTTCTTCATTTTCTGACAATGGGTAATAGATTTCTCGGCCCGGCTGATCTTCTTTCACGCAGTATCCGTTATGTTCGATCCATGTCGCTAGGTCAACACAAGCAGTTTGTGCGGATGGAGAATGTGAATGAAATAAGAGTGTCGCCATGGTGTCTTCTGCAGGTAACGTGCGAATTGTCATTCCCTGAGGAAGCGAGCACCTTAACGATTTGACGGAATACCCCACCTCAAATTCGAACTCACTTTCTTTATCCAGTGATTCTCTCCATAGCACCACTTGTGGTCCCGAGATCGATTCTTGTTGATGTTTATGTAATAAATGATGAAACATTTGAAAGAATGAAGGGATTTCTTCAACAGTTCCGTTGGATTGAAAAGACATGATGCATTTGCTTTCAACCGATTTGATGATGACCTCCTGTTCTTTTTCAACACACCCCTCTCGTTTGATGAGATGCATCCGTTCCTTAATTCGTGCTAACTTTTGTTGTTCTCTTTCGATCAATTGCTGGATCTCACTCTCTTTCAAGAGAAACATGCCCTGAATTTGCTCTACCGAAATATCTTCACGAAGAAGCTGCCCCATTTGTTTTAACGTAAAGCCTAATTCCTTATAGAGAAAAATTCGATTGACCTCAAGCAGCTGCTCAGCTGAGTAATAACGGTATCCCGAATCTTGATCGATCTGTTTAGGTTTTAATAAATCGATCTGGTCATAGTACCTTAAGGTTTTGACAGGGACTTTACTTAACATAGAAAAATCGCCAATCTTGAACATCCTGATCTCCTCCGATTTGTTGATCTGATCACAGTATAAACCTTTCAGTTAAGGGGAAAGTCAACATGAAGTTGATTAAATTTTTCAAAAGCACGAAAAAACCTAGATTTCTCTAAAATCTAGGTTTTTCTCATTATCCTACTATTTTTTCTAACAATCCCATCTCTTCAACAATCTTTATATCTTCCATAAATCGTTGCAAACTTACTTTATGCTCTTTCTTTTGTAAATCTGTTGAATAACCTAAGCATAGATTAAAAATACAATCTAACCTTTGTCCGACTCCACTATAAAAATAATTCGTCAATATTCCATTATTTTCACTTGCAAGAACCACAACTGTAGCGATCTCTAATACATATTCTATATCTTCTATAGAAATCGTTCGATCCTTTTTCTTAGCAGTCATGAATTCATGACTATGAATAGAACGATTCCTACCTTCAAGTAAATTGAGTATAGACCTTTTATAGATGACATACACACTGTGAATATGATGTTTATCAGGACAATAGGGATCTTGTAAAATGAATTTTATACGTTCATCTTCTTTTTCAACTTTTATTGCATCAAGATCATATAATAAAATATGATCAATTTCTTCTATTTTCATAGGAGGAAACCTGTGGGCTACATCTGTTTTGTTTTTCATTTGATCACCCCGAAATCTAGTCTCTCTTACTCCAAACGTTCCAATCTTTCAAGCCACTTAACAATAGTTCCGTTTGTAAAGAAATCGAGTATGACACCATCGCAAAATCGTTCAGCTCTCAGAACCCCCATGATAAGAGCAAGCACACACTGCGCATTTACATTTGAGATGTCCACATTCTCCATATCGTTCGTTCCACCCTCAATACCATTTTCTTTGAGAATTTCATTGTAGCGGGTAAGCTCCATTTCTTGATGTTGTTCTGCAAAGGTATAGACATCCTCAATAAAACGTCGGACCGTTTCGGAATAATTCACATAGGGCATCTGAATGGGGTGTTCCGCTGTTCCGTCATTTTCTTTATCTATTACCCATTCACCAATATCATCGCCTTGAAGCATAGGGATATAGTTTGTTAAGATGTTAAATTGACTCAATTTCATCCTCCACCTTTCCATGAATTAAAAATTCTTTGATCGATCTCTCTGAATAAGTTAATAAACAAATCCGTGATGATCCTACAAACTAGAAGCCAGTATTCAAATCACGAACCATTTTTATTCATTTCACTTTTTACACTCGTACCATCGATACCACTGTCTTCACATACACGGTATTAATCATCTTGCTCGTCAACGTTTATGTGTCATATTAAATAATAAGCTGATACCAGCTGTGAATAAAGCGTCAAGGAATTTATAAGACGATTCTCAAATAAAAAAACACCTCTGTCACATCGTTGCGAAGAGGTTATGTTCACTATTTTATCTTTATACTTCTTAGAAAGGCACTTCTGTTCTCTGTTGCATTTGTCAGCATCGTCGCATTTTCATTGAGCCTTTGTACCAATGCATCCTTAGCTTTTCCTTCAAATGAAGAGAGTAAAGCAACATACACTTCAGCTACAACCTGTTGTGCTGAAGAAAAGTCTGACGCATGTTTTGTGTCTTCTTTTAGATGCTGACAATGCGTTTTTAAACTTGAACCTACAATTTTTTTTAATTCCTCATTCTGTTGTAATCGTCTGTAAAACTCATCTGCATCCATATTAACTCCATATGGCAATTGAAATCCCCCTTACAACCGTAACCATCTTGCTAATTCATTATCCTTATCTTTTAAATCCTCCGCCATTTTCACAATAAACTCACTAATATCCTCTAAATCTCTAATCAAATAATGTAGAGAAGCCTCAGTTTGATACTGTTCTTCTGAGTCATAAAATGCTGCTCCATCATTCACAAAAGGGGCGTGAAACAATATAGCTTTTTCAACGTCACTTGGATCTAGATCCTTGAATTCTCCTAACCTCTTTCCACAAATAGATTTTACGTCATACACCATTTTGCTGTGATCATGAGGGAATTGTTCAATTGCTTGTTTTTTTGTTTTTAAGTCTTCGATAGCTGCCTGTAATCGATGAGCTAATTCTTTTGCATATTTGGCATCCACTTTGATGGTTTGTCCATTCATACCTGAATAAGATGAGAACGATTCGATATTCCGGTTATAAACACCTTCGCTTCCATCCACACTTTTGATATGACCATTCTTATCAAATGTAAAGTTCGACTCATTTAAACTATGAGTATCCGGATCTTTTGCGAATGCTTGGCCATAGAAGGAAGTAATCAAATTTCCTAAAACCCCAGGAACACCAAGCGGTGACACAAACCGATCTATACGTTCTCTTCGTGATTGACTAGGATCTTTCGTATAAATTGTCGTTCCGTTGTGCCTGTCATATTCTAACAACCAACCTGCCCCCACCATATCATCGGGATTAATGATGGCTTTATGATACAAATCAAATTCGCCGTTTCTGATTTTCTTCTGAGTTTCTTCATCATGCAGTTTAACAATGGAAGGGTTGTTAAAGGCTACACTGTAAACATGATTGTTTACACCAGCGTATTCTGCATCTGCCCCTCCAAGTGAGTGACCCGTTGTTGAAATCACTGTATTAGTGCCAGCATACTTTTTCACTTCATTGGCGACGAGCTTATCACCTTGATCAAATTGAGATGTCTTAGTGACAATTTTGTATTCTCCACTTTTCAACAACATGGCTTGTTCCATACTACCGTTATACTTGGTAATCGCTTTAGAGTTTTCAGGTGCCTCTTTTTTCATGATGTATTTGACTTTCTTTTTCGGATCTTGACCCATTACCACGTTGCCGCCATCTGCACTTATCACGTCAGCTTTGATTTGTTCTTGATTTGTTCCTTGAAAACCTACGACAACATTCTCAGGTTCTTTTGGTTTAACCCATTTACCATCTTTTTTCTTGGCTTGGACAAATACGTAAACATCTAGGCCTGTGTCAGGGTCTTTTTTGATTTTGTCTACATAAAAAGCTTTTTTTGAATCATTTACAAGTGGTGTCTTATTCTCATAGGCTTTTCTCATTTTCTTTTCACTATATGTATTTTGGCTCAGAGAAAAATAATCTTTATCTGTTAAATTAGGTATGTCGGTCTTTGTATTCATGTACAATGCCCCTTCTCTCATGTAAAATCTAAGATAGAAAGGATGGTTTTATGAAAAAATACATAATTATCCTTGTGACTTTGGTTATTATAACACTTGGAGGGATATTTATGAAGGAACAACTCGACAAAAAAACAGCTGCCCAAGAAGCTAAAAAAGAAGAATTGTATTCCTTGGCTAAGAAAAGAATGACTGACTTTATTAAAACAAACTATAATGATATTAAACGAATTGATTATACTGATGATTATGAGATAAACCCAATGGGCGGTATTGAAATTAATGGTTATCTCAATGAAAATAAGAAAAAAGAAATATGGGGAATCTATGATAAAGGCAATGACGAAGTCATATCTTTCACTGTAGATGCTAAAGAAAAACCTGAGTGCGAAGATAAAGTATGCGAGTATTAAAAAGAGGATAAATCATCGAATAAACAAAAACGTCCCCTCGAAATTTCAAGGGGACTATTTGTTTACTTCAAGAAGGCTTCGAGCTGCGCCTTTTTCTTTGGTTTTGGACCAGAGATACCATCTGCGACAAGACCATGCATATATATTCACATAAAACTTCCATTGATAAAACATGATTGGTGATATTTATGCTCACTTAACAGAAAAAAATTTGGTGATTACATCATATTAGAAGGTTAAATGATCATAATGGCCTTTCGCGGTTCTTTGCCCACTATTATTTAAGGGCTAAAGACACCACACACTCCACATGCGCCGTATGCGGAAACATATCCACTGGCTGCATGTATTCGATCTTGTAGTCTTTTGACATGTATTCGAGGTCTTTTGCTAGTGTAGATGGGTTGCAAGAGACGTAGACAAAGCGTTTGGGTTTGACTTGTTTGACGGTGTCTAAGAAAGTGCGTTCGCAGCCTGTTCTTGGCGGGTCAACGACGATGACGTCAGGACGGAAGCCTTCTTTGACCCATTTTGGCAACCAGTGTTCGGCTGTGCCTGTCACATAGGTCGCGTTTTTCATGCCGTGTTTTTTGGCATTTTTCTTCGCGTCATCAATTGATTCTTTGATGACATCCATACCTCTTACTTCTTTTGCGCCATCTGAGAGCCACATACCAATCGTACCGACACCGCAATACGCATCGACTACTTTTTCTTTGCCAGTCAGTTTGGCTGCTTTTTTCGCTTCGTCGTAAAGCTTTAGCGTCTGCTTCGGATTCAATTGGAAGAATGCACGTGCACTTAGTTCAAAGGAGACGTCTCCTAAAAATTCTTGGATGACCATGTTGCCAGCTAGGTGCGATGTTTTATGCCCAAAGATGACTGACGTTTTTTCGCCATTGATATTGTGCATAATAGACGTCACTTCTGGCAGACGTTTTTGAATGGCTTCGGCGATTTCTTTTTTCTTTGGAAACTCAGGCTTTGATGTGACAAGGACGACTTGTACTTCACCTGTTTCAAAGCCGACACGCACAACAATCGAGCGCACGTCGCCTTTTCTTGTCCGCTCGTTGTAGACAGATACGCCGAATTTCTCTAAAATTTTGCGGACGACACCTGTTGTTTTGTTCGTTTTCGGATGCTGGACGATACATTCC
Organism: Bacillus sp. FSL M8-0077; assembly: GCF_038050255.1. NCBI lineage: Bacteria > Bacillati > Bacillota > Bacilli > Caryophanales > Bacillaceae > Bacillus > Bacillus sp. FSL M8-0077. Next base: position 864,399 of record NZ_JBBPAF010000001.1, on the reverse strand, counting down.
TTGATCGGAACAAGTTTATGGGAATTCAGCCCATAAAGCCCTGCGATGATGTCGCCACTATGTGATCTTCCGACTTGGAACTGACTTTTATTCCGGTAGTGCCATGGATCTTCCATACCGATTGTTGGTCTAATGTCGATCTTTTCAACCGACAGCTTTGTATGACGCTCCATTGATTGAATGACAATATCGCGTTTTTCCTTTAACTGCTGCTCGTATGCCAAATGCTGAAGCTGACAGCCCCCGCACTCTTCGTATACTGGGCACGGCGGTTTCACTCGATGTTCTGAGCGCTTGCGGACTTTCCTCACCGTACCTTCTGCATATTTCGCTTGAACATTCGTTGCTTCAACTACTACTTCCTCACCTGGAAGTGCACCTGGGACAAAGACCACTTGCTTTTTAAAATAACCGACCCCTTCCCCATTAATGCCAAGGCGTTTAATGGTAAGCGGGAACTGCTGTCCCTTTTGCAGAAGGGCTCCTTGCTGTTTTTCTTTCACGTTTATTCTCTCCGTTCTATTTAAACCTTTATCGGTTGTCCTCATTTTATTCCATCTGATTAGTATATCACGACTTGGACGAAGAGAGAAAATGCCTTTCAATTATTTGTCTGTCTCAATACTTCTCCATAAATAAAGAGAGGCGTAGCTTAAATACGGCGCCCACTCCTTGCTTAAAATTGCCATCTCTTCTTTTGTCGGCTTTTCAGGCAGGTCAAAGTGACGTTTGATCGCATTTTGAATCCCGATATCTGCCATTGGAAAGAGATTTGGTCTTCCAAGTCCATTCATGAGGACATTTTGAACCGTCCAAGGTCCAATCCCTCTAATCGGAAGCAGATGTTCTTCAATTTCAATATCCGTTAAGTCGTGTAATTCTTCTAAATCCAGAGAGTCGCTCACTATTCGCTTTGAGACATCAATCACATATTCCGCTTTTCGCTGACTGAATTGCAGTTTTCTCAAATCGTCGGTTGCAAGTGATGCAATGGTTTCCGGTAAAGGGTCAAACCAGACGCCGTCTATTTGCTCGCCATACGTGTGGACAAACCGTTTTGTCAGCTCATAAGCAAACGCAAGATTGAGCTGTTGATGAATGATGCATTTCATTAAGCAATGATATAGATGGAAATCTAGCATAAGTGGTGTTCCGATATGACGTTCAAAAATGGTCGCAAGATTTGTTTGAGCAAAATGGTCATGCACGACATGCAGTTGATGCTCCATGCCAAAAATCCGCTTCACCTCAGAAAGGATGGCTTCCTCCGGTCCGTTAGCCTGTACCCGGAACGAAGGTGCTTCTTTTGTTCCTGTCGCTTGAACGACTGCAACGTACGGTTGATGATCTAGCCTCATCGGTACTTTGATTTCTCTTTTATCCAGATCGACCGCTTTTAATGGATCGCTCGACAAACGTCTCAGCACTTGATCGAAGTGATAGGGTGGTTCAACCAATAGGTGTTTTTCCCACATGTTTTTCCTCTTCCTTTCTGCAAACACACGCAGATGTGATTGTTTCATTTTGCATGAATGATTCTCTATATTGAATACTTTTAAATATAAAGAGTACAAGAATTTATCAGTTATATCTTCCTTATTTATGGTCATTCTCCTGTTAGATAGATGAACATTTTTAGTCGATTTCAGCTAAAATGCGACAGCAGTCTTCAACATTTTAGGATCATTTTCCTTAAATTAGAAATAGAACCTATGGGTGATATCTTCTATTTCAAAAATATTTGTATAATTATGACATATCAAGGAGGTGAACAAAGGAATTAGCGGATTAGGCAATCATTTGTTTCATCTTGCAGGAACATATTTACCTCATTGATAACCGGCTTCACCTAGTTTCACGTTTTACTAAAAGAAGACCCAAAATTTAAAAACAAAGGAGATCCGACCAATGAAAAAAACAATTCTTTCTGTTGCCCTTGCCACTGCTGTTTCTTCGACACTACCAGTATTCGCTGACGCTGCTGAGCAAAAAACTGCTCCAGTTTCAACAACTATTCAGCAAACTGTGTTAAACAAAGCTGCTGAAGGTAAAGCAACGACAAATGCGACAAATGTTAACATTAACTTTGACGTTCTTGGAATTGCCAATGCATTAATTAACGCTGCAAACGCTAACACAAACCGTGAAGGCTTTGTCAAAGGATTAATGGAGTCTGCTTTCTATGCTGCTGGCGCAAAATACAATGTCATGGTCTTTAACTTAAGCCAAGGTTATGAGACTCGTTTCAACGGTGTTAAAACGTTTGCTACTGTAAAATACGGAGGCATTACGTTCGGAGTCTGGGTATTTGAAAGTGGATCTTTCACAAACAAAGGTGATGGCGGCTACATCAACTGGGCATTTAGAGGCTGGTTCGACCGTAACGGTGGTTTCGTCAACTTCCGTCGTCCTTAATTCTCGCTTTATCCATCAATCATACACGCACATTGGACCGATCTCAGCGATGAGATCGGCTTTTTTATGGTGAAAACGTATAAGTTCACCGCTGCTGCTTCATGATATAATGCAAGTCTGGAGGGGTGCACATGCTGAAAAAACTTGCAGTGACAAAAAACGGCGACTTGATTGAACATGCAACATTACAGCAGCTTTCAAGCCCCGATATTGCCTGGTATTGGATTGATTTTTATGCGCCAACGGAAAAGGAAGCAGCACTGTTAAAGGAATTTTTTCAGTTCCATCCGCTTGCGATTGAAGATTGCTTCCATTATTTACAACGGCCAAAGCTTGATTTTTATGAAGGGTATTTATTTTTCGTCCTTCATGCCCTCAATCAAAAAACACTTCGATCTGAAGAAGTCGACCTGTTTGTTGGAGAAAACTATATCGTTACTTTTCATTTGAAGGAAGCACCCTACATTGATCGAGTCATTCGAAAGCTCAAGGGGTCTGATAAAGCACGCGAGAGCGGTCCAGAGCATATGGCTTATATGCTGATTGACCAGCTCGTCGATGATTATTTTCCTATTATTTATCAAATTGAGGACAGGCTCAATGAAATCGAGGATGAAGAAGGGCATAAAACGTATGGTACATTAATGAACGAAGTATTCGGTATTCGATCCGATTTGCTCAAACTGCGCAGAACCATTATCCCGATGAGGGACCTCTTATATCGAATTGTGAACACGAATATGATGAAAAGCGATGCAAACCGGCAAGCATATTTTAATGATATTTATGATCATCTATTGAAACTAACAGAAATCGTTGAGTCAAACCGTGATATGACAGCCGATTTACGAGACAGCTATCAAACACTAAATTCCAATCGAATGAATGCCATCATGATGACACTGACCATTGTCTCGACGATTTTTATTCCACTGACCTTTATTGTTGGGGTGTATGGTATGAACTTTGATAACATGCCTGAATTACACTGGAAATATGGCTATTTTGGCGTACTGATTTTCATGGGTTTGCTTGTTTCAGGGATGCTTTTGTGGTTTAAACATAAAGGATGGTTTAGGATTTTTAAATAGTTTTTTGAGAGAAGTGCTTGAAAGGGAGATACTATGGAAAACTGGATTCCACTGACAGACAAAGAACTAAAATACGCATGGAAGACATTTAATCAAGAGTTTAAATTTAAACCAAGCATCTCACGCTTTCCCGGTTTTCAAGCACCATCTCCTTACATCACATATGATATCTCTGCTTATTTCGAGGACCCTTCTCTCCTAAGTGCGGATGAAGACCTTGAAAAGAAGGTACTGCTGTCTTTTCAGGAGAATATCACCGGAACCGGCGAATATATGCTGGTACTTGATTGGCAGCACGAATGCTATTGGATCACACCATACGGCTCATTTGAAAAAGATGAATTTGGAGAATGGACAGTGCCTGTGCTCCCAAATGGGGATTATTATTTCTTTTTATCAAAAGAGATGCATTGGGGTTTGCTAGGACATCCTTGGGAGCAAAGCATCACGATTTTCGGTGAGGGCTTGATTGACTCCTTTACTCGTCATCGTCCCCTTTTGTTCCAGCGTAAAATAAGAGAAGGATAAGTCAAAAAGCTTGCAGATGTCTGCAAGCTTCGGATTGTTGACAAAGGGCTAAAATGAACTTGATTTTAGCCCTTTGTCTTCTTTTCAGCGTGATAGAAAACCTTTGCAGCCCTAGGAAGGACGAGTACTGGCGCGGAGCGAATTTGACATTCGTGAGCACCAGCACGCAGGACTGACAAAGAATGCGAGGGTTTGGCTACACGCTGAAGCCTGCAGATGTCTGCAAGCTTTTTTCTATAGCTGAGGGAGATGCCATACTTTTTCAAGCATGAGATCGTCTAAGCTTTTAAAGGTATATCCTTGTTTTTTTAAAGCAGTGATGGCATCATCAAGTGCCTCGGCATTGTCCCTTGAGACGGTATGAAGTAAGTAAATGGCACCCGGATGCGCCTGTTTCATCATTTGATTGTACGCATACTGTTTTCCTTTTTGATGGTGGATGTGCCAATCTACAAACGCTACTGACCAGAAAACGGTTTGGTAGCCAAGCTGTTTCGTTTCCTTTAGTACCCTTTCACTGAATACCCCGCGCGGTGGACGAAGGTAGAGGTTATCTTGTTTTCCTGTGATTTTGTATACCGCTTCATTGACACGATCCAGTTCTTCTTTGATTTCTTTCGTGCTCTTTGTTGTTAAATCTGGATGGTGATAGGAATGGTTGCCAATAATATGACCTTCCTCTGCCATACGTTTGACGAGCTTGGGCTGGTCCTTTACAAAGTGCCCAGTCACAAAAAAGGTGCCTGGTACTTGATGTTTTTTCAGCACGTCCAAGATTTTGGGTGTGTACCCATTTTCATAGCCATTGTCGAATGTAAAATAAATCTCTTTCTTTTTCGTATTTCCTAAATAGAAAGCATCATATTTCTTTAAGAGTGTCGTCAGTTCCTTGCCGGCATCTGCTGGCTTGTGCTCTTTGCTTTTAGCAAATCCCCAATGAATAGGCTGATTAGACACGGCTTCTAAGTTTGAAAAAGGCATCGATACAAAAAGCGCACATAGACAGATCAGTATGCATTTTTTCATTTACGTCACTTCCCGGTTTTTCTTCTATTGTGCAGAATATACCGGGTACTCATACACTTTTTGACCTGCCAATTTAAAGAAAAAAGCCCGCATCAGCGCGAGCTATTCTTCCTTCCAATCGGTTTTAAACCGTTCATATTTCGCTTCTAGGTCGTCAATCATCTGGATCAGTCTGTCTATATCCTCAACGTCTGTGGATTCAGGATCTAATGAATCAATCACATTCATAAACATATCTAATCGGTTCTTTAAATAATCAACCTGCTGCTCTTTGCTGTCTGCTGCCTTGCCCATAGATACACTCCCTTTAGCATTTGTTTATAGCTTATCTTTTTTTCCTTTGTAAATCAATTGTGTCCCCTCTTGCGTATAACGGTGATGGGGCTTAAAATTAACTGTTGGCGGGTCTATGTTTGCCCGAATGAAAAGGAGATAGATACCATGAACCAAAAAACAGCACTTCGTCCGATTACACCTGCATTCGACCCTTGGGAAGCCTATCTCGATGTGCAGGATTACGGAGAAATGAAGCTGACAAATATTGAATTGACGACAACGACGTTGTGTAACATGAGATGTGAGCACTGTGCGGTTGGCTATACTTTGCAGACAAAAGATCCGAATGCACTTCCACTCGATTTACTGCTTCGCCGTTTAGATGAAGTACCGCTCTTGCGTTCCCTTAGCATTACAGGCGGAGAGCCGATGCTGTCTCTGAAATCTGTACGGGAATATGTCGTTCCTTTATTAAAGTATGCCCATGAACGCGGCGTCCGTACCCAAATTAATTCGAATTTAACGCTTGATTTGGCTCGATATGAAGAAATTATTCCATACTTGGATGTCCTACACATTTCACATAACTGGGGGACGGTCGAAGAGTTTGCTACGGTTGGTTTTGCAATGATGGACCGAAAGCCAACCTTTGAGCAGCGCGAAAAATTGTTTAACCGCATGATCGAGAATAGTCAGGCACTTGTGAAAGCGGGTGTAACAGTATCCGCTGAAACGATGCTGAATAAGCGTACGCTTCCTTATATTGAACACATCCATCGTCAAATCGTGGACGAGATGAAATGCCAGCGCCACGAAGTTCACCCGATGTATCCAAGTGATTTTGCCAGCGCCCTTGAATCATTGTCACTTCCACAAATGCGGGATGCGATTCATCAGCTGCTCGATGTTCGTGATGAGAACACATGGATGCTGTTTGGCACATTGCCATTTTATTCATGCAGCACAGATGAAGAAGACCAGCGCCTCTTGACTCGATTGCGTCAAGCGAAAAATGTGACAGTACGTAATGACCCTGATGGCCGTTCACGGTTGAATGTGAATATTTTTGATGGGAATATTATTGTGACAGACTTTGGCGATACACCGCCATTAGGAAATATTGAAACCGATACGTTGCAATCAGCCTATACACGCTGGATGAACACAAAATTGGCAAAAGAACTGAATTGTCATTGCTCAAGTGTGCAATGCCTTGGTCCGAATGTTCTTGTGAAAAACAGTTATTATCAAGATGTTGATTTTACTTCTCGTACAGTCAGGGGGTAACCGATAGATGGACGAAACATTTCTGACAGTGGTCAAGAACAAATACATTGAAATTCTCCTTGTTGGACTCATTCTTTGGCTTGCCGTCTTTATGATCAACAAAGCGCTTCAGATTTTCTTTAAACGCACTGAATTCATTGAAGATAAAAAGAAAAAAACGATTGAGAGCTTGGTCAAATCGGTTTCAAAGTATACAGCTTCCATATGTTTTGTCTTATATGTGATTTCTTTATTCTTTCATGACTTTGGGAAGATTCTTGCGGGGGCTGGTGTGGCTGGAATTGTCATTGGTTTTGGTGCTCAGACCTTGATTCGTGACATTTTAGCTGGCATCTTCCTCATTTATGAACGGCAGATTCATAAAGGTGACTATGTGACGGTCAATAATCTTTTTAACGGAACCATTGAAGAAATTGGTCTCAGGTCTCTGCAAATTAGAGAATGGAGCGGCAAGCTGTTAACCATTTCAAACGGAGACATTCGTCAAATCCAAAACTACAATATGCACTACATGCGTATCACAGAGTCAGTCTTAATCAGCGCAAACCAAAATCCTGACATTGCTTTCGAGGCGTTAGAAACAGCATGTGATCAGTTAAATCAAACGCATCATGATTTACTGAAAAAAGATGAATTCCATAACGCCATTGAACCCTTTCAGGTTCATGGCATTATGGGACTGAATAAGTTGAATCGCGGGATTGAGATCACTGTAAAAGGAATGGTCGAGGACGAAAAATATTTTGAAGCCGCCCTCGCTGTGCGAAAAGAAATGATCACACAACTTCATCAGCATGATGTGAAATTGCTTGAGGATATCGTCTATCCACAGCCTACAAAATAACCTCATTTGTGATGGGGTTATTTTTTTGATTACTTTTTGTTAATAAGTGAATTATCATGCATGTGGTTCACAGGATTATTCGGTGTGAAGAGCTGACTAGACCCCATGAGAAAGAGAAGACGCTTAAACAAGCTCGGACACTTCAACTAAGAAATTCTTTTCATTTCAGCCCTCTTACTTCTATCCTCTTGACTGATTCATGTATAATAGAAAGCAGATTGATTTCATGCAGCATGGGGACCCTCATACTGTGTATTTACTAAGTGAAAGAGAGTGAATAAGATGGGTCGTAAGTGGAACAACATTAAAGAAAAAAAAGCATCAAAGGATGCCAGTACAAGTCGTATTTACGCAAAATTCGGGCGTGAAATCTATGTGGCTGCCAAACAAGGTGAGCCAAACCCAGAATCAAACCAAGCACTTCGTTTTGTCCTAGAACGTGCAAAAACATATAGTGTCCCAAAACACATTGTAGATCGTGCGATTGAAAAAGCCAAAGGCGGTGCAGAAGAGAACTTCGATGAGCTGCGTTACGAAGGATTTGGTCCAAACGGATCTATGGTGATCGTTGATGCCCTGACCAATAACGTCAACCGCACAGCGTCTGATGTTCGTGCAGCATTTGGGAAAAACGGCGGAAATATGGGCGTCAGTGGATCTGTTGCTTACATGTTTGACCAAACAGCGGTGATCGGTGTCGAGGGGAAAAGTGAAGAAGAAACGCTTGAACTTTTAATGGAAGCAGACATTGATGTACGTGACATTATGGAAGAAGATGATACGGTGATCGTCTACGCTGAACCAGATCAATTCCATCAAGTTCAAGAAGCGTTCAAACAGGCAGGCGTAGAAGAATTTACTGTCGCTGAAATCACAATGCTGCCTCAAAACGAAGTGACATTAGATGATGAATCGAAAGCACAATTTGAAAAACTCATCGATGTATTAGAAGAGCTTGAAGACGTGCAGCAAGTTTATCATAATGTGGATTTAGGGGAATAATCAGCTAAGCCATCGTAGTTGTTGGATTCATTCAACTTCTGCGTTGGCTTTTTTATTTTCTTGGTAAGGTTTACGTTCTACTCAAGACCATGTAATATGAAGAAAGAGTCGTTTCCACAAATAACCAAGGGGTTGAGTTTCATTTTTAAAACATGGTGGTTTTCGTATTCTGGCTTTATGATCCTCCCTTATATTGGCCTATGCTTTATTTTCAACAATTTGACGATATTCACTAAAATCATTTTCTTTTTTTTCATTATATGGTATTTATATAACGCCTTTGATTTTTACATTCATGAAATGAAAAAGAAAAAAGATAGGACATCTTAATCAAAAAACAGTCATCTCCCCTTGGTAAGAGGAGATGACTGTTTTTAATTCATCCCTTGAAACCCAAACGTCAGGTGATCCTGAACAGGAATCCAAGCGCCGATTCCTTGTGAGGTCACATTTTTCACGACAAGTTTGCGTTTATTTCCCTTGAGCACAAGATACACTTCTCCGTAAGTAACCTTTCCTTTTTCGTTAATGGCTGGAGCGTATGCATGCAGGGTTGCTGCTTTTTTCGGAGATACGTGGTAGGACTGATCTCGCTTTGTTCCTGCACCAATCACTGTGTCGAAGGCGAGCGGAAGTTTTGTTTTTTGGATGGCTTTTTGCATCATCAATGTTTTCACATCTTCTGGGTTTGGTACTTTTGCTGTGAGCCCTCCACTTACTTTTACTTGTTGCTTTTGCACATATTTGCCGATGGCTGTTTTGTTTCCGCCTCTATTATCAATGTGATTCGTGTTCACTTTTTTGTATTCCCAATTGGCGACGGTTTCGTTTGAATCATAGCTGAGTGCCCATCTTCCAAGAAAAATCGTTGCCCTGTAGCCAACTGCTAGCGGTGTACCTGAGATACTGGATTCATTCAGCATTTTAATCAAATGTGTATTTTCAATTGGTACACTTGTTGTTTTAAATAATTCGGCCGTCAGCTCGCTCGGCTGGAGCAGCGGTTGATCCTGTGACGCATTTGGATACGTATTTTCCTTTGAGATACTGGCGACAGACGATGGCACCTTAAACGGCTTTGCTGCCTCGGCTGGAAAGCTGTATAGAAAACTTAAGGATAAGAGAACAACAAACATGATGCGGGGCATCTTTTTCATATCATCACTCTTTCTCATTCATTTTTCCATAGTATTTTCCCGAAAGACGTCCCTTATCCACAAAAGATTATAAAAGGAAAAATCCAATCGCCATAATGAAATAGGCAGCGAGCAATGTTGCACCTTCAAACCAGTTCGTATCCCCATCATTTGAGAGGATGACCGTCAGTAAAACAGAGGATGCCATGGCAATGAGCTCTGGTAATGAGAAGATCAGTGGCATTTGCTTTTCAAAAAACAGAGAGCTGATCACAAGGATCGGTGCGACCATCATGGCGACTTGAAGCGTGGAACCGAAAGCAATTTCCACTGCGACATCCATTTTGTTTTTATACGCCATAATCACAGCAGAAGCGTGTTCTGCTGCATTACCAACAATCGCAACAATAATGACTCCGATAAAAAGCTCGCTCCATCCAAACTGTTCTCCGACTGTGTCAAATGTATGGACGAGCCGCTCCGAAATATACGCCACAGCAATTGTCGCAAGGAGCAAAATCGCCGTCGCAAACTTCCCAGACCATTCTGGTGTTTCTTCTTCCGTCGCTGCTTCCCCTTCTGCGATTTCTTGCTTGGCAACATAAACACCCCGGTGGCTCACCAGTTTGAAATAGAGTGCTGCGACATAAAGCAAAATCATCACAATGCTAATGCCAATACTTAAAACAAATTGACGATCTTCTGCCATTCCCATAGAAAAGACTTCTGGAATGACAAATGCGACAATAATTGCAAACATGAGCAGCCCAGAGTTATGCCTTGCATCGTGGACATTGAACTCTTGACGTTTAAATTTCAATCCACCAACGAAAAAAGACAGCCCAGCCACGAGCAGTAAATTCCCGATCACCGAGCCAGTTAGTGAAGCAAGAACAATGGCGGTAAGCCCTTGTTTTAATGCAAAAAATGAAATGATTAATTCCACTGCATTTCCAAAAGTAGCGTTTAACAGCCCGCCAATTCTTGGCCCTGCTATAATGGCAAGGCTCTCTGTCGCTCTTCCCATAAAACTTGCAAGCCCGATGATGGCGATACAATAGACAGCGAACATGACAGCTTGCGGAAAATGAAGAAAACTGCCAATCACAGATAATGGAACACCGATTGCGACAATCACAAGAAACAAACGATTCATACAGCCATTCTCCTTTACATCATGTCTGACTGTTATTCTTTCGTGAGTCCCCGCATCATATACATTTAAATTTGTTCGTGTGAAAGGGTGATGTCGATTGTTCCTTTCACGGATTGCACCATGGAACAATGCTTCAACGCAAGTTTCATTACTTTTTCCAGCTGTTCATCAGAGGTGTTGATGCTTTCAAAAATCATATGCAAATGAACACGAGTGATTTTGTTTACAGTTCCTTCTCTTGTCGTATTAGGTATGATGGTCAGTCCTTGATAGGATATTCGTTTTTTCTGGCATACATGAATGACCATTTCTCCAAAACAGCCCGCAATGGCTGAGGTGAACAATTGAGATGGTCTGTATCCCGTTTCTTCATTTCCTGAAATATGTAGCTGCCTTTGATCAGCATTTGCGATCCACCGATCATTTTCGTATATCAGCTTCATTCCTTTTCCACCTTTCTATTGAAACCCCTATGGTTCCATTGTACGATGAAAATATGAACTTGTAAGGAGCTTCTTATGTCGAGAATTCATTTTATGATTTTAATTTTACTTGTATCTGTATCTGGTTTTTCGCAGGGAGCGTTACTGCCTGTCATTTCGATTATTTTTGAACATGCCGGTACTTCTCCTACGTTAAACGGACTGCATGCCACCGGTTTATATCTCGGCGTGCTGCTAGCATCTCCATTTATGGAAGCGCCGCTTCGCCGGTTTGGGTTTAAGCCATTAATTGTCATTGGAGGCGCCGCTGTCTTTTTAAGCTTGTTCAGCTTTGTGTTTTTTGAATCTTATGTTGTCTGGTTCTTCCTGCGGCTCATGATCGGGATTGGTGATCATATGCTGCATTTCTCTACACAGACGTGGGTGACCTATGCGTCGTCATCGAGAAATCGCGGGCGAAATATTTCATTGTATGGGTTATCGTTTGGACTTGGTTTTGCCGCTGGACCTTTTTTAACACCACTCATCGAAATTAACCCATCTTTACCTTTCATTGTTTCTGGTGCAGTTAGTTTGTGTATTTGGCTGCTTGTGTTTGTGTTAAAAAATGCACATCCAGATACAGGTGAAATGCAGACGTCAGAGCAGACAAATAGTTTGAAGCGCTTCAAAAAAGCTTTTCAATTTGGCTGGGTAGCGTTTATGATGCCATTCTGCTACGGCTTTTTAGAAACGACACTCAATAGTAACTTCCCTGTGTACGCACTAAGGAGCGGGGTGACGATAGATGCTGTTGCATTTATTTTACCTGCGTTTGCAATTGGGAGTATTGTTTTTCAGCTTCCCCTTGGGATGCTGAGCGACCGGTTCGGCAGACGCCGCATGATTTTAGTCGTGACACTCGTCGGTTCATTCTTTTTCCTTTTAGCAGGGATTTTCATTCAGTCCGTTTTGGCTGTTGCGATCTGTTTCTTTATGGCCGGGATGGCTGTAGGTTCGACCTTCTCACTTGGCATCAGTTATATGACCGACTTATTGCCAAAGCATCTGCTGCCTGCTGGGAATTTGATGTGCGGGATGGCGTTTAGTGCTGGGAGTATACTCGGTCCAGTTCTTGGCGGATTCTTTGTGCAGACGTTTGAGGGCATGAATTTACTCTACCTTGTCAGCATTGTGATTTTATTTGTGTTTTGTTGTGTTCGATTTGGGCGTACACAGTCAGTGGTCGACACTCCAAACGAATCCATTTCTCATTAAAAACTCCCCTGCACCTATGCAGAGGAGTTTTTTCATCTAGTGATACCCATTTTGCCCATTCGCACTTCCGCTTGTTTTGTGCTTTGGCTGATGGCCTTTGTTTTGTTTAGTGTTGCTTCCGCCTTTTTTCGATTGTTTAGACATTCGGTATTCCCCCATCCATAAGATTGAACAAGTTCGTTCTTCTTTAGGATGCCCGGTTTTCTTTACAGCTTGCCTGGTACGATTTTACGCTTATGTAAAAGCGCATTGAGTTCGCCGCCGAGGATGATCATAATGCCGGTTAAATAAAACCAGATCATTAATATAATAATTCCCCCAATGCTTCCGTACATCGCACTATAGTTAGCAAATTCGCCTACGTAAAATGAGAACAGCATGCTGACGAGAATCCAGCCAACAGATGCAAATATGGCGCCTGGCAGCACAAATTTCAATTTCAGCCTGATGTTAGGGGCAAAATAATATAGGGATGTAAAAACAATCAGTAAAATCAGTGGACTAATAATCCATCTCATGGCTGTCCAAATGGTGAGAAACGCATCTGACTGCCCTACTAATTTGGCAACGAATAAGCCAAGCTCTTTTCCAAAGACAGGCAGCATTAAGGCAAAAATAATCGTAAGCACCATCGCAATGGTTAAGATGATCGATGTTAAACGTACGAGAATGAAGGAACGATTTTCCTCAACTTCGTAAGCGTGGTTAAATGCTCTGACAACCGCATTAATGCCGTTGGATGCAGACCAGAGGGCGGCAATAATCCCGAATGACAACAATCCGCCGTTACGGTTATTCAGCGTCTCTTCGGCAATGGATTCAATCATCGAAAGCGCTCCCTCTGGCGCATAACCAGAAATGACGCTTAGAACATCCTTTGATGTCAGCGGCAAATAACCAACAAGCGTCAGCACGAAGATGAGAAACGGAAATAATGAAAGCAAAAAGAAATACGCAAGTTCAGCTGATTTTGCCGGTCCTTCATGCAGCAAAAAGCGTCCAATTAACGCTTTAACAAAACCCATACGCCTCATCTCCAATGATCAATCTTTCTGTTTCTTTTGAAAGTGATCCTTTGTTTCTTCAATAATCTCTAATACCTTTGGTGTTGTTTCCTTTAACTGATTCACCTGTTCATTCAGAAAAGACAAATCATCTGAGACCGTTCTCATCAATTGCTTCGTTTCTTCCATTTTTTCCTTCACACAAGCAGACATCTTGCCAGGCTCGAGGCGGTATTCATCCAGCTTTTGCTGGCAGTCATTCCATTTTTCTTTCAGTGCAGTTCTTGTTGGACGATGAAATAATGTCAGCAATATGCCGCAGGCTGCGCCTATAACAGCTCCCCGAAGCACGATTTGATTGTTCTCTTCCATCTCATCTGATCTCCTTTCAGTTAAAGGTGTTTCTCTTTTTTTACATACGTCAAAAAACGATCAATTCCTGTTTCAATTAAATCATGTACTTCCTCAAAGTTCCCAGTGTAATAAGGATCTGGCACATCGTCTCGATCGTCGTCTTCTACAAAGTCAAGAAGACGGCCAATAAAGTGATGTTTTCCATAGCCAGCTAAACTGCGGAGGGCGCCTACATTTTCAGCATCCATCGCAATGATATAGTCATATGTGGTGATATCCTTATCCATGATTTGTCTTGCAGTCATTCCTTCATAGCTGATGCCCTTTTCATCAAGCAGCTTTCGTGTTCCTTCATGCGGGGGACTGCCTTGATGCCAGCCGCCAATGCCTGCTGAATCAATCACAAATTGTTCACTCAGCCCTTCGTCTTCGACTCGTTTTCTAAACATCGCCTCTGCCATCGGTGACCTGCAAATATTGCCGAGACATACAAATAATACATGAATCATCCTTCATTCTCCTCCTATCTTTTCCCTATTAATCCCTTTGGAAAACCTTATCTCTATCATAGCAAGCCCTTTTTCTTTTGGAAACTTTGCAAGAAAAACTCCCATCGGCATTGACAAATTACACAAAAACAGGAGAAACTTTAGGAGAATTACACAAACAAAGGGGGACATTAGATGGGAATCATTGAGCAATTTGTCACGACGATGAACAATTTTTTGTGGGGGCCTCCCCTGTTGATTTTAATTGTTGGTACTGGAATCTACCTCACCTTTCGCGTTCTCTTCATTCAAATTAGATTACTTCCTTATTCTTTAAAGCTCGCTTTTTCAAAACAAGACAAAACATCAGAGGGAGATATCTCTCATTTCCAAGCATTAATGACGGCTCTTGCTGCAACTGTCGGTACAGGGAATATCGTCGGTGTTGCCTCAGCTGTCATTGCAGGTGGTCCTGGTGCAGTATTTTGGATGTGGTTTGCTGCATTTTTCGGGATGGCCACCAAGTTTGCAGAAGCTGTTCTTGCTGTAAAATACAGGGTCAAAAACGAAAAAGGCGAAATGTCTGGCGGACCTATGTATTATTTAGAGCATGGCTTAAAACAGAAATGGCTAGGGGTGCTATTTGCTGTTTTCGGTGCCAGTGCTGCCTTTGGGATCGGCAACCTGGTACAGTCTAATTCCATCTCAGGCGTCATGAATTCTACTTTTCAAATTCCAACATGGGTAACAGGTATCATCATTACCGCCTTTACGGCACTCGTGATTTTAGGCGGAATTAAAAGTATCGGCCGAGTGACATCTATTTTTGTACCAGTCATGGCTTTATTTTACGTCATTTGCGGGCTAATCATTCTTGTCATGAATGCTGATCTTGTTCCTGGCGCAGTCAGTCTTATTTTCTCAGATGCCTTTACAGGTCAAGCTGTAGCAGGTGGTGCAATTGGAACTGTCATTCGCTGGGGTGTCGCACGAGGAGTCTTTTCCAATGAAGCTGGTCTTGGATCAGCACCAATTGCTGCTGCAGCTGCGAAAACGGATATGCCTGCCCGTCAAGCTCTCGTCTCTATGACGCAAGTGTTTATTGACACCATCATTGTTTGTTCTATCACTGGCATTACGATTGTCATGGCAGATATGTATTTAACAGTGAAAAGTGATGCACTGACTTCGTTATCCTTTGCTCACTTCCTCGGTCCAGCTGGCTCAACCATCGTGGCAATCGGGCTGCTCCTGTTTGCCTATTCAACCATCATTGGCTGGTCCTATTATGGAGAGAAATGCTTTACATATTTGGCGAAGGATTCGTATGTTATGTATTATCGCATCGTGTTTGTGATTGCTGTCTTTTTCGGTGCCGTGTTTAAGAATGACTTCGTATGGGGCGTAGCAGATATGCTCAATGGGCTGATGGCCATTCCAAACTTAATTGGCCTCATCGGTTTATCAGGTGTTGTGGTGTTTGAATCCAAACGAATCATTGATAAGATCAAAGAGGAGAAAAAGGAAAAAAACATTTCAGTGTCGTCATAATAGCCCTTTTATTCTTTTGCTTTTCTGTTAAAATAGACATATTATTCGACACATGCAGGAAAGGACGTGCCGCCCTTGTCACAGCAAAAAGCGGCTGAAGTCAATCAGCTGATTGAAGACATCTCGCAAAAGCTAAATATGCTGAATATTGGAGTCATCAAAGCCGAAGACTTCAGTCCAGATAAGTATGAAGATATTGAATTTCTTCACCAAATGGTGATGAAAAAATCTTCATTCAGTCCAAGTGAAATGCAAGCCATTGCAAGCGAGCTGAAAAGCTTAAGAAAATAATCGTGCACTGGAAACTAGATTGCGGTTTACGCCGCTTTCTTCCATCCATGCACAGAAAAAGCCAGCACCTCATAAGGTGCTGGCTTTGTTTATCCTTTCAAAACTATTTATTTTGCGAGCAGTTTTAATGATTCACGGTTAAATGCTGGAATGTCATCAGGTGTACGGCTTGTGACAAGCTGATCCTGACAAACGACGACTTCTTCATCTTTGAATTTGGCGCCTGCGTTTTCCATATCTACTTGAATGGATGTATAGCCGGTTGCACCTCTTCCTTCCAGCGTTTTTGCTGTAATGAGCAATTGCGGTCCGTGACAGATCGCAAATACTGGTTTTTTCTCATCCATAAAGGCTTTAGTGAATTGGACGTAACGGTCATCTGCACGCAGAATGTCTGGTGAGAAGCCGCCAGGAATCAGAAGTGCATCGAAGTCTTCTGGTTTCACGTTATCGATAGACGCATCGACTCTTACTTCTGCCTCTCCTTGCTTTCCTTTCACTGTTTTTCCTTTTTCGTTTTCAATCACTGTGATCTCATGGCCTGCGTCTTTAAAGGCTTTTGCAGGCTCGGTGAATTCAACATCCTCAAAGTAATCTGTTAAGACAACTGCAATTTTCTTACCCATGTAGAAACCCTCCTGCTTGATTATCGTTTACACTACACACTATACCCCGGCATGTTGAAATCAAACATCCTATCCCTATGAGAAAACCCCCTTTCAGAAAAATAAGTATTTAGACTCATTCACATTCCCTTAACAAGGTAATTCGTATGATTTATGTTATCTTTACAATAATCTGCAAAAAATAACTACAAAATTTAACGAAACATTTCTACAATAGGTATTGTGGTCAAAAAAATTAGAAAGGCGGAGATCAGGTGAAGAAGCAAGCACATAGGTCTAAACGAAGGAAAAACCTGTCTATTCTGCTCACTTCCATGATGTTGATTAGTCTCATTCTCCCAGCAGTACCTACTCATGCAGAAACAGAAAGCGGCAGCGCCGTAAAGGTCAGTATCTTAGCCACAACGGATGTTCATGCGAACATGATGAATTATGATTACTACAGTGACAAAGCAACAAATGAATTCGGTTTGGCAAAAACAGCCGAGCTGATTGACAAGCACCGTTCACAAAATCCCAATACACTCCTTGTTGATAACGGAGACCTGATTCAAGGAACCCCTCTTGGAGAATACGTTTATAAAAATGAAAAAGACAGCATCATCAATCAAACAAAGGTTCACCCCATTATTCATACACTCAACAAACTAAAATATGATGCAGGTACACTCGGCAACCATGAATTTAACTACGGTTTATCTTTTCTTGACGGTAC
The DNA here is from genome assembly GCF_038050255.1 of Bacillus sp. FSL M8-0077. Lineage (NCBI taxonomy): Bacteria > Bacillati > Bacillota > Bacilli > Caryophanales > Bacillaceae > Bacillus > Bacillus sp. FSL M8-0077. The sequence continues at coordinate 846,909 of NZ_JBBPAF010000001.1, read as the reverse complement.
CATTGCGGGCGCCAACTTCCCGATTGTCAATGCGAACGTCAAAAAGTTAAACGGAGAACACCGATTTACTCCTTATGTCATTCAGGATAAAACCTTTAAAGATGCAAACGGAGCCTCCCAAACTGTGAAAGTCGGTTACATAGGATTCGTACCACCACAAATTATGACGTGGGATAAGAAACATTTAGATGGACAAGTTCAAGTGCAGGATATTGTGGAGTCTGCCAATGAAACCATTCCAGAAATGAAAGCAAAAGGCGCAGATGTCATCGTCGCTCTTGCTCATACAGGAATTGAAAAAACAGCTTCACCTAAAGGATCAGAAAATATGATCTTTGACCTTGCCACGAAAACAAAAGGCATTGATGCGATTGTGTCTGGCCACCAGCATGGCACATTCCCAAGCGCTGAATATAGCGGCGTAGACAAATTTGATGTCGCAAAGGGAACCATTAATGGCATTCCTGTCGTCATGTCAAAAAACTGGGGAAGCTACCTCGGGGTCATTGATCTAACTCTAGAGCCAGACGGAAGCAGCTGGAAAGTCACAGACGGAACAGGCAAAATCGAATCCGTTGCCGGGGTGACATCTCAAAACAGTACAGTGAAAGATGCCATTCAAACAACTCACCAAAACACCCTAGATTATGTCAGAAAGCCAGTTGGAAAAACAGAAGCAGACATTAACAGCTTTTTCGCTCAAGTGATGGATGACCCTTCTATTCAAATCGTGACAGATGCCCAGAAATGGTATGCACAAGAAAAAATGAAAGATACTTCGTACAAAAACTTGCCGATTCTCTCTGCAGGTGCACCATTTAAAGCCGGCGGACGCAATGGTGTGAACTATTATACAAATATCGCAAAAGGTGATTTAGCGATTAAAAACATCGGTGATCTTTACCTTTACGATAACACCGTGCAGATTGTAAAACTAAAAGGCAGTGAAGTAAAAGACTGGCTTGAAATGTCTGCTGGTCAGTTTAACCAAATCAAACCAAATACTTCAAATGAACAGCCTATTTTAAACGAAGAATACCGCTCATATAATTTTGATGTAATCGATGGTGTGACGTACCAAGTAGATGTCACACAGCCTGCTAAATACAGCACAACGGGCACACTTGTTAACGCTAGTGCGAACCGCATCAAAAACTTGTCTTACAACGGAAAACCCGTTTCTGACAATCAAGAATTTTTAGTCGTGACAAACAACTACCGTGCATCTGGCGGCGGAGGCTTCCCGCACCTCACACAAGATAAAGTCGTGCTCGCCTCAGCAGATGAGAACCGCCAAGTGCTGATGGATTATATTATTGAACAAAAAACCATTAACCCAAGCGCAGATCAAAACTGGTCCATTGCACCAGTAAAAGGCGCTACAGTCACCTTTGAATCTTCTCTGCTTGCAAAACCGTTTGCAGAAAAATCAAGCAACGTCGACTTTATACGGAATGCCAGCACAGACGGACTTGGCGTGTACAAGCTAGCGTTTAAAGACGATGGTACAACAGAACCGCCTGCAACAGACAATTGGCATTTAACGGTGATGCATACAAACGATACACATGCCCACCTTGATGATGCAGCAAAACGCGCAACTAAGATTAAAGAAGTCCGTGCCCAAAGTGAAAACAATATTTTATTAGACGCTGGAGATGTCTTCTCTGGTGATCTCTATTTCACAAAATGGCAAGGACTTGCCGATCTGAAACTGATGAACTTAATGAAATACGATGCCATGACGTTTGGGAATCATGAATTTGACAAAGGTCCATCTGTCCTTCGTCAATTCCTGACAGGTGATGCATCCAGTGTAGATGCTAAAAACCGTCACCAGTTTGAAAAACCGAACTTCCCGATCGTGTCATCAAACGTAGATGTCTCTAAGGAAAAACAGTTAAGCGATTTAGTGAAAAAACCAGCAACATTTAAAGCTGGTGAGAAAAAAGAAGCTGGCATTTACCCTTACATTCTGCTTGATGTTAATAGTGAAAAGGTAGCTGTATTCGGTCTAACCACTGAAGACACAGCCATTACATCCAGCAGTGGTCCAAACATTCAATTTCAAGATGCATACAAAAAAGCAAAAGAAACAGTCAATACCATTCAAACTGAAGAAAAAATCAATAAAATTATTGCGCTCACACATATTGGCTATAACCGTGATCTAGAGCTGGCTCAAAAAGTAGATGGCATTGATCTCATCGTTGGCGGTCACACCCACACCCTTGTTGAAAAATTAAAGGTCGTCAATAAAAAAGAACCAACAATTGTTGCGCAAGTAAAAGACTACGGACAATTTTTAGGAAAAGTAGACGTAGCCTTTGACAAAAAAGGCGTCGTACAGCCAAAAGAATCTGCTTTTGACCTCATCACAATCGACGACTCTGTGAAAGAAGATGCGGACGCAAAAGCGATTCTTGATCAGTACAAGGCAGATATCCAAGATTTAAAAACCGAAAAAGTCGGGACGTCAGATGTCTTCTTAGATGGACAGCGTGAACACGTCCGTGCGAAGGAAACGAACCTTGGAAACTTTATTGCAGATGGCATGTTAAAGAAAGCACAAGAATCTGCTGGGGCTGACCTTGCCATTACAAACGGCGGTGGTATTCGAGGCAGCATTGAAAAAGGAGATATCACATTAGGGGATATTTTAACGGTGATGCCTTTTGGAAACACACTATATGTCGCAGATTTAAAAGGCAGTCAAATTAAAAAAGCGCTTGAACAAGGTCTTTCAGGCATTGAAGAAGGCGGAGGCGCATTCCCTCATGTAGCCGGTATTGAATATACGTTTACGCTCAGTAAACCTGCTGGCAGTAGACTGATTGATGTCAAATTGAAAGATCAAAATGGCAATCTGACTGACATTGATGATCAGAAAACATACCGCGTGGCGACTAACGCATTTGTCGGCACAGGCGGTGATGGCTACAGCGTCTTTACAGAAGCGTCTCATGGTGAAGACTTAGGCTATGTTGACTATGAAATTTTCAAAGAGCAAATTGAACAGGCAGACGGTCATATTTCTCCAGTCATCGACCATCGAGTGAAAGAAGTATTCCTTCCTCGCTTGAAAGGAAAAGGCGCCTATGACATTCAAGATAATGAGAAGTTCCAAACATATATCCAGCATACGAATAAAGCATTGCTCTATTTAGACAAAGCAACCGAAGCGAAAAAGGTTCAATTGTCTCTATCAAAAGGGCAAGTAGCTGAACTAAAGAAACGAGAGCAAGATCCAAACGTCACCATCTATCATGACAAAGTCGGTCTAGCATTACCGCTCTCCAATTTGTCAGAGCAACATGCAGATATATCGATGGCGAAAACAAGCAAGGTGAAAAACGCATTAACCGACACATACGATTTCCAAATCAAACAAGATCAGAAAAATGTGTCTACCTTTAAAGATCCCGTCACACTGTTCTTTACATTAGACGCGCCTGAAAAAGCGAAAAAACCAGGTGTCTATTATGTCGATCGTGAGAAAAACCGCTATGCCAAAACAAGTAACGGTTCATACGAAAACGGGATTGTCTCAGGTAAAACGGAGCACTTTAGTGAATACACCGTACTCAATCAAAGTGAAGCTGCTGGAACAGCTCCAGACCAAAATGGTGGAGACGGTGGAACTTCTGCTCCAGGCGGTTCGGATCCAAGTCAGGATGGAAGCGGCTTACCAGGCGGCACACTGCCGAATACTGCAACGATGATGTATACAGCGGTATTAATTGGCTTGCTCATGCTCGCCTCAGGCGGTATCCTTTATTACTACCAGCGCAAGCGCACACGAGACAAAGTATCTTCTTAATAGAAAAAGGACAGAGCTTCGGTTCTGTCCTTTCAGGTTGTTAACAAAGGGCTAAAATGAACTTGATTTTAGCCCTTTGTCTTCTTTTCAGCGTGATAGAAAACCTTTGCAGTCTAGGAAAGTCGAGCACCGGAGCGAAGCGAATTTGACATTCGTGGCACCGGAGCACAGATTTGACAACGAATGCGAGGGTTTGTTTACACGCTGAGGACAGAGCCTCGGCTCTCTCCTTTTTGCATCTCACTATCAATCTTGGGATAAATAAATCCAATGACGGTCATCAAATTCTTTCACATCATCTGACCCTATATGACGCAGCATTCTATTAAAGAACGTGATGTCATCTTCATCATCAACGGCATATAAATCCTCTTGAACATATTCTCTCGTAATAAAATTCGTTAAGTTCGTGTTATTCACAAATTCAGCAAAGTACGATTGCACAAGGGTTAAATCTTCTTCATTTAATGTTTCATCACTAATAATTGAAATATGAAACACATTCAAAATCGCTTGAATGTCCTCTTCATCCATATAACATAACGGCTCTAATTTTCTATCTTCTTCGGTAAACGGTTTTCGGGTGTCTTCAATGATGACATAACATAAAATCCTGTGATCTTTCATCACGCTAAAAATTTCTAAATCTCGTAATTTTAGTGGTCTATTCAGTCTAATCATTTGTCCTCCTAGAATGTTGCTCTAATTGTTCCCCCTATTTCCCTACAACCTGAAATAGACAGAGCCTCGGCCCTGTCTACTTCTCTCTTCTAGCAAAATCCACGAACCTGAAACGATCTAACCGGTGGCGGCTTTCTGTGTATTGGAATAGACTCGTATCCTCCAAGAACACGTAATTCTTCACCACCACCACATGATCAAACCCGTTCAAATCGAGATACCTCTCATCTTCTTCTGTACAGGGCTCGACCACAAATTCCTTTTGAGCGTAGCTAATCGAGACCCCAAGTTCTCCTTCAATATACTCGTAGATCGACCCTTCACAAATGTCCTTAGACAAGACCTGCACATGCTTTTGCAAAAAGTAATCTTTGTCTAAAATGACTTCTTCTCCGCTAATATTGCGAGAGCGAATGACTTTCCAGACGTCCTCCAGCCCACTGATTTTCAGCTGAGACTGAATGTATTGATCTGGCTTGATTAAACCGAACTCACGAACCGTTGTCACCGTTTTTCGCCCAAGCGTTTGGGAAAGCTCTTTAAAGCTGACAAGACCCGAAACCGGGAACTGCATTTTCTCCCGATTCAGCAATACTGAGCCTTTCCCGCGGATTTTTTGGATATAGCCATTTTGCACAAGGATGTTTAATGCCTTTCTCACCGTCTCACGGGATGTGTCATACATGACAGACAGCTCGTGTTCTGATGGGAGGATGCCTTTATCCTGCCATTCACCTTGTTCAATTCGTCTTGCGAGCTGATCATAAATCACTCGAAACTTATTCTCTTTCATTTTCCTTCCGCCCCATTTACTAGCGTTTGGTTAAATGATAAACGATTGACTCATATGGGCGCAACGTAAATCCCTTGATATCTGCCGGCACATCCTCATAATTGGACAGCAGAGCTTGCCCTTCCATTTCATCAACATCCTTTGCAAGCTCATCTGGAAGTGTAAAGTTCGTCTCGCCTGCATAAAAATGGTTGATCACGAGAATCTTCTCATCTTTGCCTTCTCGCACATACGCAAACACCTTTGGATCATCTGTCAGCAATAAAGTAAAGCTCCCATAGGTGATCACATCAAGTTCTTTGCGAAGTCTACAAAGGGCTTGATAATGGTAAAAAACCGACGTCTCGTCTTTTAATGCTGCTTCTACTGAAATATCGTTTTGAGCTGGTTCAATCCAAGGTGTACCTTTTGAGAACCCCACATTTTTTTCCGAAGTCCATTGCATAGGTGTCCTTGCGTTATCTCTTGATTTGACCTGTAAAATTGCCAAAGCTTCTTCCTTTGTTTTCCCTTTTTCAAGCATCGCTTCGTACATATTCAGTGATTCGATATCGCGGTATGACGAAATGTCCTCAAAGCGAGGATTCTTCATCCCAATTTCTTCACCTTGATAAATATACGGAGTGCCTTGCATCAAATGGATGGTGGTCGCCAGCATCTTCGCTGATTGCTGATGGTACGTGCCATCATCACCGTATCTAGACACAATGCGCGGCTGATCATGGTTGCACCAGAAGAGTGCGTTCCAGCCTCCGCCCTCATGCATTTTCATCTGCCATTCTGACAAAATTGATTTCAACTCTAGAAAATCAAATGGGGCAATGGCCCACTTTTCACCGTTAGGATAGTCAACTTTTAAATGATGAAAATTAAACGTCATATCCAGCTCCTGCCGATCAGGTCTTGTATACCGGATGCAGTCTGCAATATTCGTTGAAGACATTTCCCCCACGGTCATGCTATCGTATTTTGAAAACACTTCCTGGTTCATTTCATGCAAGAATTCATGAATTCTCGGCCCATCTGTATAGTACATACGTCCATCACCTTGCACTGATTGCCCGGCATCATCTAAAAAGCGTTGATCCTTTGAAATATTATTGATGACATCCAGTCTGAATCCATCGATCCCTTTTTCAAACCAAAAGTGCATGATGTCATATACTTTCTTGCGCACTTCATCATGTTCCCAATTAAGGTCAGCCTGAGTGACATCGTATAAATGGAGATAATAGTCACCTGTCGCTTCATCTAATTCCCACGCTGGCCCGCCAAACTTTGACTGCCAATCATTCGGAGGAGAGCCGTCCGCTTTCGGCTCCTTCCAAATATAATAGTCTCGATACGGGTTTTCCTTCGACTCTCGGGAGGCTTGAAACCACTCATGGAAAATCGACGTATGGTTCACGGCTAGATCCATGATGACACGAATTCCTCGTTCATGCGCTTCCTTCAGCATGTGTTCAAAATCGGCTATTGTGCCGTACATGTCATGAATTTTTGTATAATCACTAATATCATAACCGTTGTCATGCTGCGGGGACTCATACATAGGGGTCAGCCAAATACAATCCGCCCCTAGCTCTTTGATATAGTCGAGCTTTGTCGTCACGCCATTAATATCACCTGTACCAGAGCCTGTTGTGTCTAAAAAGCTCTTCGGATAGATTTGATAGACAACGGCTTTTTTCCACCACGGTTCGTTTGTTTGTTGATTCAAATTCCTTCACCACCACTAGTTAAGTTCTTGTGATACATCCTTCTTTTTAAGTTTTGCATATAAAAGGGTACCAATGAATGGGACGATCAGCACAATCACCATTCCGATGGCAAATGCTCCCCAGTATTTCGGAATGATCGAGAAGATTCCGGGAATGCCTCCAACGCCGACTGAACTTGCCAGTACCCCTTGTGAGGCAATAAACATACCCGCTATCCCAGAACTGATCAGGGCAAAAATAAACGGGAATCTATAGCGCAAGTTCACCCCAAACATCGCCGGTTCAGTAATGCCCAAGTAAGCAGAAATACTTGATGTCAGCGAGAGCCCTTTTTGCTTTTCATCTTTTAAGACAAACATCATCGCAAGTGCTGCGGACCCTTGAGCAATATTAGACAGTGCGAGCATTGGCCATAAAAACGTGCCGTGCAGTTTTGAGTTAATCAGCTGAATATCGACCGCTAGGAACGTATGATGCATACCTGTAATAACTAACGCTGCATACAACCCGCCATATAAAAGGCCGCCAAGTGCTGCGAATTGCTGGAATACGGTGACGAGTCCAGATGTTAATACGTTTCCGATCGCAAATGTAACAGGACCAATGACGATAAATGATAAAAATCCAATGAGTAGTAACGTAATTGGTGCAACAACTAACAGCTGAATACTTTCAGGTGTCCGCTTTGTAATAAATAATTCAAGCTTTGCGAGTAAATAGGAGGCGACAAGTATCGGAAGAACCTGCCCTTGGTAACCTACCTTTTGTACTTCAAGTCCAAACAAATTCCAAACAGGAATGTCACCTGTCTTTTCCGCCGCTCCATACCCCCACGCATTCAACAGATCTGGATGTACAAGCATCAGTCCAAGGACCATCCCTAAAAGCGGATTTCCTCCAAACCGCTTGACAGCTGACCAGCCGATTAATGCTGGCAAAAAGGTAAAGGCAGTACCTGCAATCAAGTTGATCATATTCGCTAAATCCGCCCATGCCGGATACACATCCACAATGGATTTTTGATCAAAGAAAATATCAGGAGCTGTTAAAATATTATTAATCCCCATTAATAAACCGGCTGTCACGATAGCTGGAAGGATTGGAATGAAGATATCTGCAAGCGTTTTCACCGCACGCTGCAATGGATTTAATTTCTGATCAGAGGCACGCTTGACTTCCTCTTTTGTCGCTTCGCCGATTCCCGTCTGTTTGACCATTTCGGCATAAACCCGATTAACCACTCCTTGACCAATGACCACTTGGTATTGGCCATTCGCTGAGAAAGATCCCTTCACTTCATCAATTTGTTCTAGTGCTTTCTCATCCACCTTACCTTCATCTTTTAGCACAAAACGAAGTCTTGTCACACAATGTGTGGCTTGATCAATGTTTTCTTTGCCGCCAATGGCTTTCACAATCTGATCTGCCGCTGTCTGATAATCAGCCATACTATCCCCTCCGAGACCGTTTTTTTATAAGAAAAAAGAATCAAAACTTGTATATACATGTTCACCTCATATTTTATATTTGTATATACATGTAGTCAACAATAAATTGTAGCGCTTTCATAAAAAAAAGCTCCCTCAATGTGCTCAGAGAGGCAGCGTGTCATCATCTTTTTTTACGCTCCGTTAGTTTTTCGTAGACCCTATTCTTATAAAAGGAGGAGGCTGGACGAGCAAACGTTTGGCGTTTGGATGTGAGTTCATCGAGGCGTTTTTGTTTTTCCTCACATACGAGAGAGAGTTTTTTTCTTTCTTCTCCATCTATACTCGTTTTCAGTAGCTCTTTGACCGTCATCAATTCTTTTTTCAAAGCTGTTTCTTCCCCGGCAAAGCCAGCATTTTTCATGATTCGATAGCCCATCCTCAGCTCTTCAGGTACATGAGCGGCATCATCCTTTGGCAGAGGTTTCCCAAAGCCTGATAGTCCTTCAAAAGCTCCATTGTCCATCGCCTTTTTGATCCGTTCTTCTGACAATCTCTGCGCAAAATCCATGACACGTCTCCTCTCAGGTCGTCTGATATTTGGTTAAGCATAGCAAAAAAGCTGACTCTCTCACAAGAGCCAGCTCTGCGTATAGACAAACCATCGCATTCGTTGTCAGGCATGCGCTCCGGTACTCATCCTTCCTAGACTGCAAAGGTTTTCAGTTCACGCTGAAAAGAAACAAAGGGCCAAAATGAAATTCATTTTAGCCCTTTGCCCACATTCTGAAACTGGCTCTCTTCCAAGAGCCAGCTTTCTCGTTATTTTTTGTCGATTTTAAAAGTAGATACCATTTGTGCCAAGTCTTCTGACATGTCAGAGAGCTGTTCAATCGCACTTGAAATTTGCTGCATGCCAGCACTTTGCTGTTCTGTTGCTGCCGCTACTTCTTGAGAGCTTGCCGCATGTTCTTCTGACACGACCGAAATTTGTTCAATCGATGTAGAAATTGTTTGATATGCTCGTTCTACCTGCTGAATAGATTGAAGCAAATTGTTCGTTCTGCTTGCAAATTGAGACACTCCCTCATAAATACCAGAGAAGTTCTGCGAGGTGCCTTTCATTTGCTCACGGCCTTCTTCCACTGCTTTACTGCTTTCCTCCACGCTTTCAAGGACACGCTGACTATTTTCCTGTGTACCAATGACTAAGTCTGAAACCGTTTTAGCTGCATCAGCTGACTGTTCAGCTAACTTACGGACTTCATCAGCCACAACAGCAAATCCTTTTCCTTCTTCTCCTACACGTGCTGCTTCAATAGAAGCATTTAGTGCAAGCAAATTCGTTTGCGCCGAAATGTCCGTAATAATGGAGATGACACTTTCAATTTCTGTTGAATGTGATTGCAATTCTTCTGCCGCCTGCTTTGAACTTGTCATCATGTCGTGTAACATGTTGAGATGTTCAAGCACATGCTGCACTAATTTTTGACCAGATTCTGACTGCTCTTGTACTTCTGATGAAACAGATTTCATTTCATCCACTTCTTTTGTCACGCCTTCGATTTGAGTATCGATTTCCGCAACAGATGTTGTGCAGTCTGTAATGTTTGCGACTGAATCATTGATTCCTTCACTCATATTCGTCATCGCTTCTGACACTTGTTGTGCACTTTGACTAGATTCCGTTGTCACTGTGCGAAGCTGTGAAGACATTTTCGACACTTCACTTGATGAGTTTGAGATCTTTCCAATAAGCTCTTTGATCCGCCCCTGCATTTTCTGGAAGGAAGCCGCTAATTGACCGATCTCATCTTTACTTTGAACTTCTACCATGCCAGTTAAATCACCATCTGCAATTCGATCCGCTGATTCCATTAATGAACGTGCTGGTTTTGCAATTTTTCTTCCCATGATGAATGAGAAGAGTAGGCCGAAGATGAGCACAATGGCAGATGCTACTGTGATATAAATTGTCAGCTTTTTCGTTGTTTCTGGAACGACAGACGCATCTAAGTCGATTCCTAAAATCCCGGTGAGCTCACCGCCTGAATCTTTAATTGGTAAAAAGACGGATTTATGAGTCCCATACGAATCAACGTAAATATCACTTTTGACCACTTTATCTTCAGAAAGGGCTTGTTTCATCTCATCTGAGAAGACATAATCTTGATCAAAATCATTGTCTTCCCCTGTTAGTACGATGATTCTTTCTTTACCGCCCTTATTTGATAACACGTATAAGTTCTCAAGCGTATGATCTTCTTTAAGCTCTGTGAATTTCTTTTTGATCTCCACATAAACGGGATCATCTTTCCCGCTTATGCTAAGGACATTTCCATCAATATGATCGATTTCTCTTTTAGCCGTATCAATATCTGTTGTTAATCGATAATCAAATTGCTTTAATAATTGGGAAGATAAATCCTGGCTGACTAAATAAAATGTTAGAACGAATAATGCAACGGTTGCGAGTAATGTTACGACAACGACTGACATGATTTTGGAGGATATCGTAAGCCCTCCAAATTTCCTTTGTTTCGCCATTTTTTTCTACATCTCCACTCTCAATTTTAATTTAAGCCTCTACACTTTCAAATTGTCCACAAACAGATGCAATCACATCTTTTAAATAAGATACGATATGAGGGATATGCTCCGGTAACGTATAAGGTGAAATCACAAAAAATTTACTCACACTCAGATAGAATTCTTGACCTTCTTTGGCATTGACTTGTAAAAACTTCGTCGTATCGCCAAAGAACATTTCGTCTCTTTTCTCTCCAAGCTTTTCAAAGAGTATTTTGTTCAAATCATTGTTGCGCTCAATTTCCATAGCAGTTGCTTCTCCAGACATTTCTTCCTTAAAACGAGGAGAGCCGTCTAGGTAAATTCTAAACAATGTAGCCATTCCGACATTGTCATCATTGACGACTTCTGCTTGCGGAATTTCCTGACGGAGCGCTTCTCTAAACGCAAGATTCACCTCTAAAAATTGACCGAGCAAGCGCTGGTATCCTTCAATTCCAAACGTTAGCAGCACACTTAGCATGCTGATTGAGCTTCCCATTCTTGAGCATTCAAGCGTATAACCCGTATGGTATTCCCCGTATCCTCTATGTCCAACGTATGGTGTTTCTTGTTCTTCTAGGTCCAAGCGCTTTAAATCAGCAGCGTTTTTCACTAAGAATAAACTAGATGTGTAAGGTGTTTGTCCGAGTTTTTGAAAATCAAAACACATCGTATCGGCAAGAGAAAGATGCTGAAACTTTGCTTTGATTTCTTTTAACATACGAAGAACACCGTCTGAGAATTGCAGCGGGTTTTCAGCTACATCATACTCATTAAAGAAAGCAAAGAATCCACCCAGCGCCGAATCTGCATGAATATGCGGCACCTTAAGACCATACTTCTCAGCAATGGCTTCTGCCGTTTCACGCACCCCTTTTACATCATCAATTGCAATGGCATCTGTTGTTCCGGTTGTTGCCACAATATAAACGGGAATTCCGCCATTTTGTGCAACACGTTCCATTTGACAACGCAAATCTTCCATATCCATCGAATGATCTTTATTCGTCTTAATTCTGATTAAGTTGTCTGTACCAAGCCCGGTTGCTTCCATTGACTTAAATAAGCTGTAATGTGCAGCATCAGAACAAAACGCATAAAGGTTTTGCGGGACACCTTTTCGTAATGACTCCGGTGCAGCTTTCGCAATCGCTAAACGAAGCCCCGAGAAAATAGCCCCTTGACCTCCCCATGTTGTGTAACCCCCGCTCACAATTGGATCATATCCGATGAGCTTAGACATCATTGAGACCACTCTGACCTCAGCTTCCGCGCCTGCTGGCCCATACACATCCCAAAGGTTGTTTCCGTTAACCAGCATAGCCGTCAGCATGCCTAAAATTCCTGGTGTACTTGCCATTGGCAAAATGTTCGTGAAGAAATACTTCGTGTGGTATGGATGATTATGTAAAAGCTTCAGTAATTCTTCATTCACAAGTTCCGCTTGTTGTCCGTTCATCGGAATTTGACTTGTTTCAGTGAGCTTTTTGTAAAAGTCCTCCTCGCGATTCTTTTCACCTTTTAGGTGAGCACGGTTCGGATCCTTCAGGTCATCGACCCCTGAAATGATCTGTTCCATTAATTTAACGAGTTCTTTCCGCTCTTCTGCATTTCCGTCCTCACTCGGAAACCAGTTCTGAACGAGGTTCTGTGCTCGTACAGTCATATACTATCAATCCTTTCAATGGAAGATTTCCTGTCACTGTCTATATCGACCCCGTTTCAAAAGTTTATAGTGTCAAAATGTTCACTTAAGTATATTTGGATAATTTGTTCATCCATCAAAAAGAATAAAACCCTTACAATACACATCGAAACCATTATATTTGCGAAACAACAAAATATATCAATATACTTTTAAGAAGGGATTATTATCCAGACAATTCAACGGTTTATTCACTCATTTTTTTTACTTAACCTGCATAAACATTAATAAACACTGGAAATCCGACTAAAAGCACCATTGTAGAAATCAAATTAATTCTTTAGACTCGTGTCTTTTTACCTGTTTTATTGATATAGCAACAGGAAAAATACAGAATTTTCTGTTAATATTAGGATAAATTTCACAAAACATTTCCGACAATCGAATATTTTAAATACCTTTCCTTTTCTAGATCGGACAGGCTGCATTAGGCGCTCACCAGTTATGACTTTTCTATTTGCGCATTTCATGGTATATTCTAATGGTTCGTTTTCTTTCGTTCCGCCTCTTCCGTTTATCGGAGAAAAGGAGTGTTTAAATGAAAACATTTATTCAAAAAAGGGGCCTCGGCTTCTTTGTGATTGCAGCCATCTTGTTATGGCTCAAGACGTATACAGCTTATTTAATCGAATTTAAACTTGGTATATCAAATGTGCTTCAGCATATTTTGCTTTTTGTGAATCCTATTAGCTCCAGCTTGTTCTTTCTTGGCTTTGCTTTATTGTTCAAGAAAAAATGGCAGCCTGCCGCTATCATTGTGATTCACTTTTTCATGTCTTTTTTACTTTACGCAAACATCGTGTACTATCGATTCTTCAATGACTTTATCACGCTGCCTACAGTGATGCAGGCAGGAACGAATGGCGGACAATTAGGTGATAGTGCATTTTCACTCATGCGTTGGACTGATATGTTTTACTTTCTCGATACCATCATCTTGATCGTACTCGCAGTCCGCATGAAAAGACAGCAGCAAACAAGTACAGCGACTGTACCTGTTCAAAAAACAAAATCGTTTAGACTCGTTCTTGTGTCCTCTGTTCTGATCTTTGTTGTCAACTTAATCGCAGCAGAAATTGATCGCCCAGAGCTTTTATCAAGATCGTTCGACCGCAATTATTTAGTCAAATACTTGGGTGCTTATAATTTTACGGTGTTTGATGCCATTCAAAATGTGAAATCAAACAGCCAGCGTGCCCTGGCAAATTCAAGTGACGTAACAGATGTAGAGAATTATCTAAAGGCGAACAGCGCTGATCCAAACCCGGCTTATTACGGGAAAGCGAAAGGCATGAACGTCATTACGATTTCTCTTGAATCACTGCAAAACTTTGTCATTGATTACAAGGTGAATGGAAAAGAGGTCACTCCTTTCCTCAATTCATTAGCCCATGACAACAAAACGTTTTATTTTGATAACTTCTTCCATCAAACAGGACAAGGAAAGACATCTGATGCGGAATTTATGATGGATACGGGGCTTTTCCCATTATCACAAGGCTCTGTGTTTATTAACAAAGCTCAAAACACATATCAGGCGCTTCCTGGCATTTTGAAAAAGGACCAATACACGTCCGCTGAATTCCACGGGAATACGAAAACGTTCTGGAACCGGAATGAAATGTTTAAGTCCTTTGGATATGACAGATTTTACGATTCTGAGTACTACGATATGAATGAACAAGATACGAAGAACTATGGATTGAAAGACAAACCGTTCTTCAAAGAATCTATGCCAATGCTTGAAAATCTGAAACAGCCGTTTTATTCGAAATTCATTACACTGTCAAACCACTTCCCATTTGGTATGGATGAAGGTGATACTGATTTTGAACCTGGCGACTTCGGAGACTCCGTCGTTGATAACTACTTCCAATCTGCTCATTATTTAGATGAAGCCATTGAACAGTTCTTTAATGACTTGAAGAAATCCGGTCTCTATGACAATACTGTCGTCATTATGTACGGTGACCACTACGGCATTTCAGAAAACCATAATGAAGCGATGGAAAAAGTGACTGGCGAAAAAATTGGAGACTATGAAAATGCCCAGCTTATGCGTGTGCCGCTCTTTATCCATGTGCCAGGCGTAAAAGGCGGACAGATTCATAAATACTCTGGTGAAGTCGATGTTGCGCCTACCCTTCTCCACCTGCTCGGAGATGATACGAAGAACTATTTAATGTCTGGTTCTGATATCTTATCGAAGAACTTTAAAGAGCTTGTGCCATTTATAAATGGAGACTTCGTGTCTAAGGACTACACGAAAGTAGGCAACAACTATTACAGCAACAAAACAGGTGAAAAAATCGAGCCGACTGAAAAGGCATCACAAGAAAACGAAACGGTGAAAAAGATGCTTGAGACATCTGATAAGATTGTCACGGAAGATTTACTCCGTTTCTACAAACCTAAAGGCTTTACACCGATAGAGCGCAATGAATATGACTACACAAAGAAAGTACAGGATGAAAAAGATTCTTCTTCCGCCAAAGATGAATCCAGCTCGTCTTCCAAATAACTTTCTCATTTAAATCCCCAGCCGATCCAAGATCAGCTGGGGATTTTGACGTTTGATCCTTATGACACCGGGTATAGGTGAGGAAGGAGGGATTTATTGATCATGAAAAAAACAGCAGCTTTTCTCGTGACCGCTTCACTCACTTCTTCCACCTTATTTGCTTTCAGCCCGGCGATTTCAGCACACGCCCTGACCCAAACGCAGACAGAACAATCCATTCCTCAAGGTCCGAAAGCAGCACTAAACAGCATTTATCAGCTGGCACATAAAGGACAAATGCCATACTATGCAGAAGGACTCAAAATAGGTGTTCAAACAAAAAAAGACGTGCGGCATAAATTAGGACAGCCTTATCCAGCAACCGGGCAAAACGGCTTTGATTTGTATCATGCTGAGATGGGGAACCCTGGATTTGCTTTTCACTATGACAAAAAAGGCAAGATGAACGAAATCCGTTATTTTGGAACAAATGTAGAAAAAGAAACGAATATCGGAGGAATGACTCCTTCCCTATTAAAGAAACAGCTTGGACCAGCAGATTCAATAACCACCATCCCGCAAACAAAAGAGAAGAAATACGTTTATCAGACCGGTGATTACGAGCTCGAATTTATCGTCGGACATGATCCAGATATCAATCAGCACGAGCTGACTGTGGTGCATATTAACCTCATCAAAGCCGGTTCCTAAATAAAAAGCATCCTGAGTTTTCGCTCAGGATGCTTTCTTTTATTAAGATGCCACTTCTAAATGCGGCTTTCTTTTCAGTTTTCGCTTAAGGACTGGACCTGCTACATAATCAAGGCCAAGTTTTCCGGCATTTCCTTTCGCTGCCATAATGAAGACGGCGATCAGAAGAAGAAGCGGGTTAACAGAGACGGTTCCAGCTAGTAAGAAAGAGACATTCATCACGCTTCCAAAAAAGGCTGCCGTTGTTGTAAACAATCCGACAATTAGTCCTAGACCAACTAAGATTTCTCCCCACATGACCATGACACTGAAGAGTCCGGCATTTGGCAACGCGACATTTTCTAAAAACCAGACATAGAACGGATAAACAAGATGTCCATCTTTCACAACAGGTTCAGCTATGGCAAATTGCAAATATCCTGATGCATCGAATCCGCCTGTTAGTTTTCCAATACCAGATGTCAGCCAAGTCCATCCGATATAAAGTCTTGCTGCCAAGAGAATAACGGCTGCCCATACATTCGTTTGTAAGAATTTTGTAAACATGATGATGCCTCCTTTTAAATTATGTGAAATATTTCACATTTTCTTTATGATCTTATTATACTATGTAAAAAATCATTTGTGATCCTTTTCACATATATATTCACAAATTGTTCATGAATATCTAGTTGAGGTAAACTTTTCCCTTGCTATCGCCGTCTAAGTTATTTCAGACAGTGAAAAGGGGTTACATTTTGTATGAAAACATTATTTCATTTTGCTTATTTACAGGCCATTTCTTGTCTATTTCCTGTCATGATCTTTACGGCGCTTGCCCTATCAAAGGTCGTGTCTATTCCTTTTTTTCATCGATATGATGTTATTCTTCTGCTTTGCCTCATGGCACAGCTTCTCATGCTGACGCTGCGGCTTGAGACGCTGACAGAGTTGAAGGTCATTTGTCTCTTTCATGTGATTGGAATAGGCTTAGAAATCTACAAAGTACATATGGGTTCATGGTCCTATCCTGAAGAAGCTTATACGAAAATTTTTGGGGTCCCGCTCTATAGCGGCTTTATGTATGCAAGCGTGGCAAGCTATATTTATCAAGCGCTGACTCGGCTTCATGTGAAGGTGAAAGCATGGCCTCAGCCGTATCTTTCGATTGGGATCAGTTTATGTATTTACCTCAATTTCTTTACTCATCACTGGATCTATGATCTACGCTGGTGGCTGACATTACTCTTAGTGATTGTGTTTCAAAAAACAGTCGTTTCCTTTCAGGTCGGTTCATCGACCTTTCGTATGCCGCTTGTTATCTCGTTTCTGCTGATTGGCTTTTTTATTTGGGTTGCCGAAAATGTCACGACCTTTTTAGGAGCATGGCAATACCCAAATCAGCTGCATGCTTGGTCTCTCGTCCATCTTGGTAAAATCAGTTCATGGTTTTTACTTGTTGTCATCAGCATTGTACTGGTGATCGAACAGCGAAAACAAAAAAACGTTCAGCCCATTTAATCTGGCTGAACGCTTTTGTTAGTCTCGATCGACTTCCTTGCGAAGATCATTGGCGACAAATTCGACATTTGTTCCAATGATGATTTGTACGGAAGTTTTTCCTGACGTCAGTACCCCTTTGGCGCCTGCTTTTTTCAATGTACCTTCATTTAATAAATTTGTATCTTCTACTGTTAAACGTAGACGGGTCGCACAATGGTCAATTGTGGTGATATTGTCTTTGCCGCCTAGTCCCTCTACGAGCATACTTGCTCCAGCAGTCTGTGTATCATTCCTTGAGATATCTTCGATGTCATCATCTTCTCTGCCCGGTGTTTTTAGCTTTAACAATTTAATCAGGAAATAGAAAACAACAAAGTAAATCACACCATAGATGACCCCAACCACAAGTAACAGAATGGGTTTTTGCGCAATTCCAAAACTTAAAACGTAATCAATCGCACCTGCTGAAAAAGCGAAACCGCTATGAATGCCTAAGGTGTTGACAATAAAGAGCGAAAGACCAGTTAATATCGCATGAACACCATATAAAAGTGGAGATAAAAACATAAATGAGAATTCAATTGGTTCTGTGATCCCTGTAATAAATGACGTCAGTGCCATTCCAATCATAAGACCGGCTGTTGCTTTTCGTTTTTCAGGCTTAGCTGTCACAATCATCGCGAGACATGCCGCCGGCAGCCCAAACATCATCACTGGGAAGAAACCAGTCATAAAGACACCTGCACTTGGATCGCCTTTGAAGAACCGCGCTAAATCACCTGTCGCTCCACTGAATTCACCGAATTGAAACCAAAATAGATTATTCAGCACATGGTGAAGTCCTAATGGAATGAGCAAGCGGTTAAAGAAGCCAAACAGCCCGGCACCCGTTGCTCCAAGACTTAAAATCCACTCCCCCAAATCATTGATCACACTTTGAATTGGAGGCCATACATATCCAAAAACGGCTGCTAATAGAATGGTAAAAAGTGCTGTCATAATAGGCACAAGCCGTCTTCCACTAAAGAAACCTAAGTATTCAGGCAGTTTCGTGTCCTTAAATTTATTGTAAACGTAACCTGCCAAAAGTCCGCACAAAATACCACCCAATACCCCCATATTGTTGGTCGAATTGATCGATGTGGTACCAGCTGACAAAATAAAATAAGAGATCGCTCCAGATAACGCCGCTGCTCCGTTACCATCCTTTGAAATACCAATCGCTACACCCATAGCAAAAATTAAAGCCAAATTCGCAAAAATTGCATTTCCTGCCGCATGAATAAACGGGATGTTGAATACATCTTCCCGCCCAATAGCCAAAATGATACCCGCTGCAGGAAGCACAGCGATTGGAAGCATAAATGATTTTCCTAACTTTTGAAAAAACTGAAACACCATCTTATTTCTCCCCCCTTCGTCATCACCATGAACAAATCTCTCATGATGTTCATAAAAAATATATCATATGCACATCTAGTTATCTATACCAATTTGTCCACATCTCACCCAAATCTCAGCCTTTACTCTTTTGACGTAAAATGTGGTAAGCTATTGAATAGAATGAAGTTATAGAAAGCGGGAATGAACAGTGATTGTCAAACATGATCATCAGTTAGAAGCCTTAAAAAAAGTCGGCCGAATTGTCGCTTTGGCAAGAGAAGAAATGAAAAGCCAAGCGAAGCCAGGCATGTCTACAAAAGAATTAGATTTGATTGGGAAAAAAATATTAGAAGAGCATGGAGCAAATTCAGCTCCTGAAAAAGAATATGATTTCCCCGGTACGACTTGCATCAGTGTAAATGATGAAGTCGCGCATGGCATTCCAAGTGAAAAAACCATTTTACAAGAGGGCGACCTCATTAATATTGACATCTCAGCAGAGCTTGATGGATATTATTCCGATACTGGGATTTCATTCGTTTTAGGTACAGGAGATGCTCGTCTTGAAGCATTATGCCAGTGTGCAGAGGATGCATTCCTTGAAGGATTAAAGCACGCGAAAGCCGGTAAAAGACAAAATCAAATTGGCCGTGCTGTCTACAATACAGCGAAAGAACAAGGATTTACTGTCATTAAAAACTTGACAGGACACGGCATTGGGAAAAGCCTGCATGAAGCACCTAACCATATTTTGAACTATTATGATCCATTCGATAATGCTTTGTTTAAGAATGGGACAGTGATCGCCTTTGAACCTTTCATTTCAACAAATGCTGAATCGATTTATCAAGCAGATGACGGCTGGACATTTAAAACACCTGATAAGAGCCTGGTCGCACAGATTGAACATACGATTGTGATCACAAAAGACGAACCGATTATTTTAACAAAGCTGTAAGCAAGCGGGTCCCCTCCTTCACTGGAGGGGATTTCAGCGTGTAGACAAACCCTTTCACGAATCTGTCACGACTAAACAAAAATGCCTGTGGTAAAATAGGCAAAGATATGCGAAAGGGGTCTTATTTGATATGTGGTTCATCATCATCGGTGTTATCTTCTTTATTGAAAGTATTATTTTAACGGTTGTAGGTATTAAGAAAAAACAATCTATGATGACCTACCTCGGTATTGTCATCATGATTATGACAGTCGGCATGATCATCGTTACCCTCAACCCGCCAAATTCATAAATGTTCATTTCCAGCATATACATGGATCATAGGCAGATAGAATCAGTTTTCATTTTTAAACACCTGCACACTTTTCACGTCCTTTTTTGAGATGTTACAATGCAGGCAGTTTCCATTGAAAGGAGTTTTCTATCATGCATTATGGTAGCAAAGGCTGGTATGTCGAAGAATTAAAGAAGCTTGGTGTGACCAAGCATGAAGGAAGAAAGCTTCAAAGCTTTAAAACTTATTTCCTTGCAAATCTTCTTGAGCAAAAGAAAACGAGCTCTTAAATGTTGAAAAGCCGTACATCCATAGCAGATGTACGGCTTTTTTATATGGGCTGAACACGTTTTTCTAAAGACTTCCTGACCACATCTGCTAAGGCATCTACTTCAAGAACCGCTTTCAGCCTGTTTTGATCTACTTGACGGTATTTAACTTCATTGACTTCGTGGACTGTGATGGAATGGGGCGCTTTTTTGACTAACATAAGAGCTTCATCAGGAGAGACCATTCCTTCTTTCAGCACACGTAAATAAAAACCGGTATATCCCGTTTGCTGCACTTCCTTCACAAGCTTCATGTTTCCATGCTTAAGAGAGAGCTTCACACATGGCTGTCTTGGCTGGCTGACCTCAACAAGCGCTTCCCCAAACTGAAATACATCTCCAATACGGACTTCTGTCTCTACAAGCTGATGCACGGTCACGTTTTCACCGAAGGCTGCGTCCTGTAACGACACCCCTAAAAATTGCTCAAAGTAAGGATAGTGATCATATGGAAAGACACAAACGGCTTTATCATCACCTCCGTGATGAACCAAATCACCTTGGCCGTCTCCATTAAAATGAAGCTTGCTCAAATAAACAGGCTCGTGAATACGCTTTTTGTTGATGGCTGTTTTGATTTCTTTACCATTCACATAGGTGGTGATAGGTTGTCCTACTTGAATTCCTTCGATGTCGTACCTTGTCTGCCCCACTCTCGCCCATCTCCTTTGATTGTCTGATTGCCTTTTATTTTACATGGTTTGACAGTCAAATCATAGTCGGTACGTGAAGGAACGAGACAGGTTATGGTACGATGAGAAAAAAGGAGAGTTGACATTGGTTCATTATCACGCTATTGTAAAAGGGCGAGTGCAAGGAGTCGGCTTTCGTTATTTTGTTCAAGGAGAAGCCATCAATCGAGGGATGAAAGGATGGGTACGCAACACAGATGAGGGTCACGTGGAGTTAAAAGTAGAAGGAGAGCAGCAGGAGGTTTTTGACTTTTTAGAGATCGTCCGTAAAGGCAGTCCTTTTTCAAAAGTCACACATTTGGACATGGAGCCGCTCACCACGTTCGCCCATTATCAAGACTTTCGGATTAGAGGATAGTTGATGTGTGTCCTTTATTTCACAACAGTAAATGGGTTTGCAACATAATAACCAATCAAGGTTGTACGTGAAGCATCTTTGTAGAGACTCACATGAACATCATAATTGGCTGATCCACTGTTAGGAAGTAATAAATGAGTAGGTGCTGCGAAAGTGTTTTGTCCAGAGATAGACCCTTCGTGTGTAAAGACTGGTGTCACTGGAAAAGTAAGTTTTCGAACAGCAGCTGTATAATAAAGTGTATCATTTGTTGTTGCTGTCATGTTGACGTTAACCTGAGGATGAAGCGAAGTATAAGTTGAACGATCGGTTGTCACCTTTAAATCGATGTCATTCTGAACCATTGCTCCAGTAGTTGCTTTAGCTCTTTCATCACCTAGTGGTAGAAATCCGTTGAAACTGAATACAGCCAAAAATATGAGCAACGTCATTTTTTTCATCTCTATTCCCCCTTTTTGATTTCACCGCCATTAAACCATCATTTTCCAAATCAAACAACATTCAAAAGACTCATTTCATACAAAAAAACCTAGCTTTTCGCTAGGCTCTTTCCGTCCCGTGGTAGGGTTTTTCCTGATAAAAATAATTCGGTTTCACGATCGTATTGTCATAGTGACGATGGAAGATATGCGTAGCAGCTGGTGATACTGGCGGAATCAGCCATGTCCAATCACCAGTCAGCTTACGGTCAGCCTTTTCTTCCTGTTTTTCAAACTGCTTGAATTGATGGGCTGCTGTATGGTGATCCACAATGGTTACCCCTGCCTCGCGATAAGAGTGCAGAACCGCGACATTCAATTCGACAATGGCTTTGTCTTTCCAAAGTGACGAATTTTTTGTTGTATCGAGCCCTAAAATAGAAGCGACTTTTTTCAACATATTGTAGCGGTTTTCGTCAGCTAGATTACGTGCGCCAATTTCTGTTCCCATATACCATCCATTAAACGGTGCCGCATTGTAATGAATGCCACCAATTTCTAATTTCATATCAGCAATAATCGGAACAGCATACCATTTCAGTCCTAAATCACCGAATCCATCATATTCAGGATGAGTGATCTCTACCTCTTGAACAATCTCTTTCGGAAGATCATACAGAACCGGCGGCTGATCTTTTAGCTGAAACATCAGTGGCAGAAGGTCAAAATGCGTGCCTTCGCCTTTCCAGCCATGCGCTTCACACAACTTGGTTAATTCAAGTGATGCCTCGTCCCCAATGATGCCATATTCCGACTCATATCCCGCATAACGAACGAGCTGATGATTATAAATAACGACTTCCTTCCGTCCCTTATTCTCTGGTGGGAAGATGGTAATGGACGGTTTGATTTTACCCCCATTTGTCGCATACTCAATATGATGAAAGAGTGCCTCCTTCACCTCATCTTCTGTTGTCACGTGCCGGCAGTCATGCACATGCAGTGTTGACCAAAACAAGCGCCCAATGCACCGGTTGCTGTTGCGCCATGCCATTTTTGCCCCGTGAGCTAATTCTTCCTGCGTATGAGTATACATGCCGTCAGACTCAATTTCTTTTTTTATTTCATGCAGACGTGCTGCTTTTTCTTCATTTGACTTGCCTAATTCTTCATAGCATAAAGAAATAAAAGCTTCTGCTTCATTCCACAACGCTTCTTGGTTACTCAAACATACTCGCCTCACTTTAATACGAATATATCCATTGTATCGGTTTCTATTGATAAATTCACTTGTTTCAAACCATTTTTTATCATATCGTGCGACGATTGTCCTTAGACAATGGATGATTCAATGACTTCAAGGGTCTTTTGGAGCCAGCGAACATACCCTTTTTCCCTTTCAATTGCTCTTGTCAGCACTAAATAATGCCCGAATTGTGTTGAATGCAGTGATTGGGCAGATGGATCTTCTTCTGTTAAAACGTTCAGTTTCTGTTCAAGCATCTCTACTTTCTTTGTTCGCTCTAGCAGCTGATGTGCGAACAGACCGGCCGCTTCTTTTTGATCCATAGATGAGATAAAGAACGTTTTTAGCATAAATTCATCTTTTGTTGTGTCTGGAATCGGGCCTTTTTTCCTTAACCATTCATGCAGTTCTCTTTTTCCTGCATCAGTGATTTGATAGACCTTCTTCTCTAGCTTCTTTCCTTGTATGTGAATATCAAATTCAATAAAACCCTCTTCTGTTAGCCGCTTTAATTCAGGGTAAATTTGACTATGCTTCGCACTCCAAAACTGTCCAAGGGAATCTTCAAAGTGTTTCTTCATATCGTATCCCGTCAGCTCACGCTGATCTAGTAAGCCAAGAATGGCATATTTCAGTACTCTCATGACATGCCTCCAACGCATATTCTTTGACAATAGTATACCATACACCCTAAAATAAACATGTAAATCATGACATGTTTACAATAACATCATTTTAATTGAAAGAAGGAATAAACATGGATCAATTCGTTGGACTTCATATGATTTATACGTATGAAAATGGCTGGGAATATGAGATTTACATTAAAAATGATCACACCATTGATTACCGCATTCATAGCGGAATGGTTGGAGGCCGCTGGGTTCGTGATCAAGAAGTGAATATTGTGAAACTGACAAAAGGGGTATACAAAGTTTCCTGGACGGAACCGACTGGGACAGACGTGTCTTTGAACTTTATGCCTGAAGAGAAACGCATGCATGGCGTCATTTTCTTCCCAAAATGGGTGCATGAACGTCCAGATATCACCGTTTGCTATCAAAATGACTATATCGACCTCATGAAAGAATCCCGTGAAAAATATGAAACATATCCGAAGTATGTCGTACCAGAATTCGCAGACATTACGTACATTCACCATGCTGGGGTAAACGATGAAACGATTATCGCAGAAGCACCGTATGAAGGCATGACCGATGAGATCAGAGCTGGACGAAAATAGAAAAAGCGGCACGCACTGTGCCGCTTCTAGATGGTTGACAAAGGGCTAAAAAGTTACTTCATTTTAGCCCTTTTTATTTCATACCTAACGTCTTTTGAGATAACAAGAATCGGTAAACTGGTAGTTCATCGCCTACTTTCGATGCAATAAAACCTGACGACATATAGCTGTCTTTTGATTCTGGTTCAAGGGCAAGTGACAACAAATTGGTCTCTGGCTGTGCCGTCACATATACCTTTGTTCCTTTTGGCAGCTGACGTTTCTTTTCAACGAGTCTCGTTTCAAGCTGAATATCTGTTTTGCTTGTTTCCACTCGTTTTGTCACCTGATAGGCTTGTACTGGCACTTTCATGCCAACAGGCAGTGTCACACTTTTTAATCCTAAAGTTCTGAGCTTTCTATCTACCCCTTCATGCCCTGGGAGAATGAGATAAGCTGTCGGCCGTTCTCTTGTCAATACAGGAACCGCATCACTTGCACTATGAAAACGTACCGGGACATTGGTGGTTTGTCCTTTCTCAATATCCACCATTTCAAGTGAATCGTTCACAGGCGCCTTGAAAGCATCTTGAATGACTACTTGATCATCATCATTTGGTTGAAGACCTTTTTTCACAAGTTTCAGCCGCTCCGTCACCATTTGCTGCTTCACCTGCTTGGCATGCTTCACCGTTGTCTCAATGATTTTTTCATGAGTGGTGACTTGTGCTGCCACGCGCCGGGTAAAGTCCTCTCTGCCAATTCCAATCCCCCTGCTTTCTACAAGAAATGAAATAGCTGGTGAAAGTGCCAGGGCATTTCGGCCAATTCGTGCATCAGTTCCACCTTCATAAAGATCGATCTTTCCGTCCTTCCCTCTTGTGTTTGTATAATATAAATCGTTGGAAAATCCCTTATTCGTCAATGTTTCACGCACTCCGTTGACGTACAATTCATTTGACGTGAAACGAATACTTTCAGGAATGTTCAAATTCTTACCGGATAATATCAGCAAATCGTGATATTTGAGAGCACCTGATGCACCGATATCTTCAAACTGTTTTTGACCGACATCATATTCATGGGCATCGATGACGACCTCGGGCGCAAAGCGATTAAATTCTTGATGAAGGGCTGTCAGCTCTGGAGATTCTAGTGTCATGTGGTCACGGTTGCCATCCATTCCGTTTGCAAGCCTGCGGTCAAATGCATAAGAACCATCTGGATTGATTCTTGGAACAATGATGACGTTGACATGGCTCAGTATACGCTCTCCTTCATCACCTGCTAGTCGTTTGGCGATGACAAGGGCAGATTCACCGGAGGCTGGTTCATTTCCGTGTATTTGTGCTTGAAGCCAGATCGTTGGCTTTTTTGACAGTGGAGAGATGTGACGATCCTTTGTAAAATAGAGGGCTGGAATGGACCTGCCTTCAATGGATGTTCCAATCTGTTTTTGCGTGGCGTAAGGACTTTTACTGACAATGTCACGTAAAAAATCTTGAAGCTCTTCCTGTGTGGTAAATGCTTCTCCTTTTTTCTGAAAAGCAGGAGTATCAAACGTTTCGTCAGGCTCAGGATACAGTTTTTGAACCGAGGCTGGCTGCTCATAGCTTTTTCCATAATAAGGGGCCTCTGCATTCGCTGAAGCTGGGGTCACCATCGACAAACTTCCTGCCATGAGGCATACAGCAGCAAAAAGAATGGTACTTTTCTGTTTGGACATGCTATCCTCTCCCTTCGTTGATTTGCATTATAAAGAAAAAAACAGCAAAAGTGTCAGTATTTTTCAAAAATATATCTTTTGGAGGAATCAAGTCTATTTTTATATAGGGCAAATGAATGGATGTTGCCCTGCAATAGGACCTAAAAAAGAGCGCCTGCATGAGCAGCAGACACTCTTCTCATTACCAGATCGAAATGGCCCCAATTAGAACCGCCATCACTGTCATGGCGACGACTGCAAGAACCGCCCATTTCATGCCAAATTTCTGATGCTGATCTAGTGATACCCCAACGAGTCCAACGAGTAAATGAGTTGATGGAACAAGTGGGCTTAACATATGAATCGGCTGACCAATGATAGATGCTCTCGCAATCTCAATTTTATCGACACCGTATGCTGCCGCTGTTTCTGATAGGATTGGCAGTACCCCATAAAAGTATGCATCATTCGGCATAAAGAAAGTGAAGATCCCGCTTGTTAACGCCACAATGACTGGAATAAACCCGCCAAGCTGCTCTGGAATAGCCGAAACAATCGAAATTGCCATTTCATCAACCATTTTCGTCCCAGTTAAGATGCCTGTAAAAACACCTGCCGCAAAAATCATCGAAGCAATCGCCAAAACGTTTGTTGAATGAGCCGCAATCCGCTCACGCTGCTGTTCTAGATTCGGATAGTTCACGATAATGGCGACACAGAAGGCAAGAACAAACAGAACCGTTAAGCTTACTTTTCCTGACACAAGCAAGAGAACCAAGAGCAAAGTCAGTGTCAGGTTAAACCACCAAAGTTTCGGTCGTTTTATATCATCTTGCAGTGCTGCTGCCATTTCATTTGCATGAATGGGCTGATCTAGCTCAATGACACCAAGACGTTTTCTTTCGGATTTTCCAAGAAAGTAGGAGACAACGATCATACTAAGAACCCCTGCACCAATGACTGGAATCATCGGGCCAAATAAAAGTGATGGATCAACGCCAAGTGCACTTGCCGCTCTAGGTGTTGCCCCTCCCCATGGTATCGTATTCATAATCCCCATGCCGACTCCGGCAATACCCGCTAAAATAATCGGACGAATGCCAAGCAGTGTAAATAACGGAAGCATGGCTGTTGTTGTAATCATGTACGTTGTGGTTCCATCACCGTCAAGTGCGACAAGCATCGTCAGGACAGCTGTTCCGACAACAATTTTTAATGGATCGCCTTTGACGATGTTTAAAATTTTTGCCACCATCGGATCAAATAAACCTGCATCAATCATAATCCCGAAGTACAAAATGGCAAACATGATCATGACCGCCGTTGGTGCAACTTGCTGTACACCTTTCACAATCATGTCTGAAATTTCTGTAAAATGAAAACCTGCAATAAGAGCAAATGCAATCGGTGTTAATACCAATGCCGTTAAAACAGACATACGTTTCGTCATAATCAAAACCATAAATACAACCATCATAAGAAATCCTAAGATCGCTAACATTTTGTTCACCCCTTATGTTGTATACGCTTTCATTAAATGTTGGTATCCCATTTCCAACCCTTTCTGTCATGATATCTGACGCCTTAATTGAAGTAAATATTATGAATTTTAATTCTTTTTTGGTCGATAAATGCTTTTTGTTCATTTTGTGCAATCGTTGTTGTTTGTTGGTTACATGAAAAAAAGCGGTCTCATTTGACCGCTTGTTCTCCTTGTATAAATTGCTCATAACGCCTTAATTGATCTTCCATATAGATCTTTGCTTCTTTACTGTTCATATAACGGCCTGTCCAGCCTTTTTGTTTTAACTGCTTTTTCCATGACTTCGTTTGCGTCATTTTTTGAAGAAGTTGATCCCATGCTCGAATGTCGTGCTGATTCATTTGCTTTGGTCCCATCACACCACGCCAATGAGAGAAGATGAGCGGAATCCCCTGTTCTTTCCAAGTGGGCACGTCTTTAAATCCCTCTAAACGCTGATTCGTTGTGGTTGCGACGAGCTTCAGTCTTTTCTTTTCATAATCATGACGAACCTCTGTAATGGTCGTAGTTGCCGCATCTACCTCATGGTCAATGAGCGCTTGAAATAAATCATCTGCACTATCAAATTTCAAAAACTGAATGCGGTATGGATCAATCCCTGCCATTTCGGCAGCCCGTGCAAATGATATTTGATCATCATTTCCAAAATCCGGGGCAAACCCAATTTTTAAGGAATCTGGTTTCTTTTTTAATGCGTGTAATAGCTCCTTTCCATCTGAGAAAGGAGAATCAACTGGCACTGCGACTACCTGCCACTCTTCCGCAAGAATAGCGAGCGGGGTGACATCATTCATGGTCACGTTACTGCTGCCCAGCAAATTACGGCTTAATAATAAGCTTGAATTTAAACTGATATAATTGGCATCTCGCTCCATCATATAGGTCCATCCTTTATCAACCGTTCCGCCTCTTTGATAAAGAATATGCACAGGCTCTTCCACTAGCTTTTCTTGTTCTAGCACGGTTTTCATCACTTGAGCTGTTTGGTCAAATCCGCCATCAGGTACACCTGATACCACAATGTATAATGGGCTGTGCTCCAGGAAAGAATCTTTTGCTGTTTTTTCATTAAAGGTGAGCGTTGTACAAAGGCAGACCAAAATGAGTAGGAGTATTCCTTTTTTCATTTTTTTATGACTCCGTTTGTTTTTTGGCGGGATAATATTTTCGTTCTGGTCTACCAATGATTCCATACGCCAGCTCTGCCCGGCATTCTCCCGTTGTCACAAGATACTCTACGTATCGTCTTGCTGTTGTACGTGATGCGCCCATTTTTTCTCCGAGTTCTTCCGCTGTAATTCCGTTCATCTCTGCTGCCATGAATGTTTTCACTTTGTCCAAAGTCAGTGAATTAATGCCTGTTGGCAAGTCTCGCTCATCCTTTTGCTGCGATTCTTCCTGTATTTGACCAAAAAACAGATCAATCATCGTTTGATTGACTTCATCTTTTGAATTGATTAACTCTCGCTTCTCTTTATATTCGGTTAAAACCTGTGTGAATTTTTGGGCGGTCACTGGTTTGATTAAATAATGAACCACTCCATAATGCAGTGCGTCTCTTAACAGCATCGTTTCCGTTGCAGCCGTGATAATGATCACATCCACTTCAGGATGGCGCTCTCTTAACAGCGGCAAAAGGTTCGTGCCGAGCTCATCAGGCATGTAGACATCAAGTAAAATGAGATCCACTTGTTCTTTTTGAAGTGCCTCACACAGATCCTTTGCACTCTTTGCCTTGCCGGCAACTTGAAAGCCTTGTACCTTTTGTATATAAGATTCATGAATCGCAGCAATTCGAAAATCATCTTCCGCAATGAGTACCTTTATCACAACCTATTCCCCCTTTGTGCCTTTCGGTATGTAAACAGTGAAGATGGCACCGCCTTCTTTTTGGTTCGCAACTTCAATCCAGCCCCCAAGTTCATCTAGCACTTCTTTGACATTGGCAAGTCCATAACCTCGCCCTTCTCCCTTTGATGAATGTCCTCTTGTGAAAAGTTGTGAAATGGCTCCTTCATCTACACCGTCCCCTGAATCAGATACCTCTATGATAATATCAAATCCAATATCTGTGATGAACAAGCTGACTTCTCTTTTCTCTTTATTCAATACAGCCTCAAACGCATTGTCTACGAGATTGCCAATGATGGTGATAAAGTGAGATAAACTCAAATGGGCTGGGAGCGGCTCCAATGAACTATTTTCATCAATGTGAAAATGAACCTTTTTCTCAGATGCCTTTCCTAACTTCCCAAGTAAAATGGCTTGTATCTTCGGAGAGCGAATTTGCTTCATGAGTAAATCATGCTGGCGATTTTGAAGTGTATACTCTTCTTTAATTAAATCAATGGCTTCATCCACTTGTTTCAACTCAAGCAAGCCTAAAATAGCGTACAGCTTATTCGAAAATTCGTGTGTTTGTGCTCTCAAGTCTTC
This sequence comes from Bacillus sp. FSL M8-0077, assembly GCF_038050255.1. Classification (NCBI taxonomy): domain Bacteria; kingdom Bacillati; phylum Bacillota; class Bacilli; order Caryophanales; family Bacillaceae; genus Bacillus; species Bacillus sp. FSL M8-0077. The sequence goes on along the minus strand of NZ_JBBPAF010000001.1, from coordinate 816,933 downwards.
TGAATATTGACTGACCTCTGTCAATGTATCCAGCAGCTTTGTCAGCTCGGTTTTCTCCCTAAAGCTCACAATTCCTCCAAATACTCGATTGTCCTGCACCACTTTTTTGACATTTAACACGAAGGTTTTATCATTGACGACTGATTCTATGTTAGGTTCTATCATCTCTTCTTTTAGATAGGATAGAAGATTGGCATTTGGCAACACTTGATCAATATGAAGAGGCAGCGTTGAAGAGACGCGTAGCATCTGTTCAGCTGACGTATTCATCATCGTAATGGCACCTTTACGGTCAAATGCAATGATTCCCTCTTTAATCGCATGCAGCATCGCTTCTCTTTCTCGATACAATGAAGCAATTTCATGCGGTTCAAGCCCTAATATATCTTTTCGAATACTCCTTGTTAAAAAAATGGCTCCAAATACCCCAGGCAGCAAAACAAGAAGGGCAATATAACTTAATTTGAAGAGTTGATGAGCTGTCGCTTGGTCGATATCTCTTTTTAAAAATTCGACGCTGACGGTCCCAATAATTTCTTCATGACTGCCTGTTTCTTTCATGATCGGAGCACTTCCTCTGACAACGGTTTCACCACCAGAATCACCCGTTGATATGGAGGTTCCTCCAAATAGCAGTGTACTTCTTCCTTCTGACACACTGATGGTTTTTCCTACATCCTCATGATTCGTATGAAAAAGAACCCTTCCTTTTTGATTGGTGATAAAAATGGCATGCGCTCTTACTTGCTCTTTCATTTGCTCAAGCACAGCCTGTTCCTCATTTTGGGAATCTCCCGTGGCCACCGATGTTTTTATAGGTGGCATATATGAAATCGTTCTAGCCGTTTGCACCGCCAGCTGTTCAGCTTGGCTCTGCCTTTCTGACGTCTGCAGAAAACCAAAACAAATGGTCAATAACGCAATGACAACAAGCAAAAGACCAATAATTAACCCCAAAATTTTTGTTTGTAAAGTGACTTTTTTTTTGCCTATCCTCACCGCCACAACCCCTATTTTCAATAGATCAATAGAATATTCTCTAAGAAAATCATATCATTTTTCCCTTGAATGTTGAGATAAAAAATTTCTACTGGGAGAAAGGAAAAAGAGGACGACTCTATCAATAGGTTCTGAGGCTTTAAGGTATCCTTTTATTCAAAAGGCGCTTCATACGTTCAAATAAGCAAAAGATTTAAGGAATCTGAAACCGTTGTTCATTGAGAACAATGTGTTAGCCGATAACACAAATTGAATGAATTCCCTCGTAATAATGCACCTCATTGATCATCAAAGTATTTTCTTGATGATCAAACAAATTTGATGTTGAACATAAAAAAGAATGGCTGAATGAACAGCCATCCTCTAAAGATACTAGCTAATTGTTAAACCACCGCTTGCATAACCAGCTATTGCGTTCACAAGCGAAAGACCTGTAGCTGTTGCAGAGAAGTTAAGAAGTAATCTCGTTTCCGGTGTAACTGGAATATTCAGACCCGTTATAATTCCGTTACTGACCTGACCGATCGAAACAACTCCAGTTAATGGTGGACTTAATGTGACTGAAGCGCCCGGTATCGCAGTAAACGTATTGTCCGGCGTCGTCGAAGAATATAACTGTGCGACGATCGTAACGGTGGACCCTACTAAAGCTAATGCAGCAGTTACACTAAAATAAGCAGCAAGTGACGTAATAACACCTGATCTCGGAACAGAGAAAGACATATTTAATAACGTTCCGCCCGCTCCTGTTAAATCGATTTGTCCGCCTACAATACTAACTCCTGTTGCGACGTTTCCAAAGCCAACTAAGCTTGTTGTTCCAACTAAACCTCCTGCAATCGTAGTAATTGCGACCGGAAGTCCAGATGCAAATGGAATAATAGCACCTGGTCCTGTCGCTCCCGTTGGACCGGTATCTCCTGTGGCTCCCGTGGCTCCTGTGACTCCTGTCGCTCCAGTTGGACCTGTATCCCCGGTCGCTCCAGTTGGACCTGTATCCCCGGTCGCTCCCGTGGCTCCTGTGACTCCTGTCGCTCCTGTTGGACCTGTATCCCCGGTCGCTCCTGTTGGACCTGTATCCCCGGTCGCTCCTGTTGGACCTGTATCCCCGGTCGCTCCTGTTGGACCTGTATCCCCGGTCGCTCCCGTGGCTCCTGTGACTCCTGTCGCTCCTGTGGCTCCCGTTGGACCCGTATCTCCTGTGGCCCCCGTGGCTCCTGTTGCTCCCGTATCTCCTGTGGCCCCCGTGGCTCCTGTTGCTCCCGTATCTCCTGTGGCCCCCGTGGCTCCCGTTGGACCCGTATCTCCTGTGGCTCCTGTTGCTCCCGTGGCCCCTGCGGCTCCTGTGGCTCCCGTATCTCCTGTGGCCCCCGTGGCTCCCGTTGGACCCGTATCTCCTGTGGCTCCCGTGGCTCCGGTGGCTCCGGGATCTCCCGTGGCTCCTGTTGCTCCTGCGGCTCCGGTAGCTCCGGTGGCTCCTGTTGCTCCCGTATCCCCCGTGGCTCCGGTGGCTCCCGTAGCTCCCGTTGGACCTGTGGCTCCCGTTGGACCTGTGGCTCCTGCGGCTCCCGTGGCTCCCGTAGCTCCTGTGGCTCCGGGATCTCCGGTCGCTCCCGTTGGACCTGTGGCTCCGGTGGCTCCGGTGGCTCCGGTAGCTCCCGTAGCTCCTGTGGCTCCGGTGGCTCCGGTGGCTCCGGTGGCTCCGGTAGCTCCCGTAGCTCCTGTGGCTCCGGGATCTCCGGTCGCTCCCGTTGGACCTGTGGCTCCTGCGGCTCCCGTGGCTCCGGGATCTCCGGTCGCTCCCGTTGGACCTGTGGCTCCTGTGGCTCCGGTGGCTCCCGTGGCTCCTGTGGCTCCGGTAGCTCCCGTAGCTCCTGTGGCTCCGGGATCTCCGGTCGCTCCCGTTGGACCTGTTGGACCTGCATCTCCCGTGGCTCCGGTGGCTCCTGTTGCTCCTGTTGCTCCTGTTGCTCCTGTTGCTCCTACTCCTGGTCCTGTTGGTCCTGTTGGACCTGCTGGGCCTGCTGGACCTGCTGGACCTCTTCTTCCTCTTCCCCCTGGCGGTCCTTGAATGACACACACACAAGGATCTTTTCCGCAGCATGGATTTTTTACTGGTTTCCTTGGTTTACCTGACTTACCTTTCTTACAACTATCACATTCCCAGCCATCATCCTTATACGCATCATACCAGCTTCCTTTTTGGTAGTGGTCTTTTGGATGGGTTGGAAATACTTTTCCGCATTGTCTACATTTTCTCATAGAATCACCCCCATCCATCGTATTCATCATGATCGGTAAAGGTGTATGTACAATTTTATTTTTATAAAAAAAATTGAAAGGTCTTGCACTCTACGTGCAAGGCCCTCTCTCCTTCGTTAAAATATCATCGTCATTTTTAAATCTTTTCCTACCATACTATATTCAATATTCGCTGGACGGATCGCCTTTTTTAGTTTTTTTACACCTTCTCCTTCAAAAAAAGTAGGTGCATCTTTCCCTCCAATCAACAAAGGTGCCATATAGATAACAGCTTCGTTCACAAGGGATGCTTCTAAAAATGAAGCACTCACACTGCCTCCTGCCTCTACAAGCACTGACATCACAGAGCGCTTCTTCAACATGCGTAACACATCTTGAATATCTGTCCGGTGTTCTCCGCTTGTGACAAATACTTGATGACCTTTTTGTATCAACTGTTGATACTTTTGATGATCATAATTTTGTGATGTACAAATCATGGTTTCTGCCATATGATCTGTTAAGCATTTGGCATGAAGCGGTATCCTTAATGTTGAATCTAAAATGACACGAATGGGCTGATGGTTCAATGAATCCTTTACAATTAAGCCGGCATCATCTTGAATAATCGTCTCCACTCCTGTGAGCACCGCATCTGCTTCTTGACGTAACCGCTGCACTTCTGTTCTCGCTTCTATTCCAGTGATCCATTTGCTTTCTTGATCAGCCGTGGCAATTTTCCCATCTATTGAAATAGCTGATTTTAAAATGACATATGGAAGGTTCGTTTGCATTAAATGAAAAAAAGGAGCATTTAAACGATCTGCTTCCTGTTTGCATATTCCTTGCACTACTTCAATTCCAGCCTTTTTCAAAAAAGCAATTCCTTTACCTGCAACAACCGGATTCGGATCTTGGGTGGCAATCAGCACTTTCTTCACTCCACTTTTGATGATCGCTTCGGTGCAAGGGCCTGTTTTTCCGTGATGTGTACAAGGTTCGAGCGTTACATACATGTCTGCTCCCTTCGCCTTTTCTCCTGCCATTTGCAGCGCATGAATTTCAGCATGAGGCTCTCCCGCCTTCAGATGAGCACCTATTCCAACGATCTCACCGCTCTGAACAATTACTGCACCAACAAGCGGATTGGGTGAGGTTTGTCCTTTCATCGCCTTCGCGTTGGCAATCGCCAGCTTCATATAAAAAACATCGTCTTTCATCTCGGACTCCTTTCTTCTCTCAAGGGAAAGAACTCCTTCAGAAAATGAAGGAGTTCTATTCTCATGGGCTATATTTTCTCCATCCGTTTCTTTTCAGATCGATCATAGTAAGGCAAGGAATAAAACAGTTTATATGATGCTCGTTGTTTACAAAAACAGCATTTGCGACATTCATATTTATTAATGAGGAGCACATGCGGACAATTGAGTACAGTTAGGCCTTTTTTCATATGTTCCTTGCAAACACTTATCATGAGAATCCCCCGCTTACATTCTTTTTCTTAATGAGAGATTACTTCTTTCGGAAATTGTTCAAATAAGCGCAGTACTTCTGTATGTGTACCATCTTCTCGAATATGATAAATACCACCGTCATATGAACTTGCATACACATCATTTCCTAGTTGCCTAATGGCACTAATACCATTCTTAGCAATTCGAATCGGACCTGTATTGACATCTAGCTCTGGATTCCATACCACAATATACCCCCAATAGTCTCCGCTCACGATATAGCCAGAGTCTGTCACAGTGATGGATTTAATGGAATATTGATGCTCGTTGTGCTGATTTAAAATTCTGCCTGTATGCAAATCAAACAATCGGACGTTTTTATCACGGCTGACAATGGCAATACGATCTCTTTTGCTATCAATAAATACATCATTTAACAGCTCTGTCGCCCCGATATATTCTGCTGTTAAGGACAAGCTCTTTTTATCAAGAAGACAGATGGTTCCTTCAACTGCCGCTGTGATGATATGATCCCCTTCTACCTTTAATGCTTTGACCGCGCAATCATGTGCTTTAGAACGGCCGATTTCCTTTAAGTGTTCTGTCGAAATGACATGCACATAACCGCCATAAGTGCCGATATAAAATTGACGATCCTCTTCATGAAAATACACACTATTGACAGGACCTGTGTTGAGATCAAAAGAGACCATTTGCTGCAATGACTCGTGTACAATATGCACCTGACTCGCATGATCGCCCCATGCATAATAGCTTCCATCCCGAGCAACAGCCACTCCATTTGTGAGAACACCTGTTGATTTTGCGATTTCGATTCCATTTTTTCTGAATTTTCCGTCATCTGATGCAGTGATAATATCACCCGCTTCAGTCAACGCAATATCATTAATAGAAGGTGTCGCCAATTCCTGCTCATCAGAGATCACTTTTCCTTCTTGAATGGACCATTCACAATACGTTTTCCCAAAGCTGGCGCCTAAAATGGCCTGCTCATCTTCTGTCCAAACAAGCGAGCGCTCCCATTGATATTTATGAGGCAGCAGTGTATCAATTAAATCACCGGTTTCATAATTCCAGAGCTTAATTAAATGGTCATATCCCGCTGTGAGCAAGTAGTTACCGCTCGGTGAAAAATTCACACGTTTCACGCCTTGTAAATGAGCTTTGATGATTTTTTTCTCCTGTAATGTAGCGGCATCATAAATGATGACCGTGCCATCGTCTCTGCCGAGGGCGAATACTTCTTTTTGATTGCTTCCGCTGATGGTATCCAGCTCATAATCAAACGGGCCAATTTCACCTACAATTTCTCCTGTTTCATAGAGCCATACAAGGACATAGCCATCGTCACCAGTTGTATAAGCTTTATCCTCATGAATCCATACAGCTAATACATCCTTGCTATGTCCATGAAATTCTCTTAAAATGGCTCCCGTTTCAATATCCCAAACTAAGCATCTTCTATCTCTGGACACCGATACAAGAAGCGTATCCTGCTTCGCAAATGCGACAGCTTCCACATCATCCGCATGACCATATAGCGTACGAATTCTTGTATGTGTGGCAGTATCATATAATTGAATGGTATAGTCTGACGATGCACTCGCTAAATACGTTCCATTTTCCGAAAGGGATAAAGAGTTGATGATATGCTCGTGACTGCCAATGAATGTTCCTTCTCCCGTGGCACGGTCCCATTTATAAATACAGCGGTCATAGCCGCCTGTGTAGACAATTTGGTCATGCTGAGTTGATAAAACGGATGTAATCGGTCCTCTATGCATGGTTTTACACTCCCACCTTTATATGTTGTTTTTGACGAGTAACTAAACGAAAACCAGTAAATCGAAAAACAGGGTCTGGGTGTTTCCCGTGTCTTCTTGCGACTCTGCATAAATCTCCGCCTCTTGCGAAGGAGCCGCCTTTTAAAATGTAGTAATCACTGCCGAGTGTCTCGGTTAAATCATCTACAACCCCAATCCCGCCTTCATATATGTGATACTTGGTGTTGACCCATTCTTCGACATTGCCACCCATATCATATAGTCCAAATAGGGATCTTCCTTTTTCGTAATGACGGACAGGTGTCGTTTTTTCAATATTTGATTCGTGCGTATTACAGTAAGAGGGATCAAACTCATCTCCCCAAGGATATTGATTTCTTGTCTTGCCCCGGGCAGCATATTCCCATTCTTCCTCAGTAGGGATTGATACCTCGTATCCAAGCTTCCCGCTTAGCCACTGACAAAATGAGAAAGCTTCCTCGATGTCCATGCCCCAAGCTGGATGGTCTTTTCCTCCGCCAAGCTCTAGGTTCGTCAAGCTCTCTGGATAAGGCTTTCCTGTCTCGTCGCAATAGCTTTGATACCATTCATTGGTGACGACCGTATCTGAGATGAAAAATTCGCTCATATACGGCTGATAAGATGGAAATTCTTTGTACAGCCATTTTTGAAATTTTTTCTCACGGCCATAGGCTGGATTGAGAAGTTTGTCCTTCCAAAATTCTGATGCCTTTTTCATATCTTCTTCGTTACTTCCAATCGTCGCATAGCCGCTTGGGATTTGAATCCAATTGATATCAGGTTTCACGCTTTTCTCCCGCCTTCTTTAAATAAACTCATCTACTGATTAATTAATTTCTTCTCATCGACCATATGCCCTGATGCTGCTTTTGCCTTTAAATACGCTTCATTATAAAGAGAGGCTTCTACCGTATGATCAAACCGTAAAACCGGAAGACCGTAAGCAGCAATGGAATCGACTTTATCTGGATTATTGGTTAAGAGATGCAATGGTTTCCCTTTGTTTAAATAGTGCAAAACAGCCGCTGCTTCCTCGTAATGCCGATCATCATCTCCGCAGCCGATCAACCTGTTCGCCTCAAATGTATCCAGTTTCATTTCCTGTAATTTATACGTGAAGGCTTTGGCCATCAGCCCAATAGAGCGCCCTTCTTGATTGGCCATATACACAAGCATGCCTTTTCCGTAATCGGTGATTTTTTTTAGCGATGATGCAAGCTGTGGACCGCAATCACATTTCAGTGACCCAAACACATCCCCTGTTTGGCAGACACTATGAATTCGCACAAGCGACGGCACTTCATTTTCAAAGTCGCCAAAAAGAAGACAAGAGGAAAATGTTTGCTGCTCGGTACTCATTTGTACAATAGACTCAACCGTTGGCACTGTATCAGCTTCTACAGACGCAAAGGCATACCATTTAAACTGCACTTCTTCATGTTCAATAGAGATCGGCAGGTTCACTGGCCCCACGAGCAAATAGTGTTTTTCTTGAAATGTAAAATGATGAATCATTGATTGTAGTTCAGCTACAAACTTGTTCATTTGTCTCCCCCTATTCATCACTGCACCCCATTGAACTCTCTTAGCGCAGTGATGGCGTGATGAATATGTGTACGCACTCCCTTTGCATCCTGAGCACCAGTTCCAGCTAGAATCATAGCCCAGGAGAAATTTCCTATCATACTGGCTGAATAGATGTGCGATGCCAATCATCCATCAGTACCTTTCATAAAAGGCTCTTCAGCAGAGCTGGTCACTTTTAGACTGTCACTTGTCCAGTACAAAGGAGCAGAAATCGAGCTTCATACGCTGTATTCTCTGTAAGAGAGCAACACCATTTGATGATTCTTGAATGGCTCTTTCTCTAAAAGAATATCTCCGCTAGCTTCGAGCTGCTTCTCCTTTACTAGAAGCTCTGGTCCTTCAAATGCACGTCATCCGATTGTGGATTGTGCCCTTTGATTGGATGAATAGTCCGTACTTCAATTCAGCTACATTGATTGAAGCATGACACCCGCCTAGGTATGCACCAAGAACCATCACATCAAACATCGCGTTTATCCTCCTTTGCACTAGATTTTGACAGCAATGACATGATGCTGGCTGATCCCAGCCTTCGCTTGTAATGGTGTAATCGAAACGAGCTCAAGTCCTGATGTACAAATCTTTTCTCCAAGCTGAGTATCTGAGAATGAAAAATGGAAGCGTCCATCTTCTCCGATTAAGCCTGTTTTCCACTCTTCTCCCCATACAACAAGGGAAAAGACACCACCTTCATGAAGCAGCGAGGAAATCTGCTTTAAGTATCGTTCATGGTCATCAGGGTGCTGATGGTGAAAGCAGCCATGATCTAAAATCAAATCAAACGTCAGCTCGCGCCCTTGATTCATCGACCAGGACATAAAATCTTGATGATAAAAATGGACAGGAACCTCTTTTCTCTTCTTTAATCCTTGCCATTCCTCATGCTCATAAAGATCAATGCCGGTATATGCCGACAGTCCTTGTAAATGTTCAAGAGCCCTGCCGTTCCCGCAGCCGATATCCAGCACAGAAGCAAGTGCATCCTTTTCCCTGGAACGCCATGCCTTCAGAGACATCACAGCAGCGTCTGTTAATGATGGATCAGTGGACCACATATCTGTTCTTTGCTCATAGTGTTCTTGAAAAGCCATGCGCATTTTTTCTAAATACAACCCGCTGTCTTCATGATACAAAGCCTTTTTCATCACGTGACCTCCTTCAATTCACAATCACCTTTCCTAACAAAGGTGGTTTTCAAGCAAAAAGCCTTATGATAAAATGAAAGATGGATTTTTCAGGAAATCTTTTTTCTGAAAAAGGAGAGAAGCATCCCACATGTCACTCTTCTTTTTCAGCACTCATCTTTACATACAACCCCAGCCATTCAACTGTTACAGCGCCTCAGTTTGTTATATATTTTCTTCATATGGATTCACCTCCTTAACAGCACCGAGAAAGCGCTTTCTTTATGATGATCCTCTGAATACCTTGAACAATATCATTGAGAAATAGGCATAGTAGAAAGACGAATCTACCATTCTAAGCTATCTATCATCCATTTCTTTTTGTCTAATAGATATTTCTTCAGTATCGCTCTGCCTCAGAATCGCTCTCCCCTAGGTCTTAATGCATCATCATTAACAGAATAGATCCTGAAGTCCACCTATCAGAAAATTTAACAACTAATTCCATAATAACTTGATTAAGCCAAATATATTGTTTTTAGATTATTTTGTCAACAAATTATTTCCTAAACATTAGAATGATTTTCTAATTGAAAATACAGGTATATTTCGTGGTTTTTTGACCTTAAAACACTTATTTATACACAAAAATACAACTTAAACCAATAGAACTAAGAAATTTATCTACTAAATTACACAAGATTTTTATTTCATTTTGAGATAAAAATAAAGATATCCTAATTATTTCCCGAATGGTTTTTTGTGATATTTTCACTACTTTTTTCATTTTTTTGATGATACCCTTTGATATTTCTATATTTTCAATTAGACATTTTACTGTTTATTCCAATATTTCAATCTTCCTTATTATAGTGAAAAAGACAGGTGGTAGATTTTAATTGTCTCAACATGAAAAAAAGCCCCTTACAAAAGTAAGAGGCTTTCAGCGTGTAGACAAACCCTCGCATTCTTTGTCAGTCCTCCGTGCTGGTGCTCACGAATGTCAAATTCGCTCCGCGCCAGTACTCGTCCTTCCTAGACTGCAAAGGTTTTCTATCACGCTGAAAAGAAGACAAAGGACTAAAATCAAGTTCATTTTAGCCCTTTGTCAAAAATCTGAAAAAAGCCTCTTACAAAAGTAAGAGGCTCAGCGTGAAGAGAAAGTGAGGGTTTTTAAGACAAGATGTCCACAAAATCCTCATTTTTGTCTTTTGAACTGTCCGAGAAACGATATATGGTGTTTTTCATTTGGGATTTATTCAATATACGGTGTATTTAAAACTACAAAAAAACTGTCGAGGTTTTCTCGACAGCCTGAGCCTCTTACAAAAGTAAGAGGCTTTTTTACGATGGCGTTTATGCCCAATTTTTCACTTTTTCATGGTCAGTCACAAAGAGAAGAACTTTTCCTTCGTCTAAATGTTCTTCAAATGTCTCAGCTTCTTCTTTTGAGAAACCAATTTCGTGAATCTTATTGCGGAGTTCATCTCCCTTTTTGCTAAAGATGTTTCCAACCGCATGCTTGAGTCCAACTTCTTTTGGACCTATCGTATTGGCATCTGCGTTGCTTGCAATACGCTCAGTTCGATCATCGTCATGGGACAGAACATAAATGTCCTCTCTTGCAACACCGAGTTGTTTTAATTGCTCTACATCTCTTTGAAGTGTTTCATCATTTGAATACTCTCTTACAACAGGTTTCATTTATTATTCCTCCTTTAACGTCTTACGAATCTTTTACCCGTCACTTTTGTCATTAAACCTTCCTCCAGCACATCCATTTTTACTCTTGAACTTAATGCGTCTATGGACTTATTTTTGACAAAAAGACTGTAAAAATGACTAAATTTTCTGAAAAATTGTATTCATTCCTTGTCATTTGTTGTACAATTCTTATACTGGAGGCTAGAAATGGGGTGGAGCTGATGTATTATTTTTCAGCTGAGCAGCAGTTTAATGCATGGGTTGTCAGTGATTTGGTGAAACAGCTTTTTCAAAAATGGAATCCTGAAGAATCAAAAGCAAAGCCGCTTACTTTGTTTGCTGAACAGCACTTTCACATCTGCATCGATTATCTCTTTTCTATTATCATCAACATTGGAGATATCGAGTCAATCGAACAAGATCCACAAGACCTGTTGTCCTCATATTTGAATATCCTTTTTCCTTTTGTGACGCACGATATGATGAAAGCCTCCATGCAAAATGCAAATGAATATTTGTTAAAAGAACGTGATGCGGATGAGTATCAACTGTTTAGTTGTTTCCCGCCGCTCCTTTCTGTCTCTCTTCAAAAAAAGTAGTCCCCTTCTTTTAGTTGGTGGCTGCTTTTTTGTATGTGCGTGGAAAAGACCGTATGTTTTGAACGAAAAGAAGCATCATGTTAATGTAAATCTAGGTTGCAAGTAAAAGGGAGGATTTGACATGAGTCAACAAAAGCAAATTCAATTAGCAAAACGTCCAAAAGGGTTACCTACTAAAGATGTTTTTCATTTTGAAACAGTTGATATACCTGCGCCACAAGATGGTGAAGTCTTGATTCAAACGAAATATGTTTCTGTAGATCCTTACATGAGAGGACGAATGCAAGATACAAAATCCTATACACCCCCGTTCAAGCTGAATGAAGTCATTCAAGGTGGTGTCGTCGGAGAAGTCGTCGAGTCCAAATCTCCTCAATTTGAGAAAGGTGATTTTGTACTTGGATTCCTTGGCTGGCAGGAATATTCTACTGCCAAAGCGGAGTCTCTGACAAAAATTGATCCATCCATTGCGCCGTTATCTTATTACTTAGGGATTTTGGGCATGCCAGGTCAAACCGCCTATTTTGGACTCCTTGCGATTGGACAGCCAAAAGAAGGCGAGACCGTTGTCATTTCTGGAGCCGCAGGTGCCGTTGGTTCTGTTGTCGGACAGATCGCTAAAATAAAAGGCGCCCACGTCGTTGGAATTGCCGGATCTGATGATAAGCTGGCTTATTTAAAAGAACTGGGCTTTGATGAAACCATTAATTATAAAACAACAAATGATTTAGATGACGCCATTGGAAAAGCCTGTCCAAACGGTGTCGATGTGTATTTTGACAATGTGGGCGGCGAAATCTCTGATGCTGTGATGAATCATTTGAACCGTTTTGCACGTATTCCAGTCTGCGGAGCCATTTCTTCTTATAACATTAGTGCAAGCGAAGACATTGGCCCTCGTGTGCAAACAAAACTCATTAAAACAAGTGCATTAATGCAGGGCTTCATTGTTGCCAACTACTCTGATCGTTTTGAAGAGGCGGCAGAAGATCTCGCACAATGGGTAAAAGAAGACAAACTGACTTACAAAGAAACCATTATCGAAGGTTTTGACCATATTCCAGATGCATTCCTTGGACTATTCAATGGGGAAAATGTCGGAAAACAACTTGTCAAAATTTCATAACACAAAAAGGACCCTGCCAATAATGGAGGGTCCTTTTCTTATGCCTGCTTGGGCGCAAGGTGCAGCTGGCCTTGCTTATACACAATTTCTTCAAGCGAAAGATTCAGCTTTTTCGCCATTTTTTTCAGCATTGATTGCTCTTGAGGTGTGACAAGACTGATGACTGCGCCTTCTTTTCCTGCGCGTCCGGTTCTGCCTGAACGGTGGATGTAGCCCTCTTCATTTGGCATATCTGCATGAATCACATATGGCAGATCATCAATATCGATTCCTCTTGCTGCAATATCTGTTGCAAGAAGGAGCGGGAATTCACGCTGTTCAAATGATTTTAAGATCACAGCACGCTCAGCTTTTTTTGCTTCACTATGAAGGACACCAAGGTCGACATGATGGTACGCTAATTTCTCTGCATAAATGCTTAAGTTCGTAATGTCACGCACAAAAACGAGCGCCTGCATGTCCTCAAGCCGTGATAGCTTTTGCAGCAGTTTCACTTTGTCACGCTGATCACATAACAGATAATAGTGACCCACTTTCTGCGCTTCTTCCTCGCTTCTAGCAATTTTCAATACTTCTGGTTCAGATGTCATTTCTTTGATCAGTTGAACGGTTTCCTCTTTCAATGTCGCAGAAAAACAAAGGATTTGTCTTTCTTTTAATGTGGATTTAATGATCGCTTGAATCGTTTTCATATGCTCCGGGACAAGAAGCTGGTCTGCCTCATCTAACACGATCGTTTTCACTTCATGCATTTTCAGTTTCTTGATTTTGATTAACTCTTGTACGCGGCCCGGTGTCGCCACCACGATATTCGGGTGTTTTTTTAGCTTTTCCTGCTGCTTCTTGATGTTTGCCCCGCCTATTAAGGAAATAGCTTTGATGTCTGAACCTTGTTTGAATTCTTGCACGACATCAAAAATTTGCATCACAAGCTCTCTTGAAGGTGCCAAGATTAAGACTTGCGGGTGTTTGATAGTCACATCAATTTTATTTAAAAGCGGCAGAACATACGCAAGGGTCTTCCCTGTTCCAGTCGGTGATTCTGCGATCACATCGCGTTTTTCCATAATCCACTCTGCTGTTTGTTCTTGTATCGCTGTTGGCTTCTCAAAGCCAGCCGCTTCAAAGTTCTTTTGAATAAATGGCTTTGCTTCTTTAAAAAATGCCCAATTTTCCGTCATGTTGATCTCCTTTATCCTCATTCAATCTATCCTTAAGTATCTCAAAATCAGCTTTGAAACGCAATTTTTCTTTTGATGCTTTTATCGAGCCGGACAGTTCGATATAATCATGAGAGGCACTAGCCGTTTTGAATCTATTTGAGGTGTAAAAAATGATATTATCTGTTAAAGATTTAAGTCATGGCTTTGGCGACAGAGCCATTTTCCACGAAGTCTCCTTCCGTTTATTAAAAGGCGAGCATGTCGGCTTGATCGGCGCCAACGGTGAAGGAAAGTCAACGTTTATGAATATTATTACTGGCAAGCTTGAGCCAGATGCAGGAAAGGTCGAATGGGCAAAAAATGTCCGTGTCGGCTACCTCGATCAGCATACCGTGCTTGAAAAAGGAAGAACCATTCGCGAGGTCCTTCAAGATGCATTCCATTATTTATTCTCAATGGAAGCCGCAATGAATGACATTTACGAAAAAATGGGTGAAGCAGATCCTGATGAGCTAGAAAAGCTTTTAGAAGAAGTAGGCGTCATTCAGGATGCCCTGACGAACAATGATTTTTATATCATTGATTCCAAGGTAGAGGAAATTGCAAGAGGTCTTGGGTTAACAGATCTCGGGCTCGATCGTGATGTGACAGAGCTGAGCGGCGGACAGCGTACAAAAGTACTGCTTGCGAAATTGCTGTTAGAGAAGCCTGAAATTCTTCTTCTTGACGAGCCGACCAACTATTTAGATGAACAGCATATTGAGTGGCTGAAGCGCTATTTGCAGGAATATGAAAATGCATTTATCCTCATTTCACATGATATCCCGTTCCTAAACAGTGTCATTAACTTGATTTATCATGTCGAAAATCAAGAACTCACGCGATATGTTGGTGATTATGATCAATTTAAACAAGTGTACGAAGTGAAAAAGCAGCAGCTAGAAGCAGCGTATAAAAGGCAGCAGCAAGAAGTGGCTGAATTAAAGGATTTCGTCGCGAGAAACAAAGCACGTGTCAGCACTCGAAATATGGCGATGTCTCGTCAAAAGAAACTCGATAAAATGGACATAATTGAATTAGCGGCGGAAAAACCAAAACCAGAATTCCACTTTAAACCTGCACGTACATCAGGGAAATTGATTTTTGAAACAAAAGATTTAGTCATTGGGTATGACGAACCGCTTTCTCGTCCATTGAATTTAAAAATGGAGCGCGGGCAGAAAATTGCGTTATACGGTGCCAACGGTATTGGAAAAACGACACTGCTCCGAAGCCTTCTTGGAGAAATCACCCCCATTTCTGGTGAGGTGGAACGCGGAGAATTCCTGCATATTGGCTACTTTGAACAAGAAGTAAAAGAACAAAACAGCAACACTTGTATTGAAGAGGTGTGGAGCACCTTCCCATCGTACACACAATATGAAGTCAGAGCTGCCCTTGCCAAATGCGGTTTAACGACAAAACATATCGAAAGCCGTGTGTCTGTTTTAAGCGGTGGTGAAAAAGCGAAGGTCCGCCTTTGTAAGCTGATCAATGAAGAAACCAACCTACTTGTTCTCGATGAGCCGACAAACCACTTGGATGTCGATGCGAAAGAAGAATTAAAACGCGCATTAAAAGAATATAAAGGCAGCGTCCTATTGATTTCCCACGAACCTGAATTTTATCAAGATGTGGCCACTGAAACTTGGAATTGTGAATCCTGGACAACCAAAGTATTATAACGACAAAAAAGCCTTATATCGTTTGCAGATATAAGGCTTTTTCTATTTAATGACCTGCCTGGATATTCACCAAATGCTTACGACCAAGAAGCAGGATCACCATGCCTAAGAGAACAACTGCCGCCCCTACATAATATGGGGTGCTTGCTGTGTAAGTTTCAGCGAGAACTCCCGCAATCCAAGGCGCAATCGCACCGCCAATAAATCGTACAGCACTGTATGAGGATGATGCAATTGAACGTTCAACAGGAGCTGATCCCATTACAGCCGTCGTCAGCACCGTATTGATCATACCGAGGATACCCCCAGCAATGACAATACCGCAAATGACCACGACCACATGTGAAGTCCATATTCCAATGCCGAATAAAATCACAGCAAACGAAGCAAAGAGAACAACAAGAGCTGTCAATGTCCCCAGTTTGCCATGAATGACCGGCGCTGAGAAGACAGATGTCACAGCCAAAAATAATCCCCATCCAAAAAAGACATAGCCAAGACCATGCTCATCAAGATGTAGCACAAATGGCGAATAAGCTAGGAGAACAAAGAACCCAAAGTTATATAAGAAAGCAGCAGATGCCATCGTTAAAAGCCCTTTGTATTTCAAGGCTCCAACAGCTTCAAATAACTTCACCTTTTTCTGCGGCTTTTGTATAGGTGGAAGCATAAAAATAATAGCTAAAAGAGCAACGAGCATTAACACTGCCACGCCAAAGAATGGCCCGCGCCAAGAGATCGTTCCAAGCTCACCGCCAAGGAGCGGCCCAACAGAAATCCCAAGACCTAGTGCCGCCTCATATAAGATGATGGCTTTCGCACTTCCTCCAACAGACACACCGACAATCACTGATAATGCCGTTGAAATAAATAAGGCATTCCCAATGCCCCATCCGCCTCTAAAGCCAATTAATTCATTAATCGTTGAAGAGGTCCCGCCTAAAGCAGAAAAGACAATAATAAAGATGAGTCCTAATAATAACGTCCATTTGGCACCAATACGACTAGAAATAAAACCGGTAAAAAACATCACAAAGCCGGTGACAAGCAAATAGCTCGTAAATAAAAGAGACACCTGACTTGGAGATGCATGTAATTGCGACGCAATGGCTGGCAAAATCGGGTCTACAAGTCCTATTCCCATAAATGAAATCACACAAGCAAAGGCCACCGCCCAGACGGCCTTTGGCTGTCTAAGCAGACTCGTACGCTGTTTTAATACTTCTTCTTCCTTCATTCCATCAGAACCTTTCCTACAGTTGTTTAACAAAGGGCTAAAATGAACTTTATTTTAGCCCTTTGTCTTCTTTTTCAGCGTGATAGAAAACCTTTGCAGCCCTAGGAAGGACGAGTACTGGCGCGGAGCGAATTTGTCATTCGTGACCGGCACGCAGGACTGACAAAGAATGCGAGGGTTTGTCTACACGCTGAAATAAACACGCTGAGGTGTTTATTTTTGTAATTGCTCAATGGCATGAGCCGCTCTTTCTTTCATCTTTTCAAGATCCTTTTTAAAGGATTGAATCGTTTCTAGCTTTTTTGTAATCAATTGATGCTGCACAGTTAGCTGCGCCTCAATATCTAACAGCTTTTCTAATCGTTCCTTCGGATCAAGCGACAGCAAGTAGCCTTCTTTATTCAGCTCTAACTGCTTTCCTATTTCCATAAACGATTGAAGCTCTTGTAAAGAAAAACCGAGTACCTCTTTTGCCTGCATTACTTTTTCTAGTTCTTCCATGTCGTCCTCTGAGTACAGCCTGACACCGCCCTCTGTCCGCTTTGGTGCTGATAATAAACCAATCTCTTCATAGAAACGAATGGTCCGTTTCGTCAGACCGCTTCTTTTCGCCACTTGATCAATTTTCATCCATTCCATCGCCAGTGCCTCCTGCTCATCAATTCATATTTTATTATACATCTTTATAACCTTAACGTAAACGTTAAGGTTTGATCACTTGATTTCCATTGTCGCTTGATGCAAAATAAATAGGAACCATTACGTTTTAAAGGAGGTACCATATGCGTTCATTTCCATCCAAAAAAGAACGGCACGCCCAATTCGGTTCTGTCCAGCCAAGCGCTAGAACAAAACCTTGTCAAAAAGAGGACATGATAGACATCCAACAAACCGAACAGGACTTTTATTTTGATCTGGAACAGGTCGGAATTTGCCGTGTGTCGTACCCTGTACATATTTTGTCTAAAACGGCTCCACGGCACCAAACCGCTTCCGCTGATTTTACACTGAGCACATATTTGCCAGCTCATCAAAAAGGCATTCATATGAGCCGTCTCACCGAGCAGCTTCACTCATTTTATGAGAGCGGAAAGCCGGTTGATGTGGATTCCTTAAAAGAATTGGCGGCACAGCTTGCCAAGCATATGAATCAGCCGTCTGCTTCGATTCAAGTTTCCTTTCCGTGGTACATGGAAAAAAAGAGTCCTATCACCGGAAAGTCCGGTTTGATGCATGCAGACGTGCAATACGACATCCACTTTCATGAAGAAAACGGATGGCTCTGTCATATTGGCTGCACTGCTCAGGTGACAACGTTATGTCCTTGTTCAAAAGAAATCAGTGAATACGGCGCACATAATCAGCGTGGCACTGTATCGATTCAGGTAGAGCTATTTGAACAAAGCCAACTCCCTGACGACATGAAAGCAGATCTACTGCAGATCATCGAGTCTAATGCGAGTGCGCCCCTTTACCCTGTACTCAAAAGACCAGATGAAAAACAAGTGACAGAAGAGGCCTATGAAAACCCACGTTTTGTAGAGGATGTTGCGAGGTTAATTGCAGCAGAGCTGTATGAGCAAAACTGGATTAAAGGCTTTCAAATTGAGTGCCGAAATGAAGAATCCATTCATCAGCACGATGCTTATGCCAAATGTTCTTATCAAAAAAAACTGTAGAATGTCTCTACAGTTTTTTTGCCAACCTTTATTTTTCATTACTTTCTAATTCTTCAATCATCATAGACAGTTCTGTCCAGCGATCCATCGCTTGTTCTAATTCTTCAGCGACGGCTTTTTGCTTGTCCATCAGCTCTTGAATTTTCCCAAAATCACTGCCAGCCTCTGCAATACTAGCTTCGAGCTGTTGGTGTTTGTCCTCTAAAGCTTGTATCCGATCTTCAATGCCATCCCATTCAAGCTGATCCTTATAGGATAGTTTTTTTCTCTTTTTAGGGGCAGTTTCTACTTGTTTTTCAGCAGGTTTTGTCTCTGTCCGCTTCAGCTCTTTTTCTTGCTCCATGTAATCGCTGTAAGCACCTTGGAAGTGTGAAATGCGTCCATTTCCTTCAAACACAAGCAGACGATGGACGACTCGATCTAAGAAATAACGATCATGCGACACGGTGATGACTACGCCAGGGAACTGCTCCAAATAATCCTCTAAAATGCTCAGTGTCTCTGTATCCAAGTCGTTCGTCGGCTCATCTAAAAAGAGAACATTCGGCTCTTCCATCAATACCTTCAATAAATACAATCTGCGGCGCTCTCCCCCTGACAGCTTGCGGATAAACGTGCGCTGCATGGATCTAGGGAATAAAAATCTCTCCAACATCTGCTCTGCTGTCACAATGACGCCATCTGCCGTTTTGACAATTTCAGCTGTTTCTTTGATGTAATCAATGATATTCAGCTCTTCGTTCATTTCGTTATGGTCCTGCGTGTAATAGCCAATGCGGACTGTTTGCCCAATGGTCAATTGTCCATTCGTCGGTTCGATTTTACCCGCCAGGCAATTGAGTAAAGTCGTTTTGCCCACTCCATTTGGTCCGATAAATCCGATACGATCCCCTGGCACGACTAAATCACTGAACTGATCCACAAGGGTTTGACCAGCAAATGTGATGCTGATCTCTTCTGCCTCAATCACTTGTTTTCCAAGCCGGTGAGAACCGATTGCGAAATCAAGCTCTCCTTTTGCATCAGGTCCCTTTTGATCCTTCAGCTCTTCCACTCTGCCGATACGCGCTTTTTGCTTTGTCGTTCGAGCCTTTGCCCCTCTTCTCAACCATGCTAGCTCACGTCTAAGCAGGTTTTGACGTTTCGTTTCTTTTACTTGAGCTTCTGCTTCTCGTTCCGCTCTTTTTTCTAAAAAGACTTCATAATTTCCTTTATACGTGTAAAGCTGCCCTTGATTTAATTCATAAATCCGATTGGCGACACGGTTTATGAAATAACGATCATGGGTCACAAGAATGACAGCCCCGCTGTATTGACTCAAGTACCCTTCCAGCCATTCAATGGTTGCGTTGTCCAGATGGTTCGTCGGCTCATCTAAAATCAGCAAACCCGCAGGCTGAATTAAATTTTTGGCGATCGCCACACGCTTTTTCTGTCCGCCTGATAACGCATGAACAGAACGGCTCACATCTTTGACACCAAGCTTTGTCAAAATCGTTTTCGCCGAAAGGTTCGCATCCCATGCGTCGTCCTGATCCATTTTATTTTGCATACGCATAAGCGCTTCTTGTTTTGCCTCGTTTTGTGGATCATGCTCTAAATCAGCCAGCGCCTTTTCATAGGCTTTCATTGTTTGAATCATTGGTGCTGTTCCTGAATAAATATAGTCGAGAATCGTTTCATCTCCGCTCATTTCAGGATCTTGCTCAAGAAATTCGATATCAAGTGTCCCTGCCTTTGTGATGTCGCCTTCCTCAAATGATTCAAGCCCTGCGATCACCTTCAGAAGCGTTGACTTCCCTGTTCCATTCGGTCCAATTAACCCGATTCGTTCCTTTGGTTCTATATGAAAAGAGATATGATCAAACAGCGTTTTTTCGCCATAGGTTTTATATAATCCTTCTACATTCAATAAACTCATTTTATCAGCCCTTACATAGATTCTTCCTTTATTTTAAATCAGCCAGTAGCAGAAAACTAGTTTAAAAAAACCCGCTGCTGAAAAGAATGTTTCCTTTTGATGCTCGATACACTATGAAGAGGTGATCTAAAGATGATAACCATTAGTTTATGTATGATTGTGAAAAATGAAGAGGAGGTTTTGGCTGACTGCCTGTCTTCTGTTCAAGACATTGTAGATGAGATGATCATTGTTGATACAGGATCAACGGATCAAACGAAGGACATTGCTCACTCCTTTTCAGCAAAGGTGCTCGATTTTGAATGGGTGCAGCATTTTGCAAAAGCACGCAATTTCGCTTTTTCCCATGCGACAAAAGAGTATATCTTATGGCTGGATGCAGACGATGTCCTGCTTGAAGAGGATCAGCAAAAACTGCTTCAGCTCAAACAGACGCTTGATCCCGCAGTAGATGCCGTCTCGATGTTTTACCACGTTGGATTTAGTGAGGACGGTCAGGTGAATTTTAAATATAGAAGAAATCGGCTCGTCAAGCGTGCCTTGAACTTTCAGTGGTATGGGGCCGTTCATGAGTTTCTTCAGGTGTATGGCAACATCTTACCGGCTGATATCGCCGTCACCCATCAAAAGCGTAAGAAAACAACCGCTGGAGAGCCTGGACGCAATCTGCGCATTTATGAAAACATGCTTGCAAAAGGCGAAGAGATGACACCTCGTGATCTCTTTTACTTCGCCAATGAATTACGAGATAACAAGCAGCATGTGAAGGCGATTCGCTTTTATCACAAATTTTTAGCCACAAAACAATGCTGGATTGAGGATGAAATTCGCACATGCCAAAACTTAGCTGACTGCTATTATGCAGTCGGTTTTGAGGAAGCCGCCTTATCCTCCTTATTGCGATCCTTCCTGTATGATCAGCCCCGTCCAGAATTTTGCTGCCGGATTGGGGATCATTTCAAAGCACAAAATAAACATAAAGCAGCTATCTATTGGTATGAGCAGGCACTGAAAGCGCCCGAAATCGAAACAGCCTTTACACTGACACAATATAAAACATGGTATCCTCACCTTCAGCTTTGCTATTGTTATTATCAGCTCGGTGATTTAGATCAAGCCAAAACCCATCATCTTGCATCCTCAGCCCATTACCCAAGCCATCCGAGTGTGCTGTACAATGAAAAAATATTTGCAGAACAAACGTAAATCTCCTGTTATCACATCCGCCTGTCAATGACGGCGGATGTCTTTTCATATACATTAGACTTTTGTGACATTTAATACTTTAGTGATTTAAAGCGTTTTTCAACCAATTGACTAAATTGTCATTTGCGCATATACTAACATTCGTCTTACGAAAAGATTTATCCATTAGGAGGTCAACATGAGTTCTTTATTTAGAAAAAAGTCTCTCGACCAGCTCATACTTGAAAGTCAAACGAAGCGGCTGAGCCGTTCTTTGAATACATTTGATTTAATCTTGCTTGGCATTGGCTGTGTGGTCGGGACTGGAATTTTTGTGATAACGGGGGTTGCGGCTGCGAAAGATGCGGGACCTGCGATTATTATATCTTTTATTTTGGCTGCGATCGCATGTGCCCTTGCTGCTTTTTGCTACGCTGAATTTTCCTCGTCCATTCCAGTGTCAGGAAGTGTCTATACGTATTCTTACGCAACACTTGGGGAGTTTCTCGCCTTCTTAATGGGCTGGGATCTCATGCTTGAATATGTGATTGCCCTCTCTGCTGTAGCCAGTGGATGGTCGTCCTATTTTCAATCACTGCTCAGTGGATTCGGTCTGCATATACCGAAGGCTTTATCGGCTGCACCTGGAGCCGTTGATGGGGCCATCTTTAACCTGCCAGGCGCACTCATTATTTTACTCATTACCTTTATTGTCTCAAGAGGCGTAAAAGAGAGCACAAAGCTGAATAACATCATTGTGCTCATCAAAATTGCCATTGTCCTCCTCTTTATCATTTCAGGCTTTGCTTACGTTAAACCTGAAAATTGGACACCTTTTATGCCAATGGGCTTCCATGGCGTGATTGCTGGAGCGGCAACTGTCTTTTTTGCTTACCTTGGATTTGATGCAATCGCTAATGCATCAGAAGAAGTCAAAAACCCGCAAAAAGCGATGCCGATCGGAATCATTGGTGCGCTCGGCGTTTGTACGATATTATACATCGGGGTTTCATTTGTCTTAACAGGCATGGTTCACTACACGAAGCTGAATGTCAGTGACCCTGTCGCTTTTGCGCTTCAAGTGGTTGGCCTGAATAGTGTCGCTGGTATTATATCGGCAGGCGCTATTATCGGGATTACGACCGTGTTAATTGCACTTGTCTACGCTCAGGTGCGTTTAACCTTTGCGATGAGCCGAGATGGACTCATGCCAAAAATCTTTTCAAACGTTCATCCAAAATCGAAGACACCGGTTGCCAACACTTGGCTGACAGGCGCTGTTGCGGCATGTATCGTAGGCTTTGTGAATTTATCAACGCTTGCGAATTTAGTGAGCATCGGTACGCTTGCAGCCTTTACGGTGATTTCAATCGCCGTCATCATTTTACGGAAAAAACACCCGAATCTCAAAGCAGCGTTTAAAGTACCATTCGTACCTGTTCTTCCGATCATCAGTGCGGTCATTTGTATCAAACTCGCAACAACCCTTTCATGGGTAACATGGAGAGCCTTCCTCATCTGGGTAGCGATTGGTGTCGTTGTGTATTTCACCTACGCAAGACGCAAAAGCCATTTGAATCAAACACATTAGAAAAGAGACACGGGGAATCCCGGTCTCTTTTTTGTTTAAATCACACTGTTTTTCACTGAATTTGAGTCCACCATATCTGGATCTAATACGCTTGAAATCGGAATGACAAGCGGTGAACAATCTCCATTGTCCTCACCAAAACCTTGGTTCAATTTCATCGATAGAAAATAATCGATCTGCTGATAAGGTCCTAGCGTCAGTGATGCCCCCCGATCCATTGCATTGATTTTAAAAGCACCGACATTGACGACTGAGGGTGAGAATAACATCACACATCACTTCCTTGGAATAGGTTTAGCTGCTGGCGAAAAAGAGGCAGGTGAGTCCACTTGATCTCGATCATCTACATGGCTCTTTGTTCCGACAAAACCGCTGGCATCTCCAAAATTCTGTCCGTACCCCTGATTTTTTTTATCTGAGTTTTGCCACTCTGCTAACAAATTTTGTCCGACATTCACCGCCGACGCATTTTCAAAGGAATTAATTTTTAACATGAAAATATTAATATTGATATACGGAGTTGGTTGAACCACAGATAAACCTCCTTTTTATAGGTATATGCGAGCACCCATCAAGTATGTTAACAGGAGGTCTTCACATGGACTTCGAAAAAATGAAGCAGTGGATGGACATTGCCCAGCAAATGCATGGAGATGATTTTTGGAAAATGATATTCGATGATGAGCAAAGATCTCCCTTTATGGCAAATGGTCCGTCTCCCTTTACATTCTCGCAGCAAGATCAGCGAGGAACAGATGCATCGTTTCCACCAGTCGACATTGTGGAAACCCCTACTGAATTTCAGTACTTAATTTATCTGCCTGGCTACCGGAAGGAAGATGTTCAGGTGCTGTCATATGGTGAATATTTGGTTGTAAAAGGACAGCGTTTTTCCTTTTTTAACGAACAGGATTTTCGCCAAAAACAAGGAAAGTATGGTCCGTTTGAAAGAAAAATTCGGCTCCCAGATATGATTCTTGGTCAAATGAATGCGGCCTTTAAAGACGGCGTGCTATACATTCGTCTGCAAAAAGATGAAGGAAAAGCAACTGCGATTATCATAGATGACGAATATTGATACTGACTGCGTCTATTAGATCACGATCATCAATCGATTCAATCGGCAAGATCGTGATCACGCCATCCGCATTTTGTTCACCAAAACCATTGTTTCTTTTAATCGTCGAGCAGTGATTTCGTACGATCGTTGAACCAAATGTCATCGAGGACCCTGTACCAATCGTATTCGTTTTCATATGAGTAATCTGAATGCGTGTAGGCAGCATGCACTTCTCCCCTTTCATGTATCTCTATAAGTATATACCGGGCAGCTTTTCCATAGACTAGAGCAAGGCGAAAGAAAAGGTTGTGGTCTACTTGAAACATTTCATTCAATCACTCTTTAAAAAAACTGAATCCAGTCCATCTCCATCTGTCGTCGAGCTGGAAAAAAGACTTACCGCTCTTGAGCAAAAAATGTCTGCACCTGCTCCGCCTGTCTCTGAGGATACGCACATTCACATTGAATCACTGCATGTGGACAAAATTGATTACCATTTAGAGTTTGGTGAGCTTTCCATTGATCAGCTTAAAGGCAGACTCAACATTGGGGCCACCTATTACACGCCAAAGGACCCGCACCTCAAAAAGGCAGCTTCAGTACCGAAGCCAAAAGAAACAAAAACACCAAAAGTCTCCATTCGATCAAAGTCTTCATCTCAGCACGACCGGAAGCCAGAAATAAACCGCAAGCACAATCGCTACAATACTGATCACATTTAGCCAAAAGCCAGCCTTGACCATATCAGATATTTTCAGCACGTCCGCACTAAAGACAGCCGCATTTGGTGGTGTGGAAATTGGCAGCATAAATGCACATGAAGATGCTAACGCAGCCGCAGCCATTAACCCGTAAGGCTCCATGCCAATTGCAAGTCCAAGCCCAACTGTAATCGGAATCATCATGTTCGCAACTGCTGTATTAGACATAATTTCGGTCATAAATAAAATAGAAGCCGTTAAAATAATTAGCAGCATGAGGTACGACAGCCCATTTAAATGCTGTAAATTTTCCCCGATCCATCCTGTTAAATTGGTCTCTGCAAATCCTGTAGCGAGCGAAAGCCCACCTCCAAACAAAAGCAAAAGCCCCCACGGCAGCTGTTTCATATCCTGCCATTCTAGTATTCTCTCTCCATTTGTCGCTGGAATGAGAAATAACAGCATCGCCCCAAAGATCGCGATGGATGTATCGGAGACAGTAAGCCCGCCAAACAAAAAGATTTTAAAGATCCATAAAAAAGCCGTCATGAGAAAAATAGCAAAAACCCATTTTTCTTCTTGTTTCATTTTGCCTAAATCCTCTAAACCCTTCCGTATAAACGCTGCTCCCATTTCCCCTGTGTGCTCTACCTTGAACTGTATCTTGGTCAAATACAGAAATAAGAGAATAAGCAGAACAGCCGCCACCGGAAAACCAAACAAAAACCATTCAAAAAACATAATTTCGCGATCTAACAGCTTTTTTGACATCGCCGCAAAAACAGCATTTGGCACAGAGCCAACGAGTGTCGCCAGCCCGCCAATAGAGGCTGAATAAGCGACCGATAATAGAATGCTTTTACTGAATCGGTCAAGAGATGCACCTGACAAAATATCGTTCGCCTTCACCTCTTTAATGACAGCTAGTGCCACCGGCAGCATCATCAGTGCTGTAGCTGCATTTGAAATCCACATAGATAAAAAAGCCGTTGCCATCATAACCCCTAATACAATACGGTCACTTCTTGTGCCAATGATGTTTAAAATATGTAAGGCCATTCTTCTATGTAAATTCCATTTTTCAATAGCAATGGCAATCATAAATCCGCCCATGTACATAAAAACAATCGGGTCTCCATAAGCTCTTGATGTTTGCTCCATTGATAGCCCGCCAAGTGTTGGCAAAAGGATGATGGGCAATAAAGAAGTAGCCGGTATAGGCAAAGCTTCTGTGACCCACCATGTCGCAGTCCAAGCCGTAACGCCCAGTACCACTCTTGGTGCATAGGTTAATTCACTTTCTGGAATGAGCAAAAAAATAAGCAAAAAGAAGATCGGTCCAAGAACAAGTCCAGTCAGATTCACTTTTTTATAAACGATCACAATTCCTCCTTCATGAAAATGCTTTTAAAATTTTTCTAATTTTTCACATTCGATGATCACATAAAAAATCCTTTAAATCATAAGAAAAAATGAAGAGATCCTTAAGAAGCAGCTGTGTCTTGATTCATATTTCCACTTCATGTCTTGGTCTATTTTCATAGGAGAAACTATACAAATCCTACACAGTAACTGTAAACTATAGAGGATCTAATCAAAAATTGAGGTGTTTTCATTGTATACAGATCAACGAAAATCATTTTGGAAACAGAAAAAAGTCATCATTCCCCTTCTTAGCATCATCGTGATTGCAGCTGCTCTCTTTTTCTTAAAAGATACGCTTTTCTCAAAAGAAAAAGAGGCGCTGAAAGCCGCTGAATCCTTTACGAAACATATGAAGAAAAAAGAATTCACGAAACTGGCAGATGAGGTCACAAGTAGCTCTCTGAAAGCCAATGACTTTTCTAAAAAACAACTTGCCGAAAAATACGATCATATCTTTAGCGGCATCGGTGCAAATGATCTAAACGTCTCAAACATCAAAGTAGAAAAACAGGACAAAGGAAATGGGTATCAATTCACCTATGAAGTCACGATGAAAACGTCGCTTGGAAAACTGAACAAACTCTCTTACAAGGGCGTTCTCTCCGAAGTTGATAACAAGTGGAAAGTAGACTGGAAACCAAATCTCATCTTCCCGCAAATGGAAAAGGGTGACACCATCAAAGTGACAACTGATCCTGCGGTACGCGGAAATATTGTAGATCGAAAAGGGCGCACGTTAGCAGAAACAACTGGTGGACACGCACTTGGCATCATCCCTGGAAAGCTCGGGACAGGTACGGAAAAAGAAAGCAACATCAAAAAAATCAGCAGCGCTTTTGATATAGAGGAAGAGCTGATTCAAAATCAGCTGAAACAAGCATGGGTCACAGATGACACATTTGTCCCGCTAAAGTCTATGTTAGAGCAAAAGCCGATTCCAAAAGACATAAATGGCGTCACCTATCAAACGAAGGAAATGCGCTACTATCCATATAACGAAGCCGCTGCTCATTTGACAGGCTATGTCGGAAAAGCAAATGCGGATGATATCAAAAGAAATCCAGCCTTAAAGGCGGATCAAATCATCGGCAAAACCGGCCTTGAATTCACATTTGACAAGAACTTAAGAGGACAAGATGGTGGAAGCATCCTCATTGTCCATGATGAAACAGGTATTGAAGAAACATTGCAAAAAACAGACCGAAAAGACGGAAAAACAGTCAAGCTGACCATTGATGCATCTTTACAGAAAAAGGCCTATCAACAGCTGAAAGGTGAAAAAGGGGCTGTCACCATTATGAACCCATCATCAGGTGATCTATTAGCGCTTGTCAGCACCCCTTCTTACGATGTCAATTTAATGACCAACGGGATCACGCCTAAACAATATCAAGCATACAGTGAAAATCCCGATCTTCCATTCCAAGCTCGATATGCGAGCAGATATGCACCAGGATCTACTTTCAAAACCATTACAGCAGCCATTGGACTGGAAACAGGTGTCACAAAGCCTAATAAAGTGCGCACCATTCATGGACTGAAATGGCAAAAGGATCAATCATGGGGAAATTATCGCATTACACGGGTTCATGACAAAGAACAAGTCAATATGGTCGATGCCCTCGTGTACTCAGATAATATTTATTTTGGACAGGAAGCCCTTGAAATCGGCAAAGATACTTACGAGAAAAAAGTGAAAACCTTTGGGTTTGGTGATGATTTAAACATGCCGTTTACAATGAAACCGGCACAAGTGTCTAACGACGGAATCAAATCAGACATCTTACTTGCCGACTCAGCATATGGCCAAGGAGAATTACTCATGTCCCCGATCGAGCAAGTACATGCCTATTCTCCATTTGCAACAGGAGGAAAGCTTGTGTACCCTCGAGTCATTCAGGATGAAAAAACAGCATCACCAAAGCAGATCATCAAAGAGGATACAGCAAATACGGTAAAGGACGCACTGACTCAAGTCGTCACCAATTCAAACGGAACCGCTCACTCGTTGCAAATAAAAGGGGCTGATATAGCAGCTAAGACGGGGACAGCGGAACTAAAGAGCAAACAAGGTGCGACAGACGGTACTGAAAATGGATTTTTACTTGCGTTTAATCCTAAAAAAGAAGATTACGTCCTCGTCGGCATGATTGAAGGTGTGAAAAACCGTGGAGGCAGCGGTCTTGTCATTCAAAAAATGAAGCCAGTCATCGCCTCTTTCTATCAATAATTCTTTAGAGACACACGCTCCATCAAGCGCTTGTGTCTCTTTTTTTCAAAATCATGACAAATTGCTATTGTTTTATAGTTCACCTTATGAATAAAATGAGGAGAATGAAAAAAGAAACAAGTTGAATGAAAGGAGGAAGTCTCATTGGCTATTGCTGCTCAAACAAAGAATAAACCTCAAAAAGCGGTCACCGGTTCAACGGTTTATCCTATCTTATTGATTATTGGTATTTGCCATATGCTCAACGACACATTGCAAGCCGTGATTCCTGCCATGTTCCCTATTTTAGAACGCTCAATGGGGCTGACCTTTACTCAATTAGGGCTAATCGCCTTTACATTAAATATGGTCTCCTCTGTCATGCAGCCTGCGATCGGGTGGTACACAGATAAACGGCCGATGCCCTATGCACTGCCTATCGCATTATTTTCAAGTGCTGTCGGCATTTTCGGCCTTGCGTTTGCGCCATCATTTGCGACCATCCTGCTGTGCGTCGTCTTTATTGGACTTGGCTCTGCGATTTTCCATCCAGAAGGCTCACGGGTTGCCAACATGGCAGCTGGTCCTAGACGCGGTCTTGCTCAATCCATCTATCAAGTCGGTGGAAATACAGGTCAAGCCTTTGCTCCGCTAATCGCTGCATTCATGCTCGTCCCTCTCGGCCAGCCAGGTGTGGCTTGGTTTACGATTGTTGGAATGATTGCTGTCGGTTTCCTTCTCTATATTTCGAGATGGTACGCAAGAAAGCTTCAAACCATTCGAGCACAAGCGAAAAAAGCGCCTGCAAAAGCAGCAAGATCTGAACTTCACCGCAAGTCAGCGCTCACAGCACTTGGCATTATCGTCTTTCTTATTTTCGCGCGTTCTTGGTATGGAAATGCGATCTCGAATTTCTATGCGTTTTATGCGATTGAACAATATGGTTTGACGATTAAAGAATCACAAACTTATATTTTCTTATTTCTTATATTGGGTGCGATTGGGACATTTATAGGCGGACCGCTTGCAGACCGCTTTGGCAAGAAAACCGTGATTTTAATTTCCTTATTGGCATCCTTTCCACTTGCCCTGCTTCTCCCATTTGCCGGACCGGTTGTTGCTTATGTTTTACTTGGACTCATTGGGATCATTCTGACTTCAAGCTTCTCTGTCACCGTGGTCTATGCCCAAGAACTATTTCCCGGGAAAATTGGCACAATGTCTGGTTTAACGGTTGGGCTTGCGTTTGGTATGGGAGCGATTGGGTCGGTTGCCCTCGGCTCATTAATTGATGCAGTCGGTTTAACGCCTACCATGATTGGTGTCGCCTTTTTACCGATATTAGGCATCCTAGCCTTCTTACTACCTAGCGATCAAACCATAGCGAAATGGAATGAATCGTAAAATGAAGAACCGCTCATTTACTGAGCGGTTTTTTTCATATCTCATAAAAATGTGTGTCGGGAACATGTTTCTTCGCAATAAATCCTTGTTGAAAATCAGGAAAGATTTCCTGTACCTGTTTGATTTTTTTGTGAACCAAATCCGCATACGGGATATACAAATGATTCACCAGCTTTTGATCTGTCATATAGTAATACCAATTCAGATTAAAGTTCTTTTCATCAATGATCGTAAAGGCAGAAAAATGATAGAACAGCAGTGGACATTCGTCGAGATACATGTCTCCTTTCACAATGGAAAGCTTATAGTTTTCAATATTCCAAATCGCTGCATTGGCACCTTTAGATGCCACCACATGGACACCCTCAAAATCATCGACCCATCTTTCAACATACCGCTGATCACCATATGTCTTTTTTTCCGTATCCATTTCTACTGTACAGTGCGCAATGCAGTTCTCTTTCCACTGCGTCACAGCCCGTTTGGCCACATCTGTGTTACGACAGCCTACAAAGCCAGTATTAAAACGGCCGGATAACTCGTAATAACGATAGAACCGCTTGGAATTCATATGATCTGTCAAAAATACATGAGCGAGTGGATTTTCTGCAAATATCGCCTCTGGATCATGATAAAAATACAAATCCGTATCCAAATGAGCGAGATAATCTGCATCAGAGGACTCAAGAATTTTGAGTAGAAACGCAGGCTTAAGCGTCCAGCAATACTCGTGGAACGTACGATCCGCCTTTGCTTTTCGCAGCGAATCATCTTCCACATCTTCAAGCTGTTCATATTGGACATGTGGATGAGGAAACTGACTTAACACCTTGTAAGCCAAAGGATCAGCACATAAGACAGAAAGTTTATATGATTGAGCCGTCTGCTCAAGTGAATGAATCAGCGCCAGCAGCTTAAATACATGGGTATTGGACACAATGGTTGTGAAATGATAGGATGCCATCTACAACACATCCACTTGGAACAAGTCAACATGCAGCAGCTCTTTTGTGAGCCCTTGGATGGCTTCTGCCAGCACCGTGCACCCATGTTCCTGCTTGGCAAGCTGGGCCGCCTCTGACAACTTTTTCAAAGGGAAATGCTTTGCGGTCAGCACGTCCTTTTGATCACGTTTAATACCCACATTCCGCTCTGTGATCATATGAAGCAGCTCCAAAAAATAAGCGAGCAGATCATCATATGCTGCATTCTTACGCAGCTGGCGAATGTCTTTCACGATATCGTTTGTCACGGTATGAGAAAAGGGGCCCGAGAAAGCCAAATGAACATCAATCGAATCAATATTGTTGTACTTCTCGCACATATACAAAATGTTATATTTGATGTCATCGAATGACGTTAAATTACTTGGATGTTCCTGATGCACACTTAAAATATCCTCACGCAGCTCAAATGAGAGGCCAAGCTGATGCAGACGAATGCCTAAATCATAATCCTCAAACCCGTATCGAACGATTTTTTCATCAAACATCCCTAGTTCCATGACATGCTTTCGCTTGACGGAAGAGTTATTTGTGATAAAAAATCGCCACGGCAATTGATAAGAACTTAAATCATAGTCGTACGTGTTTAAAATGTCTTTCAGGATATCAATAAATTCGGACTGCAAGTCGAAGCTTCTCTCTAGAAATGCTCCGTTTTTTATTTCCTCCATCGACACAAGAGACGTTTTGTCTTTCATTTTCCGCTGATACAGCCCTTGTTTTTTTAATCGCTTCACATGATCTTGATCAAAACCGGTATAAAAATAACGATAGATTCGCTTCCAGCATACACCGCAAATCACACGGTCCTCATGATTAGCATGTGCCTCCGTGTGCTTTTGAATAAATTGGGGCTCTGCCAGCATATCGCTGTCATGAAATATTAAGAGGTCTCCCTCTGCCTCACGAATGGCATGATTCCTCCCCTTGGCAATTCCTTGATTGACAGGAATACGCACCTTTTTGAACGGAAAGTTCACCTCAATGTTTTCGAGCATTTCCATCGTGCCGTCCGTTGACCCATTATCAGCGACAATGACCTCAAATGGAATATCGGTTTCCTGAAGTGTTAAGGAAAAAAGGCTCCCTTCTAAACGCTCTTTCGCATTATAGCTCGGAATAATGACGCTGACCTTCGGCTTTTCATTCATGCGCCATCCTCCTCCAGTTTGGCATAGCCGTTAAACATCGGATTGACTTGCTCTACCGATTCAATCACATGACGCAGCACTTCCCGATAGGCTTCTTGGAAAAATGGCAAATCATCTCTTCCTTTTTCATGGATTTGCTGCATATTCTCTTTGCTTAAGATCCGAAAACCGCTGAAATGATAGCAAATGAGCGGGCTTCCATCCTCAAGCCATATACGTCCATTCTCTTCGTGATAAGAATGCTGGCCATAATTCCAATGACCAATATTCACACCCTTTGTCTGAATATCCTCTACTTTTTCAAACAGCATCGGCATATGATCCAAATACCCCTGATCGCCAAATTTTCCTTCTCCAGGCGCATTTTTGCATTCTTTTAGACATTCTTCTTTCCACCAGCTAAGACACTTTCGGCCGGCTTCATCTCCTTTAAAATGCAGGAAGCCTGAGTTATAGCGCCCTAAAAGTTTCTGAAGCATCTTCACTTCCTCTGGATCAAAACTTGGAATGACAATATCCCCTCTTGATAGAAGCACGGAGGCCCCTGGCTGGTTTTGAAAAATCACTTGCGGACTCTCATAAAAGAACAAATCCGCATCAAGATACGTCACTTCCTCCGCCTGGCCCTGCTTAAATAGCCACTCAATCCAAATCGGTTTTAATGTCCAGCAATATTCCGAATCATTTCGTTCCTTTTTGATCTCTAACAGCTCTGGCGTTTCAAGATCCCGTACATGAACAAGATCGACATGCGGGAAATTCATTTGATGAAGCAAATCAAATGCAGCATCATCCATACATAACGTCTTGATGACAGCATCATTTTCTACTTGCTTCAACGATAAGAAAAACGCAATGGCTTGATAAAGTCTTCCACTTGATAGAACCGTACAATATATGCTGTTCATCTGTATACACCTCTATTTTTGAAAGAATTCGCGATACCATTCAATTGTCTTTTCTAACCCTTCATCAATGGAGTAATCAGGCTTCCAATCAAGCAGCTTTCTCGCCTTTTCTGCTGATAAATATTGATGCTTAATCTCATGCGTTCCTTGATTCAAAATACGAGGTTTTAGTTCACTGCCCATCGCCTTTAAGATTTTATCAACGAGCTCAAGCACGGTCAGCTGAATTTCATTACTAAAGTTAAATGCTTCTCCTGCAAGCCCTTTTTCCTCCATTTTTTCAGCTAGCAGTAAATAAGCCTTGACCGCATCTTCAATATAGAAATAATCACGGATAAAGGTACCGTCACTTCTAATTTCCGGCGCCTTTCCCTCTAATACAAGCTGGATGGTTTGCGGAATGATTCGGTTAAAATTCAAATCCCCGCCTCCATATAAATTACCGCAGCGCGTAATACAAACCGGAAGACCATATGTGTTGTAGTACGTGTGAGAAATTAAATCTGCACAGCTTTTTGACACATCATATGGATGCTTACCGTTAAGCGGCATGTCTTCATCATAAGGAAGCTGCTCTTGATCCCCGTATGCTTTATCACTCGATGCCACAATCACTCGTTTGATAAGCGGCTGCCTTCTGCATGCCTCCAGTACATTCCATGTTCCTAAAATATTGGCTTCAAATGTAGAGACCGGGTGACGATTTGCGACCCCAACAATCGCTTGGGCGGCCAAATGAAAGACCGTATCAATCTCATATTCTCCTAACGCACGTTCTATCGTTTGCATGTCCTCAAGTGCGCCTTGGACGACATTCATCTTTTCAAATTGACTGCCTTGATACAAGTTCGACCTTGGCACTTGATCACGTAAAAGCCCTGTTACGTTTGCCCCTTGATCAATCAATTCTTTCACAAGGTAACTCCCTAACAATCCCGTACACCCAGTCACAAATACGTTTTTTCCATTCCAAAATCCGCTCATGCTGTCACCAAACCTTCCATGGTTGTTTTCCTTCAGTCCACATGTCGTTGATTTCTTTCAAGTTTTTATACGTATCAATTGCTGTCCAAAATCCATGATGCTCATAAACTGCTAGCTCTCCATCATTCGCCAGATGTTGAAGAGGCTCTGCTTCAAAAACGCATTGATCATCATCTGTTAAATAATCAAAAACCTTTGGAGACAACACAAAAAATCCTCCATTGATCATCCCGATACTGTCTGTCTTCTCAGAGAAGGATTGTGCCATCCCGTTATACACCTTCAACGTTCCATACTGTGATTTCTTTTCAATTCCTGTGACAGTGGCAGCTGCTCCAAGCTCTTGATGACGCTTGAGCAAATGAAACATATTGATATTGGCAAGCCCGTCACCATACGTCATCATAAATGTCTCATCACCAATATACTCCTGTGCCTGCTTTAGCCGCCCGCCTGTCATCGTATCCTCACCCGTATCTAAAAAGGTAATTTTCCAGTTCTCCGACTTCCCTAAAAGTTTCATTTCCCCTGTCGACATATCTAGCTGCATGCTGTGATTCCGCCAGTCGTAGTTGAGAAAATACTCTTTGATCTTCTCTCCTTTATATCCAAGCAATAAGATAAACTCGTCTACACCGTAATACTGATAGATTTTCATAATATGCCATAGAATAGGCCGGTCTCCGATCATAGCAAGTGGTTTAGGAAGCGCTTGTGTGACCTCACTCATTCTCGTTCCCTTTCCTCCGCAGAGAATGACTGCTTTCATCTTCTCCCCTCATCTCTCTATGAAAATTTTTGATTGAAAACCCTATCTTCATGCGGAAAATCAGTACATGTACCCTTATACTTTGTCCGACATCAGGTTTTGAATCTACTCTATTCATATGTCGGAATAAGAGAGGGTGCCACCTAGCATTTAACTATTTTTACAAACAAAAAAGAGCGAGATTTGCATTCTCGCTCTTTCAAAAGTTTAAATTGTATATTTTCAGGGTAGATGGTATGATAAACATGTGCATATGCAGCACAAACAGCCTCTTTCATTAAAGAGACTACTAGATTGAATGAACTCAAGTGGCAGCTTGCTTCATTCTGAATATGAATCACGGAGGTGAATTCCCATGGCACAAAATGTACTTTGTGAAGTGAACTCTTGCCGTTTTTGGGCTGACAACAGCTGTACAGCCTCTACAATTAAAATTGGTAAAAGCACAATGACTGACGTGACTCGCAATGCTGAAACGGATTGCGAAACATTTGAAACAAAATAATACATGATTTTCTGAGATGAAGGAACTGGCAGGTTCCTTCTTTTCTTTTATCATTCTATCAAGAATGATAATTATTATCAAGTGTTTTAGAATAAACATTTCTCGGGAAATAATGACACGATATTTCTCCATTCGTTGACGATTTTCACTCCTTTTTCTATACTCAACATATCCAAAGAAGAAAAAGTGGTGACCAATCAGTGGATTTTACGATACGTTTTCTATCATTCTATGTGGTTGAAGTAGAAGGCAAAGAGGAACAAGCAAATAAACGGTTTAAACATTACCAAACATTAGACCAAGAGGAATTTGAACAAAGTGAGCTGAAGGACTTTCTAGACGGTGAGCTTAAAAAAATTGTCAAACGAAAAGTGGACAGACACCCTAAATCTGAGCAAGTACCGACTAAAATCGGACGTTTCATTGTCGAACCCGGTCATGAGCTCGATTCAAATCCAAACTACAATTTATTTCATCAGACGAGATTTGCAGATACAAAAGAAGTATTTAACGAATGCAGTGAACAATTTGTTCGCACCTATTTAGATACAAGTGCTGTCAGAGGCGGCGTGTTTTTGGTTGCATCTGCGGTTCCTAAAAAGTATTTCGATGACTCTTTTGTCTTTATCATGAAATGCGATTTTGAACAGAAAGTCGCTTCTATCGCTGATACATCTACCTTGATCAGAAAAGTTGAAATGGCGATAACAACCAAAAACATGAAATCAATTCAATATCCGTTTATGCCAGAAGAAGGCATGACAGAAGAAGCTGAAGTGAAAATTCACCAATCCTCGCACGCTCGTTATTTTGAAGACTTTCTGAAATTCGTCGAATACGGAGAATCAATGCCTGAAATCATGAAATCACAGGTCATGAATATGGTGCAGGAACATGTATTTGAAACATTACAGGATGAAAGTGAAGAATTAAAGCAATTTGAAGAGGACCTTGAAATATGGGAAGCAAGTGAAAAACGAGAAATTAGAGAAACACTCGATACAGAACAGGTCACACTAGCGGCTTCACATATTGTTGAACAAACCCCTGATATCACGATGAAGATGCGTCTAGGCGAAACAGAAATTAAAGGACTTTTAGCCGACTTCGGCCACTCGATTCATATTGCAAAGGTCAACAATCGATATGTCGTACTCGTTGAAGCAGATCAAATTGTGTTTGAAAAAGGAAGCACACCTGTTGAATTCCATAAACCCAATGGCTTGAAAGAGGTCGTCAGCCAGCTCACGCAAAAAGCCTACGATTCAGACTTAGAATAAGAGAATATGACTGCCTCCTGCGATCAGCTGCATGAGGCAGTTTTTTTATATAACGCTTTATTTTTTACACTGCACTAGAAGAAACACGCTGCCCGCTTCTTATCCACATGCTGACGAGCATTAAGCTGATGATAAGCATCAGCCAAAAGACGCTGTTTGTTCCGAAAAACTGGATCAACGTATACCCACACAAAGGTCCTAAAGCAGCCCCCATATCTTGAACAAAAGAATAGCTGACGAGAAAGCGGTTCTTATCTATTTGAGCAGAAGCTTTT
The DNA here is from genome assembly GCF_038050255.1 of Bacillus sp. FSL M8-0077. Classification (NCBI taxonomy): domain Bacteria; kingdom Bacillati; phylum Bacillota; class Bacilli; order Caryophanales; family Bacillaceae; genus Bacillus; species Bacillus sp. FSL M8-0077. Next base: position 780,098 of record NZ_JBBPAF010000001.1, on the reverse strand, counting down.
TGAAAGACAAGTGTATCGGTGAATGTTGTGACAATTGTTGCCATCAGCTGAATCAAAAGCAGCATCAATAGGAACCAGCCGCTTACCTTCAGCATGACCCCAAGAAAACTGAGCCCTCCAAATGAAAGAAACATCCAGCATAGCATTCGTTCCTTCATCACAAGACGATCAAACCATTTGCCCGTTCTCGGTGCGAGAAATGGTTCCCATCCCCACCTGAGTGCTTGAATAACACCGCTTAAAGCCGAAGCTCCAATGACAAAGCCAAACAGAGTCAATTCATCTTGGTCAATCTTTGCTTCAATGACATGACTCAGCGTGGATGCGAATAAACCTTGGATGATCAGTGCGATCAGCATGCCTGTTATCAGTACTTTTACCACATCTCGTGTAAACCACTTCTGTTTGATACCATGATACACCTGCGTGCCTTCTCTCTTTTCAATTTCATCCAACGATACATAAAAAATGCAGCCCATTAATGTGAGTAAGCCAAAGACAAGCGTCATGGACTGAAAACCGATCAAGCTGGCAAGGATTCCACCAAATAACATGCCAAATAAACTGCCAAGCCGGTAAATCCCATTATAAAGACCCGTCAAATGTCCTTGTGAGCCTTCGTCCATTTCAGCTAAGACCCTCATCCCACTCATACGGAGTAACGTCCAAGCGAGGCCCCATGCACAGCGGCAAATCAATAGCAGCCAAAATCCACTCATCCCATATAATATCGTGGTCACTGACGCGATCAAAATTGCGATCAGTACACCGGTCTTCATTGGGATATATCGATAGAGCCACCATACGACAGGTGCTAGCGGGATACGAATGAATCGGTTGATAGACAGCAGTAACCCGACCTCCCAAATGGATGATAAACCAATCTCTTTCCAATAGACCGGGAGAACAATATAGAGCATTGAATCCCCAATAAGTGCAAATGCTGTGATGAGTGCAACTGACACAACTTGCTTTTGACGACGATCCATTTTTTCTTCCCCCTTCGCTATCTTTACGATAAGGGATCCCTTATAATAAATCTAATGAATGTTTTTGATTGAATCATCAAAATAATTGATAGGCGGTACAAAGATGAATTTACATGCCCTCCGTATTTTTGCAAAGGTAGCCGAAACAAAAAGTGTCACTCAAACGGCAGACGTTCTGTCTTTGACACAGCCGGCTGTGTCAGCACAATTACGAAGCATTGAACGAGAGATCGGCTTTCGTCTTTTCAAACGAAACGGCCGGGGGATTACATTGACGGAGATGGGAAAGATCCTTTATCCATATGCCCGGCAAGTATTCGAGGCGGAAAAAGAAGTAGAATATCAGATTACCCTTCTGCAAAACGGAAAAAAAGGAAGACTCAGAATTGCTTCTACCTACGTACCACTTAACTTTTTGCTGCCTGATTGGCTTGCCTCTTTTAAAACGGCATCGCCACAGACAGACATTGAATTAAAAAGCGGAAACTCCGCTCAAGTGATCGAAAGCCTGCTTCAATATCAATCAGATGTGGCGATTGCTGTAATTGAAGATCTGCACCACGAAGATCTTCACACCTCTCACTTAACTGATTTAAGTTATGACTTTATCGTGCCTGTGGATCACCCGTTAAATGGACAAACCGTCCCCCTAGAACGCCTAAGCCATGAACCCTTTTTAATGCGAGAAGAAGGCAGTTCGACGAGAGACAAACTTTTTTCCCTTTTTACCGCTAAAGGAATTAAAAAACCGACCGTTGATTTACAATTCAGTGGTGTCCACGAAGCCATTCAAATGATCAAAGCTGGCTATGGCATTACCCTTGTTCCTCGTGACGCTGTTCAGCGAAGCTTAGAACGTGGAGAAATTGGGCGTGTGTATATCGAAGGAATTGACATTATCAGACCTGTTGTGGTCTGCAAACGGGCGAATGACCTTGAGGAAAATAGGACGGTACATGCTTTTTTGCAAATGAAAGACATTGGTCCCTTTACACCACCTGCTTCCAATTAAAAAAAGTGCCTGCTTCAGCAACAGGCACTTTTCCTATTCGGATGGCTGAACAAGATCAAATGGGACCGCCTTTGAGGCTTTCACTAATTGTTCTGGTGTGATGAGGATTTCATTTCCCCATTCTCCTGCTCCAACGCCTAATATCTCTTCTTCTAACAGCGATGCTTCGATAATCGTGCGGAACCCTTCAGGCTGCCAGCAAAATGGCGGAATCGAGCCAATCCGATAGCCCGTCACTTCAAGTACCGTGTCAGGTGAAGCCATTTTGATATTACGAGAGCCGGCGGCTTTCTTTAGTTTCCCTGATTTGATGTGCTGGTCAGCACCAACCATCACAAGCAGCTGCTCCCCTTCCCCTGTTTCAAAGATCAATGTTTTGATCATTTGTCTTTCTCTAAAACCAAGAGCTGCCGCTACATTCGCTGCGCCCTTCTCTGTGTCGGCAGAAAATGTTTTGATGTCATACGGGATGCCATGCTTGTCCAAAAAGTCATGTGCTGGTAATTTTTTCAATGGATTGAACCCCTTTCCTTACGATGTTCTTTCATTTAGCTTATCACAATCCTCTCATCCTTAAGATGTATTTTTCAATGGAAAACCTCTGCACACTTCGCCAACATGCTATACTGAACTTGTTTTTGAAAAGGAGTCGGTTGGATATGGGAAATAAGTTTTGGTGTTATACAGGCAGTAAAAGCCTTCTCATGCTAAGTGATATTCTATTTTTGATGACAGTCACATTGGTTATTTATCAAGATACACAATCTGTCGCCTATGCGGCTGTATTTCCGCTCATAAGAACACTATGTCAGCTATTGGCTGGGCTCCTCTCTCCTGTTTTGACAGAACTCTTTCAAGCCAAGCGTCTATTGAAATGGGTCCCTCTTTTACGTATTGGAATGCTCGTCGTATTCACGACCCAATTTGATTTCTTTCAGCAGCACCTGATCTGGCTGTTTAGTGCATTCGTTTTGATTTCCATCACAGGCGGGTTCATCAGCCCATTATTACAGGCCATCATGCCGATGCTTGTGCCAGAAAATCAGCTTGTGAAAGCGAACAGTACAGCCTCCGTTTTTTATCAATCTGTTCAAATCGCCGGCTATTCGTTTACTGGAATGCTCGTCCTGTTGATTGGTCCATCTTATTTAATGTGGGCCTCTTGTTTCATGATTGTGTTGTCCTATCTATTGATCATTCCTGTTTTTTCTCTACTCAAGCAAGAAGACACGGTTCAAAAAGAAAATAAGATGAACGGGTTCAAGGATGGCTGGAAGATCATTTGGACAAACAAAACGGTTCGCATCCTGACTTTCATGGATGTTTGTGAAAATATTGCAGGTGCTTTGTGGGTCGGACCGGTTACGCTTGCCTTTGTCACACTTGTTTTAAAGGAAGGTGCGGAATGGTGGGGATATATCAATGCCGCCTATTATATAGGTGCCATTATAGGCGGACTCATGGCCGCATGGCTAAGTCAGTTTATTCAAAAACAACTTCTCCTCTTTATGGCAGCGGGCTCTTTTATTTATGCAGTGCTGACGATCCTATTTTCGCTAAACAGCCTGCCATGGCTTGCATTGCTGCTTTGTATTTTAATGGGGCCTGCCTATCAAATTCGAGATGTCTCGCAGCAAACCATTCTTCAAACGGAAACGCCAGTCCATGATTTATCAAAAGTGTATTCGGCTCAATACGTCCTCTCTTCTATGTCTGTCGGTTTATCTATTTTCTTTGTTGGGATGATTGCAGATGCCTTTGGCGCACGGTTTGTGTATTTGTTAGGCGGACTGTTTGTTCTCATCTGTTCCGGGATTGCCATCACCGCTTTCATGATGCAGAAAAAAAGAGCAGCTGTTTGAGGCAGCGGCTCTTTTACTTTTCTTTTAACATCGCAAACATGTCACGCGCCATTGCTTCTAGGATATACACAACGGGTGTCTGTGTAGTGATGTTGGCTCTATGGACTCGTTCGTCTGTGACGTAATAAGCAATATTCAAGTCAGAAATACGAGAAATTGTACAGTGCTGATTGTTAGTAATACTAATGATCGTGCTGCCTTCTCTTTTTAGTTTGGAAATATGATCAATCGTAATACTGTTCTCTCCTGATACCGATAGCACAATGGTAACACTATTGTCTAAATACTGCATATTCATCGGGAAAAACGGATCATTGATGTAGAATGAAAATTTCTCAAGACTTGAAAAGTACCTTGCCCCATACTGCGCCAAAATACCAGAACTGCCCGTCCCAATAAACAGCACATTCTTTGCATCGGCAATCAGCTTCGCTGCCTCTTTAATCTTTTCCTCAAAATCTCCTTTAAGTGTCCGTTCGATAAATTCATACAGGAAATGCTGCGTGCTTTTCAAAGAAGGTGTTTGTTCTGCTTCTAAATACATTTTGAGCTTCACCTTAAATTCTGAAAAGCCTTCACAATTCACTTTTCGACAAAAGCGAAGGACAGATGAGGTCGATATATGTGCGGCATCTGCCAAATCACGAATTCTCATATAGACGACTTTTTCACTGTTTTCCATAATGTATCGGTATAAAGCGCTTTCTAGTTCATTAAAGCTGGAAATGACCTCACTTGAAAACATCTGACTTCCCCTTTCTCCAATAACATGACACAACACGTTTCTTTTATGTAACAAATCTCTAAATAGGGCACCCTTGCCTAAAGACGCTGAAATCGTTTACGCACAAGGTACTCTCACGATAAGCTATAGATGTACAAACAAATGATAAAAGATTGATTCACTCTATTATAACATTGTGCGTTACATTATTCGGAGGTGCAGAACATGGCAAAAGGATTAAAGGTTGTCACAATCGGCGGAGGATCAAGCTATACACCAGAGCTAGTCGAAGGATTCATTAAACGGTACGATGAATTTCCAATTAGCGAACTTTGGCTCGTCGATATCGAAGCAGGTAAAGAAAAGCTTGAGATCGTCGGAAATCTTGCAAAACGTATGGTGAAAAAAGCGGGACTTCCAATCGAGGTTCATTTAACATTAGATCGCCGAAAGGCGCTTGCGGGCGCTGATTTCGTCACAACACAATTCCGTGTCGGACTTCTTGAAGCACGTATGAAGGATGAACGCATTCCTTTAAAATATGATGTCATTGGTCAGGAAACGAATGGTCCAGGAGGTCTATTCAAAGGACTTCGTACCATTCCAGTCATTCTTGATATTGTGAAAGATATTGAAGAATTATGCCCAGATGCATGGCTTGTGAATTTCACCAACCCAGCTGGTATGGTCACAGAAGCCGTACTTCGCTATTCAAATCACCGCAAAGTCGTTGGCTTATGCAATGTGCCAATCGGCATTCGTATGGGCATCGCCAAAGGACTTGATGTCGACGCAAGCAGAGTCGAGGTCAGCTTTGCTGGATTAAACCATATGGTCTTTGGACTCAACGTATTCTTAGATGGTAAAAGCATCATGGATCAAGTCATCGAAGATATGGCAGATCCAAACTCTACGATGTCGATGAACAACATTCAAGCGATTCCGTGGGATGCTGATTTCTTAAAAGGGCTTGGCGTCATTCCTTGTCCATACCACCGCTACTATTACAAAACAAGTGATATGCTGGCTGAAGAAAAGAAAGCCGCAGAGAATGAAGGAACTCGTGCAGAAGTCGTTCGTGCACTTGAAAATGACCTGTTCGAGCTTTACAAAGATCCTGATCTTGATATTAAGCCGCCACAGCTTGAAAAACGCGGCGGTGCTTACTACAGTGATGCAGCATGTAACTTGATTGCATCCATTTATAACGACAAGCATGACATTCAGCCTGTAAACACAATCAACAATGGCGCCATCAGTGACATTCCAAATGATTCTGCCGTTGAACTGAACTGTGTCATCACAAAAGACGGCCCAAAACCAATCGCTGTTGGTGAAATGCCGGTCGCTGTCAAAGGACTTATTTCTCAAATTAAATCCTTTGAACGTGTAGCCGCTGAAGCAGCTGTAACAGGTGACTACAACACAGCACTTGTCGCCATGACCATCAATCCGCTCGTCCCATCAGATGCTGTTGCAAAAAGCATCCTAGATGAAATGCTAGAAGCACACAAAGAATATCTGCCTCAGTTTTTCAAAAAAGTAGAAGCATAAAAAGAAGCCGCACTTGTCTAGACTGACATAGGAGAATGAGACACGAATAAAACACCCTTATTAGGCTGACATGCTACCAAATGTTTTTGGTGCGTGGTAGCCTAATTTTTCTTGGATACGCTCTTCATTATAATACTTGATGTAACGATCGATTCGTTGCCTGACATCTTTTTCTGATATAGAGTTGAACTTTGTAAACATAAATTCCTCTGATTTTAAGCTAGAATGGAATGATTCAATCACTGCGTTATCCCAACAGTTGCCTCGTCTAGACATACTGCTTGTGAGGTTCCTTACCCCTAGCTCCTTTTGATATGCATACGAACTGTATACACTTCCTTGATCTGAATGCACAAGTACACCTTTAGGTGAATTCCTTTTCTCTAAAGCTGCCCTCAATGTGTCCAATATGAGTGATGTCTGTTGGTGATCATCTAGGGTATAGGCAACAACTTCGTTGTTGTATAAATCCATCATGGTCGAAAGATAGAGCGTTCTCGGTCCATACTGAATATAAGTAATATCGGTTACCCATTTTAAATTCGGGTGTATTGCGGTGAAGTTCCGATTTAATATATTTGGGGCAATGATGACAGATTCCCCTTGTGATTTCCATTTCCTTTTACGCTTCACACGACATTGAAGATGGTGTTTTTGCATGATGCGCTGTACAGTATTTCGGTTTCGTTTGATATCATATTGGCGCTGAAGCAGCTTTCGGATCTTACGGTGGCCGTACCGGAACGACGTTTCGGTACATAAGGAAATAACAGCCTTCTCCACTTGTGATTTTTCACGTATTCCTTCGGATACCCAGCGATAATAGGTCGATCTGGCGATCTGCAAAATACTTAAGACAGACGTTACTGTATAGTTCTTCCGTAATCTCTCGATCAAATACAAGGCTACTCCTTTTTCAACTCCTCTACGATCTCCAAATACTTTTTTAGAATTTCATTCTCCATCTTAAGGTGTTCAATCTGCCTATTTACTTTTTCCTCTTTGGATACATTGTCAGGTCCATGTCCGAAGCTATATTGTTTTCCAATTGGCTGATCGAATCGATGTAACTGATTTTCTCGATACCACTTCATCCATGTTTTAATCTGAGATACATTCTTTATATGATATTTATCCATAATTTGTTGATTGGTAAACTGCCCGCTTAATTTATCTTTCACAACCGCCCATTTTGTTTCAGCTGAATATCTGTTTTTTTTCATAAAAATACCCTCCAAATTATCACTTAGTTTAAGTGTATCACTTGAAGGGTGTTTTTTTATGTCCCATTTGACTAGGTTAGTCTAGTCAAAAGTGCGGTTTTTCTTATTTCCCGGCAAACAACTGATCCATCTGAGCACGATCATAGTCTAATAGCCAGTGCTGTAAACCTTCATAAACTGGATGCAGATGTTCTGGATCTGCCGCAATAAGATCACAGCCTCGATCATCATATAAGTGGAAAATCATCTGTTTTGAGAGATTGATGAGATAAATGTCATAACCAAGCTTTCCTTTCATGATTTGATTCGGTTTGTAGAAATCCTCTTGGCATATGGCTTGTAATAGCGGGCGCAATCGAATATCTTGCAGCTGACACTTGAGTGTAAATCTCTCTATTTTCATTGTTTCTTCTAGTTTTGGTTGTACATAGGCCAAACGCTCGTGACGCAATCGGTGACACACTTGTCGGTCGGCATATTTTTGATAAACTAGGAGCTTTTGCTTCGTTAATTCATGTTCATGCTGCGTATAGACATCCGTGACAAGTAGAATATCGTCTTCTGGATCAAAAGCATATCTGACAATTTTTAAAGCCCGATCGTCTGCTTTTTCTAATACAACCGATTCTTCTCCTAATGACCAATCTGCCACTTCAAAGCGAAGACCAAAAGGCCACCCATAAAAAAGAGGCGGCGTGAGGACAAGGTCAGGAAAATGACTTTTTAAAAAACGATTGGTTTGATCGCTCATCTCATGTCCTTCCATTGGTTTTATTTCTTATTTTACCGTTGAAACTGATGGAAATTCAATTGGAAATAAACTGTCATTTCTTATATGATAGAAAGAGATGGAGGTGTGACCAATTGAAAAAATGGTTTTTACAGGTGTTCCTCACCGCATTGATCACGATGTGGATACAGACTGGACTTGATCAGGCGAACATCATTCATATCACCAATGTATGGGTCGATGTCAGCAGCTGGATCCTAATCTTCTTTGTCATCTACGCACTTTTTGAATGGACTGCTCACGTCTTAGCAAAACGGAAAATCGCTCATCGCTGAACATCTCTTTTTATAGAGGTGTTCTTTGTTGAAACTCTTCCTGCACAAGTTCATGAATGACGCCCATTCCTGCCTGACTTCCAGCTGCTGCTGCAAGAACAAGCTGAGCAGGTCCGCCTAAATTATCACCACATGCAAAAATACCGCTGACGGTTGTACGCCCAAGAATATCTGTTTCAATGCCCCCATTTTTCGTCATTTGACAGCCTAGTTTTTCAGCAAAAGGGGTTGACTGCTTGAAATCACTTGCGACAAATCCGCCTTCTCTTTTCACCGTTTCCCCATTCGCAAGGTGAAGAGAGTGAAACTGCCCATTGTCATGATTGATCGCTACAATTGGTACATCAATGACTTGAATAGAATGCGCTGATAGCAGTGCTTTCTCCTCTTCAGCTAACACTTGCTGTCCATTTGTAAACACAATCAAATCCTTTGTCCAATTGGAAAGAAGTTTCGCCATATGCAAAGCGCGCTGGTTCTCTGCAATCAGGGCAAGTGGCTTGTCCTTTAGCTCCCAGCCATCACAGAAAGGACAGCTAAACAACGTCTTTCCATACACTTCATGAATCCCCTTCATTTCTGGCAGTATATCCTGAAGTCCTGTTGCCAATATGATTTTCTTCGCTTCGAATCTTTCTCCCTCTTGTGTCAGTAACGCGAAGTTGTCCTCATGATTTTGTATCTCCACAATTCTGCTTCGTTTGATTTGAATATCAGGGTAGTTTTGAAGATCCGCTTCTCCCGCTTGTCTGATCTCAAACGGTGTCATTCCATCGTTTGTAATAAATCCATGTGATTCCTGAGTCACTCGATTTCTTGGCATCTCATCATCGAATACCATGACCTGTTTTCTGCCCCGCCCCACAACAAGAGCTGCATTTAATCCGGCTGGCCCGCCTCCAATAATGGCACAATCTAATAACATATAAATCTCTCCTTTTTATCCAAGACTTTAAAGACTCTTAATATCTATAATTTATTCAAAAAAATCACATCTTAAAAAATGGATTTTTTTCTGTCTGCTCTATTTGGCTTGCAATATCAACTAACCGCTTTTGACTTAACGTCTTCTGCATTTTCGTTTCAACATCTTGCATGACTTGTTCAATCAAACAGTCATCGTGAGGCATGAAAGAATCATGTGCTAAGGAACAACGAAATAAATTGGTTTGTCCTTCTACCGCCTGAATGACGTCTAGAAACGAAATGTCTTCCTTCTTTTTCAGAATGGCGTAACCACCTTTTGCGCCAGGTGTTGATTCAATCAATCCCGCCTTCACAAGCTTTGTTAAAATTTTGGATAAATAAGTGGGCGAAAGATCTTGCATCTTGGCGAGAGGCTCAACGCCTATTGCTTTCCCCTTTGGTGCAAGAGTTAAAAATACCATCGTATGAAGCGCATAGTTGGTCGCTTTAGAATATTTCATCGAAACATTCCTTTCTATCTATTGTAGACCTTTTATATCTGTAATCGATCATAAAAGATTCAAGAAGAAAAAGCAAGTATTGTGGATCTGCTTCTTTTTTCATTCCACATTTCGCATTTCCTTCCGATAATAGAAGTAAGCACGAATAAAAGCTTGATGAAGACTAGAAGGAGTGAAAAAAATGTCAGATCAACAGCACAATGCAGCACACGAAGAAGAAGAGGAATTTAACGTATACGACATGCTTCCACCCGCAGGAACAATCATTGGCGAAGCAACAGAAGAAGAAATGGAAGCTGCGGCAGCACTAGAAGTGAGACATTACGCCTTTATGCGTCTGCAAGACTCGTACATTCAATTTGATGGATCTTCTTATAAAGAATTGCTTAAAGACTTTCAAGAACTAGAATTTGATTCTGCAAAGTTTTGGAGAGCCATCGCACGACGCCTACAAGTCCCATACGAATGGCCAATCCGAATCGACCATGCAAACGGTCCTATTTATATTGGTGAAACAGAAGATAGCCGTGATGTTGAAGAGAGTGCGGAGTAAAGGAAATGGTGACCCCCTTTTTAGTAAGGGGGTCTATTTTTAAAATGATAGATCTTATTCCTCTAAATCAAATTCCAATGCGATTGATATATTAAAGGCAATGTGAGGCATTTCATCTATTTCTGATTGACTCAAATGCTTCGCAAAACGACGTGCATGCTCGACAACATCAGCATGCTGCTTAATCATTTCGTCATTCATTATAAAGATCGTATTGATTGCCCAGCCAGCAGTCGTTAACATTTCTTCGTTCTGAAGGCTGTCCATATACGTTTCCACCTCAGAAAAAATCCACTTGATATCATCAATTTGTTCCACTTGGAAATTCGCGATTTTTGAAAGTTGCTCAGGGTCTTTGGTTAAAAAGATATCTTTCACTTCTTCTTTTGATAATGGTTTATTCTGTTTTTCATATTCAGCCTGCCACTCTTCATCCGACATTTCATCTTCTTCACTATCCTCTGCGGTATAATGCCCCGCAATCAATTCATCAAACGAATCCGCTAATTTAAAATCCGTCTCATATTCCAGATCAAAGTAATGAACCGGCGGATGTTCCTTAGTATCTCTATAATCCAATGCGATCCACGTATGACCATCCCCACAAATAAGCACAAGTCCCTCAGGCAATTCCCATTCTTCTATTAAATAATCACTATCCATAATACCTTCGCCTTTGGCAATTCCTCTTAAATGATCAAATGACACATGATCCTGTGCCCATCCATTCGGCTGGTCTGTTGGAAAAGCATTATGCAAGGTATAACCGCCATTTTGTTCAAGAATCAGTTTCTTATATGTATCAGGCAAGATGACGCCTAGTTTCTTTTCCGCTTTTGCAATGCCTTTTTCATTGATTTTCTTAAATGTCTCTTCACTTTCTCTGTCTGTATCCCAAAATGGTTTCAAATAAAATACCTCCAATTGTTATTTCTATATCATTTTACCATTTGAGAGAACTAGTTTAATAGTCCTATTCATAAAAAAAGAGAAGGGTTACCCCTCCTCTTTTTGATTATGATTGTTCCTGATTTCTCGCTTCAAATTCATCTAGCATTGCACGCACTTCATCTGTTGATGATGTGTTCATTAATTGGTTTCTTAGGAAGCTCGCTCCTCTGAATCCTTTTACATAAATCTTAAAGAAACGATGCAGTGCCTTGAATGGACGCAAGCCTAATGAGGAATATTGATCATGAAGATCAAGATGCAATCTTAAAAGACCTAGCAGCTCATCACTCGTATGCTCCTTCGGCTCTTTTTCAAAAGCAAATGGGTTATGGAAAATCCCGCGTCCAATCATCACTCCTTCCACTCCATACTGTTCAGCAAGCTTTAAGCCAGTTTGACGGTCAGGAATATCACCATTGATCGTCAAAAGCGTATCAGGGGCTACTTCATCACGCAATTTCTTAATCTCAGGAATGAGCTCCCAATGCGCATCTACCTGGCTCATTTCCTTTCTAGTACGAAGGTGAATCGATAAATTCACAATGTCTTGCTCCAAAATGTGTCTGAGCCAACCACGCCATTCATCGACCTCTGTAAACCCTAGTCTTGTTTTCACACTAACAGGTAATCCCCCTGCTTTTGCCGCTTGAATCAGCTCTGCCGCAACGTCTGGGCGTAGAATCAATCCACTCCCCTTCCCGTTTTGCGTGACATTTGGGACAGGACAGCCCATATTAATATCAAGCCCCTGAAATCCTAATTCCGCCATTCCAATACTCATTTGTCTAAAGTTCTCAGGCTTGTCTCCCCAAATATGAGCAACAATCGGCTGCTCATCCTCTGTAAATGTTAAACGGCCTTTCACACTTTGAATACCATCAGGATGGCAATAGCTCTCACTGTTCGTAAACTCTGTAAAAAACACATCCGGTCTCGCCGCCTCACTCACAACATGACGAAACACTACATCTGTCACTTCTTCCATTGGTGCTAATATAAAAAATGGCCGTGGTAAATCACGCCAGAAATTTTTACTCATCCTTCATCCAATTCCTCTCATGACATAGCGCCTTTTGGGGCATGTCCTTCTATAAAGTCTTTCAGCAATTTTTATCATTATATACTTTTGTAAGGATTCAACGCAAAAGGAGTATAAAATGAACAAAATACTATCAGCACCTTATAAAATATCAAAAATTTGAGGAGACGTAAACGCCGTTCAAAAGCTACTTCTGGGAAACGTGTCACGCGACGGGCAGCAGGAACAGTATCCGGCAAACTAATGAAAAGATATTCAAATAAAAAAGCCCTATGCAGGGGCTTTTTAAATTGTAATTGCCTTTTCTGTTACATGATAAGTGTTAGAAGTAATGATTTTATCAAGTGACCAACCGGCAGCGAATAACACAGAAAAAATTGTTAAACTGATAAATAACTTTTTCATCATAACGCCTCCGCCATTTTTAGTATTTGTTGTTGTGCTTTAATGGTCTTTTTTAGATATTCTCTATTCAATTCAAAATTCCCTTTTTGATAATGATAATCTGCGAGTTTTTCTGATAACTCCGCTACATCTTGCCACAAACTTTTGCTTTCTAAATAACTGAGGCTTTCATTTACCTCCGATTCATTATATTCTTCAAAAAGCGCATAAATGATTTTTAATTTAGCTATATATTCTTGGTCGTCTGCAAAGTTAGCTCTATTTAAGCCAATGGTGAAATATTGGTTTCCTCTATCTTTTTTATCTTGTTCGTAGAATACCCAGGACAACATATAAAGTGTTCTAATTCCCGAGATCGTTTCGGCATGTTCTTTTATTTGAATTGAATTTAGAAATTCATTTTCTGCGGTTTCAATTTCTCCGGCTCTTTTTTTCACTAAACCTAAATTATGATGTATTACACCAATAATCCGTTGGGCTGTTTCCTCATTAAGCTCTTGAGCCAAGCTCAAGGCTTCCCTATAATAAGATTCTGCCTCATCTAAGCGGTATAAGTCATACATATTCGCTCCAAATTTGATATTACAACCGACTACTTTCGCTTTGTAAAACTCGCTTGTTGAATACATTTCTTTTGCTTTTTCCAAATGGTTTAACGATACGAAATGTTGATCAATGCGATAATATGCATCAGCTAGTTTGTAATGAAATTCGGCTCTTTCTATATCATCGGGAACATTCTTTAAATGTTCTTCAGCAGCCTTGTAAAAATTTATAGCAGCAACATAATTTATTTGGTGGAATTCGTGCATACCTCTAAAGAAGTTTGAATAGTAGTCAAGCGTTCCTTTGACGTGGGGCTGTTTGTTCTCTATTTCTCTGAGTAAATCGGGTAAAGTGGGGCGTTGTTGATTCATTTCAATAGGCACAAGACTTTCAAGCATGAGTCGATGCCTAAACTCCATTAATTGATAATATAGCAGTAAATCTTGATCCTCCTCTTCCATGTTCTCTATTTCTCTTTCAACCTGTTCTTTTAAAATCTCTGCATCCGGCACGCTGAATGTCCTTATAAATCTATACCAATCATTTATTAATATACCAACTTGAGAAGAAAGAATTCTCTCCACTCCTACCATCCCCTTCCTTGCTATTCCCTATAATGACATATATTATCATTTTCAAAATAATTCCACACCGAAAAGAAACCGCAATTTCTCCATAAAATAAAATACAATTATATAGACACACAAATGTATAATATTGAAAAAATACAGTATTGAAATAACATTTACCCTTAATTTGGTTGTTGTTGCAATTTTTATGTAAATCAAAAAAGGAGTGATTATCTTATATCAAAGTCCTATAAGAATTTAAGACATATGCCACTGTTTTTTCTCAAGATGTATTTTATAATTGAGGCTCGAACAACAAGATTTTTTTAGCACTATAAACAGCCTCTTCATTAAATTTTCGGAGGCGAAATTACTATGACTTTTAGAAAGAAGTTTGTTCCTGTACTATTAAGCGCAACTTTATTAACTTCCGGTCTTGGTGCGACTACTGCGTTTGCAGCGGAGCCAACTAAATCAATAGCACCAGTACATACAAAGGTATATAAAACATCTTTACAACAAGCCGCAACAAATAACAGCACTAGCCCTATTCAATCAAATGCTTTAACAACTCAAACAGCCGCAAACGGGGAAGTTTCTACTCAAGGGGCTGTTTCATGGTCATATAAAGCATTCCGAGGTGCTTTACGTTCTGGTGGATGGTTACTATCAAAAGCATTGAAACCCTTTAATCCAAAGGTTGCTGCTTGGATCAGAAAGAAATCTGCTAAGATCGCAAAGGTAATGGATAAAGGGGAAAAGTGGACAGAAAAACAGTTTGTAAAAGCTTTTGTTAAAATGGGTGCACCTAAAGATGTTGCTAAAACTTTGGCAAAATTCATCATTACTCTTATTTAAATAAACAATAAGTGCTATTAGTTTTCTAATAGCGCTTTTTTATGGAGGGTATATATTGTCTTTTTCTTATGTGATTTCATTGACTTTTTTAATACTCCTTTTAGTTTCTATCATATTTTATACTTTTTTAAGGAAAAAAAATGTTGTAGATGAACCCCCAGGTGCTATTGCTGCCGTTCTTCTTATTTTACTAATATGTTTTTCCTTTGGTTTCGTTATTGCTATTCCGACTTTCATGCTTTACCTAGTATCATTGGGAGTAAATTTTCTTTTCGGCGAATACATAATTTATGATTCATTTTTCTCTTTGGTGACCTTTTCTTTGTTAGTTAGCATCATCGTAATTTTTTGGTCATTTATAGTTTTATTTATAGGGAAAGGAATTATTTTTTTGTTGAAGGTCCCAAAATGGATAACTTATATTTTAGAATTTTTTGCTTCGTGGGCTCTTATTTACTTTTCAATTAAATATGTACTAAATATGGAGATAGTTGAAGTTTCTATATGGGGAAATGGTATATTGATTTTATCTTTCTTTGTTAGCTTTTTATACATTGGTCTTGATATCATATCCTCTGCGCTTGATCAAAAGAATCAGAACATAGAAGAAGAGCCCCCTATCCAATAGTCGAGAAGGGGGGCATTTATTTAATTCATAGCTTTTACTACTATAATCATATGTCTATAGATTTTTTATTTAAATAACTTTTCTAACGCTGCTTTAGTCTTTGGACCATAGATATGTAATTCATTATCCGGATACATTGGCTTGATAAAGTTAATATTATTCATCTGTGTTTCAGCACAGCAATGAAAATCATCACCACCGCAAACTCCTTGTTCTATCCATTGCTTAAATGAAATAACTAGCTTTTGTATTCCGGAAGCAATGCCTCTCTTAAATTTCACCTTATTCTCTTTAAAATCCAAAATACAGATTAAATTTTCCATCAGTTCTCATAATATCTTGCTTTATTAATTTGAATGTCTTAATAATGAATTTGAAAGCTAAGTGATCAATTAGGATTTACCAGCTTTTCCTCCTTATTATTTATGTGCCAAAATATTAATCCTATCTGAGCCTTACCCTCATTTTCTTACGATTTAAAACACCTATTTTCGATCAAATGTTTTGTTAACGTTTTTTCAGAGTGATAGTTAATTTATCCTATGACAGTAGAGGAACTATAAGAGAAAAGAGAAGTTATTTGACAAAAAAATCCCGGAACCCTATTGAGTAATACCGGGATAATATTGAGTTAAACAATGTTAATTATCTGTGAGAGAATTTTATTTTAATTAGACAATTCAAGGAATAAAGACGCCACGCACTCCACATGACTCGTATGCGGAAACATATCCACAGGCTGCACTTCCTCTGTCACATACCCTCCATCTTCAAGAATACGCAAATCACGAGCAAGCGTACCAGGATTACAGGAAACATAAACAACTCGTTTTGGTTTCATCTTTAAAATGGTGTCAAGCAGTGCTTCGTCACAGCCTTTTCTTGGCGGATCGACAACGAGAGTGTCTGCTTTAACGCCTTCTTTGTACCAGTTTGGGATAACGGTTTCTGCTTCGCCGACTGCGAATTCAACGTTGTCAATCCCGTTTAAGGTAGCGTTGCGTTTTGCATCTTCAATTGCTTCTGGCACAATTTCTACGCCATACACTCTGCCCGCTTTTTGTGCGAGAAACAAGGAAATCGTACCAATTCCGCAGTATGCATCAATCACGGTTTCTTCGCCTTTCAGTTCTGCATATTCAAGGGCTTTATCATAAAGAACCTTTGTTTGAGCTGGATTCACTTGATAAAACGAGCGGGCTGAAATGGCAAATTTGATGTCGCCAATCGTGTCATAAATGTATTCTTCTCCCCATAAAACAGTCGTTTCGTCTCCGAAAATGACATTTGTCTTCTTTGAATTCACGTTTTGCACAATTGACCGAACGTGTGGGAAACGTGCTATAATCTGCTCAATCACCTGCTGCTTTTGAGGAAAATCAGCCGTTCTAGTAACAAACACAACCATCATTTCACCTGTTGCAATACCGTAGCGAACCATGACATGACGCAGCCAGCCTTTGTGCCGCTCTTCGTTATATGCTTTTATGCCAAACGCATTGCAGATGTCTTTTATAGCCTGTACCACTTCGTCATTTTCTGACTGCTGGATCAAACATTTTTCCATATCAATAATTTCATGGGTACGCTGCTGATAAAATCCTGCAACAAGTCCGCCTTCGCGTTCGCCAACTGGTACTTGTGCTTTGTTTCGGTAATTCCAAGGGTCTTCCATGCCGAGTACAGGATAAACTTTTACACGGCTCATATCAAGCTTGCCGATCCGCTCCAATACGTCCTTTACTTGTTTCTGTTTAAAAAGCAGCTGGCCTTCATAGCTCATGTGCTGAATTTGACAGCCGCCGCACTGCTTATAGATAGGACATGGCGCATCTTGCCTGTGCTGACTTTCCTTTGTCAGCTCCATGAGTCGTCCAAAAGCAAATCCTTTTTTGACACGAGTGACTTTGATTTTCCCTTGTTCGTCAGGAAGGGCATTCGGTACAAACACAGGGAAACCCTCGATTTTCGCTACTCCTGCACCTTCGTGCGTTAAATCTTCGAAGGTTACATTGTAGTATTCATTTTTTTGAACAGGCGGTTTTATTTTCACCAATTTTATCACCTCATTTGCAAAGAAAAACTTGGTCGCCATAAGGAACCAAGTTGAGTCTTCACCCTATTTTTTCAGCTGTTGCTTTTGGCACAATAAATTCAATATGGCGATACAGGTTTTCAAATTCACCTGGCAGCATGCCGCCGTATTCACCATCTAAATTCAATTGCATTTTATCTTTTACATCTACCTTCACGCGATTCGCTTTTGCGTAGATGACATTGTTATCATGAATATGCTCGCCTCGAAGTGCAAGACTGACCACTCGAATGGCTTCTGCTAGGTTGACCTTCTTTAAAATAATCAGGTCAAACATACCGTCATCTAAAATAGAATCTGGTGCCAGCTTTTCAAAGCCGCCTACTGAGTTTGTTAGTGAAACAAGAAACAGCATGATTTCTCCATGAAACAATTTGCCGTCATATTCAATTTCGACTTCTGTCGGGCGAATGGAAGGAAGCATCTCCATGCCTTTCAAATAATACGCAAGTTGTCCTAGCATGGTTTTCAACTTACTAGGCACTTCATAGGTCAGCTCTGTTAATCGGCCGCCTCCCGCAATATTAATGAAATACTGTCCATTCACTTTACCAATATCAAGCGGCTTTGCTACACCATCAATGATGGCATCTGTCGCTTTTAAAATATCTTCTCTTGGAATGCCAAGTGCTCTTGCGAAGTCATTGGTCGTTCCAACTGGAATGATTCCTAATTTTGGTCTTTTTTCAAGCGGTGCTAATCCATTGACGACTTCATTAATCGTGCCGTCTCCACCAGCTGCTACAATTAAATCAAAATCTCTCTGTGCGGCTTTTTCGGCTGCTTGTGTTGCATCTCCTGCACATGTCGTCGCATGACAAGATGTTTCATAGCCAGCCTGTTCAAATTTTTGCAAAACCTGCGGTAAATTCTTCTTAAAGAGTTCACGTCCAGATGTCGGATTGTATATAATTCGAGCACGTTTCATTCATCATCATCCTATTATCATTATGCAATCTATTTTCACCACTAACAACCTTTAATTATACTATGAGTTTTGAAAATGGCAACAGAACAATCCCCTAATATTTGAAATCTCATGGCACGTTTCCCTGAGCAGATCAGCATTCTGATAAGATAAAAGAAAACGCTGCAAAGGATGGTATGCCATGAAAAAGCCTGTCTATTTCAATCATGACGGCGGTGTTGATGATCTCGTGTCCTTATTTCTACTTCTTCAAATGGAACACCTGAAAGTGATCGGGACGTCTGTGATTCCTGCTGATTGTTATTTAGAGCCTGCGCTGAGCGCCTCTCAGAAAATTATTGATCGATTTAGCCCATATGAGATTGAAGTAGCCGCTTCCAATTCTAGAGGTGTGAATCCATTTCCAAAGGAATGGCGCATGCATGCTTTTTATGTAGATGCCCTGCCGATTTTAAATGAAAAAGGCACTGTTGATACAAAAGTGTCCAAGCTTCCAGCACACCTTCATCTAATTGAAACGGTTAAAAAGGCAAAAGAACCTGTCACTCTGCTCTTTACTGGTCCGCTCACAGACCTTGCACGCGCTTTAGAAGAAGATCCTTCAATCTCTAATAAAATTGAGAAATTGGTGTGGATGGGCGGTACGTTCCTTGAAAAAGGCAATGTCGAAGAACCCGAGCATGATGGGACAGCAGAATGGAATGCCTTTTGGGACCCTTATGCTGTCAGCACTGTTTTTCAGGAGCGCTTTCCTATTGAAATGGTCGCGCTTGAGAGCACAAATCAAGTTCCGCTTACACCTGATATTCGTCAGCGATGGGCTTCCCTTCGTTCTCATATCGGGATTGATTTTATTGGACAGTGTTACGCCTTTTGCCCGCCGCTCATTCATCATGAAACCAACTCGACTTACTACTTATGGGACGTGCTGACAACGATCACTCTTGCTTCCTCATCATTTACTCGTTCAAAGGAAATGAATGCGATCGTTTACACCGAAACGCCAAAGCAAGGACGTACCGAAGAGCATACAGATGGAAAATCAATTCAAGTGATTGACCATGTCGATCGTGATGCATTTTTCCAAGCATTTGAAGAGCTTATGAAAAGAGCTGTTTGTCAGATTTCAACATAAAAAAGCCCCGCCATCGGGACTGACCCCCGTTTTTGAGACAGGGATCAAAACACCTTTATACAGCCAATTGCCGATAGTTTATCGGTGATTGGTTGTTTAGTTTCGTTTGAATACGAATGTTGTTATAATAATAAATGTATTCTTTGACAGTGCGTTCTACGATGTTGGTCGTAGTGCGGTCAATCCTGTTAAGATAGAACGTTTCAGACTTTAGTGAGGAATGAAACGATTCGATGGAGGCATTATCAGCGGGCGTCCCTTTACGGGACATGCTCATGGTAATGCCTTTTATATGAACAGCTTTCTGATACTCGTAAGATGTATACACAGAACCTTGATCGCTATGTAACACGCAATTCTCAGGCAGTGCTGGGAGCTGATTAAGTGTGTTTAAGATAAAGTCTGTGTCCTGCTTATCACCAATCGTAAAAGCAATCACTTCTCCATTATATAAATCCAATATACTGGAAAGGTACAATTGTTTCTGTCCATAAGGCAAATACGTGATGTCCGTTACTAGTTTTTCAAGAGGGCGATCAGACTGAAAATTCCGATCCAGTATATTACCGGCCACGGCATAGGGCTGCCCATTCTTCTTACGCTTTTTCATTTTAACCCGGCATTGCCACTGGTTTTTCTGCATGATACGTTGAACAGTTTTATGGTTAATACGCATTCTCCTTTTTAGTATGGCTGTGATTTTTCGATAACCATATCGATATTTGTGCTTTCGGCACAACGTGCCGATTTGTTTCTCTAGTTGTCTTTTAGAATGATTCTGAGTCAGATCCTTTTTCCATCTATAGTACGAAGTGCGTGAGATGCCTAAATGGACACAGATGTCCTGTACTGTCATCGTTTTGCACAATTCTTCTACCAGTTTGATTGACGTTTCCTTATCAACTTCCTTTCCAATTCGTTGTACTTTTTTAAAACTTCATTCTGTTGACTCAAATAGCGATTTTCTGCCTGCAGTCTCTCTAATTCGGAAGAGTACTCGGGACCCTTTCCATAGGTATATTGTTTTCCAACAGGCTGTTCGAACCGGTGTGTATCCCCAGCCTTATGCCACCTCACCCATGTCTGAACCTGCGTCTTATTCTTGATATTCAATTTCTGCATGATCTCTTTCATAGGTACGCCTGCCAATCTCATTTCCACAGCCTTCTGTTTGACTTCAACCGGATAACTCACTCTTGTCCCCATAGAAAAAACACCTCCATGTTTTATTTCGGTTCACAACGATCCGTTTTCAAACTTGAAGGTGTTTTTTATTTGTCTCATATTATGGGGTCAGTTCCATCAAAGCGGGGCTTCATCTCAATCTTCTTCTACATATTTCTTTTTGCGTTTAAATTTGCTTAACATTTCATATACGATTGGTACGATAACCAATGTCAGCAATGTTGAACTTGCCAGACCACCAATGACTGTGACGCCAAGGCCTTTTGAAACAATTTGGCTTCCGCCTTCAAATCCTAATGCTAATGGAAGAAGTGCCCCAATTGTCGCAAGTGCCGTCATTAAGATTGGACGTACTCTTATTGTACCAGCTTCCAGTAATGCCTCTCTTGTTGAGAGTCCTTCTTTCTCTTTATTAATGACTCGGTCAATTAAGACAACGGCATTTGTTACGACGATTCCTATCAGCATCAGCAAGCCAATCATTGCGTTTAAGCTGATCGTTTCTTTCGCTACAAACAATCCGACCAAGGCACCAATGACTGTGAATGGTAGTGAGAACAGGATCGCAAATGGTGCAAGCCCTCCACCGAATGTGATAACTAATACCAGATACACAATGGCAATGGCAGCTAGCATCGCAATCCCTAACTGTGTGAAGGATTCCTGAATATCTGCGCTCACACCGCCTGAATCAATAGTTACACCAGATTTCAAGTCAAGCTTGTCGACCTTTTTCTGTACGTCTTGTGTGACACTCGCTACGTTGTCCGTTGTAATATCTCCGGATACTTCAGCGTAGATTTTACCGTCACGTTTCGTGATTGTATTTGCCGTTGTTCCTTCTTTGACCTTCACTACATCTCCGATTCGGATTTCTTGCCCTGTAGGTGTCGTGATTTTTTTATCTTCTAAATCTTTCTTACTCTTGTATTCGTCTTTATCTGTTTGAAGCTTCACATCAATTTCTGTGCCGCCCTCTGTCACCTTCGTTAAAGTGATTTCGCTGCTTTGATGTGCAATCTCTTGTGCGATTTGGGAAGCTGTAAGGCCTAGTTTAGCAAGCTTCTCTTGGTCTGCGTTAAATGTGTATTCATCGTATTTATCAGCCAAGCTTGTGCTCACGTTTTTCAAGTTCTTCTCATCTTTTAAAATCTTTTCTACATCGTTTACTGTACCTTCAATGTCACTTGCTGTATCACCATACACATAGTAAGTGACAGAATTGCTCGTACCGCCAGATGAGAAATCTTGTAACTTCCATTCACCTTGAGATGCATTTTTTTGAATATCTTTGCTGATTTTTTCTTTTTCTTGTTCAAAGTTCGGTGTGTCATCTTCATATTTAACAAAGAAGAGCGCACCATTTGAAGTTCCGCCAGCATTTTCTATCAGAGCATTTGATGTACCTAATGAATATTGAACTGTATCGACATGCTCACGTTTCATTAAGTATTCTTCTGCTTTCTTCGCTTCATCTTCAGCCTGTTCTCTTGTTTGTCCAGGCTCAGGTGTGTACGTGATTATTGCTGTTTTTTCACTTTCCTGTGGCAAGAAGCTAACGCCAACAAGTGGTGCTAAGAATAAGCTTCCGACAAGCATAAGAACGGCAATTCCAGACGTAATCCATTTATGATTTAATGTCCAGTTCAACACACGTCTGTAGCCAAGTGCTAGCTTGCTTGGCTTGTGTTCTTTGAGCTCTTTTCTATCGCCATACAAGTTTTTCTTAAACAAGCTGTGTGCCATCATTGGAACGATCGTAACGGCTATAAGAAGTGATGCAAGTAATGCAAACACAATTGTTAATGCAAATGGGATAAATAATTCACCGATCATGCCACCAACAAGTGCTAATGGCAAGAACACGGCAATTGTGACTATCGTTGAAGACATAATTGGCAAGAACATTTCTTTCGTTGCTTCTCGTACAAGGGCTTTTCCTCGTAACGGTTCATCTTTGAGTGCCATTCGTCTGTATATGTTTTCTATGACGACAATGGAGTCATCCACGACACGACCAATTGCAACGGTCATCGCGCCAAGGGTCATAATGTTCAGTGTAATATCGAGCTGATTTAAAATTAAGATAGCAATTAACAGTGATAACGGGATCGAGATGACCGAGATCAATGTTGATCTGATGTCACGAAGGAACAAGAGAATAATAATAACGGCGAAAATGGCACCAATGATTGCTTTATTCAGCATTGTGCTGACAGATTCTTTGATTGGCTCTGCCTGATCATAAGTTGAACTTATGTTCATTCCATCGTTGTCTTTTTTAAATTTGTCTAGTTCTTTTGTGACTTCTTCTGCAACACTAACTGTATTTGCATCAGAGCCCTTCATAATTTGAAGTCCGATACTATTTTTACCGTTAGTTTTTGAGATTGATTCTGCTTCTTTTACTACTTTGATATTGGCTATTTCAGATAACTTCACTGTTGGGAGCTCTACAGACTGACTGCCCGCTGCTGCTTGTTGCTCAGCACTTCCAACTGCACCTGTATTTCCTATTCCGCCAGAGGCATTACCGGCCCCTCCTGTCACAGGAATACGCATATTTTTCAAGTCTTTCACGCTTAAAATGTTACCGTCCACGACAACCGATTTTTGCTTGTTGTCAAATGTGTATAAACCAAGTGGCAGGTTTACATCGGAACCTTTGATGATGTTTTGAACGGTTTCTTCATCTAAACCGTATTCTTCGAGTTTCTTTTGTTTAAATGAGAATTGCACTTCTTTGATTTGTTGACCAGATGCATCTACAGATGAGATTCCATCGAGACCTTTGAGTGCAGGGATCAAATCATTTTCAACTTTTTCAGTTAATTCCTGTAAGGATTCTTTATCGCCAGACACACTGAGTGCTAAAATTGGAATGGCGTTAATGGTGAAACGTGCGATTTTTGGTTGTTCCGCATTTTCTGGGAAGTTGATATTGCTAATCGCATCTTCAATTTCTTTTTTCGCCTCATCCATGTCTTTGCTATAGTCATATTCAATTTGAATGGATGACGCATTTTCATATGAATTGGAAGTGACGACACTCACTCCATTTAGGTTTTGTATCGACTTCTCAATTGGATCTGTCACCTTATCTGATACTTCGTCCGGCGTTGCGCCAGGATACGTTGTAGAAACCGTAATGACTGGAGTGTTGATATTCGGGATTGATTCTTGTTTCATATTCAATCCGGCATATAGACCAGCAACTGTTACGATAATCGTCATGAGCCATACAGCGAACTTGTTCTTTAATACAAAATTGATGATCGAATTCATTATGTCCTCCATTTTCCTTTATGTATTGACTGACTGGTCATTCTATATCATAATAAACGGTGATATACAATGCCGTCAACCATTTCACTTGCGTTTGACGTAACATTCTAAAGCTGAAGGGGCCTTATTTCATGAACGAAAAAAAAGAAAAAATCATTAAAGCAAGCATTCAATTGTTTGCGAAAAAAGGTTTTTCTTCTACGACCATTCAGGAAATTGCAGATGAATGCGGAATTTCTAAAGGTGCATTTTATTTGCATTTCAAATCAAAAGAACAGCTTTTCAACAGAGCGTTTGAATATTATATCGACACGTCTATGCAAAGTATTGAAAAGATTCGAAAAGAAAATCAGCATCTTGCGCCTAGAGATATCTTTCAGAAACAAATCGCTCAACAGTTCCAGCACTTTGCTGAGAACAAGGATTTTATCATTTTGATCCTCAGCGAGAACATTATTCCGGAAAACCAGCAAATTAAAAAGTATTCCAAAACGGTTAAAAAGCAGATGAATGATGAAATCCAAATTTCTATTTTGACCACGTATGGACAGGAGATCGAACCATATATAACTGACCTGTCAGTCATGATTCAAGGAATCATCCAATCTTATGTGCAGGTACTGCTTTTACAAGATCAGATGCAATTATCATGTGATGAGCTCTCATCCTTTATTCTCGACCGATTTGATGATTTGGTGCATGGGCTTCTCCGTTCTCATGCGAAGCCGATTCTAAAGCAAAACATTTGGGATGATGAAGCGCCAAATGCCGCTACTCTTCAAGAAGAGCTTCGATTGTTAAAATCTGAGCATCTGCTTTCGGATGATACCCTTGTATCCATTGAAGTTATTGAAGAAGAATTGGCCAAAGATGAGCCTCGCAAGCCGGTCATTCAAGGGATGCTGACAAATTTAGAAACGTGTGAGGACTCCGCTGTCCAAAGAGCTGTGGAACAATTGAAGCTATTCCTCCAATGACAATACGTGGCGATGTTCACTTTAGTTCACCTTTATCCCCTTTGAATATGTGCTAAAGCTTATGCTTCATTATAAAAAAAGAACCAATGAATTGATATACGGCGATGGTCTGATCTATGATAAGACCCTGTCATGTCAATCAACAAAAAAACCTCATCTTCCATGAGACGGTTTCAGCGTATAGGCAAACCCTCGCATTCGCCCGCAGTTCTGCGCTCCGGTGCTCGCCCTTCCTAGACTTCAAAGGTTTTCTATCACACTGAAAAAGAAGACAAAGGGCTAAAATAAAGTTTATTTTAGCCCTTTGTCAACAATTTAAAAACCGCCTCTTCCATGAGGCGGTTTTTGCGATTTATCGTTTTTTGATTTCTTCGAGAAGAATCTTGTTGACCATCGGCGGGTTTGCTTGTCCCTTCGATGCTTTCATGATTTGTCCGACTAAGAAACCAATCGCACGGTCTTTCCCATTTTTGAAGTCTTCAATGGATTGCGGGTTGTTATCAAGTGCTTCTGTGACAAGTTTGAGCAGTGCACCTTCGTCAGAAATTTGGACAAGTCCTTTTTCTTTGACGATTGTTTCTGCGTCGCCCCCATTTTCAATAAGCTCTTTGAATACCTTTTTGGCAATTTTAGAAGAAATCGTTCCTTTTTCGATGAGCTTGATCATGCCAGCCAGTCCTTGCGGCGTTAGCTTCGTATCTTCCAGCTCTTTTTGAGCCGAGTTTAAGTAGGCAGATACTTCACCCATGAGCCAGTTTGATGCTTGCTTCGCTTCAGCACCCTCTGAAATGGTCGCTTCAAAGAAATCAGACATTTCTTTTGTCAGCGTCAGTACCATTGCGTCATATGCAGGAAGTCCAAGTTCATCAATGTAGCGTTTGCGGCGCTCGTCTGGAAGCTCTGGAATCGATGCTCTTACACGTTCTTTCCACTCGTCATCAATGTAAAGCTCCACCAAATCTGGTTCTGGGAAGTAGCGATAATCATCAGAGCCTTCTTTGACACGCATCAGGATCGTCTTTTTAGACGCTTCATCATAGCGGCGAGTTTCTTGTTCGATCAAGCCGCCAGAAAGCAATACTTGCTCTTGACGTTTTTCTTCGAACTCAAGACCTTTTTGAACGAATGCGAATGAGTTCAAGTTCTTGAGCTCTGTTTTCGTTCCAAACTCTTCACGGCCAATCGGACGAAGAGAAATGTTGGCATCACAGCGCAGTGAGCCTTCTTCCATCTTACAGTCAGAGACGCCTGTATATTGAATAATGGATTTTAATTTTTCTAAGTAAGCATACGCTTCTTCTGGCGTACGAATGTCAGGCTCAGATACGATTTCAACAAGTGGTGTACCTTGACGGTTGAAATCGACGAGTGAATAACCGTCGCCTGTGTGCGTCAGTTTTCCTGCATCCTCTTCCAAATGAAGACGTGTAATACCAATTCGTTTTGTTTTGCCGTCTACTTCAATTTCAATCCAGCCATTTTCACCGATCGGTTTATCAAATTGAGAAATTTGATACGCCTTTGGGTTATCAGGATAGAAATAGTTTTTACGGTCAAATTTTGTATCAGTTGCAATCTCACAGTTCAGTGCCATTGCCGCTTTCATCGCAAAGTTCACCGCTTCTTTGTTCAACACAGGCAGTACGCCAGGATAACCAAGATCGATGACACTTGTTTGCGTATTGGCAGCCGCACCAAAAGGCGTCGGTGAGCTTGAGAAAATTTTTGATTGTGTTTTGAGCTCTACGTGGACTTCAAGTCCAATTACCGTTTCAAAGTTCATTCTGATTCACCCCTTACAGTTCAGGTTTTGCTTTATGATGATCTGTTGCTTGTTCGAAAGCGTGAGCCACGCGGTAAACGGTTCCTTCATCAAAGTGTTTACCGATGATTTGCAGTCCTAACGGAAGACCATTTGCAAATCCACAAGGCACACTGATTCCTGGAACGCCTGCAAGGTTAACAGGGATCGTTAAAATGTCGTTTGCATACATCGTCAGTGGATCGCTTGTCTTTTCACCAATGTTAAATGCAGGAGTTGGTGTTGTTGGTCCTACAATGACATCATACTTTTCAAAAACATCTTCAAAGTCTTTTTTGATCAGCGTACGGACTTTTTGCGCTTTTTTATAGTATGCATCGTAATATCCTGAGCTTAGAGCGAATGTGCCAAGCATGATGCGGCGTTTGACTTCGTCTCCAAAGCCTTCAGAACGGGTATTTTTATATAAATCAATCAGGTTGTCTGCATTGTCTGTACGGTAGCCATAGCGAATACCGTCAAAACGAGCAAGGTTGGCAGATGCTTCTGAAGATGAAAGCAAGTAGTAAGTCGCAAGCGCATATTTAGAATGCGGAAGAGACACTTCTTCCCATGTCGCACCAAGTCCTTCTAATACTTTCAACGCTTGAAGAACAGACTCTTTTGCTTCTTCGCCAACACCTTCGCCAAGATATTCTTTTGGTACAGCGATTTTCAAGCCTTTGATGTCGCCAGTTAATGAAGAAAGAAAATCTGGGACATCGACATTTGCACTCGTTGCGTCCATTTGATCAACACCAGAAATCGCTTGAAGAACATATGCATTGTCCTCCACATTACGCGTAATCGGCCCAATTTGATCTAATGAAGAAGCAAATGCGATTAAACCGTATCTAGATACACGGCCATACGTTGGTTTAAGACCCACAACACCACAGAATGATGCTGGCTGGCGAATGGAGCCGCCTGTATCTGATCCAAGAGAGAATGGTACTTCTCCAGCTGCAACAGATGCTGCTGAGCCACCACTTGACCCACCTGGAACCGTGTTTAAATTCCACGGGTTTTTCGTTGCTTTGAAGCCTGAGTTCTCCGTAGAAGATCCCATCGCAAATTCGTCCATGTTTAATTTACCGATTGTGACAGCTTCCGCTTCTCTTAAGCGGTTCACAACGGTTGCATCGTAAATAGGATCGAAGTTTTGCAAGATTTTACTTGATGCCGTTGTACGTAAATCTTTCGTCACGATGTTATCTTTGACACCGATCGGCATACCGAACAATAGACCAAGCTCGTCCTTTTCACCAACGGCCTCGTCCAATTCTTTTGCGTACGCACGTGCTTTCTCTTCGTCCAGCGCTAGGAATGCTTGTACTTTCCCGTCTACTTCATGGATTCGTTTATAAGACTCGTCCACTAAATCAGAAACAGACAGTTCCTTTTTATGTAAAAGCTCTTTTAATTCAGAAATTTTGTGGTCAAACAGTGACATGCCTCAGGCCTCCTTTAGTCCAAAATTGATGGCACACGAATATAGCCGTCTTTATGATCAGGCGCATTTTTGATGACTGCCTCAATGGAAAGACCTTTATTCGGAACATCTTCTCTCATGACGTTTTTCATTTTTAATACGTGTGTTGTTGGTTCAACGTTTTCCGTATCTACCTCGTTTAACTGCTCTGCAAATGAAATGATGCTATCAAGCTGTTCTGTAAACATCTCAGCTTCTTCTTCTGTAATCGCAAGCCGTGCCAAATGCGCAACATGCTTTACTTCTTCTATTGAAATTCTTGACATGCAGGTTCACCTCCAAAATGATACGTGTTCGTGGTCATGATCATAAGTCATATACACTTTATCATATCAAATTTTACTGTTCTAAAGCAACTTTACGAGGACGCCTAGAAAGGCTTTGTCCCTTGATATGTCATTGTGATGCATCCAGTGTCCAACATATTCATCAAGGTGACTTTCATTTTTCAGAAAATTTTTTCTTTGAATTAATTTTGTAAGCGCTTCCATATAGATTCTTATCACTGATACACGCATTTTCTTTTATCATTAGGAGGTTTAAGAAGGTTGATCACTCGGGAATACTCTGATAGGTTAAGTAACCATAGCAGTGAGCAGACAATCAATAGGCTGTTCTTTGTATATTTTGATTGAGGTGATGTCAAATTAATACGAAAAAGGTGATATGGAAACATGAGTATTGAAATTGGAATTTCTTTATCTATTTATTTTATTGGAATGCTGGCTATTGGCTGGTATGCATTTAGAAAAACAAATGACTTGAATGACTATATGTTAGGCGGACGCGGATTAGGTCCTTATGTCACCGCACTCTCTGCTGGTGCATCCGATATGAGTGGATGGATGCTGATGGGGCTCCCAGGCGCTATGTATACAACTGGTCTTTCATCTGGATGGCTTGCTGTTGGTTTAATTAGTGGGGCTTATTTAAACTATTTATTCCTTGCGCCACGATTGAGATCGTATACAGAAGTTGCTGATGATGCGATTACCATTCCAGACTTTTTTGACAAACGGTTTAAAGACTCATCTACTTTATTGAAAGCTGTCTCAGCTGTCATCATTATGATTTTCTTTACGCTTTACACCTCATCAGGTATGGTATCAGGCGGACGCTTATTTGAATCAGCATTTGGTGCTGATTATATGTTTGGTTTAATCTTAACTTCTAGTATCGTCATTTTGTACACACTATTCGGCGGCTTTTTGGCAGTTAGTTTAACTGATTTTGTTCAAGGAGCTATTATGTTTTTAGCATTAGTGCTCGTGCCGATCGTTGCCTTTACTCAATTAGGTGGACCTGTTGCCACATTCAATGATATTCAACAGATTGATCCTAAATTGCTTGATATTTTTAGAGGAACGAGCGTCATTGGCATTATTTCCTTCCTCGCTTGGGGACTCGGTTACTTTGGACAGCCGCACATTATTGTTCGCTTTATGGCGATTACGACTGTTAAAGATTTAAAGCCAGCACGTCGTATCGGTATGAGCTGGATGATTGTGTCTGTCATTGGTTCACTATCTGTCGGTTTAGTCGGCGTGGCGTATGTTCATGAAACAAGCACCACTTTGGCAGACCCAGAAACCATCTTTATTGTGTTTTCTAAAGTGTTATTCCATCCGTATATTACTGGATTTTTACTTTCTGCCATTTTAGCTGCGATTATGAGTTCAATTTCTTCTCAGCTGCTTGTTACTGCAAGTGCAATGACAGAGGATTTATACCGTACGTTCTTTAGAAGAAAAGCTTCTGACAAAGAGCTTGTCATGATTGGACGTATGTCTGTACTAGTCGTTGCCATTATTGCTCTTTGTCTCTCTCTAAACCCAAGTGATACCATTCTTGACCTTGTCGGATATGCTTGGGCTGGATTTGGATCTTCATTCGGTCCCGTCATCTTGTTATGTCTATACTGGAAGCGAATGAATCATCACGGCGCTTTAGCTGGAATGGTTGTTGGGGCTGTTGTCGTTCTCGTTTGGATTTCAACAGGCTTGAATAATGCTACTGGCTTGTACGAAATGGTTCCTGGATTTATTTTAAGTGGTTTGACTGCTATTATTGTCAGCCTCTTAACAAATAAACCGTCTACAGCTTCTAAAAAGCTATTTAACAAAATGGAAGACCATCTCGAAGAAGAAACAAAATAACCAGACATGAGGAGTCATCTGCATTATGCGGATGACTCTCTTTATTTTTAAATAAAATGCTTTTCTTTCTCCCATTTCTGAATAAAATAGAAGTTGTGCAGCCATATGGGCTGTGAGAAGATCATATACATGATGTGAAACGTACATGAAGTGAAAGGAGCGATACGCATGTTTTGGACAATTGAATGGGATACAGTCTTAAAATTAGCCGTTGCCACCTTAATCGGTTTGATCATCGGCCTTGAACGCGAACTTAAGAAAAAGCCGCTTGGGCTGAAAACGTGTATTGTCATTGCTGTCAGCTCCTGCGTATTAACCATCATCAGCATTGATGCAGCCTACAATTTCCCTCGAGTCTCTAAGCTTCAAATGGACCCGCTCAGGTTACCGGCGCAAATTATATCTGGTGTTGGTTTTATTGGAGCAGGTGTGATTCTTCGCAAAAGCAATGACGTCATCTCAGGTCTTACGACTTCTGCGATGATCTGGGGAGCAGCAGGACTTGGGGTTGCAACAGGTGCAGGTTTTTATAAAGAAGCCTTCCTCAGTCTTTTCTTTATTCTCGTCAGTGTGGAATTTTTACCTTGGCTCTTCCAGCGGATTGGACCGATTCGCTTACAGGAAAAAGAAATCCGCATCAGAATGTCACTTTCTGATCGAAACCGCATGACAGAGATTTTAAAAGAAATGAAAGCACTCAATATTCGTATTCATTCTGTACGTATTGATGATTTAAAGGAAAAGGACTATCCGATCATGGAAGTACGTGTTCGCGTACATAAAGACCGCTATACAACCGATGTGTACTTTGATATTAAAGATTTAGAAGGCGTTGTTGGTGTGAAGTGTGATACGGTGTAAGATAAAATGCCCCTTGCTATGTCAAACAGCAAGGGGCTTTTGATTTATGTTGTTAGCTGATGAAAGTCAAAAGGCGTAATTGGGGTTTTGTCCTCAATCTCCTTTCGAAAACACGCCAGCATGGCGCTTTCGTCAGCGCTTAGTGTTCGGAGATCAAATGCTTGATGTAAAAGCCCATAAATAAGCATATGACGCAGCATAAGGAAATCTGGTATTGTCGCCAGCCATGCGTCATCAAGCTCATTCTCCTGTCGATAGCCTTTGAGAAAATGGCTCATAAATTCAGCCGTAAATGCAGCTTTATCCTCATACGGAATCACCGGATACCAAAGAACGTTGTATAGCAAAATGCTTATATCGTTGATAAACCAGTGATATCCACAATCATCAAAATCAAATGCAATGATTTCTCCCTGATGATAGTGGAAGTTCCCGTGATGTAAATCCGCATGCACCAGTCCATAGACATCCTTGGATATTCGGAGCTGGTGAAGCTTTTGCATCAGTTCATCTTTTCGCTGTAACACAACCGTTTGATCAGAAGGAATATATGTTTCAAGCTTTAATTGCTCCTCTTCATACCACTCTTGACGCTTATAGCGAGGATCTTTCACTTGATATTGTTTAGTCGTTTGATGCATACGCCCTGTATAGGCTCCTAACGCTTGAAACAACTGTCCATTCCAATCTGCTTCGGTCACTTTTCTGCCGGGCGCCTTTTCGTACACTCTCAGCAAAAAAGCGCCTCCTGCTTGATCGGGAATCGCTTCAACATCTTTTCCTCTTGCGGATAAAACCGGTTTAGCTACTGAGATTCCATGTTGAGATAAATACCGAATCCAGTCCATTTCTCCTAAAATATATGTGCGAGAGCGGCGAATGGTATGGGTAATTTTCAATATATAACTCGACCCTTTTTCATCCGTATATTCATACACATAATTTTCTGCATCGGCTAGAAATGTGACCTGTTCTGGCTGAAAATGATAGAGTAGAGCCGCTTTCTTTAAGACCATTTGTTCATCGTATCGTGCTTTTACTTCTTTATGCATGCTGATTCTCCTTTTATCGTCTTTTTACTTATACATGACGGTAATCAGCATTTATACGAGCATCAACATACCTGCCTTTCCTTTTGGTTTCCTCACATACTTTGACAAAAGTTGAAAAATTCCTCTAATTAGAAATAAAAAACCGCCAAAAGGCGGTTTCAGTGTGTAGACAAACCCTCGCATTCGCCCGCAGTCCTGCGTGCTGGTGCTCACGAATGTCAAATTCGCTCCGCTCCAGTACTCGTCCTTCCTAGACTGCAAAAGTTTTCTATCACGCTGAAAAGAAGACAAAAGGCGGTTTTTATTTAGTCATATATATGAACAGTTGGTTCTTTGTCTTCAGCATTTTTTGTGATGAGGGCTTCTTGCTGATCAGAAGAGGTGATGTTGATTTCTATATTGGTGCTCTTATAGTAATCCATGACTTCACCTGTTAAGTATTGCGTGAATGCCACGACTTCTGTTTTTCCGTAGAATTGCATTGGAATTTCTACTTTCATTTTTTGCAAGTTCCCGTTTTTATAGAAACCTTTGCCTACCACACCTGTGTAATTCGGGAAGTAGTCTTCTACCTTTGTCTTGAAGCGGTCAAATCGCTCTGAATCATCTTTATAGCTGCTCTTGGCATTATCTGAAGGGAAGAAGACATTCTCTTCTTTAATCGTATCCCAACTGCCAATATCAGAAGATCCTGCTTTTACATCGGTTTTAGCGATGAAGTTTCCTGGAACAATAGATGATTTTGGTGCTTGTTTATAAAGAGCAATCATGACTGGGACTTTTTGCAGACCATCCATTTGACGAAGTCGTTTGATGACTTGTTCTGCGATTTTTTCGCCCTCTGCTAAAAGTTTCTTTGAATTTTTCGATGAATCGATGGTCACCTCTTGCTGAGGATCTCCGATATTTTCGCGATAATAATAGACAGAGTTAAGCGCAAGACCGATGACAACCCCGCCAAGCTGTAAGCTATTTTTATCTTTTCTGATTAAGTAATTATGCTCTAGCATGGAAGCTAAGTAGATTGGACTATTTTCATTTTTTGACTTTGTTGAACCTGAGTTTGGAAGAGCAGGGTTTAAGCCTAAGTTCTTAAAGTCTTTGTCTTCTTTTTCAGCTTTTTTCAGATCACTGCCTGTTTTTTTGCGGGCAAGCCAGCTGAGAACAGTATCTTCATCTAAATGCTGTCCTTCTTGGAACAGATAATCGTTTGTATTGAATGATTCTGTTGCCAGGCGCATGAGTCCTGTTTCAAATTCATCAATGTCTAAGCGTGTATTGAGACGCTCTGCTGTTAGTCCTCTTGCCGCTCCTTGTTTAAACGGCAGCACCATTTTGTAATAGGAATCAGAGATGTTGTACATTGGGATGATCGCTGTTTCTTTCGTTTCATCCGTTTTTTGTGTGACCTCTTCCTCATCCTTTCCCCCAAAAGGTGCACACGCTGACAATACCAGTGTGAGCATTGTCAGCAGCAATAGCAACTTTTTCAATAGAAAACACTCCTCTTATTTCTTTAGCTCCTCGAGCATTTTGGCTTCGTCCCAAATTTCAATATTGAGTTCTTCTGCCTTTGTCAGCTTACTTCCAGCTGCTTCGCCGGCAATGACTAAGTCTGTTTTTTTACTTACGCTACCTGCTAACTTGCCGCCTAATGCTTCGATCGCTGCCTTTGCATCATTTCGCGACATTTCTTCTAATTTCCCCGTCAACACAATGGTTTTTCCTGCAAAGTAGGAATCACTTTCTTCTACTTTCACCGGTTTTGGCCCTGTGTAGGTCATATTGACCCCAAGTTCTTTTAGTTCATTTAGCAAATCAAGTATTTCTTCTTTCTCAAAGTACGTGACGACTGCATCGGCCATTTTTTCACCAATTTCATCTACTTCAAGTAATTGCTCTTTCGTTGCTTGTTTTAACTGATCGATATCCTCAAAGTGCATGGCCAATGTCTTCGCCGCTTTAGAACCAATAAATCGAATACCGAGTCCAAATAATAACCGTTCAAGAGAGTTTTCTTTCGATTGCTCGATCGAACGCAGTAAATTATCGACTGATTTTTCGCCCATTCGTTCTAGCTGAATCAACTCTTCTTTTGTTAAACGGTACAGGTCTGATACACGAGAGACAAGCTGTTCTTTGAAAAGTTGTGTAATGACTCGCTCCCCTAGCCCATCAATATTCATCGCATTACGAGACACAAAGTGAATGAGTCCTTCACGTATTTGGGCAGGGCATTCGGGATTGATGCACCGAAGCGCCACTTCTCCTTCAATTCTGACCAGCTCACTATGACACTCTGGACATTCAGTCGGCATGTGAAACGGCTTTTCTTCTCCTGTTCGTTGATCAAGAAGGACACCTGCAACCTCTGGGATAATATCGCCCGCTTTTTTAACAATCACTTGATCAAAAAGGCGGATATCCTTCTCTTTGATCAAATCTTCATT
The DNA here is from genome assembly GCF_038050255.1 of Bacillus sp. FSL M8-0077. NCBI lineage: Bacteria > Bacillati > Bacillota > Bacilli > Caryophanales > Bacillaceae > Bacillus > Bacillus sp. FSL M8-0077. The sequence continues at coordinate 745,276 of NZ_JBBPAF010000001.1, read as the reverse complement.
ATGAAGAGAAGCACGCTGCACTGTCGTTCCTGCCACTTTTACAGGCTCAAGAATCGCTGTTGGTGTGATGACGCCAGTACGCCCCACACTTAGTTCAATGTCAATCAGCTTCGTCACGACTTCTTCGGCCGGAAATTTGTACGCAACTGCCCAGCGTGGACTTTTTGCTGTGAAGCCTAGTTCTTCTTGCTGAGCCAATGAATTGACTTTAATGACAATGCCATCGATTTCGTATGAGAAATCAGCACGCTTTGTTTTCAGTGTTTCAATGAGGTCGATCACTTCTTCAATGGTTTGGCACATCCGTCTTTCTTTGTTCGTTTTAAAGCCAAGCTCATCGAGAAGATCAAGTCCTGCGCTTTGCGTTTCAACACCAATTTCATCAAGCTCCGCTATACTGTAGACGAAAATATCAAGGTTTCGTTTCGCTGCAATTTTCGTATCGAGCTGACGAAGTGAGCCAGCAGCCGCATTACGCGGGTTCGCAAACGGCTCTTCTTCGTTTTGTAATCTTTTTTCGTTAAGGGCTTCAAAAGAAGGTTTTGGCATAAATGCCTCGCCTCTCACTTCAATCGACAGAGGCCGATTGATTTTGAGCGGGATGGAACGAATGGTTTTGAGATTCTGGGTAATATCCTCACCTGTTGTCCCATCACCCCGCGTGGCACCACGGACAAACACGCCATTTTCATAACGGAGAGAAACAGCGAGTCCGTCAATTTTCAGCTCGACATTGTAAGCGACGTCGTCACCGACTGCTTGACGAACCCGGCGGTCAAAATCAAGAAGGTCCTGTTCATGAAACGCATTGCCGAGACTGAGCATCGGTGTACCGTGACGTACTTTTTGGAAGGCGTCTAAAACAGCACCTCCTACTCTTTGCGAGGGTGAATCCGCTGCTTTTAAATCAGGGTGTTCTTCCTCCAGAGAGATCAGCTCACGCATCCGCGCATCATATTCAGCGTCAGGAACACTTGGACGATCCAGTGTGTGATATTCGTAGTTGTATTGATTCAAAATCTGGTGTAGTTCCTCGATCCGGCGTTTCGCTGCTTCTTTATCCATCTGCTTCTTCCTTTCACTTCATCCGTTTTGTCAGTCCTATCAGTTTATTGCTTTTCGATTGGCGCAAATGCGGCAAGGAGACGCTTAATGCCTGTAGGGCTTGGGAAGGCAATATCAAGCTCTGTACTATCTCCACTACCTTTTACACTCACAACCGTGCCAACGCCCCATTTTTTATGAGCGGCTTTATCACCGACAGCCCAGCCAATGCTGCCGCCGCCTGTGTTTTGAATGGTTTGCGTTTGTGGACGTGAGACAGGCCCTCGTCTTTGCGGTCTTTCTCTCGTTTGGCCAAACGGTGTTTTCGTTTCTTTTTTCTCATTTAGGTTGTCCAATAAATCAGCTGGTATTTCTCTGATAAATCGTGATTCCAGATTCATGTTCGTCCGGCCGAATAACGTTCTCATCTTCGCACTTGATAAATAAAGCTCTTCTTCGGCCCGTGTGATGCCTACATAAGCGAGACGGCGCTCTTCTTCCATCTCGGCATCTTCCATTAATGAACGACTGTGCGGGAAGACACCTTCCTCCATTCCCATTAAGAACACAACGGGGAATTCAAGTCCTTTTGCTGCGTGAAGCGTCATTAAAATGACCGCATCCTGATCTTCTTCCTCAGCCTCATCCAGCTTATCAATGTCTGCGACGAGGGCGAGGTCTGTCAGGAAGGTGACAAGTGATTTATCTTCATTTTGTTCTTCAAAGTTTTTAGTGACCGATAGAAACTCGTCAATATTTTCTAAACGGCTTTGTGCTTCAATCGTTTTTTCGATCTTCAGTGCTTCACGATAGCCTGTTTTCTCTAGGATCTCTTCCGTTAATTCTGTGACAGATAAATAATCCTGCATATTTGTCATTTGATCAATGAGCTGTTTGAACTCATCAAGTGCATTGGCAGCTCTTGCACTGAGTCCAATGAAATCTACCTGACCAAGTGCTTCAAACATAGACAGATCATTCATCTCCGCATATGCCGCGATTTTATCAACAGATGTTGCACCGATTCCGCGCTTTGGTACGTTAACAATTCGTGCAAAACTAATGTCGTCATCTGGATTTGCCACAAGGCGTAAGTAAGCCAAAATGTCCTTAATCTCTTTTCTGTCATAGAACTTCGTACCGCCGACGATGTTGTATTGAATATTCGCCTTCATTAACGTTTCCTCTATGACACGTGATTGAGCGTTCGTTCGATAGAGGATCGCAAAATCAGATAATTTACGCTTGCCGCTCTGATGGAGCTGACGAATCTTGCCAGCGACAAATTGACCTTCACCGAATTCATTATCTGCGCGGTAATAGGCAATCTTCGCTCCTTCGTCATTTTCTGTCCAAAGGTTTTTAGGCTTACGGTTTGAATTGTTTTGAATGACCGTGTTTGCGGCATTCAGAATACGTTTAGTCGATCTGTAATTTTGCTCAAGCAAAATCACTTCACTGGACGGATAATCTTTTTCAAAGGAAAGAATGTTTGTAATATCCGCTCCACGCCAGCGGTAGATGGACTGATCCGAGTCACCAACCACACATATATTTTGAAAACGCTGCGCGAGCAATTTCACAAGCATGTACTGCGCTCTGTTTGTATCCTGATACTCATCGACATGAATGTATTGGAATTTTCGCTGATAGTGTTCTAATACTTCAGGGATGCGCTCAAACAGACGAATCGTCATCATAATAAGATCATCAAAATCGAGTGATTGGTTCTTGAGTAATCGTTTTTGATAATCTGTGTAGACGTCGCTGACCACTTGATCATAGAAATCACCAGCTGTTTTAGCGTATTCCTCTGCGTCAATGAGTTCATTTTTTGCACTACTGATTGAACCTAAAATGCTACGTGGATCAAACTTTTTAGGATCGATATTTCGTTCTTTTAAAATATTTTTAATAACTGAAAGCTGATCAGATGTGTCTAATATAGAAAAGTTGCGATTCACACCAATACGGTCAATATCGCGTCGTAAAATGCGCACACACATGCTGTGGAACGTAGAGATCCAAATGTCATCCGCACCAGGCCCTAAAATGGCTTGTACACGCTCACGCATTTCTCTTGCTGCTTTATTTGTAAAGGTAATCGCTAAAATGTTCCACGGCGCCACATGCTTTTCTGCCATTAAGTACGCAATTCGATGTGTGAGCACCCGTGTTTTTCCACTACCTGCTCCTGCCATTAGCAGCAGCGGACCATCTGTTGCTTTGACCGCTTCTTTCTGCGCGTCATTCAGCCCTTCTAATAGATGATTCGATATTTCATTCATTTCATTCACCGCCAATTCGAACTTATGTTCTATTTTAACCCGTTTCGTCTTGTTTGACTATGATGACTTTTTCACTGCGTCGACTGTCTTTAACGCTTCTTTAAAATTGTCATAAATGACGTTTCCCACGACGACAACGTCTGCATGCTGCGCAAAGTCTTTCGCCTGCTCTTCGCTTTCAATACCGCCGCCATAAAATAGAACCGTTTCATGTAGCACTGCTTTTGTTTCTTTCACAAGCTCTATATCTCCAAGCGTTCCGCTGTATTCTAAATAGAAGATGGGCAGTTTCATCAAGTGCTCTGCCACTCTCGCATAAGCCCTTACGTCATCTATATCCAGTGCCGTATTTGCCTCTGTCAGCTTAGCCGCTTTACACTCTTCGTTTAAGATGACATATCCTTCCGGCACAATCTCTTCCATTGACATCAAATCACCGTATTCCTTCATCGCATCCTTATGCAGACCAACAATCCAATCTGGATGAGCGCTGTTTAACACAGTGGGGATAAAATACAGGTCAAAGCCAGGCACAATCATCTCATGTGTCGAGATTTCAAGGACACATGGCACAAGAAAGCGGCGCACCTTTGACATCAGTTGCAGCACGTTGTCTTCTGTCACGTTGTCACTGCCGCCAATTAAAATGGCATCCGTACCAGATTCACAAATCGCTTCAAGTTGTTCATCGGAAATCTCTTTATTTGGATCGAGTTTAAAGACATGCTTCCACTCGGTAACATCATACATGAAAAACGTTCCTCCATTCGTTTCATTCCATTTAAATATTATAACAAAATCAGACACCGCAAAAAATGGGTAACCTCCTTCAGCTAAAAGTTTCATTCTTTTGAAAATAGTCGATTTTCACTTTAGGCGAGGTGAATGATTCAAGAGGCGCTGAGGGAGATCAATAGATCGATACTGAACTGAAATGAGAGCTACTTCATCTCATCACATGATATTATACATGAAAGGAACATTTTACTATCGACCAAGCAGGTGAATGATTTGAAAAGAACCATCACATATGATCAAACGATCAACATCGGATACATCTATCTCATCCCGCCTCGAATCGGGACAATTAAAGAAACCATTGAATTAGACGTCAATGAATGTGTGAACGTAGACATCGACAAAGAGGACCGAGTGGCTGGGCTGGAGTTATTTGCAGAAGAAGCCAAGGTGTTGAAGCACACACCCGTTTATGAGGACGAGCTTTCGTTACGTTTTACGGATCAGGAAGTTCTCTCAACCTATCATTTATCGGGCATTGAATTTCAATTCTCGACGCCTGATCACAATGGACTGATTGGTTTTACCATTGTCGATTCTCTTAGATATCATGTCAAAAGAAAGACAAGAAAAAACCGTTTTGATTGATTCAAAACGGTTTTTTAAAGCTATTGTCTCACTTCATTAAAATAATGAACAGATGTCATGGCCCCTTCATCGACCATCTTGTTGTCTTGAATATCTAACGGATCAGGGTGACCAGCTTTTTCAGGAACCTTTTCATCTGATCGGAACATGCTGATCCATTTTTTCAGATGCTGTTTATTTTTAACCGCTAATAACACAGCACCTCCAACTCCTAATCCAGCAAGTACATACGTATTTGGACGCTTATTCATGTTTGTTCCCTCCCCTTTTGATCTTAATTTTAAGTTACCCTGCCTTTTCATTTCTAAACGTCACAGTATGTTATTCCTGCCATGTGGTTTCTCTTTGACCGAAAAGTGGAATAACAACAACAATGAAAGAGAAAAGAGGGGATATGGATGACAACGACTTTCATTGTCATAGGCGCACTTATTGTGATTTGTTTGATCGTACCTGTCGTGCTATTACTATGGATTTGGATGAGAGATGAAAAACAAGAAGAACACTCCGTCCTGCGGAATTATCCGGTCATTGGAAAATTGCGGTTCATTTTTGAAAAAATAGGACCTGAGCTTCGCCAATATCTCTTTCTCAATGATCGAGAGGAACTTCCTTTTTCAAGAAGAGAATACGAGCAGGCCGTCATGTCTGGAAAATACAACAGCCGGACAATGGGATTTGGTTCAAAACGTGATTTTGACAAGCCAGGTTATTACATTCGAAACGTCCTCTTTCCAAAGCAGCGAGATGAATTGCGCATCGACCAATCAGAAAACATTCAAACAAAAGTGTATCAAATTGATCAAGATAATTTACTTAGAAGAAGTGAACATACGAAAGAAGTTGAAGCAAAACCTTATTATCTCCATGAAGAAGATGTACAAATCATTGGTGAACATACATGCCAAAAACCCTTCCGCGTCAAGGGATTGATTGGTCAATCAGCCATGAGCTACGGCTCCTTAGGCGACCGGGCGATTACTGCTCTATCCTCCGGCTTAAAAATGGCGGGCGGCACATGGATGAACACAGGTGAAGGCGGGCTTTCGCCTTACCATCTCAAAGGGGGCGCCGATATCATTTGCCAGATTGGGCCTGGTTTATTTGGGGTTCGAACGGAGGATGGCGCATTTTCGTTTGAAGAGTTTAAGAAAAAAAGTGAACATGATGAAGTAAAAGCCTTTGAACTCAAGCTAGCACAAGGAGCGAAAACACGCGGGGGACACATTGACGGTGAAAAAGTCACAGAAGAAATTGCCCAAATCCGTAAACTGCCGCCGCACCAATCCATTGACAGTCCGAACCGGTTCGAGATGTTTCACTCGATTCCTGACATGTTTGATTTTATTGAACAACTACGAAACATCGGCGGAAAACCAGTTGGAATCAAGCTAGTTGTTGGACATAAAGAAGATCTCGAGGAGCTTGCTCTCTATATGAAAAAAAGCGGAAAACATCCTGATTTCATTACAGTGGATGGCGGAGAGGGCGGCACAGGTGCTTCCTTTCATGAACTGGCTGATTCCGCAGGCCTGCCCATTTTCACCGCACTGCCGATGGTCCATCAAATTTTGAAGAAATATGGGGTTCGAGATCAACTCAAGTTGTTTGCGTCTGGTAAACTTCTCTCCCCTGATAAAATCGCAATTGCCCTTTCCATGGGAGCAGATTTTGTGAATATCGCACGAGGATTGATGTTCTCGGTTGGCTGTATTCGGGCGCAAGTATGCCACACGAATAAATGCCCTGTTGGGGTTGCCACCACAGATCCAAAGCTGCAAAAAGGTTTATCCATTGAAGAAAAGAAATACCGAGTCTGCAATTATATCCTGTCCCTTAGAGAAGGTTTGTTTAATTTATGCGCAGCAGCTGGAATTGAATCACCTATTCATTTTAACGAAAAACATATTATTTTTAGACAAGAAAACGGCCAGACAAGTGAAGTGCCCATGTTCTTAGGCACAGAGCAGTCTGTCTAGCTTGAAAAGGTCCGCGGTATGAAACGAAAGACTCAACAGATCATAAAAGAAATTAACGCAAATACGCAGTCGTTTCCGGCGAATGTTTCTCATGACTACTGGCACCTGCCTCTACCAGCGGCTTATGATTTTATGACTTCCAGCAGAACACCGAAAAAGATCAAACGTCTATGCATTCAAACTCTATTGAATAGAGCTGAGCATCTCATTGATTTGAAACGAAACGACGGGGAAATATATCGTGTCGTGGTCGCAGTCGATCTGCCTGGATTATGGCATTCACAAATCATTGTGTTTACAGGGGATTCTTATGTGAAAGATTTCTTCAACAGACAAGATGAGTATCAGACATGGCTTCCCCTTTCTGATCAAAGAAATATTCAAAAAGAATGGGATTTATCTGTTGCGCAAAATATGCGAACCATCGGTTTTAAGGAAGTGATCACTGATGACGATGAAGTGTCCTATGAAGGTGAACGATGGTTTATGGGAGAACTGGATGATATCAAATAGAGCCATTTCAAATGAAATGGCTCTACTTGTTCAACTTCAAAACGACAAATCATAAAGAATGTTTGCAGTGAAAGCTGCTTTATTTTGTTTCGTCCGTTGCTTGTTGCTCTGCTACGCGGTCAAGTGCCATCGTATAGGCATCATTTCCGTAGTTCAAGCAGCGTTTGACACGTGAGATAGTGGCTGTACTTGCACCTGTTTCCGTTTCAATTTTGTGATACGTATTTCCCTCGCGAAGCATACGCGCTACTTCAAGACGCTGTGATAAAGATTGGATTTCATTGATGGTGCACAAATCATCAAAAAATCGATAACATTCTTCCAGGTCTTTAAGGGATAAGATGGAGTTGAATAGCTGATCTAAGCTTTTGCCCCTTAATTTATCAATTTGCATCTTTATACATCTTCTCCTTTACTATTGGCACACCGCTCCGCACTGACTTTTCCGAGAAAGCGGTATCTTTCCTGACTCATTTTTTTCAACCTCAGCAATGAGCTTTGAACGAATCATGACAGGTTTGGTTCTACGCTGAAAATGCCATCAGGTTCTTTCGTAAGCCGAAGCTTCTTTATCGTAAACAAATTCGACAAGTTTTGTCATATTCCTTGTGCGACAATCTGACAAACTTGTTTGCTTCCGATATCTAGAACACTTCTGCTCTGTTAAGTCTTTCCCTAAAAAACAGTATGTGTAGACAGCTTGGCGAGACGACAAACCTGCGCCCCGCCTTGCTTAATTATTCAAAATATGTTGGTCGGCCAGCGTAACCGACAGATTCATTTTACAATTGGGCACTTCATTCGTCATGTCAAAGCCCTATGCTTTGTCACCATATCTAGCAGCGAAGAGATCTCCTTGCTTCTGCCCTATAACAGCGGTCAGAAATCTAGCAAATATGATACAGCTCCACTCTGTTATATTTTAACGCATTATAGACGGAAAGAGTACAGTTTTTTTCATGACATCAAATATTCCTCTTGGTGTCACGCGAATATACGGCAAGTGTGTGCTTTGAAAAAAGACAAGTGTATCAATCGGGCAGTCAAATGGATACCCGCGCTCAATGAGTAGCTCCCGTAACGTTTGCTCCTGCTGAAGAACCGTTTCAAACGGTTCAGCTGATGCACAGCCTGATAATTGCAGCGGGATTTCATGCAAAATCTTTCCGTTTTCTGTGAGCACGATTCCTCCGCCAATTTCTTTCATTCGCTTATGAGCGAGCATCATATCATCTTTATTTTTCCCAATCACTAAAATGTCACCAGTGGTTGAAAATGAGCTGACAAACCCTTGCACCTTGTTTGCAAATCCTTTTAACATTGTGTTCACGCGCCACTCGCCTTTTCGATCAATCAGGCTGAAGAAGCTCTGATCATGGTCACAGGACAGCTGGTTGACAGAGTTATCAATCTCCACTGTATAAGGCTCCATGATGACAGCATTTCGCATTTTGACACCAAGCGGCATTGAGAATTGTAAGTCACTCATTGTCAGGTCATAGCTTAAGTCTAATGGTTCGAGCCCGCCATTTTCCCATTTTGTCTCTTGGAATTGATGCTGGTTCTCCCCCTCTAATTTAAGGATCACCCCTTTAGAAATCACCGTTTCTGGATTTGGATTCATCGGATCATCTAAGATATTCAAAGAAGCCAATCGGCCAGGACCGACCACGCCTAATAAGTCATCGATTTGATAGTATTTCGCAATGTTAAAGGTCGCCATATTGTACGCATCAATAGTAGGCACGCCTTCTTCAAGGGCAATTGAAATGAGACGATTGATCATGCCTTCTTCATAAAAGTGAGGCGCTGATCCATCTGTTGTATAGAAAAAGTGATCGTAATGCCTAAAGTCACGCTCATGCAATTCTCTTAAAATATTCACTAAATCTGGGCGGATGGAAGAATGACGCAAGGACACATGATAGCCAAGAGACAAGCGTTTGAGCACATCATCTGCATTCATTGCTTCATGATCACTGTCCGCTCCAAACAGCTTCATTTTTGTTAGCGTTTTCTCAGAAGCCCCAGGGAAATGCCCTTCTATTCGTTTTCTCTGCTTCTTCGTTTCTTGCATGCAATATAAAATGAGATCATCACCGTCCATTAATCTTGGCCAGCTCGTTAATTCGCCGCCTTGAAGGACGTCGGGATGATCAATCCATTCTTTCCGATAGTTAATAGGAAGCATCTCATCTTCATACCTGACCTCGGTTTGAAGATCGTATCTGGACCACCAGAAATACTGAAATGGCTGCTTTTTTAATTCACATAGAGTGGAAAGCGCTTTCTTTTCATTGCTTTGCAAAAGAAGAAATAAGTTATCGCTGACCATCGTTGTTGTGCCAAATTGAGACACATATTCTGCAAGTGATTGGGGATTATAAATATGGAACGGATGCGCGTGAGGTTCAATATACCCCGGCACAATGTATTTACCTTCACAATCAATCACACGTTTAGCTGATTTATTTTGAGGAAGCTCTGCTCCGACATAAACAATTCGATCATCATGTATCCAAATATTTGCCTTCACCCATTGCTTCAAAAACGGGTTTAGCACGAGTCCATTCGTTAAAAGGAGTGTTGGAACTATTTTTGAGTCGACTACATCGATTTGTGTGCGGATGTCATTGTTTCTCCAATTAAAAGTACGTTCGGACATTCACATACTCTCCTTCATTTGTATTAGCCCTATCGTAACATAACGAACCACGTTACGCATTAATGAAACGTTACAATTTCTTGAAATCACACTTAAAATAATTTAAAAAAGGAGAATCACTTGCAATGAAACCTAATCTTGGCTTAATGGAAGCGCTCATGAGAATTGCCTGCGGAATGACGATATGTACTGTAGCTGGATCCTTATATGCTCGAAAACCTTGGAGTAAAATGCTGCTTTTTGGCATCATGCTCGGCGGATTAAAATTGGGTTCAGGTATTCTTCGTTTTTGTCCAGTGACCTATATGTGTGAGCAGCAGAACACCTATAAAGAGAAGGCTGAGTAGACAGCCTTCTTTTTTTGTGTGTGAATCACTCCGCTGCTTCGCACCATTTGACCAACGTACCAGCAATGATTTCTGCTGCTTCAATCACATGTTTGATCTCAATGGATTCATTCGGGAAATGGGCAAGCTCTGTCGTTCCAGGTCCAAACACAATGATTGGGATATCCGCTGCTTGTGACAGTAATCCGCCGTCTGTCCCCCAAGGGGCGGCTTCCACCTTTGGCGGGTGCTGCATGACCTCTTCATATTGTTCCTTCAATAGACCTAAAAGCGGGTGATCAGAGTCGATTGACCCTGGAAGCCATCTAGCACCAAACCACTCCACCTCCACAGGATGTTCTTGAAACCAATCATCCTTTTCAGCGAGTCCAGTCATCCAATTTTCTAATTCCTTCTCTGCCTGCTCAACTGTCTCACCTGGCATCACACCAAGCCTGCCTTCCATTGTGACAAGATCTGCGACAGAGGACGGCCAATCACCGCCTTGAATTTTCCCAATGTTGATAGGAATTGGAATCGGGATATGCTGAAACAGAGGCTCCGTCACTCGCTGATTTCTTTCTTTTTCTAGTGCCGCTATATGAGAAAGGACCACCGTGCTCTTTTCAATAGCCGAAACACCGTGATACCTTGTTCCGCCATGAGCTGCCCTTCCTTTAATATGCAGCCTGAACCACTTTGATCCTTGCTGAATCGGAAAAATGTTCATATGACTTGGCTCCGGAATGATGGCAGCATCCGCTGTGTACCCTTTCAATATCGCTGCAAGTGTGCCTGCTCCGCCGCTTTCCTCTTCGACGACACTATGAAACACCACATCTCCTTTCAGGGGAATCTGAAGCGCATGCAGTGCCTCAAGCGCAAAGAGTAAAGAAACATTTCCGCCTTTCATATCTGTAGCCCCGCGTCCATAAAGTCTCCCGTTTATGATATGCCCGCTGTAGGGCGGATATGTCCATTGATTCGTATCTCCTGCCGGAACCACATCGACGTGCCCGTTTAATAAAATCGATTTGCCGCCACCTTTTCCTTTCAATCGCCCAGCAACGTTGGGACTCCCTTGAAAAGATCGGCGCTGGGAATAAAAATAAGGATGCTCTAGTAATTCATCGCCGCCAATTTCCCAAACGTCTACATCAAAGCCAATGGCGGACAGTTTATTGGCCACGATTTGCTGCACGTTTTCTTCATTTCCTTGAGTGCTGTCACATTGCACCAATTGCTGAAGAAGCGTAATGGCTTCATCCTGATGCTCTTTCATCCAGTTTCTGATACGTGTCATTGGCTTCAAGTTGCTCATCCTTTCTACACAACAGATTTGACATCAGGCGCTAAAATTAATGGCGCTTCAGTCGCCCTCATGACATCTTCCGGCTCAAATGGTGGCATGACTTCACGTAAAATGAGCAACTGAGACTTGACCTCAATGACCGCCATATCCGTAATAATCAAATCGACACACGCTTTAGCGGTTAAGGGCAATGTACAAGTCGATTTCACTTTAGATCGACCGTGTTTATCAAGGTGGCTCATCACCACCACCACTTTTTTCGCTTTTTGCGCCAGCTCAATCGCTCCGCCCATACCCGGTACTCTTTTCCCCGGTACAATCCAATTGGCAAGATCCCCTTTACTGCTTACTTCAAGTGCACCCAAAATCGTCATATCCAGCATGCCTTTTCGGATGATGCCAAAAGCAGTCGTACTGTCCATGTACGAGCCGCCCTTTGTCAACGTAATGGGAAAACCACCGGCATTGCACAAATTCGGATCTTCTTCCCCTTGCAGAGGCGAGGCTCCTGCCCCCATAATGCCGTTTTCTGCATGCAGCCACACCTCGTAATGTGATGGAATGTAATCTGCTGCTAGGGTCGGAATGCCGATCCCAAGATTCACAATCATGCCATCTTCAATTTCTTGTGCTGCTCTTTTGGCAATGCGATGTCTTAAATCGATGTCTCCCATGCCCATGTCCAGTTCACTCCTTTTGATTGCACGATTTGATTCACAAATACGCCTGGCGTCACGATTTCTTCTGGATCGAGCTGCCCCGCTGCCACAATTTCTTCTACCTCCGCAATGGTCCAGTCTCCTGCCATCGCCACAATCGGGTTTGTATTCCGTGCGCTTTTATCAAAAATCAGGTTTCCCGCTTCATCTGCTTTATAGGCATTGACGATGGCAATATCCGCTGTGAGCGCAGGCTCCAACATATAATTCTTTCCATTCAGCTCAACCAATTGTTTCTCATAGAGATTTAGGCTATCCATCCCAACATCTGTCACAATGCCCGCCAGCCCCATTCCACCTGCTCTGATTTTTTCTGCAAGAATGCCTTGCGGATAAAAATGAACGTCTAATGTACCAGCCTGCATTTTCTGTCCGGCAATGGGATTTGAGCCGATATGGGAGGCGATGATTTTTTTCACTCTTCCTTCTGTGATGAGCCGGCCTACACCAATTTGCGGGAAACCTGCATCATTTCCGATCAATGTCAGATCTTGAATATTTGCTTCCAAAATGGCATCAATCAACGATGGTGGTGAACCAACGCCGCCAAATCCACCAAACATGATGGTCATGCCATCTTTTAATCGCATCATCACTTCATCCAAACCGACAGTTTTGTTCATGTTCGTTCCTCCTTACATAGCAGATGGGAAAAACCCTCGATTGATGACTTCTTGTTCAACTTGCGTGATCGTCTGCCCGAATATATCAATCAGTTCTTCCATCTCCTGCTGTGTGATGGAAAGCGGTGGTGCGATCATGACCGCTGCGCCTCCGACCCCATCCTCTCCAGCGCTCGCTGGATACACAAGCAGTCCCTTTTGTTTTGCCGTTTCAACGACGAGATTGGTTATCTGAGCATGTGCAGGAAATGGCGTTTTGGATAAACGATCTGCGACAAACTCAATACCAATAAGTAATCCCTTCCCTCTCACATCTCCTATGATGGAATGATTTACTTGCAGATCTTTTAAAGCATTCATCAGATATCGCCCGGAAAGTTCAGCCCGTTCGGGAAGCTGGTGTTTTTTCATATATCGAATAACCGCTAATGAAACGGCTGCTGAAAGCGGATTGGCACTATATGTGTGCCCTGCCATGACAGAGCCGGAGCCGCTGATAATTGGTGCCATCACACGATCCGTTGAGACAACTGCTGCGATCGGGGAATAACCTGCGCTCATTCCCTTTCCGAGAACCATGATATCTGGTACCGTGCCCCAATGTTCCATCGCAAACATTTTCCCAGTTCGTCCAAAGCCCGTCATGACTTCATCTGCGATCATTAATATGTCGTTTTCTTCACAGACACGCTTCATCGCTTCGAAATATCCGTCTGGCGGCAGGAGCGCCGCTCCCGCTGCGCCAACAATCGGTTCGGCGATCAATGCGGCAATCCTCTCTTTTCCTATACGCTGGATGACGGTTTTAAATTCCTGGACATACCACTCGACCTGCTTGCTGTCTTCCTTTGGCAGCCATGACCGGTAGCTATAGGGCGGAGACAGCACTGGGTGCTTTTCAAGCAGTGGTTCAAAACGCTCTCTCCTTGCAATATGACCTGACATCGACAACGCCCCTAATGTAATACCGTGGTAACTCATCCATCTTGAGATGATATGATTTTTTTCCGTCTTCCCCTGCTCCTGCCAATGCTGAATCGCCATTTTCATAGCGGTCTCCGTTGCCTCTGAACCGCTCCCTACAAAAAAAGACCAGTTCAGATCACCTGGGCAAAGTGTACTCAATTCATACGCTAGTTCTTCCGCTGGTTCATTCGTAAATTGTGACCTGTACGTAAAGCTCACCTTTTTCGCTTGCTCCGTCATCGCATCAATAATCTCTTGTATGCCATGTCCAATACTTGCCGTGACTGCCCCTGATGAGCCATCTATATATTTTTTTCCGTCCCGATCATATAAATAAATCCCCTCTCCTCTCACAGCCACAGGATATTGCTGATTTAACATCGGTTTGATTAAGTAATCCCGGGTCTCCACTTTGTCATTCCTCCCTCTCTTGTCAGCAGCTGCACTTTTCTTTTCACATGAATCGCAAGAAAATTTTGTATACTTGGTATAAGATTAGCTTAATCAAGAGGGCAGTCATCCTCCATTCGCCATATGCCCGAATTTCACACGTGTTTTTTATACATGGTGTATAAGAGTGTTCAAAAGGAGGTCATGAGTCTATGGCGATTCTCGTCAAAGATGCACTCTCGCTCGATATGATGAAAGAAACCAAACTGCTTGCTGGAGAAAATGGACTGGATCGTCTTATCCAGTGGGTGACCATTGTGGAAATTATTGAGGACACATCTAGACTTTCCGAAGGAGAATTACTTGTTACAACTGGATTTGGGCTGACAGAAAATAAAGAAAGACGCATCCGGCTTGAAAAATTGATTCAATCTCATCGTCTTTCAGCCATTGCCATTTATAAAGGCGTGTACTTAACGGAAATTCCCGCATCACTCATTGAAGCCGCCGAAAATAGCGGTATTCCGCTCATCGAGATTCCGCCCCATGTCAATTTTTCAGACATCACAAAAGCCGTTCTAGAACAAATCGTCAGCAGTCAGCTCCATCAGCTCAAATATTCTTCCGCGATTCATCAAAGACTGACCCAATTAAATGTGAGCAATAAAAATGTGACGCAAATTACGGATGAGCTGGCACATCTCACTATGGCGAACATCGTCGTGCTCGATGTCTTTTTGCATCAAAAGGCGGCTCATCTTGTAAAGGATGAAGTGACATATTCTCCTGCCTTTGGCTTTCTGACAGATCGTGAACCAATTGAAACAACATCTCTTCTTAAGCAGGCAGAGGAGAAAGGGCGGCTCGTCTATGACACGTGCGGTGCGTTTGTCCTCGCTGCATGCCCAGTGATTGCGATGGGCGATATTTTCGGGTTTATTGTGTCTTTAAAGAAAAAGGAGGCGTGGCATCATCTCGATGCGATTGCAATTGAGCATGCCGGGGCGGTGTATGCGATTGAATGGCTAAAACAAAAGGCCATCCAAGATACAGAAAATCAAATGCAGGGTCATTTGTTAGATGATATGTTGCAGCAGCAATACACAGAAGAAAGCTATGTGGTCGAACAAGCAAGAAAGCTTCAATATGATATGAGTGATGAACAAGTTGTCATCTACTTTCACTTTCAGCATCAGCACACACAGCTCGATCATCAGATGGTGCAGCGCCTATCTCAATTGCTCACATCCATTTTTGAACGCAGACAAATTCCTTTTTTATTAAAGGCAAGGCTTGATTCCATTTTCGTCCTGACACCAGCGGGGAAAAGCACTTTCCAAGAAACAAATTGGTATCGCGCATCAGAAGAATGCCGCAGTACTTGGTCTTATTTTTTCCCCGTCCATCCCATTGTGATTGGCATTGGAAGAGCCTACGACCAGATCAGTCTCTTTGCCAAAAGTGCAAAAGAAGCCCAGTATGCAGCAAGGCTTCTTCCTCTTCTAAAGACAGACGAGAGCATCATTCATTATCAGAAGCTCGGCTTATATGGCATGCTCCTTGAAATGAACGAAGCCGGAATGAATTTGCACGATTTTTACGTGGAGCTGTTAAGCCCATTGCTTTATACGAAAAAACAAGGGGCTGATCTGATCCATACACTCGAAGTGTATTTAGCACACAATGAAAATATTCAAAAATCTGCGGGGGAATTGTTTATTCACCGGCATACATTAAGCTATCGATTGAAACAAATTGAAACGAGAACAGGCTGTAGCCTCAAATCCACTGATGATCGGATGAAGCTGCAGCTAAGTATTATGGCGTACCGCCTATCTGGCCTGCTTGATCAGATGAGAACCATTTCATGATTCATTCGGCGTTTTCACCCATAGATTCATATCTTCAATTTTATCGAAAATATAGCAGTTGTTTTGGAAGCGCCCGGTATACGTATACCCAAGCTGATAAAACACTTGATTCATTCCGTAGGAAAGTGCACGTGCAAGAGAATAAAAGACATAGATATGCATCGACTGGAGTTCTTTTTCGAGTGCTAGAATCAAATGATGCATGAATCCTAGTTTTCTGTATGTTGGAAGGGTCGCACAATCTGTTAATTCCGCATGTCCATACGGTGCATTGATTTCGGCGGATGCCGCACTCACAATGTGTCCGTCATGTTCAATGGCATAAAAAATAGTCCCTTCCTCCATCACCTTTTGGATGTAATCTGGCTCGTTCATGGGCGTGGGATACGTTTCAAAGACAGTATCATAGAGCTTTGCCAGCTTGTGCACATCCTCTGGACCGGCTTTCCTCATCACATACTCATCCTGCCACGCGCCCTCGTCTTTTTTGATCGGCTTTCCTTGAATAGACGCAACCATTTCATCTTCCTTCAGCCAAAACGGGCTGTTCATCCGATCTTCCGTCAGAAAGAGCGACATTCCGTACGCATCACTTCCCAGGAAATAATGAGAAAACACCCCTTCAAGTCGAAAGCCTTTCTCTAAGAAAAGAGACATATGCTCACGCCTTACTTTTACAATGACCTTAGAAGCCTTACAGTCCGCTGCTTCCTGAAGAACGGACTGAATCACATCCTGCACCCTGCCGCTATAATCATCCAAACGAATTCGCTCATTGAATGAATCCATACAGATCAAAGCAGAAAAACGCTCGTTTGCAAGTTTCTTCAATTGCACCATACACTCATTCCCCTCTTAGCTAATGAAAAACTTCCAAATTAAAAATGAAGAAATAGCAATACCAGAAAAAATGGATAGGATCATATAACTAATGGCTACGCCTTTTTTCAATTTATTCTGCTTAATAGCAGTCACCATGATGTTATTTATAGTTATGAGATATAAAATAAGCATGACGTTTGCAAAGATGATAAATGCTTTGATTTCCATGTTGCCTCCCTAAATCTATTCGTGATCCCATACTACTTCTTCATAATCTGCCCGCATCCCTCCTATCAACAGAAGAAGAAAAAACACCTTTCCATCTCGTCAGATAGAAAGGTGTTTTGATTAAACCAATTTTCTCGAAAATTTCAGAAAATAATTTCTATAATTAACGATGTTTAGTACCACTATTATTCCAATATTTGTAGTGATTTGAAGATTTAGAAACTGAGAAACTACCAGTTACTGTTACCCCTTTTACTGCTGCAGAACCACTTCCACTTATTGATACATTAGTGGTTCCATTATTATAGAAGTCTCCATTTACATACCACCAAATAGCAGTTGGAGAAGTTATTTTTGCTTTAACTTTACCAGCAAAATGTTTTGAACCAAGGCTAGAATATCTGTCTAAGTCTATATCTTCAATATATTTAAATTGTACAAATGATCCACTCGCATATGTCCAAGCATAAATTTGAACTTTAGGTTGATATAAAAAACCTACATCCTGAACAATTGTCATTTTATGCATACTGTATTTTGTTGCAGCTGTACTAAATTGTTTCTTTGATAAATTTGTAGAAGATTTTTGAACTTCTTTCTTAGAGATACCCCTTGATTTGGATACTTCCTTAACATATTGATCATATGAAATTTTTTCAATTTTGGTATTTCCTGTTTTACCCAAATTATGAACCTTATTAAGATTGATAGAACCAAATTCTTTAGCAGAAGTTGGTGCGGGAATAGCAAAAGCTGAGCTTACTAATACGAGAACTAGAAGAACTGATGAAATCACTTTTTTCATTATTATACCTCCCTTTGTAATATATTAAAATTATAACATTAAAATGAAAATAAAAAGGTTTTTTTATACATTTAAAGTAATTTTAAGGTTTATCTGTGAGTTTTATAATATAAAAAAAGACCCACTCACATAGTGAGAGAGTCTAGTATAATCATGTAGTTTTCCCCGCCGCCTTCAGCGCACGGGCGCCAATGTCACGGCGATAAAATAAACCTGGCTGAATGATTTCTTCAACCGCTTCATACACTCTTGATCTTGCCGCTTCAAATGTGTCGTCAAATGCGGTCACATTTGCTACTCGGCCGCCATTTGTGACGAATTGATCGTTTTCTTTTTTTGTTCCTGCGTGGAAGGTCACAACATCAGAGACCGTTGTTTGCAAAGCACCGATTGGCGTGCCTTTTGCGTAGTCTTCCGGATATCCTTCTGATGCAAGAACGACACTGACAGCGGCTGTGTCTTTCCACTGCAAGTCCACATCTTTTCCATCTAGAATGTCGAGGAAGACTTGGACTAGATCTGATTCAAGACGAGGGAGTACTACTTGCGTTTCAGGGTCGCCAAAGCGTGCATTGAACTCAATGACCTTAGAGCCTTCTGGTGTTAGCATTAAGCCTGCATATAAAATGCCTGTAAACGAACGCTCTTCCTGCACCATCGCGCGAGCTGCTGGTTTAACGACGTCTTCCACCGCTTTTTGTACGACTTCATCTGAAATTTGTGGAACCGGTGAATAAGCGCCCATCCCGCCGGTGTTTGGTCCTTTGTCATCTTCAAATGCCCGTTTATGATCCTGTGCGATCACCATCGGATACACCTTTTCTCCATTGACAAAGGCCATCAGAGAAAACTCTTCACCTGTTAAAAATTCTTCAATGACAACCGATGCACTCGCATCGCCAAACTTTTCATCCTCTAAAAAGTCATGCAGGCAGTTGATCGCCTCTTCAAGCGTCATTGCCACTGTCACGCCTTTTCCTGCGGCAAGCCCATCTGCTTTAATGACAATTGGGGCACCCTTTTCTTCCACATATGCCTTCGCTTCTTCAAATGATGTAAAGGTGGCATAAGCGGCTGTCGGGATATCATAATTTTTCATTAAGTCTTTTGCAAATTCTTTTGAGCCTTCAATGACTGCGGCTTTTGCATTCGGTCCAAATACCTTTAGACCTGCTTCTTCAAATGCATCGACGACACCTGCAATTAAAGGAACCTCTGGACCGACAATTGTTAAGCCGATGTTATTGTCTTTTGCAAAACGAATTAACGCCTCATGATCGCCTTCGTCGATCGGTACAAGTTTCGCAGCGTCTGTCATTCCATCATTGCCGGGTGCGACAAATACTTGGCTGACAAGTTCGCTTTGATTCACTTTCCATGCGATGGTATGCTCTCTTCCGCCTCTGCCGATAATTAATACGTTCACACTGTCATCCCCTTAATGTTTGAAATGTCTAACGCCAGTGAAGACCATGGCGATGCCGTATTCATCTGCCTTTTGAATCGATTCTTCATCACGAATAGATCCACCTGGCTGAATGATCGCTGTGACACCTGCCTTTGCAGCAGCTTCTACTGTATCGCCCATTGGGAAAAATGCATCAGAACCAAGTGCACTCCCTTTTGCCTTTTCACCTGCTTGCTCAATCGCAATGTTAGCCGAGCCAACACGGTTCATTTGACCAGCACCAATACCTGCTGTCATTTGATCCTTCGCGAGAACGATGGCATTTGATTTCACATGTTTGACGACTTTCCAAGCGAGCTTTAAGTCTTTCCATTCGTCTTCAGTTGGCTCTCTCTTCGTTGGGATAGAGATCGTTGCTTCCTCTAAGCCGTATGTGTCGATATCCTGAACGAGCAATCCACCATGAACACTTGTGAGCTGCTTTTCTTTTTTCCCAAGATCTGCTTCTACATCTAATGTTAGTAGACGAAGGTTCTTTTTCGCTGTTAGCACATCAAGTGCTTCTTGGCTAAACGATGGTGCGATGACGATTTCTAAGAAAATCGTATGGAGCACCTCAGCCGTTTGCTTGTCTACTTCACGATTAAGCGCCACAATGCCGCCGAAAATAGACGTTTCATCTGCTTTAAATGCACGATCAAATGCTTCTGCAATCGTTTCCCCTGTCCCAACACCACATGGGTTCATATGCTTTACAGCCACAGCCGCTGGCTCCGTAAATTCACGTACAATTTGAAGAGCTGCATCTGCATCTTTGATGTTGTTGTAGGAAAGTTCTTTTCCATGTAATTGCGTTGCAGTAGCTAAAGAGCCTTTGCTTGGAAGTGCATTTTCATAGAACGTCGCCGCTTGGTGCGGGTTTTCTCCATAACGAAGAGATTGTTTTTTCTCAAATGTAACTGTGAACTGTTCTGGCTCTGTTTCGCCAACAAAGTTCGTTAAATAATCCGCAATCAGGGCATCGTAAGCAGCTGTATGACGGAATACTTTTGCTGCAAGCTCACGTTTTTTCTCTAGTGAGACGCCGCCTTCTTTGATTTGTTGAACGACAGAATCATAATCACGCGGGTCTACAATCACAGTGACATCCTGATGGTTTTTAGAAGCAGCACGAAGCATACCCGGTCCGCCAATATCAATGTTTTCAATCGCTTCTTCATACGTGACATCGTCTTTGGAAATGGTCTCTTTGAATGGATATAGATTCACAACGACAAGATCAATCGGCTGAATGCCGTGCTTTTCAATCTGTGCCATATGCTCATCGTTTTCTCTCACTGCTAATAGTCCACCGTGAATGTTCGGATGAAGCGTTTTGAGTCGTCCGTCCATGATTTCTGGGAAGCCAGTCACTTCAGAAATACCAATGACATCAATGCCGTTCTCTTGAAGAAGTTTGTGTGTACCACCAGTTGAAATCACTTCAACGCCAAGTTCTGTTAGTTCTTTCACAAAAGGTACAAGATTTGTTTTATCGGAAACACTGATTAATGCGCGTTTGATCGTCATGCCTTTGTCACCTCATTAAGATAATTCTAAAAGTGATTTGATCACTTTTGGATATAGTGTGTGTTCTAATTCATGCATTCTTTTTTCAATGGATTCAAGGTCTTCCCCTTGTTCAATATGAATGGCTGCTTGATCAATAATCGGGCCGGTATCCATGCCTTCGTCGACATAATGAACCGTGATACCAGCCACTTTGACTCCTGCTTGATAGGCTTGTCCAATCGCATCGAGTCCAGGAAATGCTGGCAGTAAAGAAGGGTGGATATTCACGATTTTCCCTCTAAATGCATCAAGCAATGTCGGACCGATCAGTCGCATATACCCAGCGAGGAAAATCCATTCCACTTCATGCAGCTTCAGCTGTTCAATGATGGTTTGCTCAAAAGCGGCTTTACTCGGGAAAGCCTTCGGCGTAAAAGAAAAGGACGGAATGCCCTCTTTCTCTGCCCGCTCCAGCACCTTCGCACCCGGTTTATCACAGATCACAATGGCTGCTTTTGCCGGCCACTGTTCTTCTTTTAACGTATCAATAATGGCTTGAAAATTTGTCCCGCTTCCAGAGGCGAAGATCGCAAACTTTTTCATGAGAGGCTTCCACCACCGAAAGTGACGCCTTCTCCTTTTTGAACTCGTCCGATAAGGAATGCTTTCTCTCCGTCTTGTTCAAGTCCGCTGATCACATCCACAAGATCATCCTCTTTGACGGCTAGGACAAAGCCGATGCCCATATTAAATACATTGAACATGTCTTCTGCTTTTAATTGCCCTTTTTCTTGGATAAAGGAGAAAATAGGCGGAACCGGCCATGAGCCGTTATCAATCTCAACACCAAGCCCTTCAGGCAGCATACGTGGTAAATTCTCAATAAAGCCACCGCCTGTCACATGTGCCATACCGTCAACCTTGCCAGCTTTCACTTGTTTAAGAACAGGTTTGACATAAATCTTCGTCGGTTCAAGCAGCTCTTCTCCAAGCGGTCTTGTAAAAGGTTCATACGTTTGGTGAAGATCTAGACCCGCATCTTCAAGCAATACTTTTCGTACAAGAGAATAGCCATTGCTATGAATTCCGCTAGAGCTGAGTCCAATCAGCAAATGCCCTTCCTTGATGTTCTCTCCTGTGACGATTTCATCCTTTTCAACGACACCTACAGAAAATCCAGCAATATCATATTCTTCTTCTGTGTAAAGACCCGGCATTTCTGCTGTCTCTCCGCCGACAAGCGCTGAACCAGACTGCTCGCATCCGTCAGCTACACCTTTGACAATGGATTCAATTTTCAAAGGATCTGCTTTTCCAACTGCTAAGTAATCTAAGAAAAAGAGCGGCTCTGCTCCTTGTGCAAGTACATCGTTCACACACATAGCAACAGCATCTACACCGATCGTATCGTGCTGATCCATTAAAAATGCCAGCTTTAATTTCGTACCAACACCATCTGTTCCTGAGACAAGAACGGGCTTTTTATATGGCAGTTCAGATAAATCAAACATCCCGCCAAATCCGCCTAGAGCCCCCATGACACCTGCTCTTTTTGTACGTTCTACATGTGTTTTCATTCGTTTGACGGCTTCGTATCCTGCTTCGATGTCGACACCGGCGTTTTTATATGCTTCTGACATCCCATTCACTCCTTTTATCTGCTTGTCTTCCATGTATTTTCGGCAGAATGAAAGAGCAGCACATCAAATCACGTTGACTGCTGCTCCATTATTCGATTATTTCGTCAGGACTGTTTCCTTCACATGAGGAAGGACAGTATCTTCATAAATTTCGGTCGGGTATTTTCCAGTAAAGCACGCTAAACACTGACCTCGCTGCGGATCATCATACTTTCTGCCAATCCCGTCCATTAAACCGTCTACAGATAAAAATGCAATGGTGTCTGCACCGATTTCCTGTCTAATTTCCTCCACTGAATGAGATGACGCAATCAGCTCTTCGTGTGTAGACGTATCAATTCCATAAAAACACGGATGAGCAATTGGCGGTGAACTGATGCGTACATGCACTTCCGTCGCACCCGCTTCTCTTAGCATCGTTACAATTCGGCGGCTTGTTGTTCCTCGTACGATGGAATCATCCACCATGACGACACGTTTGCCTTCGACCACCCCGCGAACAGCAGACAGCTTCATTCGCACGCCCTGCTCACGCAATGCTTGAGACGGCTGAATAAATGTTCGGCCGACATATCGGTTTTTAATTAAACCTAGCTCATATGGAATACCTGTTGCTTCGGCATAACCAATCGCTGCAGAAATACTGGAGTCTGGTACACCTGTCACGACATCAGCTTCGACATGTGCTTCTTCTGCAAGCTTTTTGCCAAGATTCTTTCTCGCACTATGCACGTTGATGCCATTGATATTGCTGTCAGGTCTTGAGAAATAAATGTATTCCATGCTGCACATGCTGCGGTTAATGTTCATCGAAAAGCGCTCAGATTTTAAGCCTTCATCATTAATGATCAGCATTTCGCCAGGCTCCACATCACGTAAATACGTGGCACCAACGACATCAAAAGCACATGTTTCAGAAGCGACAACATAAGCATCTCCCAGCATACCAAGTGAAAGTGGGCGTAATCCGTTTGGATCAAGGGCTACGATCATTTCTGTTTCCGTCATGATTAAGAAAGCATAAGCTCCTTTTAGCATAGACAGAGCATTTTTGATTTGATCCTTCAAATCCATATACCCGCTGCGCTTAATTAAGTGAGCGAGCACTTCGGTATCAGAAGACGTTTGAAAAATACTTCCTTGGTTCTCTAGCTGCTGCTTTAATTGCGTTGCATTGACTAAGTTTCCATTATGAGCAAGGGCAAGACTGCCATTGTTTTGCGAGCGGAAGAAGAGGGGCTGCACATTCTCAAAGCCGCCTCCGCCTGCTGTCGCATACCGAACGTGTCCGATCGCACCTTTTCCCTTTAAATCCTTAAGCTCACCGTTTTGAAAGACTTCCGTAATCAGTCCAAGGCCTTTGTGTGACGTTAGGTTTTCACCGTCTGTTGCAATAATTCCCGCACCTTCTTGTCCTCGGTGCTGAAGGCTATGCAATCCGTAATATGTGATTTGCGGGGCTTCTTCGTGTCCCCAAACCCCAAAGACGCCACATTCTTCGTTTAAGCCTCTGATTTCAGCAAGCATGGGATCGCTCCTTTCCATGCGCGTTCAAGCTCGTTGACTGCCGCATGAATCCATTGTTGTCCTTCTTGATTTTTGACAGTGAATACACCATCATTTGTGACCGTTCCAACTTCTTTTGCATCTTGCACAGCCGCAGCAAACGCTTCGCGGTTTTCTAGTTTCACTGTGACGACAAAACGTGACTGTGATTCACTGAATAGTGATGCTGCGCTGTTTAGATCGATCTGGATATCAGCACCAAGACCATCTGTTCCAAATGTACTTTCAGCTAGTGCTACACCAAGACCGCCTTCAGACACATCATGTGCTGACTGAACAAGTCCGTTTTGAATTGCTGCTAACAGGGCTTCTTGACGCGCCAGTTCTACATCCAAATCAATTTCTGGTGCTTTTCCGTAGATACGGCCTTCTGTCATTTTTTGAAGCTCACTGCCTGCGAATTCTTCCTTCGTTTCACCAATGACAAAAATCACATCGCCTGCCTGCTGGAACGATTGAGTCGTAATATGAGCTGTATCTTCAATCAAACCAACCATGCCAATGACTGGCGTTGGATAAATGGCTGTACCATTTGATTCGTTATATAAAGAGACGTTACCGCCGATGACCGGTGTGCTTAATGTACGGCAAGCTTCGCTAATGCCGTCAGCAGATTTTTCAATCTGCCAGAAGATTTCTGGTTTCTCCGGGTTACCGAAGTTCAAGTTATCTGTTACTGCAAGCGGACGAGCGCCTGAGCAGACAATGTTACGTGCGGCTTCTGCAACGGCAATCTTACCGCCAACCTCTGGATCAAGGTAGAGATAACGTGCATTACAATCTGTTGTCATCGCAAGGGCTTTTTTCGTCCCACGGATTCTGAGCACGCCCGCATCAGAGCCAGGTGCAACGACAGTGTTTGTACGAACCATATAGTCGTATTGATCGTAAACCCATTCTTTACTCGCAATCGTTGGCTGCTTTAACAGCTGTTTCAATGTATCTGCTGCATCTGTGATCGCTGGAGCTTCCACTTTTGTTTCTAAAAACTCACGATAGTATGCAGGCTCACTTGAAGGTTTGTGATAAACCGGCGCTTCTTCTGCAAGTGCATCAACTGGAAGCTCACACACTACTTCTCCTTGATGGAGTAAACGAAGCATTTTATCGTCTGTCACATGACCGACTGATACCGCTTCAAGATCATATTTTTCAAAAATATCAATGATTTCTTGTTCACGGCCTTTTTCAATGACCAGAAGCATTCTCTCTTGAGATTCAGACAGCATCATTTCATACGCTGACATGCCTGTTTCACGCTGAGGGATCAGGTCTAGGTTCATTTCGATACCTGAACCAGCTTTACTTGCCATCTCTGCACTTGAGCTAGTTAAACCAGCCGCTCCCATATCTTGAATGCCCACAAGCGCATCATTTTTGATGACTTCAAGGCATGCTTCAAGCAAAAGCTTTTCCATGAACGGATCGCCGACTTGAACCGCTGAACGTTTTTCTTCTGATTCATCAGAAAATTCTTCAGACGCAAATGTTGCACCGTGAATCCCGTCACGTCCCGTTTTAGCACCAACGTACATGACCGTATTGCCAACACCTTTTGCCTGCCCTTTCTTGATGTCTTCATGGTTGATTAACCCTACACACATCGCGTTAACGAGCGGGTTGCCTTCATAGCTTTGATCAAAATGAACTTCTCCGCCGACTGTTGGAATACCGATACAGTTTCCATAGCCTGCAATCCCTGCCACTACTTCTTCAAACAAGTACTTCACGCGCGGTGAAGTCAGTTCACCAAAACGAAGAGAGTTTAATACCGCAATTGGACGAGCACCCATGGAGAATACATCACGGATGATTCCGCCGACACCTGTTGCCGCTCCTTGATACGGTTCAATTGCAGATGGATGGTTATGTGATTCGATTTTAAATACAACCGCTTGGTTGTCTCCAATATCAACGATTCCAGCGCCTTCCCCAGGACCTTGAAGAACATGCTCTCCTTTTGTCGGGAATTTGCTTAAAACAGGCTTTGAGTTTTTATAACTGCAATGCTCTGACCACATGACAGAAAAGATACCCGTTTCTGTGTAGTTTGGCAGCCTGCCAATAATGGATTCGATTAAAGCGAATTCTTCATCACTCAATCCCATTTGCTGATACAATTTCTCTTCTTTAATTTGCTTGTGACTTGGTTCAAGCAGTAGTGACATGAGTGTCCCTCCAATTTTTCACGATAGATTGAAACAATTTAAGTCCGTCTGCGCTGCCTAGTAATGAGTCAACCGCGCGCTCAGGGTGCGGCATCATGCCGAGTACATTGCCCTGTTCATTCGTTACACCTGCAATTCGATTGACACTGCCGTTAATATCGTCACCGTAAGTGAAAGCGATTTGGCCTCGTTCAATCAGCTTCGCTAACGTGTCTTCGTCACAGTAGAAGTTGCCTTCACCGTGTGCTACAGGAATCGTAATCGATTCACCTTTTTGATAACCGCTTGTAAATTGCGTTTCGTTGTTCTCTACAATGAGTTCAACTGGACGACAGATAAATTTTAGATCTTTATTCCGTCTCATTGCACCTGGCAAAATGCCAAGCTCCTGAAGAATTTGGAACCCGTTACAAACACCAAGAACAGGTTTTCCTTCCGCAGCTGCTTTTTTCACAGCCGGCATGATGTTAGAAAAACGAGCAATCGCACCGCATCTTAAGTAATCCCCATAAGAAAAACCGCCTGGTACGAGTACACCGTCAAAACCATCAAGACTCGTTTCGTCGTGCCATACATATTCAACTTGTTCACCTAACTCATCTTGAATCGCATGGTACATATCGATATCACAGTTAGAGCCAGGCAAGACGATCACTGCAAACTTCACTGTGCGACAACCTCCTCCACCTCATAGCGGTAATCTTCAATCACCGTGTTGGCAAGCAATTTTTCACACATTTCTTTGACCACTGTATCCAAGTCACGATCTGATTTCTCAATGACTAGCTCCATATATTTCCCGATACGGACATCCTTTACTTCCTGATAAGACATACTGTGCAAAGCGTGCTGCACGGCACTTCCTTGTGGATCAAGAACGCTCTCTTTTAAGCTGACAAAAATTTTCACTTTATACATGTTTATGGCCTCCAAGTCTTTTGAAAATTTCTTCGTATGCATTTGTTAAGCCGCCCAGGTTTCGTCTGAACACGTCTTTATCAAGCTTTTCGTTTGTGTCTTTATCCCAAAGCCTGCACGTATCAGGTGAAATCTCATCAGCTAGCAAAATACGATTCTCGTGATCTATTCCGAATTCAAGCTTGAAATCAATTAAATTCACATGGCAATCTGAGAAGATTTGCTTCAATTCTTCATTCACTTGTCTTGTGATTTGTTTCATTTCTTCCACCTGTTCAGGTGTCGCTGCATGTAAAATGCGAATATGATCTTCTGTAATGAGCGGATCGCCGAGTGCATCATCTTTGTAGTAAAACTCGATCAAAGGTGCGTCCAGTTTTGTTCCCTCTGGAATCCCAAGACGCTTTGACATACTGCCTGCCACCACGTTTCGCACAACGACTTCAAGCGGTACGATGTCTACCTTTTGAATGAGCTGTTCTGTTTCAGATAGGCGTTTCACAAAGTGATTGTTGATTCCTTTCTCATGCAGCATTTGAAAAATCAAGCTAGAAATTTCGTTATTCAGTCTGCCTTTGCCTTCAATTTCCGCTTTCTTTTCACCGTTAAATGCTGTAGCTGAGTCTTTATATTCAACATATAAAATATGCTCGTCATCGGTCTGATAGATTCTTTTCGCTTTGCCTTCGTAGAGAAGTTCTTGTTTCACAGTCATTCAGATTGGCCTCCTAATTTGAATGTTGGCAATTTTCAGGATTAGGCGCCTGACTAGCAGGCGGCCCATTTCTTACGCAAGACCTAGACGTTCGAAAATCATATCGACATTTTTCAAGTGATAGTTGTAATCGAAGCAGTCAGCGATTTGTTCAGGTGTTAAGCGTGAAGTGATTTTCTCTTCTGCTTCTACTAATGAACGGAATGGTACTTGTTTTTCCCAAGCTTCCATCGCTTTTGGCTGAACCGTGTCATATGCTTCTTCACGTGCCATACCTGTATCAATGAGTGCAAGAAGAACACGCTGAGAGTAGATCAAGCCAAGTGTGCGGTCCATGTTGCGTTTCATATTCTCAGGGAAGACCGTCAAGTTCTTCACAATGTTAGAGAAACGGTTCAGCATATAGTTCAGTGCAAT
Organism: Bacillus sp. FSL M8-0077; assembly: GCF_038050255.1. Taxonomy (NCBI): domain Bacteria; kingdom Bacillati; phylum Bacillota; class Bacilli; order Caryophanales; family Bacillaceae; genus Bacillus; species Bacillus sp. FSL M8-0077. The sequence goes on along the minus strand of NZ_JBBPAF010000001.1, from coordinate 716,956 downwards.
CGTTGCATCTGGTAAAATGATGCGTTCAGCAGATGAATGAGAAATATCACGCTCATGCCAAAGTGGTACATTTTCATAAGCAGTCAGCATATAACCACGGATGACGCGGGCAATTCCCGTCATATTTTCAGAGCCGATTGGGTTTCGTTTATGCGGCATCGCTGATGATCCCTTTTGTCCTTTTGCAAAGAATTCTTCTACTTCACGCGTTTCACTCTTTTGAAGACCACGAATTTCAACAGCAAATTTCTCAATGCTTGTTGCCACTAAAGCAAGGGTTGCCATGTAATCTGCATGACGGTCACGCTGCAAGGTTTGGGTTGAAATTGGTGCAGCTTTGATGCCAAGTTTCTCACATACATATTGCTCAACAAACGGGTCGATGTTCGCATATGTGCCAACAGCACCAGAGATTTTGCCGTATTCGATGCCGGCTTTTGCTTGTTTAAAACGTTCTAAGTTACGCTTCATTTCCTCGTACCAAAGAGCAAGCTTCAAGCCAAATGTTGTCGGTTCAGCATGTACACCGTGCGTACGGCCCATCATGACTGTATATTTGTGCTCTTTTGCTTTTTCTTTTAGTATGTCAACAAATCTCTCAATGTCCTTGAGCAAAATATCGTTCGCCTGTTTTAATAGATATGAAAGCGCCGTATCCACTACGTCTGTAGATGTTAACCCGTAATGAACCCACTTTCTTTCTTCTCCTAGAGATTCAGATACAGCACGCGTAAAGGCAACCACGTCGTGGCGCGTGTCTTGTTCAATCTCTAGAATACGATCAATATCAAAGCTTGCATTCTTACGCATAGTCACAACGTCTTCTTTCGGAATGACACCAAGTTCTGCCCAAGCTTCACAAGCGAGAATTTCTACTTCAAGCCATGCATTAAATTTGTTTTCCTCTGTCCAGATTGCTGACATTTCTGGTCGTGCGTAACGTTCGATCATTTCCCGTTTCCTCCATCTCTTTCAGTCCATATCTTTGTGATGTTTGCCATCCATTCATCATCAAGCTGTTTCATAAATGTCATATGCCCCATTTTGCGGCCGGCTTTTACTTCATGTTTGCCATATAGATAAAGCTTCGCTTCCTTTAAAAGCTCAGGATGTTCTTTTGGGATGTCCACTTCATCGCCCAGCAAATTCACCATCATGCCCTCTGATAAAAGAGCTGTTCCGCCAAGAGGCAAACCGCATATGGCGCGAATGTGCTGTTCAAACTGACTCGTCTCACATAAATCCAATGTGTAATGTCCAGAGTTATGCGGGCGCGGTGCCAGTTCATTGACGAGCAGCTTCCCTTCATTTGTCAAGAACAGTTCAACAGCAAGCGTACCGACCAGCCCTAGCTTTTCAGCAAGCGTTGTTGCCAGTTCTTTTGCTTTCTCCTGAATGCTGCCATCTACCCGTGCAGGCACGATGCTTTGGAATAAAATATTGTGCTTATGAATGTTCTCAGCGACTGGGAATGTCGCAATTTCCCCATGAACAGAACGCGTCACAATCACGGACAGTTCCATTTGGAAAGGAACCCAGCTTTCTAAAATACATGTTCCATGAGTGAGAAGTGCAGCAGCTTCATGAAGCTGATCCTTCTCTTTGATGACGTACTGTCCTTTACCGTCGTAACCACCTCTGCATGTTTTCAGCACAGCTGGCAAACCAAGCGCATTTACTGCGTCTTCCAGCTCCTTCTCATCATGAACGATGCGATAAGGGGCGACTTCACAGCCTGCATCTACAATCCCTTTTTTCTCGGTTTCACGGTTTTGGGTTAAAAGAAGGAGTTCGCTTCCTTGCGGTAAATACGCCTCTTCCTTCAGTTGATTGAGTGCATCATAATCAATGTTTTCAAATTCATATGTGACCACATCACTGATGTCCGCCAGCTGCCTGATCGCTTTAAGGTCACTGTATGCGGCTGTAATTTCTTTATCAGCAACCTGTCCACAAGGTGAATGTGTGACGGGGTCAAGAACTGCTGCACGGTAACCCATTTGCTTTGCACTGACGGCCATGTATCTGCCAAGCTGTCCGCCGCCGATGATACCAATAGTTGCGTTTGGAAAAATGGTCTGCTTAGCCAAGCTGATCACTGCTTTCTAATACAGTTTGTTTTGTTTGCTCTCTTCTTTCTTCAAGGCGTGCTGCAACGGCTTCATCGAATGCTGAAATCATTTGTGCGGCTAGAAGGCCTGCATTTGTTGCACCGGCTTTGCCAATTGCCACTGTGGCAACAGGTACACCGCCTGGCATTTGAACGATGGATAATAAGGAATCTAGCCCGTTTAATGCTTTTGATTGTACGGGCACACCAATGACCGGCAGTGTCGTTTTTGCTGCGACCATCCCCGGTAAATGTGCTGCGCCTCCAGCACCGGCAATAATGACCTTGAGTCCTTTACCTCTTGCTTCAGTCGCATATTCAAACATCAAATCAGGTGTCCGATGTGCGGATACAACCTGTTTTTCATACGGAATGTTTAATTCCTCTAAGATATCGCACGCATGTTTCATTGTTTCCCAATCAGATGTACTTCCCATGATGACACCTACAAGCGGCTTCATTTTGTCCCCACCTTTAAGCTATTATTCGATTTTGTATCGTTTGACACGCTTCCCAAACCTAAGCAGCTTGTCAAACGCCGAACAAAAAGACCCGGTTTGTATTGCATTGTTAGGAAGCAACACAAACCGGGCCATGGTAAGCGCTGTTCGCTTTTAAAACGCCATGTCAGTTTTGTTCACTATCCTGCATAGTCCAGTCATTTACGGTAACTGGGTAGAAACTTATGGGCCATATTCCCAAGATTATATGAGGCTCGTGTTTTGATTTCATGTTTATCTTAACAACGGATGTTCATGATGTCAACGGATTTATCGAACAATCTATGAAGTCGTCGTTTTAATGTTCGGATTTAGAGTATTTTTCCCTCAAATACGATTTTTTTCCCAATCGGAATGATCTGAATCGACCCATTTTCCTTCTTTTCCTGAAAGATCGGTTCCTCCATTCGTCGGACAGGTGAGTAGCCTTCCTCCGCCATCTGGGACAACACTTGATCAATCGTCATGTTGTCTTCCACGTAGAATTTCTTTTTCTTTGGTTTTGCGGTCATTCTTTAATTCTCCTTTTCTTCACAGCCTTCACCCAGAAGCCGCCATGAATCGTTTTGGGCTCATACGAAATGATAAACGCCTTTGAATCAAGCGTTTTAATCGTTTCATATAATTGCAGTTCATATTTTCTCGGTGTTAAAATTTGCATCGCTGACCGGTCTCCTTCAAGACCTCCTACTACCCAGTTGGTGACGCCATATCCCTTTTCTCTCAATTGTTTTGGGAGATCTAGATCGATTTCTTTTGTAATCACGTTCACAGTAATGTAGCCAAGTGCCAGCTTCTCTTCAATTTTCATCCCGACAATGATTCCAATTCCATAACCTAGCGCATACGCAATGACATTTTGTACTTGATCTAAGTTATCTAATACGATACTCAAACCAATGACATAAATCAGCATCTCGACAGTACCAGCAAAAGCGGCTGCATACCTTCTGCCTTTCATTGTTAAAATTAAACGCATAGTGGAAAAAGAGACATAAACAATGTTAATCACTAAAATAATCAAAACCATGGTGAACGCATTGGATAAAAGTTGTTGAAGCACGATTCGAACCCCCTGCACTAAAAATCAAAATAAAGCACCCCATATTCTACTAGAGAACAAACCTTGATACAATCAAATTTGCGCGAGAAAAACACATATATCTTTCGACAACAAGGGGTGGTCTTTGTTACCAAGAGTTTACCCGTTTTTTCCTCTTCTCAACATGAAAAACCTCCTTTTTCAAAAGGAGGCTTTAGATGGTTGATAAAGGGCTAAAATGAACATTATTTTAACCCTTTGTCTTCTTTCAGCATGATAGAAACCTTTGAATTCTAAGAATGACGAGTACCGGTGCGAAGCGAATTTCACTTTCGTGAGCACCGTCACGCAGGACTGCAGCCGATTGCAAAGATTTGTCTACACGCTGAAACGTGTTTTTATCCAAACCGAACTGGAACAAGTGATGGGATCAAATACTCTCCGACAATGCCCCATAAAAGGGCAATGATGACGAGCTCAATCAACAAAAAGACCCAGCCGGCATACATCAAGTCTCCCCGCACAGCTTCTTGATCTGATTGAATGGAGCGGAAGAGCACAATGGCAATCAGCTGAAGACCAAAAAACATCATGACGGATAAAATCACCGTTACATATGGAATATTCAGCATGGCAAATACAAGCCAAAAGATAGATAAAACCAAAACCGGCACAAGCACGGCACCGAACTTCATGATCACTTCTTTCAGCGATATGTTCCCTTTCAGCATGTACTTACCGAGCACCCAAACCGTCAGCATCATCAGTGTCAACAGAATGAGTGTAAAGACCGCTACCTTTAAAAAGGCGTCACCAAAAGAATAATGAATACCAAAACCTAATAAACGGGTCTTTGACGCCTTTAATTGAACGTAGTTGCCTAAAGCAAAAAACACACTGAACAACACAATTGAAATCCAGGCGTACTTCATGCGTAAAGTGTCCGCTTGATGGATCGCACGACTCGGTGATTTTAACATCGCAAACCCATATGAGCCATAGCGCTTAAACGCACCTCCTACACCTCTTGCAATGCGCTGAATGGCTGAACGCTTTTCATCAGCTGGCTTAGCCGTTCTTCCTCGTTTTGCAGCACTGCGGCTGAGGCGGGACTGCCTCGTTTCTTGATCTATTGATGGCTCTTCGTTTTCGTTTTTTGTTTCAGATGTGACCTGCTCTTGATCTTTCTCTAACATCCTATATCAACTCCTATCTCAGACAATCCGCACAGGCTCAAGTGACCTGTCCGAATGACTCCTATTAAAGTAGCGGAGTCTCTCTATTCAGTCAAGATTCCTTGACGTTCATACGAATAGACGGATAAAAGAATGAAGAGGTTTTAAATGGAGAGAAAATAAGACAAAACAAAAAAGCTGATGAGTGGATCAGCTTTTCATCATCTTTCATAACTTTTCATGAACGATAGCGCCCCTGCTTTGCTTTCTGAATCCGAAGATTCTCCTGGTGTGCGGGGAAACGAGTCTTTTCTGTCGTATCGACTTGTGTAATTTGTCCATTATGAATGGTGATCACCACCGACCCGTATTCAATCCCTTTTAAGGCAGATAAAATAAAATTCAGCTTTTGTTCATCCATCGCTCATCCCCCATCCCACTAATTTTGCTTGCGCTCTTTTAAATAGAGAACCTCATTTTCCAGCTCATGAATCGTATAATGCATGAGCGCTTCATGTTTTTCTTCATGCCCCCATAAAAGGAGCTGCTCAATCAATACCTGCTTTTTCCGCTCAATCACCTGCCTAAGCCAGCGTGACAAGTCATCCCCTCCCGTTATGATGAATGCAAGAAAAAAGGCACTCTGAACCCTTCTATAGAAAAAAGGAAATCAAAGCGCCTTTGGTGATCCAATCAGCGAATTATGTCTTTTTATCATAAACACATAATTCCTATAAGTCAACTATGTTTTTAAAATTTCCCTACAAAAAACAGCAGCCTCCATGAGCTGCTGTTTCAGACAAACCATTAATGATTTAAGAAAGCAAAATATAGAATAAAAATGACAAACAGTCCGTACATAATTGGATGCACTTCTTTTGCTTTTCCTTTAAAGATCATGGTGATCGGGTAGAAAATGAAACCAATCGCAATCCCTGTCGCAATACTATATGTCAGTGGCATCATAATCATGGTTAAGAAGGCCGGTACCGCAATTTCAAAACGATCCCATGCGATCTTTGCAAGAGGTGCTACCATCAGTGCACCGACAATGATTAAAGCAGGTGCCGTTACATTCGGTGTCACGACAGATAAAAGCGGCGAGAAGAACATCGCAAGTAAGAAGAAAATACCTGTCACGACAGCTGCAAAACCAGAACGGGCACCCGCAGCAACACCTGAACTAGATTCAACATAAGACGTCGTCGTTGATGTTCCAAGAACAGAACCGACGACGATAGAAGAAGAATCCGCCAGAAGCGCTTTTCCTGCACGCGGCAGCTCATTATTTTTCATTAAACCAGCCTGCGTTGCCACAGCCACAAGTGTACCAGCTGTATCAAAGAATCCAACGAATAGGAACGTTAAAATAACCACAAGCATTTGAATGGAGAAGATGTCTGGCAAGTGAATCAAGGCTTGACCAAAAGTTGGAGACAAGCTTGGAATGCTATCTACAATTTGAGATGGAACTGGCACAAGACCAAGGATCATCCCAGCAATAGCTGTCACAAGCATCCCAATGAAGACACCTGCATTCACACGAAGAACCATTAAAATGACAGTCACAATGATCCCAAATACCGTTAACAGGACAGGACCACTATGAATATTCCCAATCGATACAAGCGTATTATCGTTATTGGCAATAATGCCAGAGCCTTGAAGACCTACGAATGTAATGAACAAACCAATCCCTGCACCAACTGCCAGCTTCAGCTCAGCCGGAATGGCATTGATGATTTTTTCACGGAAACCTGTTAAAGAAAGAGCAACGAAAATCAATCCTGACACAAACACACCGGAAAGTGCTGCCTGCCATGAGATCCCCATACCAAGAACCACCGAGAAAGCAAAGAACGCATTCAGACCCATACCTGGTGCAATCGCAATCGGGTACCTGGCGATCAATCCCATCAGGAAACAACCTGCCGCAGAAGCTAATGCCGTAGCTGTAAAGACAGCCCCCTGATCAATTCGTAATTTATCTGGAAAATCCGGTACTGCTACTAAAGCAAGTGTGATCGGATTGACAAACAAGATGTAAGCCATCGACAAAAATGTCGTTAAACCGCCGATGATCTCTCTGCGATAATTCGTACCTAACTCATCAAACTGAAAAAACTGTTTCAAAGCCAACTGACTCCCTTCATGTCCTTTTGCTTTAGTCTGCCCCATTCACAAGTCAAATAAAAAACGCCCCAACAGTTTTTGGGACGCTTGACTACAATGTGAATTCAGACCGTGACATCAAACAAGAACAATGCATGATTTATATCAAACGAGTGTGAATTGACGTAGTCAAGCCATTTACGGTAGCTTGGTAGAAACTTGCGGGCCATATCCCCGCCATTATACGACTTCTATCTATTTGATTTCTGTGTCTATTGTACCAACTTCATTTTTAAAACACAATACAAAAAGCGAACATTTTTCAAAGAAATGTCCGCTTCATTCGTCTTATTACACGAATTTGGAAAATCACATCTAGTTCTTTATACACCCATCACTGAATTCTGGCAAAAACCGTTTCTGCTACATCGAAAAATGCCTTCACAGCAGGAGAAGCTTGGGTGAGCGCTGGACAGGCAAGCGCCACCTCACGATGATACGATACATTCAGGTGACTGATCTGCACAAGTTGCTGCGTTTTCAGGAATAACTCAGGACCTATCGTCACACCAAGTCCTTCCCCAACCATGCGGGCAATGGTCGTACAATCATGCACTTCAAATAAAATAGACGGCTTGATTTGCGCCTCTGAAAAAATATCCTCTACATGGGATTGATACATGCCAGTTGGCATAATAAACGGTTCGTCCGCTAATTCTTCCATATCTAAAATTGGCTGCTGCTTAAAACGATGATTTTCGTGATAAGCGACCACCATTTTATCTTTCATAAGTGGCAATAGATGAAACGCTTCATCCGCTTTACCTTTTACAACAAACCCAACATCAATAATGCCAGAATCGAGCCACTCCAATATTTCTTCATATGTCCCCTCATAGAACTTAAATTCAATCTTTGGATGCTTTTTCTGATAGCTCACAAGTAGCTTTGGCAATAAACAAGCGGATGCACTGGCAAATGTTCCAATCCGAATCAAGCCAGATTCAATATTTTTGGTGAGCGCAATTTCCTGCTGAATTTTCTCTACTCGATTTAGCACTTCTCTTATATGCGGAAGAAGGGTTTCACCGATGTCTGTCAGCGTAATGCCCTTTTTTCGGTCACGCACGAATAAAGACACACCCCACTCCGTCTCTAAACTTGCCACCGCATGACTCACGGCAGACTGTGTCATATTTAATGCTTCAGCTGCAGCTGTAAAACTGCCTAGCTCAACCACCTTAGCCATTGTCTCGAATCGAACAAAGCTCATGAGTATTCACTCATCCCTTTCATGAAAAACATCAATTTTACTTATGTTAGCACGGAATTTAAAATGAATACAACGTTTCAACATAAAGGAAGGGTTCAAAATGAAAAGTACATCTTATCCATTGCTCATATTTCTTTTAGCCGTCGGTTCTTTCGTCACAGGTACTTCAGAATTCGTCGTATCAGGCATACTGGACATCATTTCTGACGATCTGCACATCTCCATCCCTGTTGCTGGTCAGCTCATCACCATCTATTCTCTTTTTTATGCCGTGGGTGCCCTCTTTTTAGTCATGGCCACATCGAAATTGAATCGAAAAAAGGTTCTTTTATCGGCGATTTCCATGTTTATAGCAGGGAATGTGCTTGCCTTTTTTAGCCATCACTTTATGCTGCTCATGCTCTCGCGGGTCATTATGGCCATGAGTGGCGGCTTATATATTGTGCTCGCAACAAATTATGCAGCGCAGCTCGCCCCGCCAGAAAAAAAGGGGAGTGCGATGGCAACAGTAATCACTGGATTTACAGTTTCACTAGTACTCGGTGTACCGATTGGAACATTTTTAGCAGGATATGTAGATTGGCATGCCATTTTTCTCATCATTGCAATAGGAACCGCTTGTCTCTTGTTTCTTCTGTATCGATTATTACCGCCTATGGAGGGACATTCCCATGTGCCATTCAAACAGCAAATTCAAATTCTTCAAGACCGTAGGGTGTTAAGCGGCTTAGCCACGACTGCCTTTTGGATTTTAGGGTACACGATGGTATTTGCTTACATTTCGCCATTATTGCGACAGACATCCGGATTTACGCTCGAAATGACAAGCATTGCCTTGCTTGTATTAGGGATTTCTGCTTTTATTGGCTCACGCTTTGGTGGATACGCTGTCGATCATTGGGGGCCAAACCGAACCATTTCAATCAGCATCACGGTTCAGATGCTCATGCTCTTTGCGTTATCCTTTACACAATTTTCTGTAGTTGGCGTCTTCATCACGCTCGCCATTTGGGGCACCGCCACATGGACAACAACACCAGCGAAGCAATTTTATCTCATCTCCCTAAAACCCGAAACATCGGAAACTGTGCTGAGCTTTAATACAGCGATTATGAATATCGGCATGATGCTCGGCTCGTCAATGGGTGGTCTGATTATTCAATATACAAATGTAACGAATTTAAGTTGGATCGGCGGGCTAGCCAGTTTTGTTGCATTGATGTTGATTCGGTACTCGTTCAATCGTCATCGACTGGCGCATGAACAGGTAAAAAGCGAACATGTGTAATCATGTTCGCTCATTTATTTATCGATTAGCTTTTGATGTTTCTTTTTTGACTGGAATGGTTACCGTTATATCTTTTTGTGGTGCCAACAGATTCAGATTTGACAGATCAAGATACAGCCCATAATCCTTAAATGAAAAATGGTTTAACGACAGTTTTTCTAACTCCTTCACATCAAAATAAAAGGTGGATTGCATAGAAGCTGTCTGTAAATTGGTCACCTTTGCATCGTTCCCCTTTAAATAATATCCGTTTTCGTAATTTGCTTCAGGGTCTGACCATGATTTCATTTTTTTCACATCGCCTAATCCAATTGATCCGCCGACATTCTTCATCACATCTTCATCTAATTCTTCCTGATCTACTCCAGTAAATTGATAATCTACTATCACAGAACGGCCTTTTTGCTCAATTTTATTAATTTTAATCCCAATCCCATAATGCTTTGTCTTGAACTGAATAGGCAGCTTCGTCTGGAGGGGAATGATTTTACTTTCTTCATGTTCTACCCATAAAGTAGTGAAAAATGTTAGTTCTGTCGCCTTTGGATCGATTGGCTGATTTAAGATTGTCATATGATTTATCCTAGTTTTTTTGTTTGAAAGTTGTTTTTCCTCAAATCTTGTCCCAGTCTCCAGTCTGTATTTATTTCCTAAATTATCTCTCATTCTATCTATTAAAATCTCATCATCTTTTGCAACACCATTGTAATCAATCGCATATTGAATCACAGAGGAATTCACTCCATTTTCCACCTTTATATCTTTCAATTGATAATGTCCATTTAAAATAGATACTTCTTTTTGTCCTGCTAATAAGGTGGTTTTTTGCTTAACCACAGGCAATTCAAAGCGCCAATTCCCTACAATATCTCCAATTTTCGAAATCACGAGTTGTGCTTTTTGACCTTGTTTAATCGTCTGTCCATTTGTAAAAAATTCCATTCGTCCAGCATATCGACCATCTTTTAATTTTTTCAACTCTGTACTATTTATATTGGGTTGAAAATTTTCATTGATTTGATCAGAATCAATTTTGATCGGTATAAAATCTTCTTTTGTATGAAAATTCTCCACAGTAAACGTATAAACAAGCCGCCCGGCATCATAATACACACTGTTCACTTTCACAGTAACCCCTCTTGATTCAGCCCCCTCATTCACATGCTTCACCAACTCACTCTGAAAAAGAGACATTCCTACTTTATCGTGAAACATCATATATAACTGTCCAACAAACGGCACTCGAGCCATCGCTGTATTAAGAGAAGGAAAAAGGAAGCCGGATGAAAAATAAAGAACGATTAGTACGATGGCAGAATATATTGGCGTTCTCCAATTCCATGTGAACCAATGACTTTTCTTTTCCGCTTTCACATCTCCCATTGCTTGACGAATCACAGAGGTCACTTCAACCTTTGGTACATCAATCTCTTCATAAAGCTTTTTCATTTCTTTTCGTTCCATCGACACTCTCCTCCTTCTCCAATGTTTGCTTTAATAACTTTCTTGCTCGATACAAATGAGTTTTAACCGTTCCTTCAGGCACACCCATCTGTTCAGAAATCATCGAAATCGAATAATCTTGAAAATAAAATAGCTGAATCACGAGCTGATATTGCTCATCTAACACATCTAGTGCATTTTTTAAATCCAGCTTGTCTTCCAAAAAATCATGCCGCTCAACGCTCTCATGATGCTGTTCAAACGGAACAACATCTTGCTGCTTTTTCTTCATCGCAAAAATCGTATGAATCAAGATCCTAGTCAGCCATGTAGAAAAATAAGCCGGTTCTTTTAATCCAGATAAATGTTTAAATGCTTTAATGACCGTCTCTTGAACAGCATCTAACGAATCCTCCTTATTTCTTGTGTAGAAAAAAGCCGTTTTATATAAACGCTCTTGATACATCAGCATTAATGTCTCAAATGCCGGGACATTCCCTTTTTTTGCTTTTTTAATTAGACGCACTTGCTTCATCTCATCCACACCTCCTACACCTGTTAGAGCAAGGTTTCTCTCAAACGGTTTCAACACTCGGAAATTTCTTTTACTTAGCATATGTCGGATAAAAATAGAGAAAGTGAAGAATGGAGTCGAAAGAACAAGTTGGATATTTGATATAATTGAAGAAATATCTACAAAAAGGAGTATGTCGATTGTTTCGATTCGAAGAACCCACGTGTGCTAGCTGTCAGAAAAAAATAGAAGGAAACGAAGAAGTGTACGTCAAGCTGGTCTATCCAAAGAGAAAAGGAATGACAGAGGTAAAGGCTTGGCTGAGGAGTGAAGGGGTTTTTTATTGTAAGGCATGTACAGAACAAAAGACATCACATGGGGGATAAATGCATGAACAAAATTACTTTTCCACAAACATTTCCAACGATACAGACCGAAAGACTGATCTTAAAACAAGCAACGATCGCAGATGCTGAGGATATGCACATCTATTTATCCAATGAAACCGTGTGCCGCTATACGGGCATTGATGCACATGAAACCATCGAAGACACAAAAGGAGAAATCAAGTGGTATGACAATATCTTCAAAGAACAAACAGGCATCCGCTGGGGCATTTCTTTAAAAGATAACCCTACCATCATCGGCAGCTGCGGCTTTCTCAATCTAGAAAAACAGCACCGCCGTACGGAAATTGGCTTTGAATTACACCACGATCATTGGAGAAAAGGCTTCATGAAGGAAGCGATTACTGCGGTGTTGCGGTATGGATTTCAGGAGATGAACTTGAATCGGATTGAAGCCATCATTGATCCAGCAAATACGTCTTCTGTTCAATTATTGGAGAAGATACATTTTGTACGAGAGGGTTTATTAAGAGAGTATGAATTGGGTCAAAAAGGATTCGATGATGTGTATATGTATTCAATTTTGAAGAGAGATTACGAAAAATCCTATTAGACAGAGGAGAAACAAATGAAAACGGATATTCATTTCATCCAAAAGCCGCAACCAGAGTATGTTTCTTTTCACATTTATGAACTCAATCCAGCGATTGAAAAACTTGTCCAGCAAGTGGAGCAGTCAGCTCCCTATTTCTTAGCACAAGAACCTACGAAAGAAAGAGTGAAAAAGGTCTATTATCACGACATTTTATATATAGAAAGCGTTGATAAAAGATCGTTCTTGTATACGTCAGATGGAGTGTTTCTCTTAAGGGAAAAGCTATTTGAACTTGAAGAACAGCTTGAAGCGCATGATTATGTCAGGATTTCAAAATCGATGATTCTGAATATAGATTCTATTGCCGCTATTTCTCCTAAAACGAGTGGCCGTTTTGAAGCAAGCCTTACAAATAAAGAAAAAGTAATGATTTCACGTTTTTATATCCAAGCATTAAAAGAGAAGCTTGGATTACGGAGGAAGTGAACAGGATGAAACGTTATATCACAAATCTTTTGATCACATTTTGTATGATCTTTACTGCACTCGTATTGATTTACTGTTTCACGTTTGGAACGATGCCCATCTATATTTTACAAGCCATCATGTTCAGTTCCTTTTTTTCAAGCGCCCTGACCTTCTTGCTATACCCAAAACAAACGTACAGCCATAAACGGATTCTTTTTCAACAAATTCTATATATCGTCCTTGTGATGTGTATGATTATGACCACCATCATCATCGTCAGCGGTGAAATCAGCCCCCTTTCGTTTATCGTGAATTTCCTTGTGGTCATGGCTTTATTCTTTGTGATCAAGTACCTATTGTATAAAAAAGATCAAGCAACCGCTGAGGAAATCAACGATCTTTTACAGCAGCGAAAGAAACGAACAACATCTTAATGTGCATCTTAGGGCTAAAAATTGACAGGTTAGGAAGATTTCATTGTGACTTCTGCTTGATTCCATTACTCTGACGTTAGAGGAGGAATCAACACATGAAACCAATCACAATCATTCGAAAATCAGTACTTCTACTGCTCTTTTCTTTAATCATTCCAACAAGCGCAGGTGTCTATCTATCCATCAAAGAAGTAACCGACCCAATGACCATCTATCTCATCAATGGCTGTGCCATGCTAGCAGGATGTCTTTTACTTCTATTCATTATTCAAAAAAGTCGTTTTCACTTGAAAGAAATAGGTTTTCGAAAAGGATCTCTCGGTATGTGGATATTTCCGATCCTGATCATCGAGGCCATTCCGTTTATTACTGGATTCAACAAGGATTTAACTGTTTCTTCCTTTCTGGCACTTTGTTTCTTCATGGTGTGTGTCAGTCTTTTTGAAGAAGGAATTTTTCGCGGCATTCTGTTCCAATATTTAAAACAAATCAACTTGAGCACTGCCATATGGGGCTCAGCCGTACTATTCGGACTTGGTCATGCTGCGAATCTACTAAGCGGAAAAAGCATCACCTTAACCGTCGCACAAATCCTCTTCGCCTTCTTATTTGGATTCGTTGCAGCTGAAATCGTTGCACTCACGAACAGCCTGCAATGGGTGATCGTATGGCACGCGGTTCATAATATCGTGGATCAGATGACAAGTGGAAATACGCCTGTCGGAATGCAAATGCTTTTGCTCTCGGTTCAATGTGTCATTCTGCTTGTTCTTGCGGTGGTGTTGTGGAGAAGATTAAAAATGCGAACCATCGTCAATAAATTTATTTTCTACAATGATCGAATGCAGTAAGCAGGAGAAAAGAATTGATACGGCTTACTTTCACAATATTATTTAACTCAAAGATTTATATAATAGATATGATGACCTTCTAGTAATTCTGTCTTTGATTATTAGTAAATATAATAGAATAAATTATTAGATGTTACTTGAAACTAGTGACAGAAATGATATGTAACGCCTTTTCCTATGTATCGCTTTTATCTATTCTTTATGAGTTAAACAGGTCATAAATAAACCACTTAATTCACAACTAATTTAGATGATATAGGTAGAGATACGTTGGAAAAATCTGAATAGTCGCAAGTGTTTCAAGAAACTCTATACGGTTAAAAGAACAAAAAAGCTACTATGGAGAGATAAAAATAGTCTGAAATATATTAACCTCAGGGTTAGATTTTGCTTTATGTGATGAACTTATTCCAAAGCACTCGATTTCAAATAACACATTTTCTCTGTAATTGATCTATTCTCGTCAAAACCTTAGTTTAACTCAAACTAGATGTTTATATTTTATTTTGCATCTAAGTTAAAAATCATTAAAAAAAGGCGTAGTATCATCGCCTTTTTTTAATTTACGATTTATTTTTAGGGAAGTCTCTCATTAATTTACCTGCGTACTTAGGATTGTCTGTCCAGCCACTACTTATGTTCCTTTCTTTACACGTTCGATAAGCTTCTTCTCCAATTAACAATCTTGTTTTCTCTAAATTTTCAGGTTTGGCGTTAGATTTAATACCATCATGAGGAATCCATTTTAAAAAATAAATTTTATTTTCTTCTTCAACAATTTTTCGATAGGGAGCAATATCTGCGGGAACAAGACGATTATTTTCTGATATATTATGAGGAACTCTGTCATTAATATGATTTAGAAAAGCATTAGTGCTAAATTTATTATTATCATCTCTCTTTAAACCTAATATCTCACATAATCGATAATACTTATCTTTTTCTATGTAAGAGTTAACTTTAAAACCTTGTTTAACTTCAAATTCTAAATAAAAATTCTTTCCTCTAGCTGCTAATATTAATTTAAATGGGGATTTATCAACAAGAAAAAGGCATTTAAATAGTACTCCCTTAAAAAAGAATTCAAATTTAGATCGATCAATATTTTTACTTTTCATATCCTTATAAAGTAATTTCAAATTATTTAATTCCAAACAGTCTACCTCCTATTTTATTAAAATCATTACGTTTATATTTTTACGTTTTAATTCCTTGAAAGGTTTCATTTGCATATATTTGGACTGAGCACCAAAAACTGAAAAAGCCAATTCCTTATATTGAAGGAATTGACTTGGCCAAAGCACCACAATTTTATATTTGTCACATAGGCCATAAAAGTGAATTATAATGTCTAAAATTAAATTATACTCTGTATATAAATCTTTAGTATATTCTTTTATCTGCTATATTTCATCTTTAGTACAACTTTATACTATTTTACGTTTCAATCCACAAATTAGTAAGCTTGATATCATCACTAGCTGGCCGGAGTGATTTCTCTTTATCAACTTTTACGAATACAGGAACTTGCATAGCATTACCTGTTATAATCGCTTCACCTTGTCCTAGACTAGGAATCATCTGATACGAACTTTTATCAAGTGTAGGCATAGTGTTTTCAAGCATTCTTAAATCTTTCTCATTCACTAAACGATGAATCAAATAATTATGTGTTTGTGAAAGAATCGTGGGTGAAATATCTGCGGGCCTATGACTGGATAAAGTTAAGTAAAAACCAAACTTTCTCCCTTCTTTAATAATTTCTTCAAAAATAGTTAATCTATAATCTTGCCAGTCATCTCCATTATTCTTATACTCAGAATTTAAAATGTTATGAGCTTCATCAATAATTAAGTGTTTAGTTTGATTAACACTGTTTCCCGAAACTATTTTTTTTTGCTCATCATATATCATTTTAGATAATAGCATAGGGATTAAACGAGTGATTTCTTGATTTGCATGAACAAGTGAAATAATATTTATCATTTTATAATCGTCGATAGCCTTATCTTTTACTTCAATAACTTTCTCAAGACTCTGAAAAGATGAATTGATTCGGCTAAACAACGGATTTAAATGTTCACGATTTACTTTACCCCAAGCAGTTCGATGGACCCGCTGAAATTCTAAAAATATTTTCAATTGGTTTAGTGGTGTAATTTCCATACGCTTAAAACACATAGTAAGACTTTCAGATATTGCTTGAATTTTTGATCTATTAAGAGAATCTTGCGAAATTCCCTCTTCGGAACCACTATTGAACCAGATTTTTAATGAGGGAATACTATAATCCCCAGTATTATATTGCACAATTTGGTCTAATTCTGAAAACAGAGAGGAGTCTTGCAAATAGTTTTTTGCTGTGTCTATCCAGTCTTGCAAACTATCCTGATTAGCAGACTTGCCAGATGTTAATATCTTCTTAAGAGTTCCTGTTGCATATACACCAAAACAAAAATTGGTCTCATGAGAAACTTCATTAAATCTGGTTATCGAACTTCTTAGAAAAGGTACTTGTGTAGCCGGTCTTGCATCAAAAAGGATTGATAGAATGTCTGCATCAAAAAGGTATTTCTTTTTAACTGGTAATTTTCTCCCTTCGCACAGATTTCGAGTATTAATTTCAAAGATTTCTTTATCTTCTTCATCAACACCAAAAACCCCTTTTTGAGTCGCTCCATCAATTTCTGATGATGAATATTCTCCATTAAAATCAATTACAAAGAATTGAGATTTATTTATCATTTGATTATAAAATTTCGATCTAAACAGCTCCAAATATAATTTATGCAAACTATTAGACTTTCCACTTCCTGTGTTCCCAAATATACCTATGTGAGAAGCAAAAAACTTATTAATTGATAATTGAATTGGTTGATTTTCTAAAATTGATTTTCCAATTTTAATTGTTGATTCATTATTTTCAATTCCATAAATAATTTTCAACTCTTCTATACTAGTGAGAGAGACCTCATTACCAATCATGGGTACGTATTGACTTGTTACTTGAAATTTCCCATCTTCAATGACTCCTTTAGTTTTCACAGAAACAATTCTATTTATTGAATTTTTAGAATATCTGTTATCAAATTCAGTACTTTTTATTGAGTTTTGTTGATCAATTACTTTCTCATTTGAAACAGTTACTATTATTTTAATCTCATTTTGATTAATAGTAAGATAAGCTCCAATTTTTGGTCCTGCCAATATTTCACCATACCAAATGAATTCTGCGTCATTTGACATGCTGTACATTCCAACTTGTGATACATCACTATCAACAGAAGTAATTACTCCTAATTTTTTCTTAGGACTTTCCATCTTTTAAGTCCTCCAACCTTATACCAGAAAATAGATCAGTTAAATTTATTAAGTTAAAACTGTGCCAGATCTCTTCATCATTAATTATGTTTTTTGTTTTATATTCATCACAGAAATTTTCAGGAGTTAAAATAGTAAAATTACTTCGTTCACCCTTCCATCCTAAATTTGATAAAAAGGTTGCTCTATCATTATCACTGAACCCAAAAACATACACCATTAATTCTGGGTTTTGAATAGCTCTTTTAACCATCTTTGCAATATGCTTATCTTGAAAAGAAAATCCAATTACAAATAAAACTGCTTGTGGCTTATCTAGCTCTAACTGAAAAACCCTAAGCATCTCATGAAAATGATTATTATAAAACGTCTCTTGTTCTTCATATCCTGTAGGTTTTACAATAAGTGGATTATCAACAACACTATTTCTAATATACACTGAATCATTATTTATTTCCCAATTCATAGAACCATGAGGTTTTATTAGTGTAAGTGATGGTATTTCATTTGTATAATTATCGTTTAATCCCTTATATGATACAGTTCGATTATAATTAGAGCCATCAAGTTCTCTTTCAAAGTAACCACTAGCACCATCATTAACCACAAATCTATAATTTTTTAGTACTTTGTCAAAAGCTTTCTCAATGAATAAATCATAGTTTGTCGTAAAAAGATTTGCTGTACGAGTAGTTTGCCTTGAATTTGACATGTTAAGTATATCTATTATAGTTGAAAGAAAATTTATATAATTATTCAATGTAATAGATATTTCGCTACATTCTTCAACATTATTTAATAAATCTTTACTTACTGCTTTAACTTTTTGTTTTAATTTTTCATTTCTTTTTTCATAATCTTTCTCATCAATCATTCCCATTAAAGGTATAGCAGGAAAGGAGTTACCTGAACCAATTAAAAAATTCAACTGCTTTGTAATAGCCATTTTTCTAAGTGTTTTTACTAATTCATCATTGTTATTACTCATCCGTTCGTCAACCATATTGCCCTCCTACTCGACTATTGATTACCAGATTACTACAATTATACAACACTTCACAAAAATGAACTTACGTTGCAGAATATTTTTATGATAAAAATCACAAAATTTACACAGATGATCTTCACATAATATTGAAATTTGGTTGGAAATTCATAGATAACAAATTTATATTTGGAAAATCACCTTTAAACTCACAAATCTCCATTAAATATCATTTAAGTTACCATCTTACTTCTACTCTATCGCGCAGGTCTTACTCGTTATATCATATACCCCGCGGTTATCATGCTTCCTTGACGATACGATTTGGTATCTTCTCAAGCACTTCTTCAAGGATACTCTTGCCCAGTCACTCGTCATACAGCGCGGAGGCCAATTGTGTAGTTAGTATGTTCTTTCGTCATCCAAGACCGAAGCTAAGGAAATTCCTTTACGTAGAATTGCATCCAATTCCCGGACGATATCTAATTTTTCTACAGAAATTTCAACCAGTCCACGGATACCTAGGACTAAAAGATCCATTCTACAATCGCAACATAGCACAAAAAGTGAAGTTTCCTAAAAAGCATTTCCGCTATACTAAACTCGTAAGGCAAGGATGTGCTCGGTTGTCATATCAAGAACATGAGAAAACGATTCAAGAAACATTGAATTATATTGAACAGCATCTGAAAGATGATTTAACGCTTCAAACTCTAGCGAAACACACTGGTTATTCTAGGTTTCATTTTCACCGTATTTTCAAGAAAGTGATTAAAAAGTCAGTTGTTGAATATATACGGGAACGTCGAATGACCCAAGCGGCGAAGGATTTAATTCATATGGACCAAAGGGCGATCGATATCGCATTGCATTATCGTTTTGGTTCACAGGAATCCTTTCCTAGAGCCTTTAAGATGATATATGACATGTCACCCGCACATTATCGGAAGTTATTAAGGAATGTCATTGATGAGGAGGAAACAAATATGGCTGATCATCAGAACACACCTGCTAGATGGATTATGACAAGGATACCCCATCTGACTATGAAACAGGTTTGGATAACAGAATTGTACACAGTGGGACTAACTCCGCTTATTTAAAATCAAAAGATAAAAAAGCTCGAGGTTTCACAACATTGATACAGCAAATTAAGTCTGATCGTTACCGAAGAGAACGCCTTCAATTTTCTGCCTTTGTCAAAAGCGAAGATGTGAAAGGATCAGCTGTTTATGGATGAGGATTGACCACTCTTCAGATGAAATTCTTGCGTTTGACAATATGATGAACCGTCCTATTACAGGAACAAATGGATGGAATCTGTTCCAGTCAAAAGTGAAGTCATTGCGTTTGGCATTTTACTACAAAACCCAGGTCACATTTGGATGGACGAACTTAGTTTTAAAACGGTAGATGAAAGTGTACCAGTGACAGAACAAAATACTGTGGATCATTTAGAGGATGAACCAGTGAATTTAAGAGGAGGTTAATTGCCATGAAAAAAATGGGTGCTATTTTATTGTTCGCTATGAATTCACTCACCTTTATTTGGGGCCTTGGATTTTTATTTGGTGAAGAGAATACCACATTAAAACATAAATAAAATAAAGATGGACACCCACAGGACAAAAAAAATCAATTAAAAAAGATATCCCTACCACTATCACTTTTTTGTCATCTTGGTATAATAGAAAAAATCAGAAAAATTAGAATGCGATGATAAGGAATAGTACTTGCCGAAATGTTTTCAGAAAGTTGCTGGTTGATGAGAAGCAATAACATAAAGGTAGGGAACTCACCTTAGAGTAGCCTTAGTGAAATGAAAAGGATTGATGTAGTTAAGGTCGGCACCCCACCGTTATATGGGAAGGATATAAGATCAAACAATCTGTATCCGAATAAGGGCATGATAATGTAAAGTTATCATGAAACAGGGGTGGTACCGCGTAAGAAGAAGTCTTTCGTCTCCAAGTTCAATCATGGAGATGATAGGCTTTTTTTATTTCCAATTACAGGAGGAATCGATGATGTTTAACCACAAAAAATACGAAAAGAAATACTTTTTGCCACCGAACCTTACTTATGATTGGGTGAAGAAAGAAACATTAGAACGTGCTCCGATATGGTGCAGTGTGGACTTACGGGATGGTAATCAAGCATTACCTATTCCTATGAACTTAGAAGAGAAATTGGAAATGTTTCAGTTACTAGTAGAGATCGGTTTTAAAGAAATCGAAATCGCATTTCCAGCTGCTAATGATACGGAGTTTAGGCTATTACGGACACTGATTGATCATCATATGATTCCAGACGATGTCACGATTATGGTGATCACGCAAGCGAGAGAGCACATTATCCGTCGAACCTTCGAAGCCATTAAGGGGGTACCGAAAGCGATTGTTCATTTATATAATTCGACTTCAGAAGCGCAGCGCAGACAAGTATTTAAAAAATCAAAAGATGAAATTAAACAAATTGCCATTGATGGAGCTATTTTAGTAAAAGAACTGGCCGAAAAAACAGAAAGCGATATTTATTTTCAATATAGTCCTGAAAGCTTTCCAGGAACAGAAGTTGATTATGCATTAGATATTTGTAATAGTGTTTTAGATATTTGGAAACCGACACCACATCATAAAGCGATCATCAATATTCCGACAACAGTTGAATATTCAATGCCTCATATCTTTGCAAGTCAAATTGAGTATATACACAAAAATCTATCTTACCGAGACAGTGTGACATTATCTGTTCACCCTCATAATGACCGCGGGTCTGGGGTGAGTGATGCAGAATTTGGTGTGCTAGCTGGCGCCGAAAGAGTCGAAGGTACATTATTTGGTATCGGTGAACGTACAGGGAACGTAGACTTGATTACCTTGGCGATGAATATGTATTCACAAGGGTACGATCCAAAATTGAATTTCAATAACCTAGAAGCGATTCGTAAAAAATATGAAAAACTAACCAACATTACTGTTCATGAGAGACAGCCATATTCTGGGGAGATGGTTTTCACCGCATTCTCTGGTTCACATCAAGATGCGATATCTAAAGGGATGAAATATAGAAAAGAAAATAATATTGAAAAATGGGACGTTCCGTATATCCCAGTAGATCCAGTTGACTTGGGGAGGAATTATCAAACGGATGTGATTCGAATCAATAGCCAGTCTGGAAAAGGCGGCATAGGCTATATCCTAGAAACAAATTATGGCATTCAACTTCCTTATCAAATGAATGAAGCCATGGGATATGCAGCGAAGAAAGTATCTGATCAGACAAATAGGGAATTGTCTGTCGAAAAAATATATCATGTTTTTGAAAAGCAGTATGTTAATTTTCACCCTCATTTCCAGCTGCTTGATTATCAATTTCATAAAGGAGAGAAGCAGGAAGTCACCTTAACTTTGCTGAGAGATCATCAACAAATAGACATACAAGGAACTGGCACTGGAAGTTTAGATGCAATCAGTAATGCGTTAAAAGCACATTTTCACCTCGAGTATGATTTGGAAGTCTATGAACAGAATTCTTTGGGCAAGGATTCTCAAGCAACAGCCTGTGCTCAGATTGGTATTTCATATCAAGGAAAAATGCATTGGGGTGCTGGAATTGATAAAGATATTATAGAAGCAACAGTAAAGGCCTTGGTGGTTGCAGTAAATAAACTAGAGGTTTGGATGTAGATGGAAACAGATACACTTGAAAAACATGAAGCGATGCAATATTTAAGAGAATATAACGAACAAGAAATCTTTTATCAACAATACCAACAGAAAAAGCATGACAATCAATCATTGCAATTATTTTTGAAGGATTATGATCAAAACAATTTCATGCAAAAGCAAATATATATAGAAGAATTTTTGCTAAGAGGGCAGAACGAATTTGAAAAAGAGGATACCATGTGGTTAGGTCAGGAGAAAGATATCGAAGTGAGAAAGTATAGCCGTTTTATGCCTCAATTGTCGGCTATCCATGATTTCTTTGAGATGATCTATGTTCTGGAAAATGAGATGTATGTAGAAGTGGAAGATAAAAAAATGACTTTAAAATCAGGAGATATTGCCTTTATTCCACCTAACACAATACACAAGCCAATTGTAATGGAGAATACAATCGCAATCCAAATCATGATCCGTAAAAGTACTTTTCAAAAAGTGTTTTTTAAAATGTTAAAAGGAAATCATGTCATTTCAGAGTTCTTTTTGAATGCATTGTATATAAAAGAAAATAAACATATTCTTATTTTCCATAGTCACTTGGATAAACATTTACTAGACTGCTCTCTTCAACTTTTCACAGAAAATCACAATCGGTTTCCTGGATACCAGTTGATTATGAATAATCTGTTTGAGATATTATTATGTCTCTTATTAAGATTCAAACCAAATCATATGAACGTCATTCAGGTCAAACAATATAGTGATATACGTATGATTCAAATGCTTCAATATATTCAGCAATGTTGTGAGCATATAACACTCCAGAAGATGGCAGAGAAATTTAACCTTTCACAATCTTATCTGTCAAAATATATAGCTCGTAAACTTGGCAAATCGTTTAGTGAGATTCGACAAGAAATAAGACTGGAAAAAGCCTGCGAAATGATAACCAGCAGTAATTTACAAATAAATGATATTGCGACAGCCGTTGGTTATCAAAATGTAGAGCATTTCATTCGTTTATTTAAGAAAAAGTATCACCTAACACCATATCAATACCGTTTAAATAATAAAGTCGAGCAAACTTCAAATGAATACGAATAAAAAGGAGAAATCATCATGTCAATCAAGAAAGTAAAAGATTATTTTAAACAATATGAAATGGATACTCGAATTCAGGAATTTTCAGTATCTAGTGCAACCGTAGACTTGGCTGCTTCTGCATTGGGCTGCGAACCTGAAAGAATCGCAAAATCACTCTCCTTTCTAGTAAATGGACAGGCTATTTTAGTTGTGACCTCTGGTGATGCAAAGGTTGATAACAAAAAATTCAAGGAATATTTTAAAACAAAAGCGAAAATGCTGCCTCCTCATGAGGTCGTTGACTTGGTCGGTCATGAAATTGGCGGAGTATGTCCTTTTGCTATAAAGAATGGCGTTTCTGTTTATTTAGATATGTCACTCAAACGTTTTGAGACAGTCTATCCAGCCTGCGGGAGCAGTAACAGTGCTATTGAACTCACAATAAAACAATTAGAAAAACACTCCGGTTATACACAATGGATTGATGTGTGTAAAGGATGGAGTGATGAATTCACACAATAAAATGGAAGGAAAAAGTGCAATTAAACATAAAAAAGAGCTAGAAACCCTTGATACACAAAGGTTTCTAGCTCTATTATATCTATTCCCACTCAACAGTTGCTGGTATTCACTCTTCTAGTAAACAACAGCACTTCTTGAAAAAACCCTTTGTCTTGGTGGTGTGTTCGGTGGGAAATGCAATTATCTTATGCCTGCTCTTTTTCAATTGTCAAAATATAGTTTTTTTGCTCTTGTGGTAATCTCGTTTACTATTTTATCTTGATGCTCCCTTGTTTTTTCAATCAATCCTAAATCCTTAAGTTTACTCGTTCTTTTACCAACCAACTGATGGGTACTATCAATTAAATGAGATATTTCTCCAGCCCTCATTTTTCTTTCCTCAGTATATAATGTTGATAATATTTCTAATTCAATAGGATCTAGCATGATGTCTTTATCTAATTCAGTAAACTCTTCTTTAAAATTATCCGCAATATAAACAACCGAACATTCCCCAGTTGAACATTCTGGACATCTCCAATGGAACATTTCAAAACTATCCTTTTTTTCTAAAGGATAGCAAGTTCCACAATTATTACATTCAATGGTTTGATTACTTGAAAGGTAGTGATGAACAACCCGAGTGTAGTCAAAACAACGCTGGACGAAATAATTTCGATATTCCCTTCCTG
The DNA here is from genome assembly GCF_038050255.1 of Bacillus sp. FSL M8-0077. Lineage (NCBI taxonomy): Bacteria > Bacillati > Bacillota > Bacilli > Caryophanales > Bacillaceae > Bacillus > Bacillus sp. FSL M8-0077. The sequence goes on along the minus strand of NZ_JBBPAF010000001.1, from coordinate 692,554 downwards.
AAGGATATCCCCAATTCATTCTCTCACTTTCAACTAAACCTAAAAATAGAGCATAGACTATAACCTGCTGTCCATTTTTATCCCTAGTATTTTTATATTTTGATAAAAAGAAATTTGATTCAAGTGAAGCAAAAAAATCATTAAATGTAGGTGTAACAATAAAATGACTTGTAGGAGGATTGGAAATATTAGAGAAATAATTCCCTCCAACCTCCCCGCTTAAAATCTTCTTACGAGTCTCCCTTGCTTCCTTTATTAGGGTATCGAGAAGAGCTTTTTGATTAAAACGATCTAACTTATTTTCAAAGGGTTCAAGTGCAAAACGGTTTAACTTATCAAAATATAAACTTACAGTATGCTCAAAATATTTCTGTGACGCTAACCTTATTGCTTGTAAATTAATTTTAGTTCCTTTAGAAACTCTATCCAAATAACATGCATGTAATAAATGTCCAATTATTCTCGGAACATTAAATGAAGCTTGGAAGAATAACTTATAATATTCATTCATATCGTTTGAAGAACAATCAAAGTAGTCTTCTATATTTACATTAAATGTTTTAAATCTGGTCTCTAATAACCGAGCAGTATAACTGATTGCAGATCGCTCCATTTCCTGAACTTCAGTTGATTCATATAGTTCAGAGAAATCTAAATTAATTGTATCTACCTTATTAGGATCAATTTTCCCAAAATAAACTCTACCTGGATAGCCTGCAATTTTTAATTTAATCATCTCATTACTAGAGTTATTAAGTGGGGATAAAATGACATCAACAAACAATCGCTGGTCTACAAAATTGAGTTCAGAAAAATCATCAAGAAAAATAACCATCTTAGATAACCCACATTCATTCAATAAGGTTTGGATTTCCGATATTATCTCATTAAAGGGAAATGACTTGTAGACCATATCTGAATATTCATTATAAATTTCATTGTCATCCAATGATTTATCAAAATCAGTTATTGTTGATTCTGCAGTTGCACCACCAGATGGTAACCCATTTTTATATTGAGCTTGAGCTGATGCTTTTGCATTTGTAGTTTGAGCATTCTCTTTCTGGGTCTTAGATCTTATTTGCGTTGTAATTCTTTGTAGTACTGGTAGTTCATGTGATTCCATTTTAGTGTTCTTTACCCTAGCCTGTATTTCCCCTAGACTTTTCGTTAATTCATCGTATTGTTTTTTCTTCCCACTCCAGCGTTCCCAAATTGACAAATTTTCGCAGGCATATTTTATTTCCTTAAGTAAATCTGAAATAACTTGTCCTAGCATCGACTTTCTTAAAATATGGGCTCTAAATGCACCTTCACTAATACCTTCTTTTTGAATTGCTTCATCTGATAATTGTTGATTAGGAATCATATCATAAAGAGATTTCACATCTAAATAGATAGTAATTATATTCCTCTTTTCTTTCATAGAAAGCTGTGCTTTTGAAAATACTGTGCTTTTCCCCGTTCCTTTTCTTCCCAGTAGAAAAGTTGTATTTCCTGACAATATTGAATTTAATACCGCATCTCCGGGAAGGGGATCCACGTATATTTTATTAACTGGATCGACACCAATTTCATCTTCAAAGTCTCTAAGTTCAGCTCTTCTATATTGCCTTAAAGATTCAGCGATTTGTTTAAATTTTATATGATCCACAAAAATTCCCCTTTATAGAAATATTTAGGTTTATTTATTTTATAATTCAAAACATCCGCTTCAATAATACAACATTCACATCAATATCATTATAACCTCGAAGAATTTGTTAGCCAAACTAATTTTATCCTCTTACATTACTTTTGTTTAATGCTTGATTTCCATTAAACTTGATTTTTGTTCTTTCAGCAGTTCTGATATCAATGTTCCCTGTCATTGCTTCAGTAATAATAGTATCAGCACCAACCCACATATGGGAATAATGTTTCAAAGTGATTTCCGGACTTGAATGACCCATACGTTGTGACAAAACAAGTACTGACACATTAAACTCATTTATAAGATACGAGGCATGTGAATGACGCAATCCTTTAGCTTGTATTTTTTTCACATCCGCAAGCTTTGCATAACGTGCAATAATTCGACCTATGGTTGACTTAATCATAGGCAGTCCGTCATAACTGAAAACAAAATCATTCTCTTTACCCAACCCTATTTTGCGCTGTCTGCTTCTCCATTCGCTTAAAATTGTTATTGTGTCATCATCAAGTGCAATTATTCTTTTACCATCTTCTGTTTTCGTATACGAATTTCTTCTCCAATCCTTTCTAGATTTCATAATAAGCATGTGATGAACTCGAAGACGCTTCTTTATTAAATCAATATCACTCCACTGTAAAGCCGTCCCTTCATTCACACGAATTCCTGTCATGTAATAAACCCATACCATTACGAAATTCAAATGTTCATAAAAATCTCCGATATAGATTTGACTTATCACTTTTTCAAATTCTTGTTTCATCCAATACGGAACTATTGCTTTTCCTTTTGGAATTGCCTTTATTTTTTTCGAGATATTGTATTCTAAATATTGCATTTCAACAGCTTTATCTAAACTTTTACGGAACGTTCCAAATACTAGACTTGCATATGATTGTGAATACCCCGCACCACCATTTTCTTTACTTGTTAATAACCATGTCCGAAAATGCTGTACGTCTTCTACTGAAATTGAACGAAGAGGGATAGAAGCAAATCTATCCCTGATCTTCTCCAATATTCTTTTTCGAACAGAGAATGTACTTTCCTCAACATTTGTTTGATAATAAGGTATGTACACACTATTCATAAATTGTTCGTAAGTCATTTTATAGTTAGAATAACTGTTAACCTTATGATACTCTCTTTTTAATCTAGTTAATTCTTTGTTTGCTTCAAATGCAGAAGCAAAAGGCTTGCCATTAACATCTTTTCTTCCCTTCTTACGTATTCGTTTTCCCGTAATTCGATCAATACCAAATTCCGATTGATAAAAGAAATTTCCTTTATCATCAACATATACACCAGGGTATTTCGTTGTTTGTTGCGTTTTATTTTTCATTAGGAGTTACTCATTTCTGCCAAAAGGGAAACTCCTAAAATTGATTCAACCACATCCCTCGGTACTCTCCCCAGCCTTTTGTTGTTATAATACGGACAACCTTTTTGTACCATGATTGCTTTTGCCTGCCTAATTAGCGAAATAGCTTGATATTTCTTATAGCCTAGTTTTATTAAATCATCTTTACAAATTGTTGTACCCATCACACATATCCCTTTCCACACTAATATTCATCCTCGCTTACAAGTTCTAAAACACGTTGCTCGATTAATGATTGATCAGACTCAGTGATTTTTCCTTTCCCTATATGTACTAACTCTTTCAAATATTCCTCAGCATATTTTTCACCGTATACTCGCCTAAATGATTCATAGATCATACTTATTGACTTTACAGTTGAATGTTCAACCCATTTTTTCTTTTTCTTTAAAGTTAACTTTTCACGCTGTACTTTCAAAGGTATTTCTTCAATACCTTCTATAAATTTTCCCCACCATTTCATTGTAGGAAGCCTATTTTTGTTATGTAACTCACTAACATTCTTAGGTTGCCTCTTGAAACAATAATGTGCTGATAGAACACCTTTAACTATAGCGTTCAATGGTTTCCCATTTGAGATTTGAAGAGCAACTAACATTGCTTTGTTTCCTGTCAACTCCAATTCCCATCTAACCCATTTTCCAACGTTCACAACTTCATCTGCATTATCTCGCCTTTCTTGTTTCTTATCATAAATTCGTAAAATTTGAGGAGATGATCCTACGTACAACGTAAATCCTGTTAGTTTCCCATCAAGAATCCTTCCACTATTTATTTCAACATATTTATGGCTTTTCGTACTCAACTGCCCTCGTTTCACATAATCCTGTAGCGTTTTTACAGATGGAGAAGCATTATCGAATATATCTAATGCCAAATCTATCCTTGATACCTTCCCTTGTATTCCTAAAATAAACGATACAAATTTGTACCAATGCCATCCATCAATTCTTGACATGTATTCCTCATACTGTCGACAAGCTTGTCCTGACATATCTACAAGAATGCTTCCATGATTTCCTGAAGAGTGGAGTTTTATATTCGCAAAGCTAATGCACCTATCGTATGTTGGATAAGGCGACCCCTTAATCTCTGAAGAAAATTCAGAAATAGGGATTCCTAAAATTTCATTAGCAACGATTGGAAATTCACTATTCGGAATTGAACAACGAAAGTAATCAATAAGACACTGATTACTTCGATTTAAGCTCATGTGCTTCACCAATAATATAACTATCAGCCTCAACTTTAAGCTCTGAATACTGCCATGTATCAATCATTGGCTTACCTTGCCCAACAAAGGCTTTCTTTTGAACCTTTTTAGGTTTCACTTTTAGTCCTGCAAAAGAAATCGGAATGAACTCACCATCTTCATAATCATCTAAAATAGGTAAGCTATCTTGTTTTTCAACTATTATAGTAATAGGAGAGCCAATCTCAGTACCGCCATTTTGTAAGACGAGTTCGATAAATGGACGATCATATACTTTAAATGTGACAGAATACTTTCCAGTTTCAACTAACTCTCCATTTAGATTTTTTTCTTTTTCAATACGAGTAGTAAAGCCGTCTTTCTGAATCAGCATGGCTGCAGGAATCTTAAACTGTTTAATATCAAAGTGGAAATCAGCTAAATCCACATTTTCCGAGTCATTTAACGAATGTAACTTAGACGATTTTAATATTAGTTTTCCCATTTTTACAGACACCTCTTTATCATTTTAGAAACCCCCAACTCTCGGGATTTCGCATAGCCTTCTAACCCATGAGCACCAAAGGTTTCGAGCATTTTAGTTGAGGGAGATTCACCAGTGTTACCCAACTGGTGCGACCCTATTTTTCGATTCATGTTGAGCAAAAATCGCTCAACTGGCCATCACTTTTTCTGAACGTTTTCGACCACTCCGTTCGGATGGCTCTGCCACCGCCTCAAACCTTCACAAAAATTGACGGTCAATATTGGCTATAGCTGTTTGACAAGAATAGCATTAAACACTTAATTTACTCTCTGAATCATTAGTTTTTCTATTTCTGCTATAAAATCAAAATCTTTGTCTATATACGGCGTTTCGAAATAAACTGGAGAAGTGTGTTTGCCATCTAGTTGTATGTAACCTCCACCTTTTTCTGTGACAGTCTTATATTCAACATTTTTCGTATCAAATATCATATTATAACCAATAGAATCCATGGCACCTAACCCAGCTTTAAACCCCATTTGTGCCCTTATATTTGTAGGTAGATCATCTGCCGATGGACGTTGCATAAGGATCTCGATCATTACTCCTGCTTGTCTACCTTTCATTACTAGAGTAAATACATAATCTAATGCTTCTTTAGCAATTTTCTTATCCACTGAATGCATAAAAGCTGAAAATTCATCAAATATCACAATAACGACAGGCAAATTGAAATCTCGATACGTTTTTCCGAAAGCTGATATATCATTAAAATACTCCGTATATCTTCGTTCCATCAATTCGACAGTTTCCCTAAGAATTCGACATATTTGGTTGGCATCAGTTGCAACTTTATTTTCAAATCCAGTAACAAATCTAAACAGACTCAAATCGGCTTTTTTAGGGTCTATAATTCGCAAATCAGCTTGCGGAGTTAACTTAAGATAATTAACAATTTTACCTAATATAAAGAATGATTTTCCCGATCCAGTGCCTCCTACAATAAGAGAATGGGGGACCTTATGAAGCTCATAAGATATGTTGCCCGTTATTTTGATTTCATCTGAATCATTTAAGCTAGTTACAGTAGAATTTAAATCTATACGTTCATCTTTATACTTTAAAAATACATATTCAGCATAATCTACTGACTTATTGGTAGAGTCTAGTTCCAAGCCTAAAGCAGCTTCTAAATTCTCTCCTAGTTTCGTTGCTTCTTTGGTAAACCTGTCACCATCACGTAAAATTCTTACGACCACATGCCTACTTGTTTCCCTATATTGGATACGGATTACTCTGACAATTCGCTTTTCCCTAACAACTTTATCGTTTTTAATAGATTCAAAGTATTCTTCGTCATATAATTTCAAAGTATCAATCATATAAGCTAAATTGTTCGCAATCCATGATTTAGGATTCTCAACAAAGTTAAAGTAGAGCCTTATACTTTTATAAATGGATACCGCCCAAAAAATGATGATGATTAGATTAACGAAACCATTAAAACTGACAGAGCGATACACCACAGGAATATTAATTATTAGTGGAGGAATAACATTAGACACCATTCCACAAAAAGCTGTCAGCACAAAAATGAACACTCCAAGGAGATATTTTAATAAATTAATTTTCCTGCGCGGAAAAACAACACGATGCCATTCACTCTGCCTTCTACTAAGGATATTCTTTAGTGCCTCTAGCTTCACGGATCACTAACGCCCTTTCAAGTTCTATTTTTTAATATTGACTCTATTCCCTATTAATTTAGAAAGCCTCACATGGATTAGCTTGCCAATTAAAATCAGGAGAATTACCGATATTAAACCGCCCCAAAAAATGTGGGAGAATTCAAAACTGTAATTCTTAAACCCTTGACCCATGGAATCAAACTCTATCCAACCGTATTTTACTACTGATTCATAAATCTCGCGGGAATCCGATACACCGGAAGGTAATACATATGCTCTACCAAAATCCGTAACATCAGATAGCCACATACCTAGTAGTAAATATGAAATAATTAACGGCAAAAGAATCACTAAAGATTCAAGAAAAAACTCTTTTACCACTTCGATTTTATTTTCCATTTTATCCCCCAAAAATTTTTCAATAGAGAGCAACCACTTAGCTACTCTCTATTTGATTTACCGATACTCGATAAGATAATTGTTAAATACAATTCTCTTATGATTGACAATATCGTCTATCAATAAAGCATCTGTTTTGTAATGATTATGATTATTCGAGTATTCGAGCACTGTTAATACTTCTCTTGCATATTTAGAGTGAACCCCAGCATTGAAAATTTCCTCTAACTTTTTTCTAGCTGTTTCTTCAAGGTCATAATGAGGAACATTTTTTACTCCTCTAATTTTCTTTTCTTGACTATGGACCTTGCGAATCGTTCTTGCTGAATACTCTCCCTTTAGAAGCTTGTCCAATATATCTTCAAACTCCGAATTCATCCTTTCACCCCCATTTTCATTAATTAAATAGCAAAACACATGTGTACACAACATATATAGTGTTATTTGATACTATAACATTTTAATGTTATTAAATCAATTCAAAAAAATTAAATATATCACATACACACGTGTATACAATAATTATTTGTATAATAACCTTAGTGAATGTTAGAATATATTAGGATAGGGGGGCTAGAAGTGGAAAGTAGACATGATAAATTTAGAAGAATAGCAGAAAATCGTCTTTCAAGAGTATTTTCAACAATGTCATTAATAGAGAATTTAGCCAATAAGCGATATTATGATTACACCATTGAAGAAGTAAATGAAATGTTTGAAGCTTATGAAGAAAAAGGAATTGAGATAAGGTCATTTTTTGAAGCTTCTGCAGAGAAAAAAGTGTTAACAAAAACTTTTACTTTTAGAACAGATAAAATTAATAATGAAAAAAATGATAAGTTTAGAGAAATAGCACAGACTCGTCTTTCCAAGGTATTTGCAGATATGAATTTAATTGCAAATCTCTCTAATAAAAGTAACTATACTTACCATGAACAAGAAATAGAGGAACTGTTTAAAGCTTATGAAGAAAAAGGTATAGCGACTAAAGGTCGTTTTGTAGTTAAAAATGAATTTAAGTTTAGTTCATAGCGTGATTTACAATTCAAGAATATTATTTCCTTAACAATAAAAAAACCTCCCAAGAATTTCTTGGGGGGTTTTTTGGTGGGGAACTATTTATTTTAAGGTTGTTCTCAACCTTTATCAGTATACAAAAAAGTCAATAAATAGGCTTTTACAGACCAACTTATTTATATGTCTTATTCCCACTCAATCGTAGCAGGCGGCTTACTCGTAATATCATACACCACGCGGTTAATATGCTTCACTTCATTCACGATACGAGTCGAGATCTTCTCAAGCACATCCCAAGGGATTCTTGCCCAGTCACTCGTCATACCGTCAATAGATGTAACAGCACGGATACCGATTGTGTAGTCGTATGTTCTTGCGTCGCCCATGACACCTACGCTGCGGATGTCTGGGAGGACTGTGAAGTATTGCCAGATGTCGCGCTCAAGGCCGAAGTTGGCAATTTCTTCTCGTAAAATCGCATCAGATTCACGGACGATTTCTAGTTTTTCTTCAGAAATTTCACCTAGTACACGGATTCCTAGTCCTGGACCTGGGAATGGCTGTCTCCACACGATGTCGTCAGGAATACCTAGCTCTGAACCTAGAGCACGGACTTCATCCTTGAATAGCGTATTGAGTGGCTCAATCAATTCGAACTGCATGTCTTCTGGAAGACCGCCTACGTTGTGGTGAGATTTGATTGTTTGTGCCGTTGCTGTCCCGCTCTCAATGATGTCAGTGTAAAGAGTTCCTTGTGCTAAGTAGTCGATTCCTTTTAGCTTGTCCGCCTCGTCATCGAATACATAGATGAATTCGTTACCGATGATTTTACGTTTTTGCTCAGGATCAGACACACCTTTTAGCTTGTTTAAGAAGCGATCTTTCGCATCTACTTTAATCACGTTCATGTTGAAACCTTCGCTAAATGTTTTCATTACCCCTTCAGCTTCGCCTTTACGAAGAAGACCGTGGTCAACGAAAATACATGTCAGCTGATCGCCGATGGCTTTGTGGATCAATACCGCCACAACAGATGAATCTACACCGCCGCTTAGTGCGCACAATACTTGTTTGTCGCCTACTGTTTGACGGATTTTCTGCATTTCGATTTCAATGAAGTTCTCCATTGACCATTTGCCATCGCAGTCACATACGCCGAAGACAAAGTTCTTCAATAGATCATTTCCGTACTCAGAGTGACGTACCTCTGGGTGGAACTGAACGCCATAGAAATTCTTCTCAGCTAAGCTCATCGCTGAGTTTGGACAATGTGCACTTGTTGCATCAACTGTAAAGCCTTCTGGTACTTCAACGACAAGGTCACCATGGCTCATCCAAACGACTTGATCCGTTGGAAGGTCTTTGAATAAAGCAGGTGTTCCGTTAATATGGATGTCTGCTTTTCCATATTCACGTTGGCTTGCCGCTTCTACTTTCCCGCCTAAATAGTGAGTCATTAGCTGCATACCGTAGCAAATGCCTAGAACTGGAATGCCTAGATCAAAAATCTTTTCGTCACAACGGAAAGATCCTTCATCATATACACTGTTTGGTCCACCAGAAAGGATGATTCCTTTCGGCGCCATTTCTTTAATTTCTTCAGCAGTTAAAGTGTGCGGATGAAGCTCACTGTACACACCAAATTCACGAATACGGCGAGTGATCAATTGATTGTACTGACTACCGAAATCGAGAACCAAAATCATTTCATTTACTAAATTTGTCATGGTGTCACCTCTATGTCCAATATAGTTTTTATAAACGCACAGAAAAAATGAGAGGAGAAAACCTGCTCTCAGTGTAAATCACGCTTTTGAAGCGCCCAGACTCACATCCGAACGCTTCAATTTCATGTATTTTAGAAGGTTTTAATATTCACCTATTCTAACAACAGGAAGGTACGGGGTCAAGACTATCTCCTGTTTATTAAATTTTCCCATAACTTCACCGACTGCCGCCAAAGCGCCGACGCATCTTCTCGCCTGTAGAGCGCCCGCTCATAGAGCTGCGTCAGCTCAGACATGTGATGATCTCCTTCCTTGCCATCGATCAAAGAAGCAAATTCTCTTAGCGTCATACCTGGCTTTTTCTCGATCCCTCTGCGCCTTAGCTGCTTTAATAGAGCAGCATACGCATAGAAAAAGGCTTCCTCATCTGGCAGACGTTTTACCTTTCTCACAATAAAGATTGGCAGCCATCTTGCTCTGAACCGGTAAAGCATCCAGCCTATGAAGCCAAGAAGGACAATCGCACCTGCTGCGTAGCCCAAGATTGAACCAACATGAACCATACTTGGCTTTGCTTTAGCTGCTTGTTCCTCTTGTTTTGCCGCCTGTTCTGGCTCTTGTTGCTGCGGCTGCTGTGTCTGCTCGTTTTCTTGTTCATCAGACGCAGGCTGATCTTTTTCATCCTGTTGATCATCCGTTTGGTCGTTGTTAGCCGTGGTTTCATTCATAAATGTCTCTGGGTTCGTAAACCCTTTTGTCGGTTCAAAGGTCACCCAGCCCCGATTTGGAAAATAAACCTCTACCCATGAATGCGCATTGTTATTGGTCACTTCATACACATTGTTTCCATCCATTTGTGTTTCATATAACTGACCAGACGTATATCCTTTCACCCATCTCGCCGGAATTCCAATCGAGCGAAGCATGACAATCATCGAGGTTGAAAAGTTATCACAATATCCAATCATCGTATCAAATAAAAACTGATCCACGTAGTCTTCGTTACGTCCAGGCACAGCGACATTTTGGGTTTCATATGAAAACTTCGCAGATCCCAAATAATCCTCAATCGCTTTTGCTTTATCATACATATTATCCTTCGTTTCCGTTAAGCTGTTCGCCAATGTTTTCACACGCTCTGGCAGCGAGGATGGGAGCTGCAAGTATTCACGTCCGACCTGCTGATTCACTTGCTTCTTGGTCGGCACTTTGATTCGCTGTAAATCCTCTAGGATAAATGTAGGTGATAAGAAGCTGACTCGATAGTTCCCTAAATTTTCAGGCGGGTTTTGAGTAGACGGCACAATCTTCTCCGTTTTGCCCATCATTTGCAGTGGAATGTTTTCCATTGGCGTCAGCATAACCGTACCGATCGGATAAACAGCATGATTAAATCGATAATCTGATTCCATATCGACTCTCGTTTCATGCTCCTCTGTTTTCACGCGATTAGTAAACCACCGGTTCGGCACATCATTCCCTTTTAACCGAGTAGGTTTCGTATCATTTGAAGCATCCTCCCAGCCTTTCCCCGTGTAAATACTTTTTGTTTCTACACGAAAATAAGACGGCTCTTTTCCGCTCCATTTAAATACCGGTGTACGGTCCTCACTAAACGGTCCCCCAAGCGACGAATCATCCGCACTATATCCCACCTTATTCTGCCCGGCAGAACCATCTTGATTCGTGACCGCTTTAAAAAACGGGACTGGGTCAGGCCATTTCGGATCAGATTTTGGCAAAGAAGCACCGAGTGATGCTGATACAAGAACAAGCGCCAGCATGGGTAAGAACCAATTGAGACGCGCTTTCTGTGACACCCGCACACCTTCAGCCGAACGAAGCCGGTCAAAATAGAGCAGGCCAAGCAAACAAAAGCCAAATACCATAATTCGAACGATCGCAAAAGTCGCATCATAAGGCGTAAACGTATCAAGAATCGTGACATATACAATCGTCATCAGTAAAAAGAAAAAGATACGCTGCTGATACACAACCCAATAATGAAGTAAATAAACAAGTAGCCAAAGCAAAATATAAAACAACAATGTGCGAAAAGACGGATACATGTCACTCCACATGCCCATGCTCATCAAAGAAATATTATCTTTAATATCAGCAAACAGCGCAGGCAGATAACTTGGCTCTGATTGATAAAAAATCAAATATAATGCGAGCAAAATCAATCCAGCACAAATAGGAAACGTCACATACCACTTCAATCGAAAGAACGTAAACAAACACGTAAGCCCTATAAAAATGATGAAATAAGACGTATGACTCGTCTCTGTAAAATCTTGAAGCGGACGAAGCCACTCCCAAAGTAGCAGAAATGCGACAGCATAATAGATGAACAACTCAAAACGACTTTGCCGCTGATGCATATGCAGCATAAATGTTTGTCACCTCACAGTTCTTTCGTGCAGCCGGTCCTCAAATAAAAGGGTCGTGTGTATCCCAGAAGCTTTAAGCCGGTCCACAAGCTGTTTTTCTTTTGCCGTCAATCGATCAACGGCTCTCTTCACTAAAAGAACGGTGATGTTCTTTCTGTTTCGATTCCCAAGTAAAATGGCAGCAAGCTCTTCTTGCAGATGACCTGTCACCACATACTTTCCTGTCTGCTGGTGCTCACTCGCTGTTAATGATTGATAATCAGGTGAACGAGAAGGCTGATACTGCACCTTTGTTAAATAGTAGAGCATATCCTGTAAGTGCCACTCTCCTTGATCCACTCGAAATAAGTGCTGATCGCCAAGCGGGACAAGGCCTACCGGCACCCCTTTTTTCACAGCCGTTTGCAGAACCGATGCGGCCATAGACACAATCGTTTCAAAAGCGGCTTCATCTGTAAAATCAGCAAACACCACAAGATCTTTTGTCTGATTCTGTTCAAACTCTTTCGTCATAAGCTGACCTCTTCTAGCTGTTGTCTTCCAGTCCACCCAAGCGAAACGGTCTCCTTGCTGGTATTCACGCACACCTGTCGTCACATTTGTCGGTTCATTTAACCAAGAGTGCACCGCTTTGCCCCCATTTTCATTTACCGATGCAGCAGATTCAACCGGAATATCCAACATTTTCGGATACACAAGCAGTTTTTTCTCTAATGGAAGAATCACTTCTTTTTCAACAAACCCAAACATGTCACCGGTTTTAATTCTAACCGCCGTCAATTGATGCTCTCCCCGCACGATATCATTTAATTGATAAGAAAATCGCCACGTTTTCCGAAACCACGGAAAGACCATTCGTTTCATTTCAATCTGTTCCTGTAAATGAAAGGTATCCGGCGGATCATCCTCAAGTATGACATACACATACGGAAATAAATTCGTCCGCTTGATTTCAAGGTCAACAGACAGCACATCCCCTGCCTTTAACCGGGTATGCTGTAATGTCCTTTTGGCTGTTGCACGAAGTGGAACAAGGGCAAACAACAAAGCATACAAAGCATATGGTGAAAATGCATAGAAAAGGAACCAGCTCACAAAGCCGCCCTGAAACATGGCATAGCAAAAGGCTGTTGCCGTGAGGAGAAGGAGCATAAACACCCGTAACCATAGTGAAAAAGCGAAACGGTCACGTGACTTCATTGAGTCATCGACTTTTGAACTGGTACGCCAATTTGCTCAATCATTTGTCGCAGCAGTGTCTCCGCCTTCTTCCCTTCATACGTTGCTTCTGATGTCAAAATCATGCGATGCGGCAATGTGTAAGGCGCCAAATACTGTACATCATCAGGAATCACATAATCCCGCCTGTTCAGCAGCGCATACGCCTGAGCCGCTTTCATCAATGCAATCGAACCCCTTGGGCTCACGCCTAAATAGACAGACGGATGATTCCGCGTCACTTGGGCGATTTCGACAATATATTCTTTAATCGATGCATCCACATGTACGGTCTGAACCGCTTGCTGCAAAGCACGGATATGATCTTTTGTCATGACTGCCTGAAGCGTGTCAATTGGCGATTGCTTCTCCTGCAAATTCAGCACCTCAAGCTCCTCCAGCATGGTTGGATACCCCATCTGCAGCTTAAATAAGAAACGGTCCATTTGCGCTTCAGGAAGTGGATAGGTCCCTTCATATTCCACTGGATTTTGTGTAGCCATCACAAAGAAAGGATCTGCTAGCGGCATCGTTTCTCCGTCCACTGTGACACTGCCTTCTTCCATCGCTTCAAGAAGGGCTGACTGTGTTTTAGGAGAGGTTCGGTTGATTTCATCAGCCAAAATAATCTGCCCCATAATCGGTCCTTGTCTAAATTCAAACTCGTTTGTCTTTTTATTATAAATCGACACACCTGTTACATCTGAAGGCAAAAGGTCAGGCGTAAATTGGATTCGCTTAAACTCACACCCAATGGATTTTGCCAGAGCACGAACCATCATGGTCTTCCCAACGCCAGGCACATCCTCTAATAGCACATGCCCCTTCGCCAAAATTGCAACAAGGCTTAATATCGCAATATCTTTTTTCCCCACCATCACTTTATTGATGTTATCTACGATTTTTTGTAAATCTGAATGCATCGGTTCATCAAATGCCATCCTGATCCTCCTATCACGTTTCCGTCAATTTTCATATAGTCTAACTTTACCATACAACGCGCATTTGCATGAAACATCAACACGTAGAAAAAAGAAGCCTTCTCACGATGGAAAAGACTTCTGCTCCTCTTTAGGCTCACTTGCTGGTTCCATATGAACATGAGAGTGTAGAATATCATGTTCCTTTTTCATTCTGCGTTCAATTTCATCTGCAATATCATGGCTTTCTGCAATGTTTAAATGCGGTTCTACTTCAACGACCACATCCACATGGACGGTGCTTCCAAGATAACGAGCTTTAATGTCTTTCAAATCGCCCACTCCTGGTGTCGCTTCAATCGTCTCTTTATATTTAGACATATCTTTTATATGAAAACCATCCGTTAACGAATGAGACGCATCTCTGAAAATCTCCCACGCCGTTTTACAGATAATTAAGCCAATCACAAACGCAGCAAGCGTATCAACCCATGCCAGCTGAAATTGAGAGGCGATAATTCCGACAAACGTACCGATACTCACATAAGCATCTGATTTATTATCAGCCGCTGCCGCATATAGCGCCTGGCTATTAATTCGTTTAGACAGTTTACGGTTATACATATACACGCCATACATCACAACAGCACTTCCTGCTGCCGTCCAAGCTGCAATCATATCAGGCGTTTGATGCTCTGATGAGAAAAGCGACTGGCCTGCACTCAGCAAAACCTGAAGCCCGACAAGCATCATAATAAAGGAAGCCACAAGTGACGCAATATTTTCAGCTCTAAAATGACCGTATGGATGATCCTCATCAGGTGGCTTCTGAGAAATACGCAGCCCAATTAATACGGCAAGCGAGGCAATGATATCTGTCGTATTATTCAAGCCATCTGCGGAAAGGGCTTCTGAATGAAACACATACCCAATGATTAATTTGACAGCAGATAAGATCACATAGGCTATGATGCTGACCCAAGCACCTGTTTCACCTTGTCTTAATTCGTTGTAGCGCTCCATACCGAACAGCGCCTCCTCACACATTACTTTTCTATATTTATCTTACAAAGCCAAGCCCGTGTGGGTCTACAGCAACATGATTCGCTTGAATCAGCAAAATAGGATACATAGAAATGTGTTGACCTAAGCAAACTTATTTTTATAAGGTCAATTGACCTCAAGACCTACTCCCATCAACGTTTTTCAAAATCCCTTCGAAAAATGAAAAAGAACAAAACCACTCTACCACTAAATTATCAGAATAATTTTATTTTAAAACACAACTTTTCTTTCTTCCTTCTTATGCTATTTTTAAGAATGGGCAGAGGAAAATGAGGGAACATAATCTCTCAAATCCTTTATACTTTTTAACATCATGTTAAGAGGTTTGAAATGTCAGTTTGATAACCTGTCCAATGCTGAATGACAATTCAGTATGATAAAATTTAAAATATTCTAAAAACAAACTCTTGAATAAAAGAGAAATGTTTGGAGGTAAGGAAATGTCCAACATGACAAACGGTCTTCAAAAAAACCTTAAGACAAGACATATTTCAATGATCTCCATTGCCGGGGTCATTGGGGCAGGGCTATTTGTTGGTAGTGGTGCTGTCATTCATTCTGCAGGGCCTGGATCGATTCTTTCCTATTCATTTGCCGGACTTCTGGTCATCTTTATTATGAGAATGCTTGGAGAAATGGCCTGTGCCTATCCGACAAGCGGCTCTTTCTCACAATATGCGAGCGACGCCATCGGCCCATGGGCTGGGTTTACAATCGGCTGGCTTTACTGGTTCTTCTGGGTCATCGTCATTGCCATCGAAGCCATTGCCGGTGCTGCCATTATTCAATATTGGTATGGAGATGCACCTGTTTGGCTCACAAGTCTTATCCTCACAATCCTCTTAACCTTGACAAATATCTTTTCTGTTAAATCTTTCGGCGAATTTGAATATTGGTTTTCATTGATTAAAGTCGTCAGCATTATTCTATTCCTACTCATTGGTTTTACATTTATCTTTGGTTTTGGCGGTCATCATACTGCAGGTCTTGCCAATTTAACGGGGAATGGCGGTTTCCTTCCAAACGGATTTGGCTCTGTGCTCCTCGGGATTGTCGTCGTCATCTTTTCCTTCATGGGAACCGAGATTGTGGCAATTGCCGCAGGTGAATCAGCAGACCCTGTCAAATCTGTGACAACAGCTACCCGTTCAGTTGTATGGCGTATTATTGTGTTCTACGTCGGGTCGATCGCCGTCGTTGTCACTTTACTCCCATGGAATTCAGCGAATATTTTAACAAGTCCGTTCGTTGCAGTATTAGAATACATCGGTGTCCCATCAGCCGCTCAAGTCATGAACGTCATTGTTTTAACAGCCGTTCTTTCTTGTTTAAACTCCGGCCTATACACAACGTCCAGAATGCTTTATTCATTAGCAGAAAGAGGCGAAGCACCAAAACGTTTTATGAAAATCAGCAAACGCGGTGTCCCTGTAGCAGCGACAGTCGCAGGTACCTTCTTTTCCTATATTGCCGTCATGATGAACTACTTTTACCCTGAAACCATCTTTCTATTTCTAGTCAATGCCTCTGGTGCCATTGCACTTCTTGTCTACTTGGTCATTGCCGTTTCACAATTAAGAATGCGTCGTAAAATTGAAAAAGAAAATCCAGAACAACTCAAAATCAAAATGTGGCTGTTCCCATACCTTACGTACTTTACCATTTTGGTCATCTGCGCCATCTTGGCCTCTATGCTGTTTATCGAATCAATGAGACCTCAGCTCATACTGACAAGCATCATTACCATCAGTGTATTAGCCGCCTACTTCATCTTTAAACCAAATAAAAAAGTGCCTGCAAGTGCAGCGCTTGAAAATAAACACCCTTAATTCTCCCGCTGAAAAGCGGTTTTTTTATTTTATTCACCTATTTGGATGTCCGCACTTATAATGTATCAAATTGATTTTAAGTGAGGATTAGTCAACATGAACCTAGAAAAGTTTGTTGACGAGCTGCCAATTCCAGAAGTCGCAGAGCCCGTCAAAAAAAACCCAAGACAAACATATTATGAAATGGCTATGGAGGAGGTGTTCCTAAAAGTTCATAGAGATCTGCCCCCAACCAAGCTATGGACCTATAATGGCAGTTTGCCTGGTCCAACCATTAAAGCGAATCGAAATGAAAAGGTCAAAGTGAAATGGATGAACAAATTGCCGCTCAAACACTTTCTGCCTGTCGATCACACCATTCACGCTGGACATCATGATGAACCCGAAGTCAAAACAGTCGTTCACCTGCACGGAGGCGTGACACCTGCAAGCAGTGACGGTTATCCAGAGGCTTGGTTTTCGCGAGACTTTGAAGCGACCGGCCCCTTCTTTGAACGAGAGGTTTACGAATACCCTAATCACCAGCAAGCATGCACATTATGGTATCACGATCATGCCATGGCACTAACACGATTAAATGTATACGCCGGATTAGCTGGCTTTTATTTGATCTCAGATGCGTTTGAAAAATCGCTCGAATTACCGAAAGATGAATATGATATCCCTTTAATGATCATGGACCGGACGTTTCAGGAGGATGGCGCACTGTTTTACCCAAGCAGACCAAATAACACACCAGAAGATAGTGACCTTCCAGATCCCTCTATCGTTCCATTTTTTTGCGGGGAAACGATTTTAGTCAATGGAAAAGTATGGCCATATTTAGAAGTAGAGCCGCGAAAATATCGTTTTCGCATCTTAAACGCGTCCAATACAAGAACTTACGAGCTTCATCTTGATAATGACGCCACAATCTTACAAATTGGATCTGATGGCGGCTTTTTGCCAAGACCTGTTCATCATCAATCTTTTAGCATTGCACCTGCAGAACGTTTTGATGTCATCATCGACTTCTCAGCTTACGAAAACAAAACGATTGTTTTAAAAAATACGGCAGGCTGCGGTCAGGAAGTCAATCCAGAAACAGATGCGAACATTATGCAATTTAAAGTCACTCGTCCGCTCAAAGGAAGAGCAGCTAAAACATTACGTCCGATATTCAAACCACTGCCACCGCTCCGGCCGAGCCGAGCTGATAACGAGCGGACGCTAACCCTTACTGGCACACAAGATAAATATGGGCGCCCAATTTTATTACTAGATAACCAGTTTTGGAATGATCCTGTCACGGAAAATCCTCGACTTGGGAGTGTAGAGGTGTGGTCCATAGTCAATCCAACAAGAGGCACACACCCTATTCATTTACATCTTGTTCAATTCAGAGTGATTGATAGAAGACCATTCGATACAGACATCTATCAATCAACAGGTGAAATCGTGTATACAGGACCAAATGAAGCGCCTCCTTTGCATGAACAAGGCTACAAGGATACGATTCAGGCGCATGCCGGTGAAGTCATTCGCATCATCGCTCGGTTTGTCCCATATAGCGGACGATATGTGTGGCATTGTCACATTTTAGAACACGAGGATTATGACATGATGCGGCCGATGGATATCATTCAATAAATATGAAACCTCCTTTCCGTTATTTGCGTAATATGATAAAAGGGCTAACAGCTTTTATATATTAGCCCTCTATTTTCTTTTCATTCTCCATGAAAAAACGAACAATGTATCGGATGAATGGCATTTATTTGAACATTCCATACTTAAAAAGTTGACGAAGTAAACCGATAATACTACTATATACCCATTACCTCTATCAAAAGGCACTTAAGAAAACATGCACGAACAAATAGAAAATCGTCATAAAAAACGGAGGAGTTCAATTTGAATGAAGAAAAAGAGACTTGCCAGGTCAAGCAAGAAACAGTGGCAGGTAACAGGGAGAAGCTTTCAATTCATGAAAACGAGAGCATTCGATCAAACATTGAACAACTAACAATTGAACTCGGTGAACAAAAAGAATTCAATCACTTCATATTAGATGAAAAACAGAAGGCCATCAGCACATTATCGGCTCTCATTGCAAAAGGTGATTGTGATGAAGAGTTAAAAGCTCATTTTGTACAAGCATTACATATCGGGCTCTCTGTTATAGAGATTATGGAGATCATTAAGCACTGTACAAAGGTTGCAGGATTCCCTCATTCCATTAATGCCTTGTTTATTTTTCAAAACTTACTAGATGAAAACACTAAATAAATAAGGAAAAACGAGAAGTCTTCTGTCCTCTCGTTTTTTTATTTCCACTTATTTTACTCTCTTACGTTCATTCTGTCACAGCAGCAAAATATAAAAATGCCACTCATTTCCTTGCTTAAAAAGTGATGTTCATTTCTCAAATCAGCATTTTTCACCGACACATCCCTTAACAAAATAAAAAAACGTCCAGTTATATGAAATAACTGAACGCGCATCTTTTATCGATTGATAGTGAAATTGTTAACAATCCCGCCTTCTTTCTCCCAAGCAGCTTCTACTGTTTTCTTCTTTATATCGTATTCAAAAATGGTTCTGACCTTCGCCTTTCGTCCTGTGTCATCCTTTAATTCCTTTGCGTTCTTTGCAACACCTAAGAAATAAACAGATGTACCATCCGCAGAAAATTGTGGCTGGGCAGCACTTAAAATACGCACATCTTGGCTGTTTTTAACGAGTGTCTTCGTTTTTCCTGTATCTACATCCATCACCTTAATAGATGATACTTCTTTTTCATTTCGAACCTTCACTTCTGTATAAATGAGTTTTTTATGATCTGGTGAAAAAGAAATATCATTGATGGTTTGAGAAATACGTGCAATTCGCTTTCCCTTCTCACCTGTTTGAAGGGTAATCTTCATGGTCGTTGGTTCAGGATCCATTCCTTTTTCATTTGCCTCATCCGTCTTTTTATAATCCTCTTTTAACGAATAATGCTGAATGGCCAACAGATTTGATGCTGGATCATAAGCAAACGAACTCACCGTATCATCATCACTTTTTTCTGGATATAACACTTTCACTTTCTGTGTTTTCAAATCAAAAGACGCGACATAAAATTGCTCACCAGAATCCTTGTTATATCTTAGATATAACTGCTTTCCGTCACCAGAAAGCCTCATACTGTCAATTGAATCGTTACTCGTAAAGAGCGTTTTTTCTTTATCCGTTTTCACATTTAATTCCCGTATACTTACTTTTTGTGTGTCTTCATCTGTATACGTGTAGTATAAAAGCTGTTTCACCTGATCATAAGCAATTGAAGGATATGCTGTCAGTTTCTCTGTATGAAGCGCCTTGTCATGCAAGTAATAAGTATTGTTTAACTTTTGATCCGTAAATGAAACAAGCAATTCGTCTTTTGCATCGTGATTTGTTTTCACTTTTCCTGCCTGTTTTGCCTCTTGCCCCGGCTTCATCATGAAGAAGATGACGGCCGCAATTGCTGCGACTCCAATCACTGTGACGATCCACCATGTTGATTTTTTCATTGACTTTCAGACCCTCTCCACAAGAAAAGAAGCCAGAAAATGAACTTTTCCCGCTTCTTTGCATGCCTATGTATTAATAAGTGTAATGCCCTTTGACGACACCTTTACTCGTTTTATACCCAAGTGCTTTGAATGCTTTCGGACTTACGTCTAATACTGCGTTTGGCATTCTACCTACATCATATTTATATACTGTAATCACTTTATGTGGTTTCGCTTTTGTTGTCACTCTTAGTTTTGTACCTTTTTTCGGTACGTCAAATCCCATTTTCGTTGCTGCATCCCAATGACCGAGTTTTTTTCCATCTGCGCCTTTTTTACCGACACCATTATACCATGTAATATTGCCGCTTACTTTTTTTGCACTTGCTCCATGTGAGAAACTAAACGCTAAAAATAAACTAGCTACTGTTACGATTGTCGCGATAAGCTTTTTATTCATTAAAAAATCCTCCGTATTTGGTTTCTGACCCTATTATACATGAAGATGCACCCAGTTATTTTACAGTCACATTACAATTCGAATACAAGTTGACCACTTAATGACCGATTTTGTTCATAAATTTCACCAAAAACAGCCAGAACATTGTCAGTAGATCCCTCCCTTACGTTTTATATAATAGAAATGAATCAAAGATAAGGAGGAATTTTCATGAAAAAGTGGTTCATCGTTTTGAGTGTAAGTTTGATCTTCGTTTTGATGCTTTCAAGTATTCCTGCCTCTGCGGCTGGTCCTCGTCACGGCGCCATCGTGACACAAACGGATGAAGCCAAATGGTCAGGTATCTCGGCTGATATTGTGCTGCCAAAAACAGCCACCATTAAAAATGGCTATGCCGACTGGTATCTTGGCCTCGGTTCTGCCGTTGTTGAAAGCGGGATTTCAAAAACATCTTCTGGCTATAAGGTCTTTCTGGGCACCGGCTCCCAAGGCGGCAGTCAATATTGGAACAGCGAATACGATTCAAGTATTAAAGATGGTGCACGTGTCAACTTAAAGCTCATCAACAATGGTGATGGCACAGTGTCACTATACGTCAACGGGAAACTGCGTTATAAACAGCCTGTTTTCAACCCTAGTCGTCTGAAAGACCTCGATGTCGTCAAAATGGTACACGGCGTACAAGATAATGGAACAAACAGCTACTCGCAAGCAAGTTTCTCTAATGTACAGCTTCGTGCAAATACATCTGGAAGTGTCTATAAAAAATGGGACAGCACCATCAAATCATCTCTTTTACGCAAAAATCTAGAATCAGGTGCTCCGACTCCAAAATTCACGGTCATTTCGTCTATCCCACTTAGTACAACCCTTTCAGCACAATAAAACATGAGCACCCACCTTTGGGTGCTTTTGATTGTTCACAGCTTATCAACACTTCTCTTTTAATCAAAACATCGATTCGTGGTAACATAAGCATACATACTTTGAAGAACAAAGGAGAAAGAACGTGAGAAAAAGTCTACTTGTTTTCATGAGTCTTGTTGCAACCTTCTCTATCCTAGCAGCTTGCTCAAATACGGCAAAAGAAGAAAAAACAGAATCTACGGCACTTCCAACGATTAATCAACGCATTCAAAATGAAACGAAAGAGGTCATGGAGCAGTCTAAGCTCGTAAAAGACACAACAATCACCGTTGATCAAAAGAAAAAAGTCATTTCCTTAAACGTGACAGCTTCATCTGAGACCAATAGTGATTACGCTGAAGTCATTGGTTTGAACTTTGCCAAAACACTAGCTATTGGTGCATCCACTGAAAAGGAAAACAACCTGCATAAACCGGAAAATGACAGCCTCGGCGCCCTCTACTCCTTTTATGACCTAAATATTACCGTGAAACAGGAAAACGGAAAAGTACTGGCAAAAGGAAAGAAAACAACAAATGAAACAAAGATTACCTGGGAGAGAGCCCAGTAATTGGACAAGAAAATTCTTTATGGATTTTCTTGTTTTTTTTAACAAAACTATTAACATTGTGAAAAGAATGCCGATGAGTAAGATTGTGTTGGTTCTTAAGTACCAATAATTCTTATTTACATATCGGAGGAAAGTATCATGAAAAGAACAACGGAATTTGTTTTAGGCTTAATTGGAGGAATTTTTGGGTTTTTCGGTGCAATGTTTGCCATTGCCTTTGGAGGACTCGATGCCGCATTTAGTGAATCAGGTACGAGTCAAATCACAGGATTAGGCTGGGCAGCGATGCTTTTCTCTATTCTTGCTATTGTGGCATCTGTTATCGTGAAGAAAAAAGCAAAGCTTGGCGGGATTTTATTATTAGTATCTGCTGTTGGTGGTATTATTTCTATTTCTATGTTCTTTATCCTTCCAGCTGTATTAATCCTCATCGCAGGATGCATGGGTGTGTTTAGAAAAGAGCCTGTCAAAACAGTTCCAGCTGAATAACGTGGATATATAAAAGCTTGTAGAGGGTCGCTCTACAAGCTTCTTTTATTGTATATTTTCGTTTAAATCTTCTCTTATGATATCAATCAGTGTGTCAATATCCGAGTGAGTTCTAGATGCTAATCGTACCAGCAAATGATCGATATACTCATACAAATGACGATCTTTCAACATATACTTCCCATAATACGGAATGACAAAGAAATAGAGCAAATCAGCTACTTCTAGTGCAACGTCATCACCAACTTCATTCTTTAGCGCCTCCCCAACACATTGGATCAGCCAATTCAAATCTTCTTTCTTTTCAATCGGAACGTACATCAGCTGATGAATACGGTCCGTATCTCCCGTTTGTAAAATCTGCTCCGCTGCTCCCTTTGATAGAGCACCAATCTCTTTAGAAGATATATTAAGAACCGCGAATTCATTCTCTGATCTGTCTTGATCCATTTGCAGCACGTTTTGGTACATCTCGACTCACTCCCCGTTCTCAGATACTTTTATTATAAGGAATTCATCTGATTTTTTTTGGAAATAGTGGATTTTTTATGTAATTTTAAACAAAAAAAAGAACCTAATGATATGATTCAATCTCAATTGGCATAAAAAAACCATTGCACTTTATTTCAATCTATCTCAATATATGTATGTTAGTAGATTGAAAGGGATGAGAGAAATGAAGATGAAACACCCGTGGATCAAAGGAATTATTGTCAGTGTGGTTCTCGTACTTGGGCTTGGAATCTTTCCTGTCCAGCTGCCCTTTTTACACATGACTTATGCGACACCAGTCGCAAAAGCAGCTACACCGAAATACGTGACAACAGCGAATGTTCATCTTCGCAAGGGACCTGGAACAAAATATTCAGTGATATTGACCATTCCAAAAGGGAAAAGGATTCCTTATCTTAAAAAGAATGGTTCATGGATTCAAACAAAGTATAAAGGAAAGACGGGTTACGTTAGCTTTCAATATATCAAAAAAGCAGGCAAAAGCTCACCAGCTTCATATGCTGCTCCTTCCACTAAAACGCCAGGTACGTATGTAAAAGGGATATTGGTTGTGAATAAGAAACATAGACTCCCATCTTCATACAATCCCGGAGAAAACAAACAAGCGAGAAAAGCTGTAAACGCTATGATCGCGAAAGCAAAAAAAGCAAACATCCGACTCACCGCTTTTAGCACCTTCCGTTCATACGACCGTCAGCGTGTCTTGTACAACAATTACGTCGCCTCTCATGGCAAAAAACAAGCAGATCGATTTAGCGCAAGACCAGGCTATTCCGAACATCAAACCGGCCTTGCTTTTGATATAGGCGGTGCCAATTCAAAACATTGGGCTGAAGATTCTTTTGCCAATACGAAAGAAGCGAAATGGCTGGCCAAACACGCCCATGAATTTGGCTTTATCATCCGCTATCCGAAAGGTAAAGAAAAAGTGACAGGCTATCAATATGAACCATGGCACCTCAGATACCTCGGATCAACCAATGCGAAAAAAGTGAAAAAGAGCGGCAAAACCCTTGAAGAATATTTGAACATAAAAGGATAACAACAAAAGCACTCTTTTTCTTCAGAGTGCTTTTTTCATATATTCTCTTCTCTCTTTTTCATCACAGCCGCCATTTCCACTTCACCCTCTGCTTCCAGCTGTTCAATAATGCGAGCATAATCTCTTTCATGGCGATTTTGGCTTAACTTAAAAGCGGCTTGAACTTCATCAATGATGATTTTGAAGCCCACAATCCCTTTCATTTGTTTCTCTAACAGTTCCTCAGACAACGTATCCCACAGCACTGGCTGATCTCTATGACTTTCATATGTCTCCAGCATCACTGTTAATCTCTTGACCAGTTCTGATTTTTCAAGCAGTGAAGCCTTTCCATATACATGTACAGCTTGATAATTCCACGTCGGTACGGCTTCTTTCTCATACCACGAAGAGGATATGTAAGCATGCGGCCCCTGAAAAATGACGAGCACCTTCTCATTTTCTTCAAACGTTTTCCACTGAGGATTTCCAATCGCCATATGCCCTGAGATCACATACGAATCGCCAATTTGATGAAAACTCACTGGAATATGGGTCGCAATGGGCTTTTCATCCATTGTGCTCACGACTGTTGCAAATGAATGGGATTGAATAAATGATTTGATTTTCTCCATATCTTTCACTTGAAAAAATGATGGTATATGCATGTTCCCTTCCCCCCTCATTTAATTAGTAGCTTCTCTTTTTGCCTTTTTTCACACCTTCCCAATCTTTTTCGATATTCTTTCGCACCCTCAAAAGATACTGATAAATCTGTTCCGCTTCCTCTTCAGAAAATCCATCCAGCGCTACCCGATTTGAATGATCATGTTCTCGTTTGATCATTGGATTGACGACTTTCCCTTTCTCAGTTGGAAACAGCTTCTTGATTTTTTTATTCACTGAGTCATCTTTCTTCTGAATAAAACCATGCAGCTCTAATTTTTGAATAGCCCGGGCAGCCGTTGTTCGATCTACCTTGATCATCTCCGCTAGTTCCTCCTGAATGATGCCAGGCTCCTCACAAATACGCACAAGATACAAATACTGCCCCTTCGTTAAATCATACTCTTTAAATTCAATATTACTAATTGAATCAAGCGCCCGAGCAATCACGCCAATCTCCCGCAAAATTTCTCTCATTTATCACGCCTCTTTTTTATTGTATTTACATAAATTTTAAAAATTAGTATAGCTCATGAATATTGTATATGCAATAAAAAGCCCACTTCCTCTATAGAAGTGGGTTTCAGCCTCTTATTCATCACGCCTCTTCGATCCAAACAATACAGACAACAGGATAATATAATTGAACCCGACAAATTAATAAAGAATTATATATTTTAAAACTCATATATTCAAGTTAGATCACAACATATTACAATAAATTAGACAAACTTGACTCACCGTAAATTTCAGTATATAAATTAATCGAAAATTTATCCATCATACCCGAAATATAATCTGAAACACTTCTATGAATACAATTAGTATCTCTAAATTCTACAGGCAAAAGAAGTAGATCTTTATTAAAATCTTTATCTGTGAGAGCTTCCATTAAACCTTTAATTACTTTCTCACCCAATCTCTCATACATTTGAACTTTATTAGTACGATTAACTGAAGTAAAAGTTTTTTTCTTTAATGATTTCACTAAAGATTGGTACTTAACAAACCCAAGCTCTTCATTGTTTTTTGTTCCTGTTTTAACTTTATAATCTTCGCTTAACTGGACTAAATCAATATCACGTGCCAGTTTATCTACTATGATAGAAGTCAGTTCTTTGCGAAAAACAAATGCGAATTCTTCTGAAGAATTGTACATAGTAGATTTATAAGCATAACATTTTGCACTCTTAACCCAATCGCTTAAAATATTAAAATTATCCTTGCAATGTAATTTAATCTCGAATAAAAGTTCTTCGATATTGAAATAATTTGAACTTAAAGCATCCTCTAAATCATGAGCACAATATGCAATCTCATCTGCTAAATCTACAATCTGTACATCAATTGTTCGAGGGTATATTTCTAGATCATTGAGCTTTGCATTGAAGAAATCATAGTCTTCCTTGTACAAAAATTTACTTTCTTGGTGATCATGATCATAGGGCCTAAAGTATTTAACAGTACTCAAAAGACTTCTTCCGGTTAAATTTAGCCCTTTTAAGTTAGGATGCTTTTTTTCTAATTTTGTTAAGATACGAATTGTTTGTGCATTCCCTTCGAAACCTCCATGCTCTTTCATAAGTTTGTTTAAAACCTTCTCACCATGATGTCCAAATGGTGGATTTCCTATATCATGGGCAAGAGCACCACTTTCTACAACATAAATGTCTTCTCCGTAAACATCTAAAGTTGGAATCTTATTTTTTAATAATTCTGCAATTGATCTTGCTATTTGGGCAACTTCAAGACTATGTGTTAAACGATTTCTGAAGAATTTTCCTTCCTGAACATCCAATAGTTGCATTTTTCCTTGTAAACGTCTGAAAGATGATGAATATAATATTCGTGCATAATCACGTTGGTACTCATTTCTAGACCTACCATTCTCACTATGTTCGATTGAAAACCTTTCATTAGCTGTTTCTTTCAAAGGTACATAGTAATTTTCAAAGTAATTTTTTAATTGATTGTTTTCCAAGTAATCACTCCTAATAAAAACATAAGTGCAGATTTTGTCTTATAGATATTTGAACTCAGAAAAATGATAATAATTGGTATTATTCTTTAAAAATACATACATATTTTTTACAGTACCACTAATTACATATTATAACAATATAAAAACCAAAAAATATTTTTCGAAATTTCAAATATTTTTTAGATACAAAAAAGAGGCCTCTCATTTAATAAATTTTTTAAGAGACCTCTTCTTATTGCTTTTAATGAAGCTTATGAAATTTAGAAATGACTGTGGGTTTGAATAAATGCTCTAACCTTGCTACTGATCAAGGTCTTAGAGATTTCTTACATCATTCCACCCATACCGCCCATACCGCCCATATCCGGCATTCCGCCGCCTGAGCCGCCTTCTTCTGGTTTGTCAGCTACGACTGCTTCAGTTGTAAGAAGCATAGCTGCTACAGAAGCTGCGTTTTGAAGTGCAGAGCGAGTGACTTTTGTTGGGTCAACGATTCCTTTTTCGATCATGTTTACCCATTCGTTTGTTGCTGCGTTGAAGCCTACGCCAATTTCTTCGTTTTTCAAGCGCTCAACGATGACTGATCCTTCAAGACCTGCGTTGTGAGCGATTTGACGAATTGGCTCTTCAAGAGAACGTAGAACGATGTTCACACCTGTTTGAACGTCACCATCAGCTTCGATGGAAGCGACTTTGTTGTATACATTCACAAGTGCTGTACCACCACCGGATACGATACCTTCTTCAACTGCTGCACGAGTTGAGTTCAGTGCATCCTCAATGCGTAGTTTACGTTCTTTTAGTTCTGTTTCAGTTGCAGCACCAACTTTGATGACAGCAACGCCGCCAGCTAGTTTTGCAAGACGTTCTTGTAATTTTTCTTTATCGAATTCAGAAGTTGTTTCTTCTACTTGCGCACGAATTTGGTTCACGCGTGCTGCGATTTGAGCAGAATCTCCTGATCCTTCTACGATCGTTGTGTTTTCTTTTGTGACAACCACTTTAGACGCACGGCCAAGCTGACCAATTTCAGTTGATTTCAGGTCAAGTCCTAGGTCTTCTGTGATTAATTCTCCGCCAGTTAGAACAGAGATGTCTTCAAGCATTGCTTTACGACGATCACCGAATCCAGGTGCTTTTACTGCCACTGCGTTGAATGTTCCACGAAGTTTGTTCACAACAAGTGTTGCAAGTGCTTCGCCTTCTACATCTTCAGCAATGATCAATAATGGTTTTCCTTGTTGTACGACTTGCTCAAGTACAGGAAGGATTTCTTGAATGTTTGTGATCTTTTTATCAGTGATTAAGATGTAAGGATTTTCAAGAACCGCTTCCATCTTATCAGAATCAGTTACCATGTATGGTGAAGCGTATCCACGGTCAAACTGCATTCCTTCAACCACTTCAAGCTCAGTTGTGAAACCTTTAGATTCTTCAATTGTGATTACGCCGTCGTTTCCTACACGCTCCATCGCTTCAGCAATGAGGCTGCCGACTTCTTCATCTGCTGCAGAAATAGACGCAACTTGAGCAATTGATTCTTTGCCTTCGATTGGTTTAGAAATCTCGTGCAAGCCTTCAAGTGCTACCTTCACTGCTTCTTCGATCCCTTTACGAACGCCAACAGGGTTTGCACCAGCTGTTACGTTTTTAAGACCTTCACGGATCATTGCTTGAGCTAGAACTGTTGCAGTCGTTGTACCGTCACCAGCTACGTCGTTTGTTTTGCTTGCAACTTCAGCCACAAGTTTTGCACCCATGTTTTCAAATGCATCTTCTAATTCGATTTCTTTTGCAATCGTTACACCATCATTTGTGATAAGTGGAGAACCGAATTTTTTCTCAAGAACCACGTTACGTCCTTTAGGTCCTAAAGTTACTTTTACAGCATCTGCAAGTGCATCTACACCACGTAACATCGCACGACGTGCTTCTTCACTGAACTTAATATCTTTTGCCATAATAACGAAACCTCCTCAGTCTTTTTAGAAATATATCTCAATCTTTGTTTATATGATTAACCAATAACAGCTAAAATGTCGCTTTCACGAAGGATTAAATATTCTTTTCCTTCATATTTCACTTCAGTACCTGCATATTTTGAGAAGATAATGCGGTCGCCTGTGTTTACTTCTAACGCAACGCGCTCACCACTTTCAAGTACACGACCTGAACCTGCTGCAACAATTTTACCTTCTTGCGGTTTTTCTTTTGCAGAATCCGGTAAGACAATACCGCTAGCGGTTTTTTCCTCAGATTCAACGAGTTCAATGATTACGCGATCGCCTAATGGCTTTAACATAAGAAACAACCTCCTCAATTTTTATATGTAGTCTTTTTTAGCACTCATCATCAACGAGTGCTAACACATTTATTATAATAAAGAATGTCTTCTGTAATTTCAAGTAAAAACCTTTAAAAATTTTTACGCTTTCATGATCTTTTTTTATCACCGATTCTTTCCTTTTCAACGAAAAAGAAGACTTGTGTTACAATAAATCTAGTTCTTTTAGTAAAGGGGTTTTCGTTACTTGAAAAAACAATATTGGTACATCATCTTAACGTATATATTGGTGCAATTTTCTGCGTTTCCGTATGTGTTCATCATGAAGTGGTTAGGTTACATTCAGACACCGATGACACAAGCAGAGCTCTCCAAATTGTCAGGAACATGGACAATCATCAGCTTCTGTATTGGACTAATCATTATTCTGCTCATCCTTCGGACTGTACCAAAAGCTTCACTTCGAAATGAAGCACCGGCTTCAGTCGGCGTGGCAATCGCTTGGATCATTGGCGGTTTCTTTCTTTCCCTCTTTGCACAATCCATTGCGGGGGCGATTGAACAATATGCATTTGGCATTGGCCGAGAATCCGAAAATACTCAAAACATTTTAGCCATTATGGATGCAGTTCCATGGCTTGTAATCGTCATCGCTCTGATTGGACCGATATTAGAAGAAATCATTTTTCGAAAAATCATTTTTGGTGTGGTTTATGAAAAAACGAATTTTTTCATTGGCGCACTTGTCAGTTCAGTGGTTTTCGCTGCTGTACACAATGATTTCCCACATATCTTGCTCTATACCGCAATGGGCTTTACATTTGCCTTTTTATATGCGAAAACAAAACGAATCATTGTGCCAATCGGCGCACACATGCTGATGAACTCGCTCGTCATTCTTGTGCAGATTGAGCCAGTGAAAAAAATGATTGAAGAACAATCCCAAACAATGCAAATGATTATTGGAGGCTTTTTCTCATGAGAAACCCTGTCGTATGGGGCATTATTTATTTTGCCGTAGGTGTGGCGTTCACCTATATGGCCATTCAAAATCCAGGTGACATGTGGTCATTTTACAGCATTTTGCTGATGGTGTTTGCGGCCTATAATATCAATATCGCGTTAAAAATGTTTGCTTTTTCTGTCAAAATGAAAAAACAGCAGCAAAAATAAACCAAAAACCATTTTCCGCCGTTTGGAAAATGGTTTTTTTATGGAGGTCATGTTTTCATGGAACACGAAAAACTGAACATCATGAACAATCAGCATGAAACGATTGGTACAGCCGCTCGATCTGATATCCATGCTGAGGGCCTTTGGCATGAAACCTTTCATTTCTGGCTTTTAAAAAAGGAAGATGACACAGTGTTTCTCTATTTTCAGCTCAGGAGTCCCGCCAAAAAAGATTTTCCTTCTCTATTTGATATCACAGCAGCAGGCCACCTTCTCGCAGATGAACAGCCTTCTGATGGCATCAGAGAAGTCGAAGAAGAGCTTGGTCTCTCCATCTCGTTTGAGAACCTTACCTTTGCTGGTGTTATTAAAGATGAAATCCATATGCCTTCGTTTACCGATCGTGAGTTTTGCCATGTGTATTTTTATATGGATCAAAAAAAGCACATGGATGTCCATCTACAGAAAGAAGAGGTTGCTGGACTTTATAGAGCAAAGCTGATAGATGCACAGCAGCTTTTAAGTAGAGAATGCGAAAAAATGAACATCGAGGGCTTTGAAGTGGATGCAGACGGCAAGCGACGTGAGGAAAAAAGAGAGGTCCGTGTACATGATTTTGTCCCGCATGAACCTGCCTATTACGAGCATCTCTTTCAAGCAATCAATCAATTTCTTTCACAATAGAAAAAGCATCGTGATCCCTATTTGGATCACGATGCTTTTTTATGAGACAACATCATTTTCTTTCTCCTCTGTCTCTGTTTGCTGCATTTTGCGATAGGTCACTCTTGAAATGACAATACTCACTTCATACAATACGAGCATCGGCAAAGTAACCATGAGGTGGGAAACGATCTCTGGCGGTGTAATCAGTGCGGCAATGACAAGGAGGACAAAATAGGCATACTTCCGTATTTTTGATAAAAACATCGGTGTGATGATGCCAAGTCTTGTGAGAAACATCAACACAACGGGCATCTGAAACAAAAAGCCAAATGGAAGTGTTAACTGCATCAGAAATGTAAAATACTCATGAATCCCAATGACTTGCTCTACATTTAAATCATTCGACATCCGTATCATAAAATCAACGACAAACGGAAACAAAATAAAATAAGAGAAAGCCACACCGCTCAAAAATAACAGCAGTGCAATCGGAATATAAGCAAGTGTCACCTTTCTTTCTTTATCATATAAGCCAGGGCTCACAAACGCCCATAGCTGATATAAAATAACGGGACACGTCAAAATGAGAGCAATGACAAATGCGAACTGCATAAACACGTACAGGGGATCTGTAAGCTTAAATGCGTTCAGCGTGAGTGTTGCCGCTTCATCGGTATTTTGTAAATACACAATGACCGGCTTAGCGAGAAAAAAACCAGCCACCATAAAGGTGACAAAAAACATCGCAATGACCACTAAACGTTTTCGCAGTTCCACAATATGCTCCATAAGCGGCATATCTTTGACATTCATGAAGCTCATCCTATTCTACTGATCTTCTTTTTTCTTATTTTCTTCCTGATCATCAGCTAAACCCTTTGTGGCATTTTTAAATTCACGTAATGTATCTCCTGCTGCTCTTCCTAATTGAGGAAGCTTTTTCGGCCCAAAAATAATGAGCGCAACAATCGCAATCAGAACCAAACTTCCAGGACCAATCGGACCCATTTGCTCCACCCCCTTTACCCCTTTTCGTCAATCCTCCTGTGTAATAGAGTAATGCTTTAAGAAATACACAAGAGACTGAAGTTCAACCGCCAAATCTATATGATGAATTCGAATGTGTTCCGGCACATTCAATCGGGCCGGCGTAAAGTTAAGGATTCCTTTGATGCCAAGGGCAATCAAACGATCTGTAATGGATTGAGCTGCTACGGCAGGTACTGTCAAAATCGCAACAGGAATATCTCCTACCTCTTGCACATGCTCTTCAAGCTTATCCAAATCATAGACAGGCACGCCGCCTATCTCACTTCCTATTTTACTCTCATTGACGTCAAAAGCCATTGAAATTTTTGTATTATTATTTTTAATGAAATTATAGTGTAAAAAAGCAGTCCCTAAATTCCCGACACCGATGAGCATGACATTCGTCATTTCATCTTGGTCAAGGGTCTTTCTAAAGAAGGTCAAGAGGTAATCGACATTATAGCCATACCCTTTCTTCCCAAGTGCACCAAAGTAAGAAAAATCTCGGCGAATGGTGGCAGAATCCACTTTGACTGCATCACTAAGCTCTGCCGATGACACCCTTTGTTTTCCTGATGCATGCAGATTTTTTAAAAAACGGTAGTAAAGCGGCAAACGTTTGGCTGTCGCTTGTGGAATTTTTGACTGGTCTATATTCATATAAGATCCTCCAACTTAAATATCAGATGCTCTGTGAAAATCACCGTTTTTCCCGCCTGTTTTTTCTACTAGATAGGTCGGGCCGATGATCATCCCTTTGTCTATTGCTTTGCACATGTCATAAACGGTCAGTGCACATACTGAGGCAGAAGTGAGCGCTTCCATCTCCACACCCGTACTTCCTTTTGTTTTCACTTGTACTTGTATGTTCAGAATGTACGCATTTCCGTCTTCCTCCCAATCAAAGGAGATATCGACACCTTTTAATGCAAGCGGATGGCACATTGGAATGATAGTAGATGTTTGCTTTGCTGCCATGATGCCAGCTACCTGTGCGACAGATAGTACATCCCCTTTTCCAATGTCATGCTTTTGTATTTGATGAAATACTTCTTTTATCATACGAACGCTTGAAACAGCAACGGCAGTTCTCACTGTAGACGATTTGTCACTAATATCGACCATCTTTGCTCTTCCTTGTTCGTTAAAGTGGCTAAATTGACTCATCTTTCAACGCTCCCTCACTCAAATCATACACTATTTTTTCCTATCTGTCTTTCATTTGACCATGGCAGCCGTATGTAAGATTTGCCGGTTTACTGCTGATAAGCTACACTTAACATATTATAGCAGAGGTGAAGTTACATGATGATTCTACAAGTGAATCAGCTGTCCAAATCGTTTGGCGCTGATACCGTTTTAACGAATATAAAATTGGAAGTCAAAGCGAGGGATCGTATTGCCATTGTCGGTCGTAACGGTGCAGGAAAATCCACGCTTTTAAAAATCATTGCCGGTCAAATGTCTTACGAACAAGGTGAGATCATCAAACCGAAAGACCTATCTATTGGATATCTCGCACAGCATACAGATGTGACGTCTACACGTACGCTAAAAGACGAACTACTATCCGTTTTCGATCATTTAAAAGAAATGGAACAAGAGATGAGAACCATAGAAGAGAAAATGGCTTCTTCCACAGGAACAGAATTAGATTCTCTAATGAAAACCTATGACAGGCTGCAGCAAGCATTTAAAGATCAAGGCGGCTACCAATATGAAGCAGATGTCCGCTCCATTTTACACGGACTCGGCTTTAGTCATTTTGAAGATCAGACAACCGTTCAATCCTTAAGCGGCGGTCAGAAAACTCGTCTAGCGCTTGGAAAGCTATTATTGATGAAACCAGAACTCTTGATTTTGGATGAGCCAACCAACCATCTAGATATTGATACCTTATCATGGCTTGAGCAGTATTTGCAAAATTATACAGGAGCCATTCTCATCGTTTCCCATGACCGATACTTCTTAGACAAAGTCGTGAACCATGTATATGAAGTGTCAAGAACAGCGATGAAAAAGTTCGCTGGGAACTATAGTAAGTATCTTGACCAAAAAGCTGAGCAGCTAGAGCGTGATATGAAGCTGTATGAAAAACAGCAAGAAGAAATTTCGAAGCTTCAAGATTTCGTGGATCGCAACTTAGCAAGAGCCTCCACCACAAAGCGTGCTCAAAGCAGGCGGAAACAGCTGGAACGGATGGATCGTTTAGATAAGCCGTTAGGAGATGAAAAATCCGCAAACTTCCATTTCGATATTATGAGGCAAAGCGGAAATGACGTGCTGAAGGTGCATGATCTCGATATTAGTTACGATGAAAAAACGCCGCTCCTATCCTCCCTCTCTTTTCATATTAAACGGGAGGATAGCGTGGCACTCATCGGTCCTAACGGTATCGGGAAATCAACTCTTTTAAAAACCTTAACGGATACGTTAAAACCAGTAAAAGGCGATATCAGCTTTGGTTCTCATGTGACGATTGGCTACTATGATCAGGAACAAGCCAAGCTGACATCCTCCAAGAAAGTGTTAAATGAACTTTGGGATGATTATCCCCATATGACTGAAAAAGACATTCGGACTTGTTTAGGAAACTTCCTTTTTTCAGGTGATGACGTATTAAAGCCTGTACATGCTTTAAGTGGTGGAGAAAAAGCACGACTTGCACTGGCAAAGCTGATGCTCCAAAAAGCAAATTTCCTCATTCTCGATGAACCGACGAACCATCTTGATTTAGACAGTAAGGAAATATTAGAGAATGCACTAATTGATTATCCAGGCACCATCTTGTTTGTTTCGCATGACCGTTACTTTATCAATCGCTTGGCAACAAAAGTACTTGAGCTTTCACCAAATGAAACAAAAGAATACCTCGGTGACTACGACTATTATCTTGAAAAGAAAAACGAACAATTAGAGCTTGAAGCACTCCAAACTCAGGAGACGCATAAAAAACAAGCAGAAAAACCAGTAGAAACAGCAAAACTTTCCTATGCAGAAGAAAAAGAACTAAAAAAGAAAGAAAGACAAAAGCAGCGCCGAATTGAAGAAATTGAAGAGCGTATCGCTGTCATCGAAGACAAGCTTAGTGAGAACGAAGAGCTTCTATGTGATCCTGCTATTTTCCAAGATCACGAGAAAGTACAAGCCATTCAAACAGAAAATGATGCGCTCAATCAAGAGATGGAATCACTTTTTGCGGAATGGGAAGATCTATCAGATGCTTAAAGAGTGCCCTAACGGGTGCTCTTTTTTTAAGGTGAGAATCTTTATCCACAACGATACCCACAATAACATCTTGATTATTCTTAAATATTTTAAAGTTATCCACTTTATCCACAGCATTTTAATCACATATCCACATAAAAGATCACATTTATACACATTCTCTTCATTTTAAAACGAATTTTCTAACAATTGTGGATATATAACGTTTACATGTGAATAAATCGCTTTCATTTCAATAGAAAAAACTCCTGTATATCCACAGGAGTTCTTATTCATAGGAGACAAGCGGCAGTCCAGGTTGACCGTTCATTGCCATGTCGCCTCTTATTCCCTTTTCAAATGCAATGGTTCCCGCAGCAGCAATCATGGCTGCATTGTCTGTACAAAGAGACAATGGTGGAATCATGACATTCACTTCAGGCAGCTTCGCAAATGATGAAGTGAGAGCTTCTCTAAGACCTTTATTGGCAGCGACCCCGCCAGCTAGAACGACTTGTTTCACACCATACGCTTCAGCCGCTTTTAATGTCTTTCCGACTAGCACCTCAATCACACTTTCTTGGAAACTTGCAGCTAAATCCTCAGGCGCAATGGTTTCACCCTTTTGAGACGCATTGTGTAATGTGTTGATAACCGCTGATTTTAAACCGCTGAAGCTAAAATGATAGGACCCTTCTTCTAGCCATGCTCGAGGAAGCTTAATCGTCGGCTCCCCTTCATGTGCTAATCGATCAATGTGAGGTCCCCCTGGATATGGCAGACCCATCGTCCGAGCTACTTTGTCATACGCTTCTCCAGCCGCATCATCCAACGTTTCGCCAATGACCTCAAAAGACCCATGCTCTTTCATCAAGACAAGCTCAGTATGTCCACCAGAGACGACTAGAGCTAAACAAGGAAATACAAGTTTACCAACGAGCTGGTTCGCATAAATGTGTCCAGCAATATGATGAACACCAACCAGCGGAATCTGATGTGCAAAACTCAATGCTTTGGCTGCATTGACACCTATCAAAAGTGCACCAACTAAGCCCGGCCCTTCTGTTACAGCAATAGCGTCTAAATCCTGAAAAGACATATTGACCTGGCTCATGACTTCTTCTAATACGATCGTCATTTGTTCCACATGATGCCGTGAAGCAATTTCTGGCACCACACCGCCAAATCGTTTATGACTTTCTATTTGTGAAGCGACAACATTGGCTACGATCTCTTTCCCATTTTTCACAATGGACGCAGCTGTTTCGTCACAGCTTGTTTCTATACCTAATATGAATCGATCTTTTTTTTCACTCATTTATCTTCACCCACATGACTAATGCATCTTCCCCGTTATCCGTATAATAATTCTTTCGAATAGAAGCTGGTTTAAAACCGAGCTTTTCATAAAGGGATTGTGCTGGCGTATTTGATACCCGCACTTCTAGTGAAAGATGATCTGTCTTTTTTTCTTTGCAAAATTCCATGACATATCGAAGCAGCGCTTCCCCGTATCCTTTTCCCCGGTGCTCAGGGAGAATCGCAATATTCGTAATTTGTGCATCATCCATGACAATCCAAACTCCGCAATACCCAACAGGCTGACCATCTTCTTCAATAAGGAAATAATGGCTGTATTGGTTATGGAGAATTTCATAGACAAACGACTCTTTTTTCCAAGGTGCTGTAAACGAATGCACTTCAATCGTATATACTTCTGGGATGTCCTCTACCGTCATTCTTCGCATCTCTACTGTGTTGAGATTATTTTTGTCCTTCAAGCCATTTCACTTCCGCTTCTGCCAAACGAATATAATTAGGAACAAGCTGATGGACATCTTCAGCAGGGCGGTCTGCTCCTAAAAATGCGAGCACTGAAGGTCTTGGGTTGTGAAATGCATCGTCTGCGATCACAGCAGTTTCTCCTAAAATAGAAAAAATGTTCTCTTGATGAAGATGCACATCATGTCCAAGAAATAAAACAGGGTTCCCTTCCTTTTTCAGCTCTTCAAGCCAATCAGTGAGCAGGATATTTTGATCTGGTTTCACTTCTTTTATCTTTCCACCTTCAAATGTATATAACCCTGTATAAACTTGTCCTCTTCTTGCATCAAATATAGGAGAAATCATTCCATCAAAATATCGAGCATTTGCCGCCAGCGTTTCTAAACTTGAAACAGCAGATATCGGAATAGACAGCGTCCAAGCAAGTGTTTTCGCAATGGTCACACCGATTCTAACGCCAGTGTAAGAACCGGGTCCTTTGGCTACAATAATTTTGCTTAATTCGTTCGGTGCTACGCCGCATTCTTTCATCAGTGCTTCAACTGTCGGCATTGCACGTACTGAATGATTCTTCTTTAAGTACGTAATACTTTCCCCAACCACAGTGTCATCACGGACAAGAGCTATTCCGAGTGTATGGTTTGACGTATCAATTGCCAGTATGGTCAATGTCTTTCATCTCCTTACAAAGGGCCTCATAGCGCTC
The DNA here is from genome assembly GCF_038050255.1 of Bacillus sp. FSL M8-0077. Taxonomy (NCBI): domain Bacteria; kingdom Bacillati; phylum Bacillota; class Bacilli; order Caryophanales; family Bacillaceae; genus Bacillus; species Bacillus sp. FSL M8-0077. The sequence goes on along the minus strand of NZ_JBBPAF010000001.1, from coordinate 654,570 downwards.
CCCTTTTGCATAAAACGTAAGATGACGTTCTTCTTCACGTTCTGTTCTCAGCATTTCAATTTTTAAATACGATGAAGGCAATTGAGGTTCAATGAGATGTGCCCATTCAACCAAACATACACCTTCCCCCTCAAAATATTCGCCCAGTCCAATATCTTCTTCCGCATCTTCCATACGATACACATCCATATGATAAAGTGGCAGTCTGCCATCCGTATATTCTTTAATAATTGTAAAAGTAGGGCTGTTGACGATACGGGTAATACCTAAGCCTTCTGCAAAACCTTTTGAAAAAGTCGTTTTGCCTGCGCCTAAGTCTCCTTCTAATGTTAAGACATCGCCAGGCATCACAAGTGTAGCCAAGGCAGCAGCAATTCGTTTCGTCTCATCCGCCCCTTTTGTTGTCCACGTTAACTTCATGGTGGAGTCACCTCATTTCTTAAAATGATTATATCCTTTTTTCATTAAAATTGTTTGTTGATCATGGTCTTTTAAAATAACGCTGGACGCTCGATCATCTTTGACTTGTCCAATACGCGTGACCTGAATATGTTCTTTTTTACATTGCGTCTCAAATCGCTTCCAATCCGTTTCAGGGATCGTACCAGTTAAGACAAAATCCTCTCCACCGAACAAGACCCATTCAAGCCACTCTTTATGTAACAACGGTAGATGTGGATGTTTTGGGAGCTGATCAGCTTCAATTTCCAGCGTTACACGACTCGCCTCCGCTATTTCGTTCAGCTCACTCGCTAATCCGTCACTTACATCATTCAAGGTCACCCGGGGGAAGCTTGAACAAATAAGGCCAGCAGCAATATGCGGCTGCGGCATTTTGTGTCGCTCTAGAAAAAAAGCAGTGTCAATCGAATGTGCAGCATTTACTTCATTCATTAAAAGGGATAGCCCAGCAGCTGATGAACCTAGTTCACCTGTGACAAAGACAACGTCTCCTGTCTGAGCACTATGACGGTAACAGGCTGTTCCCTTTGGAATCTCACCAATGACCGTTACTGTGATGACAAAGTCACTGCGGGTGGCTACTGTATCTCCACCGATTAAATCCATATGATATGTGTCAGCCAATGCTTTCATTCCCTCGTAAAAAGCTGCGACAATTGCTTCATCCCCATGAGGCGGGATCGCAATTGATACAAGATAATACTTAGGGGTTCCTCCCATGGCTGCGATATCACTGATATTCACTGCCAGCGCTTTAAATCCAACCTCAAAGGGTGTGGAAAAATCAAATCGAAAATGGACATGCTCTACCATTGTATCCACACAAACGACCTCTTCACAATGTGAATGAGGTTGATAAACACTAGCATCATCACCGATGCCCATGACCAAAGAACGCTGATGCGTTTCTTTTGGTGTAATTCGGCGAATAAGATCAAATTCATCCATAAAAGACAGCCCCTTCATACAATCAACTGATTGAGCAAACATGATGTCAGACACAGTTAGTATTAGTGTAGCGAATATGAGCCTCGGTTCCAACTAAAAATGATATAAAGAAAGCCTGGTATAAAAAAACCAGGCGTTGTTTGTTGAAGTCATGATCTTTTCTTATCACATTTAGTGTAGCCAAACACAAGGAATTTCATTGCATCTAGGATACTTATTGAAAGAAAAAGACATAAAAAAAAACGAAACTATACGTTTTCGTTTACAAGTTATAAAAATGGCGGTCCGGACGGGACTCGAACCCGCGACCTCCTGCGTGACAGGCAGGCATTCTAACCAACTGAACTACCGGACCATTTTGGCTGTACTCAATGAGTACTCCCTATTTAATAGGTAAAATAATTTGGTTGCGGGGGCAGGATTTGAACCTGCGACCTTCGGGTTATGAGCCCGACGAGCTACCGAACTGCTCCACCCCGCGACGATATAAAATAACAAGCTTGGCGGCGTCCTACTCTCACAGGGGGAAACCCCCAACTACCATCGGCGCTGAAGAGCTTAACTTCCGTGTTCGGTATGGGAACGGGTGTGACTTCTTCGCTATCGCCACCAAACCTGATGGAGAGAATGTTCTCTCAAAACTAGATAACAATGTTCAAGCTTCACATTAGAATATAGGTTAAGTCCTCGATCTATTAGTATCTGTCAGCTCCACGTGTCACCACGCTTCCACCTCAGACCTATCAACCTGATCATCTTTCAGGGATCTTACTTCCTTGCGGAATGGGAAATCTCATCTTGAGGGGGGCTTCATGCTTAGATGCTTTCAGCACTTATCCCGTCCGCACATAGCTACCCAGCGATGCCCTTGGCAGAACAACTGGTACACCAGCGGTGCGTCCATCCCGGTCCTCTCGTACTAAGGACAGCTCCTCTCAAATTTCCTGCGCCCGCGACGGATAGGGACCGAACTGTCTCACGACGTTCTGAACCCAGCTCGCGTACCGCTTTAATGGGCGAACAGCCCAACCCTTGGGACCGACTACAGCCCCAGGATGCGATGAGCCGACATCGAGGTGCCAAACCTCCCCGTCGATGTGGACTCTTGGGGGAGATAAGCCTGTTATCCCCGGGGTAGCTTTTATCCGTTGAGCGATGGCCCTTCCATGCGGAACCACCGGATCACTAAGCCCGACTTTCGTCCCTGCTCGACTTGTAGGTCTCGCAGTCAAGCTCCCTTGTGCCTTTACACTCTGCGAATGATTTCCAACCATTCTGAGGGAACCTTTGGGCGCCTCCGTTACATTTTAGGAGGCGACCGCCCCAGTCAAACTGCCCACCTGACACTGTCTCCCTGCCCGATAAGGGCAGCGGGTTAGAAGGTCAATACAGCCAGGGTAGTATCCCACCGATGCCTCCACCGAAGCTAGCGCTCCGGTTTCCAAGGCTCCTACCTATCCTGTACAAGCTGTACCAACATTCAATATCAGGCTGCAGTAAAGCTCCACGGGGTCTTTCCGTCCTGTCGCGGGTAACCTGCATCTTCACAGGTACTATAATTTCACCGAGTCTCTCGTTGAGACAGTGCCCAGATCGTTGCGCCTTTCGTGCGGGTCGGAACTTACCCGACAAGGAATTTCGCTACCTTAGGACCGTTATAGTTACGGCCGCCGTTTACTGGGGCTTCAATTCGCACCTTCGCTTACGCTAAGCGCTCCTCTTAACCTTCCAGCACCGGGCAGGCGTCAGCCCCTATACTTCGCCTTACGGCTTCGCAGAGACCTGTGTTTTTGCTAAACAGTCGCCTGGGCCTATTCACTGCGGCTTCTCGGGGCTTTAACACCCTAAGAAGCACCCCTTCTCCCGAAGTTACGGGGTCATTTTGCCGAGTTCCTTAACGAGAGTTCTCTCGATCACCTTAGGATTCTCTCCTCGCCTACCTGTGTCGGTTTGCGGTACGGGCACCTCTCACCTCGCTAGAGGCTTTTCTTGGCAGTGTGGAATCAGGAACTTCGCTACTAAATTTCGCTCGCCATCACAGCTCAGCCTTCACGGGAAACGGATTTGCCTATTTCCCAGCCTAACTGCTTGGACGCGGATATCCAATACCGCGCTTACCCTATCCTCCTGCGTCCCCCCATTGCTCAAATGGTGAGGAGGTGGTACAGGAATATCAACCTGTTGTCCATCGCCTACGCCTTTCGGCCTCGGCTTAGGTCCCGACTAACCCTGAGCGGACGAGCCTTCCTCAGGAAACCTTAGGCATTCGGTGGACGGGATTCTCACCCGTCTTTCGCTACTCATACCGGCATTCTCACTTCTAAGCGCTCCACCAGTCCTTCCGGTCTGACTTCACTGCACTTAGAACGCTCTCCTACCACTGTTCGTAAGAACAGTCCGCAGCTTCGGTGATACGTTTAGCCCCGGTACATTTTCGGCGCAGAGTCACTCGACCAGTGAGCTATTACGCACTCTTTAAATGGTGGCTGCTTCTAAGCCAACATCCTGGTTGTCTAAGCAACTCCACATCCTTTTCCACTTAACGTATACTTTGGGACCTTAGCTGGCGGTCTGGGCTGTTTCCCTTTCGACTACGGATCTTATCACTCGCAGTCTGACTCCCAAGGATAAGTCATCGGCATTCGGAGTTTGACTGAATTCGGTAACCCGGTAGGGGCCCCTAGTCCAATCAGTGCTCTACCTCCGAGACTCTTACCTTGAGGCTAGCCCTAAAGCTATTTCGGAGAGAACCAGCTATCTCCAGGTTCGATTGGCATTTCACCCCTACCCACACCTCATCCCCGCACTTTTCAACGTGCGTGGGTTCGGGCCTCCATTCAGTGTTACCTGAACTTCACCCTGGACATGGGTAGATCACCTGGTTTCGGGTCTACGACCACGTACTCATGCGCCCTATTCAGACTCGCTTTCGCTGCGGCTCCGCATCTTCTGCTTAACCTTGCACGGGATCGTAACTCGCCGGTTCATTCTACAAAAGGCACGCCATCACCCGTTAACGGGCTCTGACTACTTGTAGGCACACGGTTTCAGGATCTATTTCACTCCCCTTCCGGGGTGCTTTTCACCTTTCCCTCACGGTACTGGTTCACTATCGGTCACTAGGGAGTATTTAGCCTTGGGAGATGGTCCTCCCGGATTCCGACGGAATTTCACGTGTTCCGCCGTACTCAGGATCCACTCTGGAGAGAACAACATTTCAGTTACAGGGCTGTTACCTTCTTTGGCGGGCCTTTCCAGACCTCTTCGCTTATATCGTTCCTTTGTAACTCCGTATAGAGTGTCCTACAACCCCAAGAGGCAAGCCTCTTGGTTTGGGCTGTTCCCGTTTCGCTCGCCGCTACTCAGGGAATCGCATTTGCTTTCTCTTCCTCCGGGTACTTAGATGTTTCAGTTCCCCGGGTATGCCTTCTCATACTCTATGTATTCAAGTATGGATACTACTCCATTACGAGCAGTGGGTTTCCCCATTCGGAAATCTCCGGATCAAAGCTTGCTTACAGCTCCCCGAAGCATATCGGTGTTCGTCCCGTCCTTCATCGGCTCCTAGTGCCAAGGCATCCACCGTGCGCCCTTTCTAACTTAACCATTTCTTACTTTAGAAAGAATCACTATGTGTGATGAACTTTGCATTGCATTCAATGTGAATGTATTACTTATTGTTATCTAGTTTTCAAAGAACAATCCTGTCTCGCTAGAGACATGTTTTGAAGGGTTGATCCTTCAAAACTAAACAAGACGAAAAACGTACGCTGCTCCATATATCCTTAGAAAGGAGGTGATCCAGCCGCACCTTCCGATACGGCTACCTTGTTACGACTTCACCCCAATCATCTGTCCCACCTTCGGCGGCTGGCTCCATAAAGGTTACCTCACCGACTTCGGGTGTTACAAACTCTCGTGGTGTGACGGGCGGTGTGTACAAGGCCCGGGAACGTATTCACCGCGGCATGCTGATCCGCGATTACTAGCGATTCCAGCTTCACGCAGTCGAGTTGCAGACTGCGATCCGAACTGAGAACAGATTTGTGGGATTGGCTAAACCTTGCGGTCTCGCAGCCCTTTGTTCTGTCCATTGTAGCACGTGTGTAGCCCAGGTCATAAGGGGCATGATGATTTGACGTCATCCCCACCTTCCTCCGGTTTGTCACCGGCAGTCACCTTAGAGTGCCCAACTAAATGCTGGCAACTAAGATCAAGGGTTGCGCTCGTTGCGGGACTTAACCCAACATCTCACGACACGAGCTGACGACAACCATGCACCACCTGTCACTCTGTCCCCGAAGGGAAAGCCCTATCTCTAGGGTTGTCAGAGGATGTCAAGACCTGGTAAGGTTCTTCGCGTTGCTTCGAATTAAACCACATGCTCCACCGCTTGTGCGGGCCCCCGTCAATTCCTTTGAGTTTCAGTCTTGCGACCGTACTCCCCAGGCGGAGTGCTTAATGCGTTAGCTGCAGCACTAAGGGGCGGAAACCCCCTAACACTTAGCACTCATCGTTTACGGCGTGGACTACCAGGGTATCTAATCCTGTTCGCTCCCCACGCTTTCGCTCCTCAGCGTCAGTTACAGACCAGAGAGTCGCCTTCGCCACTGGTGTTCCTCCACATCTCTACGCATTTCACCGCTACACGTGGAATTCCACTCTCCTCTTCTGCACTCAAGTTTCCCAGTTTCCAATGACCCTCCCCGGTTGAGCCGGGGGCTTTCACATCAGACTTAAGAAACCGCCTGCGAGCCCTTTACGCCCAATAATTCCGGACAACGCTTGCCACCTACGTATTACCGCGGCTGCTGGCACGTAGTTAGCCGTGGCTTTCTGGTTAGGTACCGTCAAGGTGCAAGCAGTTACTCTTGCACTTGTTCTTCCCTAACAACAGAGCTTTACGATCCGAAAACCTTCATCACTCACGCGGCGTTGCTCCGTCAGACTTTCGTCCATTGCGGAAGATTCCCTACTGCTGCCTCCCGTAGGAGTCTGGGCCGTGTCTCAGTCCCAGTGTGGCCGATCACCCTCTCAGGTCGGCTACGCATCGTCGCCTTGGTGAGCCGTTACCTCACCAACTAGCTAATGCGCCGCGGGTCCATCTGTAAGTGACAGCCGAAACCGTCTTTCATCCTTGAACCATGCGGTTCAAGGAACTATCCGGTATTAGCTCCGGTTTCCCGGAGTTATCCCAGTCTTACAGGCAGGTTACCCACGTGTTACTCACCCGTCCGCCGCTAACATCCGGGAGCAAGCTCCCTTCTGTCCGCTCGACTTGCATGTATTAGGCACGCCGCCAGCGTTCGTCCTGAGCCAGGATCAAACTCTCCGAGGTATGCAGGATGCATATCACACATGCGTTGCTACACGATGTAGCGAGCTTAGCATGTGATCATTTCCTGCCTCGCCAGTTTGACTGACTACCTATGAAGTATCATAGGATTTTTTTATAAAAACTCGAATTAACAGGTACGTTTTGTCTTGTTTAGTTTTCAAAGATCATTTTTTTAAAAATGGAGCGGGTGATGAGAATCGAACTCACGACATCAGCTTGGAAGGCTGAGGTTTTACCACTAAACTACACCCGCGTGGTTAAATGTTATTGGCGCGCCCGAGAGGAGTCGAACCCCTAACCTTTTGATCCGTAGTCAAACGCTCTATCCAATTGAGCTACGGGCGCTTAATCAGGCGACTTAATTATCTTAACATATCGTTTTTATTAAGTCAACATCTTTTTGAAGTTTGTTTGTCGTATCTGTCTGAGCATCAGTGTTTCAGATGCGTCATCAGCGACGAATAAAAATATACCACGGATCATATAAAAGGGTCAATACATTTTTCTAAAAAAGTTTCATGTTTTTTAAGAAGCGCTCTTTTGTTAGATAAATAGAGTTTCAATCGCCCTAATTTCATTTCTTTCTTCATAATTCTAATGATTCTTAAATAAAATCTTTCTAAATCCAAAGGAGGACAAAACATGGTCACCTAGAATTTTTATTTATTGGAAAATTCTTAATTTTTTCCATGCATTTAAAGGAGGTAGGAGATGATGAAAAAGTTTGTCGCTTTTCAAATCATGATCGCTTTGGTGATAGGAGCTCTTATCGGCCACTTCTTCCCTGATTTCGGAATGGCACTGCGGCCCATTGGGGATGGCTTTATCCGATTGATTAAAATGATTGTAGTCCCTATTGTTTTCTCTACGATTGTCATCGGCGCAGCTGGCAGCGGTGGAATGAAGAAAATGGGCAGTCTCGGATTAAAGACAATCATTTGGTTTGAGGTCATTACGACCATCGTTCTTGGAATCGGACTTTTATTGGCCAACGTGTTAAAGCCAGGCGTTGGACTCGATTTCTCTCAATTAGCTAAGAAAGATATTGGGGAACTCGATGGTTATACTCAAAAGGTCGTCGATTTTAAACAGATGGTTTTAGACATCATTCCAACCAATATCATCGATGTCATGGCTCAGAATGATTTACTAGCAGTGATTTTCTTCGCTATTTTATTCGGTGTAGCCGCAAGCGGCATTGGGAAAGCTTCCGCTCCTGTCCTTACCTTCTTTGAATCAGTAGCACAAATTATGTTTAAGCTCACACAAATGGTCATGGTGACAGCTCCTATTGGAGTTTTAGCATTAATGGCAGCTTCTGTCGGACAATACGGCATTGTTTTACTAATTCCTATGATGAAACTTGTTGGCACTGTCTTCTTAGGATTGTTTATTATTCTATTTGTTTTGTTCCCTCTTGTCGCACTGATCTTCCGTTTTAACTACTTCGAAGTGTTGAAAATGATTTGGGATTTGTTTTTAGTGGCCTTTTCTACTACAAGTACAGAAACTGTTCTTCCACAGCTCATGTCACGGATGGAGAAATACGGCTGTCCAAAAAGAATCGTTTCCTTCGTCATCCCATCAGGTCTTTCTCTTAATTGTGATGGTTCAAGTTTATATTTATCGGTTTCCTGTGTGTTTCTTGCACAAGCGTTTGGTGTCGATATGAGTTTATCACAGCAGCTCCTCATGATGCTTGTCCTTGTTTTAACAAGTAAAGGCATTGCAGCTGTCCCGTCTGGCTCACTTGTCGTTCTTTTGGCAACAGCTCATGCAGTAGGTCTGCCAGCAGAAGGTGTCGCTATTATCGCCGGGGTTGACCGGATTATGGATATGGCTCGAACAGGCGTGAATGTTCCTGGACATGCGGTTGCCTGTATTGTCGTTTCTAAATGGGAAAAAGTATTCCGAGAATCTGCATGGGAAGTTCCAAAAGCAGGTGAAGAAACAAAAGGAATGTAATGTTTTTTATGAAGGAAAGGGGTCGCCCTTTCCTTTTTTTATGGCAAAAATGTCTGCTTCAGCACGGCTATACCTTCTTGTTGCAACTGCACCTCCGCATATGCTCCGTTAATGAGGGTCATTTGCGGCGGTACGTGTCCACAATCAATATCGTAAACAATCGGTATTTGTAATTCCTTATGCAATTCTTCATATAGATCCGTATATTCATATCCTTCCACAGGAGTGTCCACTGCACTCCGGCCAAACATGATGCCAGAGCAATGATCAAACCAGCCTGCTAGTTTTAATTGAACAAGAGATCTCTTCATGCTCGCAGCATTTAATTCACAGTTTTCAAAATACCATAGAATGGGTTCACCTTTCAGGTATGTTTCTTGAAAAGCTTTGACATCTCCAAAAGGCGTGCCAGCTAAGTGCCGGATCACATCAATACAGCCACCCATCAGTCTTCCCTTCATCGTCGTCTCTAAGTGATCAACAGTACGCCATGCGGTTGGCTCCGTTAAATGAAAGGCATGTATGCTTGGATGGTCATACTGCCATTCCTTTTGATACATATCAGAAGAAAATTGAGTAACGTCCTTTTTCTCTGGAGTGGAAAGTATTTGTTCCCACATAGCCGTCACCTGATCAAGCTCTTCCCCCTGAAGATCCACAAGGTTCGGTCCATGCGCTGTCGCAATGCCTGTATTTAATGTCAAAGCTAATAGAAGGAGACTTGTATCTGAGTAACCAAGAATCCACTTTTTTTGCATCACTGAGAAATCAAGATGCTCTAACACTTCAATAAGCAGCTGTCCTCCCCATGGCGGGATGATGTGGTCAATCTCATGACAAGTCATCATCCGCTGCAACTCATTTGCTCGTTTGATTGCAGGGGCTGATTTCGCTTTTTCCTGCTTCCATACTGTCTCTCCACATATGACTTCATAGCCTCTTTTTTCCATCCGATCGCATGACAGTTGAAACATCTCATGCAAAGATGGCTGCACACCTGAGGACGGCGCTGTCACTCCAATTGTTTGTCCTTTTTGCAAAAATGGATACTGGATCATCCTGCTCACCTCCACCTTCTATGAATCTCTCATCTATTCTTTGTAAAGAAAATTCCCCTTCTCCAAGGGGAATCTCGTCTTACTCTCTCTGACGCAGGACAGTATATACACCTGCGAAAATACACAAAATCCCAACAAACGATCGTAAGCCCATCTCTTCACCTAGAAGCATCCATCCAAGGACCGTGCCAACGATTGGTTGAAAGAAGAAAAACAGACCACCGCTTGAAGCGTCCATCAGTTGAAGCCCTCTATTCCACAAAAAGAAAGCAAGGGCCGTTGAGATGATACCTAGGTACAGAATGCCGCCCCATATTTCCGGTCTTGCCATTTGCTGCACATCAAGTTGAGGCAAACGAAACAAGACAGGTGGTGTTAATACGATAAAGGCCACAATAATCGCATATGTTGTCGTCACTACTTGAGGATACTTTCCTGGAACCCGTTTCAAAAGAACAGACATGAGCGCCCATGTTAATGCAGCGATAACCAGCGAAAGACCGCCAACAAACTCATCCGTTTGAACAGCGACAGGTCCAATCATCGTCAGTACACCTACTGTAGCAAGCAGAATGGAGACACACTTTCTCATTGTGAAAGATTCTTTTAATAGAAAGAAAGCGAAAAGCACCATAAAAGCAGGTGTGGCCGATGTGATGACGGCACCCATTTGTGCAGACGTATACATTGTGCCAATTTCTTGGGTGACGATCGAAAGAAAGTTGCCAATCAATCCAATCGCCACAATCAGCGGGATATCCTTTTTGTCTAACCGAAAAGAGTAGCCCAAACGCCAAATCGTGAACACAAGAACGACTCCAGCTACTGCATATCTCATCCAGACGAGCTCAAGTGGCGGGACCACCGCAACTGTTACTTTGACCACTACATACATACCGCCCCAAATACTAGCAGCTAACGCTAAGTAAAGGGCTCCTATATATTTTTCATTCATTTTTTCCCCTCCGTTACTGGATATATTCACTGCGATATCCACAAACGGAGATCACTCTCCGTTATGGACGGAGGTGATTTGGTACATCATGTTCAAATAAAGGCTTCCATTGCATATCAGTCACCCCAATTGTGTTTATTTTCTGATTACTTTATAACAAAATCTGGTTCACTTCAATCCTTTTTATCGCCATGTTTCTTCATATAATAGAAGTTCAATAGGATTGACATGATGAATTCGTTTTCTTATAGTAAGTAAAACAATTGATGTTTACACAGAAAAGGAGTAGAGGTATTTGGATGTTGAAGCTAGGAAACACATTCCCACTGCCGGAAACGAACCGTTTCTTGAGGGAATAAAAGATTGTGTGCCAACCTTGCTTGGTTATATGAGCATTGGGTTTGCCTTTGGAATTGTTGGCATTAGTTCGCAGTTAAGTATATGGGAAATCGCGCTGCTCTCTATCTTTATTTATGCTGGCGCTTCACAGTTTATCATCTGTGCATTACTTGTGACAGGAAGCCCCCTTTCCGCTATTATTTTCACCACGTTCATTGTCAATTTACGGCATTTGTTACTCAGCCTTACGCTTGCCCCCCATTTTACACGCTACTCTGTAAAGCAGAACATCGGGTTTGGTCTTCTGCTTACTGATGAATCCTTTGGCGTAGCAATGAATAAATTAGCACAGCAAGGAAAATTGAATAACAGATGGATGCATGGACTGAATATTACAGCTTATTTATGCTGGATTGCTGCGTGTACACTTGGCGGAATATTCGGACACTGGATTTCAAATCCAGAGGCGCTTGGTCTTGATTTTGCCTTATCTGCGATGTTTGCTGCGCTGCTCATTCTTTCTTTACAGACGGTGCCAAAAAATAAGCTAACCCATCGCTTGTCACTTGTTTTATATATGTTTGTTGCGATGTTTGTGCTGCTTCATTTTGTTCCTTCACACGTGGCTGTTTTGTTGGCAACTGTGCTTGTTGCCACTATCGGGGTGGTGACAGATAAATAATGAGCAGTTTTATGTTATGGCTCATTCTTGGCTGTATGATTGTGACCATCATCCCAAGAGTAGTTCCATTTTTATTTGTAAGGAGTATCCAGATGCCAGAAGTGGTGCTCAAATGGTTATCGTTTATTCCTATTTGTATATTTACCGCTTTGATTGCAGAGCATCTATTCATACATACTACAGCAGGCGTCACCATTCACTGGATGTACCTTGCTGTCTTGCTTCCAACTGTGTTAATTGCTATTTGGACAAAAAGCTTGTCCCTCACCGTTCTAGTAGGCGTCATGCTGATGGGCACAGCTAGATGGTTTTTCTAATAGAAAAAGCTTAACCGGATGCGGTTAAGCTCAGCTTGTAGACAAAGTCTACAGGCTTTTTTGTATAATAAGGGTAATAACACTAATCTGTGGGGGATAAATATGTTATCGAAACGTGAAGAAGAAAGACGAAATCAATTAGAAGTAGTGGCTTTAGATGAATTAGTGCCTCAAGATCATCTTGTACGAAAAATTGATCAAGCGATCGACTTTGATTTCGTTTATGATCTTGTCAAAGATCATTATAGTTCTGACAATGGTAGACCAAGTGTTGATCCCGTTGTTCTCATTAAGATGGTCTTAATTCAATATCTATTTGGCATTCGCTCTATGCGGCAAACCATTAAAGAAATTGAAACCAACGTGGCTTATCGTTGGTTTATTGGATATGGATTTTCTGAGAAAATCCCGCACTTTTCTACCTTCGGTAAAAACTACGTGAGACGCTTCCATGATACAGATTTATTCGAACAAATTTTTTACCGAATCTTAAGAGAAGCGATGAAAAAAGGACTCGTTGACCCTTCTATTGCCTTCATTGACTCCACTCATGTAAAAGCGAATGCCAATAAGAAAAAACTTGAAAAGAAAATTGTTCGAGTAGAGACGAGAAGTTATCAAAATCAGCTTCATGAGGAGATCAATATTGACCGTGAAGAACATGGAAAAAAGCCTTTACCCCTACAGAATAAAGAAGAGACAAAAGAAATCAAGGTAAGTACGACTGATCCAGAGAGTGGCTACTATGTGAAGGATGAGCGAGAAAAATCATTTGCCTATTCATTTCATACGGCTTGTGATTCTAAAGGATTTATTTTAGGATCACTGGTCACTGGTGGAAATGTTCATGATAGTCGTATGTTGGATTCACTCGTATTAAAGGTGACAGAAAAAGTCGGAAAACCATTTGTAGTCGCAGTAGATGCAGGTTATAAAACACCTTACATCGCTAAGTTTTTAATGGATCAAGAGATAAGACCTGTCATGCCTTACACTCGTCCAAGAACAAAAGCTGGTTATTTGAAAAAGAATGAATACGTGTATGATGCATATTTTGATTGTTACATTTGCCCCAACGGGCAAATTCTCTCTTATCGTACAACGACTAGAGAAGGCTATAAGCAATATGCGTCTGATTCAGAGGTATGTAAATCCTGCTCGTTTTTAAATAACTGTACACAAAGTCAAAATCACACCAAACAAATTCATCGGCATATTTGGCAGGACTATCTAGATGAAGCAGACCATCTGAGACTGACACAAATGAATAAAGACATTTATGCAAAACGGAAAGAAACAATAGAACGCGTTTTTGCGGATGCAAAAGAAAAGCATGGTATGCGTTGGACGAAACTTCGTGGACTCAAAAAAGTTTCAATGCAGGCGATGCTTACTTTCGCTGCCATGAATCTCAAAAAGCTAGCAAACTGGACATGGAAAGGACCATGTCCAGCCTAAGACAACAGATAAATTTTATCAAAATCAGTGAAAACCCCACTTTTACTTTAAGTAAAAGTGGGGTTTGTCTACGGTCTGAGCTTAACCGGATGCGGTTAAGCTTTTTGTCATTTTACGATACCGTATATAAAGCCGTCATAGCCTTTTTCGCCAACAGTTTGAATAGCGGTTGCTTCTATTCTCGACTCTTGTTTGAGTAAATCGAAAAATTCACGCGTTCCCTTCACTCGCTCATCTTGATCAGAGGCATGAAGAACTGCCCCATTTCTGACCACATTGTCTGCAATAATGACTGTTCCCTTTTTTGAGAAATGTAACGCCCACTTCAAATATTGCGGGTTGTTTGGTTTGTCTGCATCAATGAAAATCAAATCGAACGGGAGCGTATCCTGCTCTTTTAACTGAGATAAAGTATCTAACGCTTTTCCTTGTAAAATGGTGACACGTTCTGCTAGGCCTGCTCTGTCTATGTTTTGCTGTGCTGTTTCTGCATGATGACTGACAGCCTCTAATGTCATGAGTTCTCCATCCGCTTCAAGTGCACGGGCAAGCCAAATGGTACTATAACCGCCAAGTGTACCGATTTCTAAAATGCGCTTTGCACCCTTGGTTTTTGCTAACAAATAAAGCAGTTTCCCTTGGGCCGGCGACACATCTATTTCTGGTAACCCGGCTTGCTTATTCCTGATAAGAGTTTGCTCCAATACGTCATCTTTAGCCATCAATTTGTCTTTGATATACTCGTCAACTTTCCCCCATACTTGCTCCATTTCATCCATCTCCCTTGTTCATGTCTTCTATTTAAAGTCTACATGACGGAAGCGAGAATATATAATCAATTCTTTTCACACACCTATTCATTTTATTGATGAAAGGAATGTGATGATGGATACATGGGGCGAGTACCTGCAAGTATGTGCAAACTACTGATTCAGCTTATTTTTCACGTCACCTTTTTTATCTTGAAGCTTTCCTTTTACTTGATCTTTCTTTCCTTCTGCTTTCAGGTTTTCACGATCTGTCGCTTCGCCAAGTTTTTCTTTCACTTGACCTTTGACTTGATTTGTTTTTCCTTTCGCTTTATCCATATGTCCATTTTGTTCCCTCATTTGTTCCACCTCCACGTTTGATACTGTTTATTTATCCTTTTTGCACATGACAAAACATCTGAGTGTGCTGTGTGGACGTTTCAGGTATGATAGACATAATGGAATGAAAGGTTGGTGGTCTGTTCAATGATCATTTCTGAAAGTATGTTCACTGTACGTGGTGTGACCTATCGTATTCGCTCTGCTGCATTAGCAGATGCCAAACAGTTATCAACTCTCAGACTGAAAATCGATGGTGAAACCGAATATTTAGATCGTGAACCGGGTGAAGCTTTTATTGATGAGAAAGGGTTCGAGGCGTTGATTCAAGAGGATTCCAATGAATGCCGTCATCTCTTTTTAGTTGCAGATATTGAAGGAGACATTGTCGGTTTTTCAAGATGCGAAGGGCATTCTCTTAAGCGCTCTGCTCACAAAGTAACGTTTGGCGTCGCCGTACAGAAGGCCGCTTGGGGCTATCACATCGGGAAAGAACTTTTAGCTACATCGATCGACTGGGCAGATCAGCAAGGCATTCAAAAGATGTCACTTCAAGTAATGGAAACCAATCTCAAAGCCATTCGTTTATATGAACACTATGGCTTTGAGATTGAAGGATTGTTAAAAAAAGATAAACGGCTGGCGGACGGCATGTATTATGATACGGTTGTGATGGGCAGGCAGCGACCAGTCTCCTGACCGCTTACATGACATAACCCCAGATCATCGAAATCGCACTATAGATAAGTAGAAGTCCCATGACGAACTGGAACGGCCGCTGATAAAGAGTCAAAAAACGCTTGAATAACGAGCCAAATAAACTCCAGCTAAATGTGCCTAAAAAACCGATGATGGCAAGAATCAGTGTCAATAACATGTATTGCATATTGGACTGTCCATACGGCAGAACAAAAGTGGAAATGACGGTTAATCCATACAAGATGGCTTTCGGATTAATAAATTGCAGTAGCATACCTGGGATAAAATGATTATAGCGGTCTAGGGTTTCGTCATCTCCGCCTTTACTTTTCATGATTTTGACAGCCAAATAGATCATGTAACTGGCTCCGATGAAAGCCATGACCCAGCCGATTTTCGGCATGACTTGATACAGAATCATATTGAAGAAACCGCTCAAACACAAAATGACCAAAAATCCGATCCCAACACCTAAACAAAATCGAAATGTTTGCTTGACCCCATATTTATTCGTAAAGACCATCGCCATGATATTATTCGGTCCAGGGGTAAAGCTGGTAACAAAAGCATAAATCAACATGGAAACAATCAAACTGTTACCTCCTTTTCCATACGTTATTTAGACTTAAAAGTCTTTATTACGTATATATTACGTTTTATTGTACTATTCAGTCGTTATAAAGTAAATGCAGAAAGGAGTTTTTTTGATGGAGGATGTACAATCGATTATTGCTAGAAATGTAAAACTGCTAAGAGAGCAAAAGAAATTAAGCCTAGAAAAGATGGCTGAGGTAACAAATGTGAGTAAAACGATGATCGGACAAATCGAAAGAGGAGAATCCACACCGACCATCACCACTCTGTGGAAAATCGCCAATGGGTTGAAGGTGTCTTTTAGTGAACTTATTTACGCACCGCAGCCTGAGATTAAGTTTGTGCGAAAAGAAGAAGGACAAGTTTTAACAGAGGACGAGGGAAGGTATCGGGTATATACGACGTTCCCATTTGATGACCTGAGAAAATTTGAAGTCTATCAGGTAGAAATTGATCCTCATGGCTCGTTAAGTGCGGAAGAACATATCGGCGGTACAGAGGAATTGATTACCGTGTTTGAGGGAGCACTTGATTTATCGATCGGTGATGAGCAATACACATTACAAGCTGGCGACTCGATTCGGTTTAAAGCTGACCGTGCCCATGAGTATAAACAATCAGGAGAACAGATGGTCCGGCTGCAAATGATTCTTTATTATCCCCATTAAAAAAGCTGACAGGCTTGTCCACCTGTCAGCTTTACATTTTATTTAATTAAATCCTGGATCGCGTACAACCGTTCCAGTAAAGGTAACTCTATATTTTCCTAAACCTAACTCTTCAATTGATGATTGATAGAGAATACCGACCCATCCATCCTTTGCATATGTAATACTTGATGGGATGTTTGACGTCGTATATGTTCTCGTTTCCGAGACGGTTCGACTTGCTTGTACCGTTACTTCACTGTTTACTTTCCCCTTCGCTTCTACCGGGACAGCGGTGACACCCGCACCCGTTAAAACAATTGCTCCAACCAAAACAGAAGTTATGACCTTTTTCATACAAAAATCCCTCCCTTTTTTTGTTGAACATATTAACCATACCATAATTTAGAACTTTCGTAAGTTATTTTTTCATTTTTTTGAAAATTATGATATGATTGTCTTATGCTGGATAGAGGGTGTTACATACTTCTATGCTTTTATCCTCACCTCGTTCTAGTGAAACAATTGATAACGGAGGTGATTTCATGAAAAAATGGCTTATCTGTTTTCAACTTGTTTTCCTCTTCACCTTGACGGCCACACCATTTGCTTCTGCTGCTTCATGCCCTACAGTGAAACCATGTGTTATTGATCCTTAAGCATAAGAAAAAGTCGATCAAGCCTATTCCCTTGATCGACTTTTTTGTTATGCTTGTTCGGCTTCCCAGCGGGCAACCTCTTCTCTTACTTTAGGAGCCACTTCTTTTCCAAATAACTCAATAGCTTTCAGTACTTGATCATGCGGCATCGAACCGACTGGTACGTGCAGCATGAAGCGCGTGATGCCTACATTTTTTCGCAGATGAATCACTTTCTCTGCCACGGCATCTGGATCTCCTACATACAATGCACCTTCTAATGTTCTTGCTGCATCGAATGTAGAACGGGTATAAGGTCCCCAGCCTCGTTCTCTTGCTAATGTATTCATGACATGCTGTGTAGAAGGGAAGAATTGATCTGCTGCCAATTCTGTTTCCTCCGCAACAAATCCATGTGAATGGGATGCCACCGTTAATTTCTCAGGATCATGCCCAGCGTGAATCGCAGCTTGCTTGTAGAGCTGCACTAGCGGTGCGAACTGTCTAGGGCTGCCGCCAATAATGGCAAGGACAAGTGGTAATCCTAATAATCCAGCACGTACGACAGATTCTCTGTTTCCTCCACTGCCAATCCAGATGGGAAGCGGATCTTGAACAGGTCTTGGGTATACGCCGACATCTTGAATCGCCGGGCGGTGCTTACCGCTCCACGTCACACGCTCTGACTGCTGTAATTTCAACAGTAAATCTAGTTTTTCTTCAAATAATTCTTCATAATCATCTAAGTCATAACCAAAAAGCGGGAACGATTCAATAAATGAACCCCGGCCAGCCATAATCTCTGCACGCCCGTTAGACAGGCCATCTAATGTCGCAAAATCTTGAAATACACGAACAGGATCTGCCGATGAAAGAACAGTTACCGCACTTGTCAGACGAATATTCTTTGTTTGTGTTGCCGCAGCTGCTAATACGACTGCTGGATTTGATGCGGCGAAATCTTCACGATGGTGCTCTCCTACGCCAAAAACGTCGAGACCCACTTGATCTGCTAAAATAATTTCTTCTACTACTTCACGAATACGCTGTGCGTGGCTGACTGTTTTTCCTGTTTGAAAGTCAGGTGTTGTTTCTACAAATGTACTAATTCCTAGTTCCATGAATGGAACCCCCTATCTTATAAATATGTCACAAATTCAGAGACCGGCTTGCGATAGCCTCTCGCTTGTCTGCTCTCTACTTTTTCTTTTCCGAGCGTGATCATTAATACAGGAACCAAATCTGATTCGATGTTTAACACCTTTTTCATTGCTTCGGGGTCAAAGCCGATCATTGGGCAAGTATCCCATCCCTTGTTTTTGGCGGCAAGCATAAATAGCATGGCAGATAATGAAGCATTGCGAATCGCCTCTTCTTTCTGAAAGTCTGATCCTCTCTGCACATAAAAACTCATCGTCTCTCTGACCATTTCCTCATATTGTTGCGCATTTAAGATGCCGAGCATTTTTAGGCCTTCATAAATGTTTCCTGCTTGCTCATAAGCTTTCGGATCGCCGAGTACAATGATCGCTGCTGAAGCGGAATGCACCTTATATTGTCCAAATGCAGCATCTCTTACTTGCTCTTTAAGCGCTTCTGATTGGACGACGACATATTGCGTATGCTGTAAATTAAAGGCTGAAGGTGCCAGCTTCACTTCTTCAAAGATACTATTAAGCTCATCTCTCGAAATCGAGATATTTGGCAAAAAATTTGATGCTGATCGTCTTTCACGTACCAATGTATCAAAGCTGTGTGTCATCTTGTTTCCCCTTTTCGTGAAGTTGTTTTGCACCTAAACCGATTTTTTTCAACCATTCAATGAGCTGCTCTTTTTCCTCTGTTTCGATAAAGGACAGATTTTGTGATATGACATCTGTGTGTTTTGGAAAAATATCGTCAAATAACTGCTTCCCTTTATCTGTCAGCAATACATGGAATACACGTTTATCAGAAGGTGCACATTGTCTTTTGACTAATTCTTGTTTTTCTAATTTGTTGACCACATAGGTGATGCTCCCACTTGGAATGGATAGAATCTCACTAATTTTTTGAACGGGATGCGGTCCCTTACTATACAGTAATTCAAGAATTTGAAAGTTTTCAAATCCGATATCATAACGTTCAATGTCTTTTTGGATGTTTGCAAAAAGGGCATGGTAGGCTTTCATCCACACTCGGAAGAGCCTTAAGTCTAATTCCTGATCTTGCTGCACCATGGCAACTACTCCTTTTTCAATAAATCCTAAAACTAGGATAAATTTATCCTAACACTAGGATATTTTCTTGTCAACGTGTTTGTTTGATTAAAAAAAGACCCCTGTGATGATATTATCCCCTCTAAGTAGACAGTGTAAAAAGCCCAAGAACATATTTTGGCTGTTACACTATACTTGGAGGGGATTTTTTATGGCGAGAAAAGGACAACAATTTCAACACTATTCTAAAGAGTTTAAGATGAAAGCTGTCAAAATGTACGAAGAAGGAAACAAAAGTTATCAGTCATTGTCTGAAGAATTAGGTATCAAAAGCTCCACTCAGTTAAAAAGTTGGGTCAGAAAATTTCGTGAGGGGCAATCTTTTGAAGATCAAAGAGGAAAACATACAAAGTCAGAAAATCCTTTTAACGGACGTCCCAAGTTCATGTTTAAAAATGTGGAAGAAGAAAGAGATTATTTAAAGGCACAGGTAGAATACTTAAAAAAGCGTTATCCAAATCTACACGGAGAGGATGGATTTTAAAGAATGTGAGGTTTGAAGTTGTTCACGAATTAAAGAGTTTTTTTCCGTTGACATGGCTCGTCTGCATCGCCAAAGTATCACGATCTGGGTACTATAAATGGCGTAAGAATCAAAAGATTCGAATGGAACGACAACTGAAAGAACAAATCCTCAAAGAACACATCATGGCCATTCATCATTCAAGACCCTTCTATGGCTATCCTCGGGTGACAATCGCTTTAAAGAAAGAAGGATTTCGCATCAACCATAAGCGTGTCTACAGGTTGATGAAAGAGATGAACATCCAATCAATCATTCGAAAAAAACGGCGGTATTTCGGAAGACAAGCTTCGGTTGTCCATCCAAACAGATTAAACCGAAAATTTAAAGCCAATCAATACAATCAGCTATATGTGACTGATATTACCTATATCGCTTGCCAGCATCACTTTTATTATCTTTCAGCTATACAAGATCTATACAACAATGAAATCGTCGCATGGAAACTGTCAAAACGAAATGATCTTGAACTGGTCATGGAGACATTAAAGAACTTGACATCCCTGCGGGATGTCAAAGGAGCCCTACTTCATTCAGATCAAGGATTTCAATACACAACAAAAGCATATCAAAAGCGACTAGAAAACGTTGGTTTGAAGGGCAGTCATTCCCGAAGGGGAAACTGCCTGGATAATGCCTGTATCGAATCATTTTTCTCCCATCTCAAAACAGAGAACACTTACTTTTCTTCGTGTCAAACGGAAGAAGAGCTTCATAAAAGCATAGAAGATTACATTCAATTCTATAATCACGATCGATTCCAGAAAAAATTAAACCAGTGTGCTCCGGTAGAATACCGTCACACACTGGCAGCTTAGGCTTTTTATAATTGTCTACTTGACAGGGGTAAGACCATGATTCAGTGGTCTTCTTTTAACACAAAATGCATTTCAGCAATTTGTTTGTATTGATTCACTTGTTGTAATGAAAATCTAGATTCCTGTTCAGTTGGAGGGAAAAGAGGGATTCCTTTTCCAATCATGACAGGTGCGATTTGGAGATACAGCTCATCGACTAATCTTTCTTTTAATAATGCTTGAAGCAGTTCCCCGCCCCCTAAAATCCAAATATGCTGGCCTTTTTCATTTTTTAAATTTTTGATAAAAGAGAGAACATCTTCACGAACGATGTGGGTTCCTGTATGACTGTCTTGTAAAGTGCGAGAAACGATATAACATGTCTTGTCTTCATAAGGAAACCCATCAGGTGAGAGCTTTAGAACCTGTTCGTATGTGTTCCGTCCCATGATCAGCGTATCGACTGAAGCATAAAATTCCTCATATCTCGTATCCTCTTCGCCCTCTGTTCCTATGAGCCAATCTAAACGGTGATCATCCCTTGCTAAATATCCATCAATGCTCATTGCCCCATAAAATAGTAATTTCCTTTTCAATCTCACCACTCCCCGCCTCAAATAAGAACGTACATTCCCATTTTAACAGAAAGAATAGAAAAATGATATATGACCAATTCGTTTCTTACGATTCCTGTTCTACCTTCATAAGAAGCTTGTACAAGATGTGTGCAAGCTGCCCCGCTTCAACTGTCATCCCTTCATGAATCCATTCCTCCAGTACACCAACAACACCAGACACAACAAATGAGGCCACAATCTGTTCATGCTCCGTAATTTGACGCTGATCAAGCTGCCACTCTTTCATGATTTTTTCTTTAAAAAACGATTTAAATTGATTCGTCGTTGGGCTATTCGGTTTGACAAATAACGTCATCATGAATTGTTTTTCTTTTAAATACTCAGTTGTTTTGTTTAAAAAGGACAGCATATCAAGCGGGTCCTGGCTTGGAAACGATTCATCGTATAGTCCGCCAAGCTGATCGAATAGTTCCTTCTCAAGCTGTTCATGCAAGTCAAACACATCTTGGTAGTGCAAATAAAAGGTCCCTCTTCCTAAATCCGCTCTTCTAGATAGCTCTGATACTGTAATTTGTTGAACATCTTTTTCCTTTAAAAGCTCAAGAAAGCTTTCCCGTATCGCCTTTTTGGTTTTGATTGTTCGTCTGTCCTTCATCAAACACCCTCCATTTTTGAACAATCTGGCTATACCTGTCTATTTATGAACAATAGATCATTCATTGCCGATGTTCGGTTTATTTTCCTCTTATTATAATGGACACATGTTCAATAATCTATATCTGTTCAAAAAAGGAGGACCATCATATGTTTCAATTCAGACTTGCTAGAGAGGATGAACTGCCTCAAGTGGCAGCGTTGTTAGATGATTCATTTCAGAACTATTCATTTTTTGATTTATTATGCGAAAAGGTGACCAAGCGTTCTGCTTTCGCCCGTCAGCTGCATTTGATCAATACAAAGGTATATTTTCAGCATCAAATCTGTTTGGTCGGGGTTGAGAACGAGAAAATTGTGTCTGCCGCCCTGTTAAAACATCCCCGTCTTCCTGAACCAGGACTCATGGATTATGTGTTATCTGGTGGGTTAAAGCTACTCTTTACTGGCGGCATATCGGCGATTCAGCATGTGTTCCGTATGTTAAAGGAGGCAAAAAAAGCGTGTTCCTCCTTAAAGAAACCTTACTGGTATTTAGAAGCTCTTGTCGTTGCAAAAGACCAACAAGGAAAAAAACTTGGAAGCCGTATGTTAAAGCAATGTCTTTTCCCCTTTATCGCCCGGCAAGGCGGCGGACTGTTCACACTGATTACACACAACGAGGCCAATCGTCATTTCTATCGAAAAAATGGGTGGACGGAGTTTGATGAGAGAGTGCTGCACGGAGAAAACATGTCCCTAGAAAGCTGGAGTTATAAAACCGTGATCAAATAAGGTATCTTCTTCAAGGGATGATATAATAGAAGCAGTTCAAACAATGATCATACTTGGAGGAGAGACTGATGATACGACGACTTGATCATATCGTGTTGACTGTACAACATATGGAGGAAACCATTCGCTTTTATACAAACGTATTAGGAATGAAGGAAGAAACTTTTGGAGAAGGCCGTAAAGCCCTTCGTTTTGGCTTACAAAAGATCAACCTTCATGAAGCGGGTCATGAATTTGAACCAAAAGCTGCTCATCCCCAGCCTGGATCTGCTGACTTGTGTTTTATCACCGATTTAGATATAGACAGTTTATTGCTTCATCTTCGAAAGCAGGTTGTTCCAATTGAAGAAGGTCCGGTCAGACGTTCTGGTGCATTAGGTCCGATTGAATCCATTTATATCCGTGATCCTGATATGAACTTAATTGAAATCTCCCGATATATAGAGGAGGCTGATCCATCATGACGCGATTATTCTTGAGACCGATTGAAGAAAAAGATTATCCTGGTATTCATAGGGGATGCCAGCATGCAGAAACACTTTATATGACTGGCACACGCAAAACGTTCACACTAGAAGAAATTCGTTCAGCCTATACCCGTTTTCTGCTGGATGACAGTAGACGAGACTTTGCTATTTGTCTGCTAGACACGAAAGAAATGATCGGGGATGCGGCGATTGTGGATATTGATCCGATGAACCATACGGCAAGTTTTCGCATTGCGCTGCATGGTCCAGAGCATTTTCACAAAGGGTATGGCACTGAGGCTGTTCGGATGGTTCAAACATTTGCCTTTGAGACGTTAGAACTCAATCGGCTTGAGCTTGAAGTCTTTTCCCATAACCCACGAGCCTTTCGGAGTTATGAGAAAGCCGGATTTCAATATGAAGGAAAAAGACGTCAAGCGCTCTATTTCAACGGTGCTTATTCGGATGTCATCATGATGGGCATCCTTCGTGAGGAATACGATAGAATCAAATCATAAAGATGTCCCAGCCTACGAAGGGTCATCTTTTTTAAACAAATGAACCCCTGTAACGATGATCAAACAAATGATAGAAGAGAGAACGATAGAGACGCTTGATATGCTGAGCGCCATCCCTTCCCATCTGCCAATGAAGAAACTGCCGATCAATAACAGCAATCCAAACAAGCTGATACATATCGGAACGACCATCCCGGCACGGCGATCCCTGCGTCTTTTCCCTGCCCACCATGAGAGACAAAGCACAATGACAGTATAAATAGCGGTTTGCAGCCAGAACATATCGCATCAACTCCTTTTCTTTTTTATCTTATGACAACGGAGGTTTTTCCAATGAATATTAGACCGATTCAAAAGCAGGACAATCCTTTTATCTCGGCCATTATCCGCCAGTCATTAGAATCAGCGAATCTTGCGATTGAAGGTACAGCCTACACAGACCCACACCTTGATCAGCTTTTCGAATACTATCAATCATTGACTCATGCAGCCTATTGGATTGCCGAAGAACATGGTGAAGTTGTTGGTGGCGTTGGCATTGCCCCTTTCACAGATGGCATTTGCGAGCTGCAAAAGCTTTATTTAAGCCCAAAAGCACAAGGCAAAGGTGCGGGCAAGAAATTGATGGATACAGCCCTACAATATGCCCCTACATACTACGATGCTTGTTATTTAGAAACCCGCAGTGAATTAACAGCCGCTACTGGTCTTTATCAACGGTATGACTTTTCTCTTCTTTCTGCACCGATTGAAGGCTCAGAGCATTCTGCTATGGATGCTTGGTATCTCAAAACCTTTTCAGCGTGAGGCATAAAATAAGCGATACGTCTTTGTCCACTGAAAACCTAGCTTCTCTGCCAATTTGGCCGAGGTTGCGTGGTGGACATCGCAATCCCAATGCGGTGTCCTCCCTTTTTCAACACAGATGCTGATCATTTGCTGAGCTGCTAACAAAGCCAATCCTTTTCCACGGCAGGCTTCATCTGTCCAAATATCGATTTCCACACGTTTTTCACTTAAAAAATAGAGATACATTCACTGACCACATCTTCACCATTTAAAATGGCAACTCCGACGCCATTAGATAAAAAGTGATCTACTCCTCCCCAATATGCTTCATAATAGCTGGATGGGAATACTTTGCTGGCGGCAATGACTTGTTCATTCGTGCGTTTGATCATTTCGTCTTGATCAGGCACAATCAGATCAGGAGAGGTCAAATCATAAGAATAAGCATGTCTTTGCATTTCATTCAGTTTTGAACCGAAGCATTTTTTCATCATCTCATCTGATGTTGGATTTGCTGAAAACAAAGTGAACCGTCTGTTATCTCTTTTCTGCTTTTTATAAACATCCACAATGAACGTTGAACATAATGAGAGCGCTGCTTCTGTCTTGCCTGCGACATAATAAATGCCGGATGTCGTCCCTGCAAAATAGACACACGGGTGATCTCGGTGATCCACATATAAATCTCCTTGTATCATGCCATCTAGTATCGCATCTACGAACACTGGATATGCAGGATCGATCCGCAGAATTTCCTCTTTTACCGCTTCTGTCCTTTGTTGATCTACAAGATACAACATCATTCCTCCATTCACGAACGAGTATCTTTTCATTATAAAGGAAAGCCGCAGACACGCGGTGACTCTTTGCAACAAAAAGAATTCTTCTGCATCAAAGCAACATTCCATCGCATTCGCTTTCATCTATTGCTATGCTCATTGTGAGAGGAGGTTTAGGGATGAAATTTCGTTTGATCTGGAATCAAGAAAAGGATGTGACGGAAGTAGACGTCATCAGCCATCCACATAATCAAGAACGTTTACAAAAGATGGCATCAATGCTGGAGACAAGTACATCTCTAACAGTCAAAGATCCAAAAAATGATCGGCAGTCTCTTTTACCATTAGATCAAATTGAAGCGATCTCTGCGCTTGGACATCTGTCAAAGGTGATCACAACCGGAGGAATGACGTATTTTCTGAGCAAACGGCTGAAGGATCTGAAGTCGTTAGAGCGTGAACATTTCTATCGTATCAACAATGCAGTCATTCTCAATTTAGCGCAAGTCGACAGCTTTGTCGCTGGTACGTACGCTCGCTTAGAGGTCGAAACCATCTCGAAAAACAGCTACACCGTCAGTCGTCATTACGCCAAATATATAAAGGAGCGATTCAAATGATCAAGGAACTAAAACATCAATTTATGCAAACAGCTTTTGTCTCTATCGTATGGCTGACACTCATCCTGTCAATCACTCAATGGTCATCCTCTATCCCTTTTCATTACGTGTGGCACATCATTGCCATCGGTACTCTGGCAGGCATCGTCTTTGGGGTCATGTATCCTTTACTATGGAACTACTTTACCTTTCCAGCACCCATCAACATTCTGATCTCCACTGTCGTCAATTTAGGATTTCAAGTAGGAGCCGTCGCTTTATATTCGACTGCATTGCTCGAATGGATATTGCCTTATTTTATCGGTATTGCCTTTCTCACATTAATAGGCCATATCATCGCCTTTCTATTTTACAAAAAGCAGCAAAATCAAAAAATGGCGCAGGCACTGAATCACCTGAAGCCGCAGCCTTAAAAAAAGAGACCTTATTTGAAAGGTCTCTTGTCTATTATTCTGCTGATGCCTCTTCTGTCGCCTTCCCCTTCCAAATAAGGGTTAAGCCTAACCCAAGAAATAAGACAACACCTGCAAACAGGAATGGGAAATGAATATTTTGATCGAATAATATGCCCCCAAGTGCCGGGCCAAAAATCGTACCAAGGCTTGTGTAGGTAGAGTTCATACCTGCGACAAATCCTTGCTGATTGCCAGCGATTTTTGATAAGAAGGTCGTGAGTGCAGGGCGCAATAAATCGAACGCAAGGAAAATCACACACGTCACGATCAGCACAACCATAAAGCCTGACACGACTGTAGAAACAAAAGCGAGAACTGCTCCAACAATCAAGCATAGTTGAATAACTCGTTTCTCCCCAAGCGCATTCACCATTTTACCAAACACGAGTACTTGGATGATGACGGCTACAATTGAACTGACGGTAATGATCATCGCAATATCCTTTGGACCAAATCCAAACTTGTGATTTGTAAACAAGCTAAAGACCGTTTCATATGCAGATAGTCCAAACGCCAGCACAAACACAATAATGAAGGCGATGAGATAGCTTGGATGGATTGATTTTTTCAAGTCTTTAAAGAAGGTCGAATCCTTCACTTGATCCATTTGTTTCTCTCGCTCTTCTTTTGTTAATGGTTCCTTCAGCATAAACATAGACGAAATCACGGCAATAAACGCAATCCCTGCTGCAAAGAAAAACGGCAGACGAACGCCATATTCTGCAATAAATCCGCCAATTCCCGGACCAATGATAAAACCGGTACTAATGGCCGCAGAGACATACCCCATCGCCTTTGATCTATCTTGAACGGTTGTGATATCAGCGACATAGGCAGTGACAGCCGGCATGATAAATGCCGCACTAATGCCGCCTAGAAGCCTTGCAAAATACAGAACATACACATGTGTCCCAAGGCCAAAAACGAGTTCTGATAACGCGAATAGAAACAGCCCAGACACAATCATGATCTTTCTTCCATATCGGTCTACCCATCTTCCCGCAATAGGTGATGCGATAAGCTGTGCAACAGCAAACGCTGCCACAAGATATCCCATCGTACTGCCAGTTAAATGCATGACATTCATAAAGAGCGGCATGACAGGTATGATCAGACCGATGCCTAAAAACGCAATAAATATATTACTTAATAAAATAACAAGTACCGCTTTTTGCTCACGAATCGGTTTTTGCATGATGTTTGTTTCCCCTTTACAGACTCACTTGTTACTCATGATGGTTGATTCCGTGAATAAACAATGAGATCGCCTCTTTTTGTAAATCCTTTCTCTGCTGCATCGTGTCATTTTTATATAACACGTCTAATCCATAGAATACAGAAAGTAATATTTTCACTTTTGATTCAACATGCTGAATCGACCAGCTACCATCTTCGTTTCCTTCAAGCAGGATGTCTCTCATCACATCATCAAAGTCTACATCAATCTTGTTCAGCCGCTCCATGACTTCATCTGATGTAAATGCACTGGCGCAAAATTCTTCACTCGCTCTCATTAGAGGATAGTTAATCCCCATTTGACTAAGCAGCTCTGCAAACCCTGCGAGCTTATCAACGGCCCGGTGCAGCGTTTGTTTCTCTTTATGCCATGTCTCCATCATGAATCGATGATCCTCTTCCATAATATGAAGGAACAAAAACTCTTTTCCTTTAAAATGATGATAGAGGTTGCCTTTACTAATCTCAGCCGCCTCTAGAATATCTCGCACGGATGTTTCCGAATATCCTTTTTTCGCAAATAAATCACGTGAAGCGGTGACAATTTTCTGCTTCGTCTTTTCACTTTTTCCAGCCCCGCTCTGTGCACTTGTCATCTATTAACAATCCCTTCTACCTTACTTTTCTTCACACGGACAAATAAAACCGACCAGTTGGTTTATTTTTTTATTATAAATGGAGATCGCCCATAATACAATGAAAAAGTCATCGACTTCCAAAGGAGTGAATCTAAGTGAAAACAAACAAAACGATCATTTATGCCATCACCAAAAAGGACGTATACTTGTTTTTCTTTTATGACCTTTTCATTGCCACCTTAGCCTACTACATGTTCAAAATCAAACCAACTATGTTTTATGAATGCTTAGGGATAACAAGAAGTATTCTTTGTCCATTGTTGATGAAAAAGTGGAGATAGAGGTCATTTTCTCATCAAGTCTATCCTCTTTTCATTTAATTTTTCTTAATATTTAACTTCACTTAAATATTAAGATCGCATATAATATAGGAGAAAAGAGGTGATGTCATTGGATGAGGATATCATTCATTACAGCAAAAAAATCATTGAGTACTCAAACGCACTAGGCTCTATCTATGTAGAAGAGTATCAACGATTCTTAAAAAATGAGTATGCAGATTTAACAAGCAAACAAGAACTGACCCTTGAATTGCTGCGTTCGAAGACGAGAACAATCAATGAACTAGCTGATTATTTCTCCATTTCATCTAGTGCCGCTAGCCAGCTCATATCAAAGCTTGAACAGCTTGGATATGTGAAAAGAGAGATTAACCCACATAACCGTAGAGAAATCATTGTTGATTTTGCTCAAAAGGGCCATGACTATCATAAAGATATTGAAAAAATTCAGCTGCATCTTATTCAAAAATACTATGCCCAGCTTTCAAAAGAAGATCTAAAAACATTATTATCGCTTTACGAAAAAATCTATCAAATTGCGAAAGAAACGCCTTAATCCGGCGTTTCATGCATGAATATGTAAGCTAGATTAACGATGAAAGGGATGGTCATATGGACAGGATTCATTTGCAAGATGGACGTCATATTGGTTTGTCTCAATACGGTGATCTTGAAGGATTCCCAGTATTCTTTTTTCATGGGACGCCTGGATCGAGAGTGATGTTTTTAGATGATGATCCAATCTCAAAAGAGCTTGGCATTCGTCTCATTTCTTTAGACAGACCTGGTTTTGGTTTATCTGATCCGCAACCAGATCGTACCATTTTAGACTGGGCAAAAGACGTACAGGAAGTGGCCGATCATCTTGACATCTCCCATTTTTCAGTGATTGGTGTCTCTGGAGGTGGGGCATTCGCTGCTGGTTGTGCCTATCAATTGCCAGACCGCATTCTTTCAGCTGCTCTCGTCTCAAGTACCACCCCATTTCAGGATGGTAAACCGCCTAAAAGTATGCTAAAGGAGAACAAGATTGCCTTTTTCCTCAGTAAAAGAATGCCTTGGCTCTTAAAGGCAAGCTATCGCGCTCAGAAAAAACTCATTGAAAAAAAACCAGAAAAATTCAAGGAACTAACGAAAAAAGGGAACAAACATTTACATCCATCGGATCGGCAATTTCTTCAAACCGATGAGCAACTGGAGCTGATGATGCGGCATTTATACGAAGCCACTCGTCAATCTGTTGATGAATGTATTCATGAACCAGATTTACTCTCACGGTCATGGGCATTCGATATGAAAGATATACAAATCCCTGTGGATGTCTGGCATGGAAAAGAGGATCAGATGGCCCCTTTTGCAGAGATAGAAAGCATTGCTCCCAACATTCCAAACGCCAAAACGCACTATATCGAGCAAGCAGGACATTTTCTGACTGATATAGATGATGTTTGGAGAGACATTTTACTCTCTTTAAAAAAACGGGCTGAACATCAGGTACACATATAAAAAAGACCCAATGATTCGTCGGGTCTTCTTCTTTTTAATACTGCTCGTAATAGGATTGAATTTTATCTGGATCTTTTGTTTTCGTCAGAGCCAGCATGAGTAAAATGCGTGCTTTTTGTGGATTTAATGAATCCGATGAGACAAAATGATGTTCATCATCCATTTTTTCATGTGTGACAATGCCATTTCCTGCACGGCTTGACCTCACGATCACCACGTCTTTCTTCACTGCATCTGTTGCCCCATTGATCGCTTCTGTTGACATCGTCCCATTTCCTGCGGCGGCAACGACAATACCCTTCGCTCCTGCTTTAACGGCAGCATCATACACATACTTTTGGTCATTTTGATAGCCGTATAAGATATCCACTTGCGGCATTTCTTTTAGCTTTGAAATATCGAATTCACTGTCAGTTGTATGTTTTCTTGTCGATTCGTTATAAAAAGAGACAACTTCCCCCGCCACTTCTCCAATGTACCCTTGCTCAAGAGACTTGAACGAATCTGTTGTGGTGGTATTTGTCTTCGTAATAAAGCGAGCAGAGGCGATTCGGTCATTTAGTGTCACCATTACACCTTTGCCTTTGGCTTCTTTTGTCGAAGCAATTTTCACTGCATGATACAAGTTAAGCGGGCCATCCGCACTAATTGCAGATGCTGGCCTCATGGAACCCACGACCACAACTGGCTTATCACTTTTTACAACCAAATGTAAAAAATAGGCCGTTTCTTCTAGCGTATCTGTACCATGTGTCACCACAATGCCATCCACTTGATCATCATTTAAAAGCTGATTGACTCGTTTCGCTAATTTTAAAAGAAGAGCGTTATCAACATTTTCACTGCCGACATTCGCTACTTGCTCACCCGTGACATTTGCAATATCCTTCAGCTGTGGTACTGAAGCAATGACTTTATCGATTCCAAGTGCACCAGATTTATATCCAGTCGTATCCGTATTACTGTCTGAACTACCGGCAATCGTCCCGCCTGTTGCTAGCACCTTAATATTGGATAAAGACTTGTTCCCTGTCTCAACAGCCGTGTTTTTTCCTTTTGTTTCACTGGTAGTGCTTTCTTGATTGCTTTGATTATTCTCTTGAGTGCCACTGTTGGCACAAGCTGCTGTCAGCATTAGTGAAACAGAAAGAAGGGCAGCACCAAACCATTTTGATACGTTCATAAGATCATCTCTTTTCTTAAATGTGATGAATAATTATCTGTCTATAGGGTTTACTTTATACCATTCCTTCATTCATCAGCATGAGGTGAAAGTCACAGAACCAAATAAAGGAAAAAGGGCACTATTATCAAAATTTTTTTGTATCATAATACCTAAACTGACTTCAAAAATCGTTCTCAACCCATTTATGATAAAATATAGGAAATCTTACAAAAAAGGAGTACATACAGTGCGTTCCGTTCAACCATTTTACAAAATCCTACTCACACTATTCTTCAGTTCCATTTTACTCAGCTTGTTCGTATGTGTATATCCACCGATTCAGGGCGAGCCTGCGTTTATGATGCTTTACACTCCCATCTTTTTTGTTTATTATTTCATCTTTGCGGTACCTTTACAGTTGTTGTTTTCTTTACAGCCCAAGGCTTTTCATCCTCTTTATTTAGCGGCTTACTTACTGATAGCAATGATTGTCATGCTTTTTGTTATGGATGGAATCGAGAGCTCAACATCCCTTCCGATCATGATTGTCAGCAGTCTCATCTACTGGACCTGCGATTCTTTCATTCATCAAAGAATGCATAAAAAAACACCTAATGTGTAGGTGTTTTTATCTATTCTAGTATGTGTTGACAGTGGCCCACATTATCCAAGACATCTTTCAGCTCGGTGACCTGCTGATCGCTAAGAGAATCTATCCTCAGTGATTGGAACTTTTTATTTCATGCTTGTGCCAGCGTGTGAAAAAATGGGGCCCTTCAATTCAAAATCAAATGTCTTCCCATCAACGATACCAACTGTTTTTGAACTGTCGTAAAGCTCAAGCAAGCACGCTGCCATTTCTTTTGATGTGTGATATTTCTTGATAGTGCCTTCATATTCGAATTGATCGACATCTAATGAACGCTTTGCAAATTCCGATTCTGTCGCAGCAGGCGCTAATATTTTTGCCTGTAATTTGGCTCCTTTTTCTTTCAATTCTAGGGCCAGCCCTTCTGTAAAGGCGCTCACATAAAATTTCGTGGCTGAATAAGTGACAGCATTGGCGACGACGGTATAACCCGCTCTTGAAGAGATATTGATTAGCTGCGTCCCCTCTTTTTGCTCATAATCACGGACAAACAGAGTGGATAAAATGGTTAACGCTTCAATATTGAGATGAAGCATGTCCCCAATTTTTTTCACATCCTGCTCTCCTATTGAACCAAAATGGCCAAACCCGGCATTATTAATGAACGTATCCAACTCATCACCAGCTAATGACTCATAGAAAGAATACACTTGCTCTCTGTCTGTTAAATCAACAGACTGGACTTTCACTTGAATATCGGGATATGTTTCTAGAATCTTTTCTTTCAGTTCTTGGAGTTTATCAAGCCGGCGTGCAGCTAAGATCAGATTTTTCCCTCTTGCTGCAAAGGCCAAAGCCGTTTCATACCCAATACCTGAACTTGCCCCTGTAATGACTGTATAGCCCATTGTATATCCCCCTATTCGTATCTTCCAGCTGTTTAAAGTATAGCGAGAGCATGTGACTCTAGTCAATTTTGAAGAGATTCAAAGAGACATGAACAACTGAACGTTCAGCTTTTAATCGGTTTCTTTTGAATCATGTTGGAGGATAGCCTGCTGAGCTTTTTTTGTTAATTTGTGAAAAACCAGTTGATAGGAATGTTCAATTAGCTCTTCGACAAATGAAGATGGAATATCTGCATCGAGATAAATAGAATTCCAATGCGTCTTATTCATGTAATAGCCAGGAATAATTCCTTCATGCATTTCTCTTAATTCTTCAGCGCGTTGCGGATCACATTTTAAAGTGATGACTGGCTTGCGATCGACGTCTCCCCCCATCATGGCGAACATCTTTCCACCTATATGATAACGATCTGCCTGCCACTCAGGTTGATAGTCGTGGGTTGCTCCTTGTAAAGAAAGACAAAATGCCTGTAGTGTCTCTTTTTTCATTCTATTAGCTCCTTTTTAGATCTCTTTTATCTTACTATTATATCGACAGCTGCGATTGTTGTATCTACACTTCTTTTCAGGACGTCAGCGAGAACACAAAAAAAGCACAGAAAAAAGGGACTGACCCCCGTTTTTGAGACAGGGATCAAAACACCTTTATGAAACAGCCAGTTGCCGATAGTTTATCGGTGATTGGTTGTTTAGTTTCGTTTGAATACGAATGTTGTTATAATAATAAATGTATTCTTTGACAGTGCGTTCTACGATGTTGGTCGTAGTGCGGTCAATCCTGTTAAGATAGAACGTTTCAGACTTTAGTGAGGAATGAAACGATTCGATGGAGGCATTATCAGCGGGCGTCCCTTTACGGGACATGCTCATGGTAATGCCTTTTATATGAACAGCTTTCTGATACTCGTAAGATGTATACACAGAACCTTGATCGCTATGTAACACGCAATTCTCAGGCAGTGCTGGGAGCTGATTAAGTGTGTTTAAGATAAAGTCTGTGTCCTGCTTATCACCAATCGTAAAAGCAATCACTTCTCCATTATATAAATCCAATATACTGGAAAGGTACAATTGTTTCTGTCCATAAGGCAAATACGTGATGTCCGTTACTAGTTTTTCAAGAGGGCGATCAGACTGAAAGTTCCGATCCAGTATATTACCGGCCACGGCATAGGGCTGCCCATTCTTCTTACGCTTTTTCATTTTAACCCGGCATTGCCACTGGTTTTTCTGCATGATACGTTGAACAGTTTTATGGTTAATACGCATTCTCCTTTTTAGTATGGCTGTGATTTTTCGATAACCATATCGATATTTGTGCTTTCGGCACAACGTGCCGATTTGTTTCTCTAGTTGTCTTTTAGAATGATTCTGAGTCAGATCCTTTTTCCATCTATAGTACGAAGTGCGTGAGATGCCTAAATGGACACAGATGTCCTGTACTGTCATCGTTTTGCACAATTCTTCTACCAGTTTGATTGACGTTTCCTTATCAACTTCCTTTCCAATTCGTTGTACTTTTTTAAAACTTCATTCTGTTGACTCAAATAGCGATTTTCTGCCTGCAGTCTCTCTAATTCGGAAGAGTACTCGGGACCCTTTCCATAGGTATATTGTTTTCCAACAGGCTGTTCGAACCGGTGTGTATCCCCAGCCTTATGCCACCTCACCCATGTCTGAACCTGCGTCTTATTCTTGATATTCAATTTCTGCATGATCTCTTTCATAGGTACGCCTGCCAATCTCATTTCTACAGCCTTCTGTTTGACTTCAACCGGATAACTCACTCTTGTCCCCATAGAAAAAACACCTCCATGTTTTATTTCGGATCACAACGATCCATTTTCAAACTTGAAGGTGTTTTTTATTTGTCTCATCTTATGGGGTCAGTCCCAAAAAGCTCTGTGCTTTTTACTTATATCCGAATATTTCTTATTCAAACGCCTTCTTAAGCTGATCGCTCATCAGATGCCAAGCCTCTTCAGCTATCTCTAAATCTCCGGCATGAGTGAACGCATGAGGGACTCCTTTAAATTGTTTGTATGTGACATCTACCCCTGCTTCTTTTAGCTTGTCCGCATAATGCTCAGCTTCTTCAGCTAGTGAATCTTTCTCAGCTGTGATAACAAGAGCTGGGGGCATTTGTGCTAAGACTTCTCTCTCTGCAAAGACTGGAGAAACGAGCGGATTGTGCGGATCTTGACCTTGCAGGTAGAAGGCATTAAAAAGTCTGGCCATTTCAACTGGAATTGCTTCTTCAAACGCTGGCTTTTGTGCTGGATCAGTAGCCAAATCAAGCGGCGGATAATCAAGCACTTGATAGACAATCGGAAGTTTGTTCCCTTTTTGGATATCAAGCAGACAAACCGCTGTTGCCAAATTCCCACCTGCACTATGTCCGCCAATGGCTAATCGTTTTGGGTCTATTTGTAGTTCATCAGGATGTTCATATAACCATTTCATCACATCGTAGCATTCATGAAGAGCGGCCGGGAAAGGGTGTTCCGGTGCCAGCTGATATTCCACATTGACAACGATACACTCCGCACGATCTGCTATGACCGGACACCAATGATTATCCATTTCAGCACTTCCAAGTATAAAACCGCCCCCATGCAAATTCACGAAAACAGGTAGGGGTTGTTTCAATGTTTTCACAGGTTTAAATACCCACACCTTTGTTTCTCCAGCACCCGTTGGGATATCATATTCCATTTTGTTCACTTCAGGAGGGTGGACTGGCTTTAGTTCCGATTGACTAGCTAATGAATCTTCAAGTGGTTGACGTAATGACTCAGCCATTTTGATTTGTTCGTCTAAGTTCATGATCTCAGCTCCTATCTTATTCTTTTATCTCTATCCATTCGTTACGAATTACGCCTTTTCCTTCAATGTCGTCAGAGAGTCGTTTCTTTTTATCTATCTCCCCATTTTCAGCTCCTTTGAAACAAGCATTCACCCCTATGAATAAATAAAAAAAGCACTGCGGCGCTAAGTCCTCAGTGCTTTTCATATATTATGATACTTGCTGTTCTACTTTCACTCGTTTAATAAAGAAAGCAATCACCAAGCCAATCACTGTCATGATGACAGCAAAGATAAAGGCATGCTGGACGCCATTTGTAAAAGCTAGCAGCTTGTTGACTGGATTCGTAGGATCAGCCACATTTTGCATAAAACTGCGGGCTCCTGATGAAAGGATCGAGATACCAACCGCAGTTCCAATTGCTCCTGACACTTGCTGCAATGTATTCATAATCGCTGTACCATGAGGATATAGCTCTGGTGGCAGCTGATTCAAACCGTTTGTTTGGGCAGGCATCATGATCATCGCAATCCCAACCATTAACGTAATATGAAGCGTCACGATATAACCGATTGACGTATTAATACTTAAGTTCGTGAAGCCAAACATGGTCGCTGCGACAATGACAAGACCTGGGATGACAAGCCACTTCGGACCGAATTTATCAAACAGCCCACCCATGATTGGAGATAGCAGTCCATTAATAATTCCACCTGGCAGCAGCATTAAACCAGCTGTAAATGTAGACAGTGCCAAGGACGTTTGCAGATATAATGGCAAAATCATCATAGCAGACAGCATTACCATCATACACACTAAGATCAGAAGTAACCCGATCACAAACATTGGATATTTAAATGGGCTTAAATTCAACATCGGTTCTTTCATGTTTAACTGTCGTAGGGAGAACACAAGAATGCCTATGACACCTACAACAATCGCGACAATTACATGCATACTGCTCCAGCCACCGCCTTCACCGGCACTGCTAAAGCCATACACAATTCCACCGAAACCGATGGTTGATAGCACAATCGATAAAATGTCGATTTTCGGTCTTGTGGGTTCCGTAATATTTTGCATAAAAATATACCCAAATACGAGTGCAACAATTAATAACGGAAGCGAAATCCAAAAAATCCAATGCCATGTTAACGATTTAAGAATCAGACCAGAGACCGTTGGACCAACTGCTGGGGCAAACATAATGACAAGACCGATAATCCCCATTGATCTACCTCTTTTATGAGGCGGAATGATGACCAAAATCGTATTAAACATCAATGGAAGAAGCAAGGCTGTTCCTACTGCCTGCACCACACGTGCCACCATTAAAATACTAAAGACTGGTGCAACGGCCGCAATAAATGTACCGATGATCGAAAAGACCAGTGAGGTTATGAAAAGCTGTCTTGTTGTAAACCATTGAAGAATGAGGCCTGAAATTGGAACAAGAATACCTAGTGTTAATAAATAGCCGGTTGTGAGCCACTGAGCGGTCGTTGCTTCAATGCCAAAGTCTAACGTTAAACTTCTTAGGGCCATGTTGAGTGCCGTTTCACTGAACAGACCAATAAATCCTGCTGTGATAAATGAAATAATAATGGGCAGCGTTCGAATGTCGGAAGCTGCTGTTTGCTGTTTGTTCATAGTAGTTGGCTCCTTTTCTTTTTTCAGTTTAGATGAACCATAGGAAGTCAGTCTGGACAGAAATGAGCCACTTCAATGTCTATTGAAAACAGATAAAATCTGTTTTTCTGCAGCGAATTGAGCGATTTTTTCAATTGAATAACCAGATTCATGAATATAAAACATCAGTTCGGGTGTCATCGGAGAACACATGCATAACGTCGTCAATTCAATATCCTGTATGTTTGCTTCCCCTTTTTCTTCTGCTTCCTCAAGCAAATGACGAATGATTTGTTTCAGAGATTGACTGTAATGACAATCATATACTTTACTTGTCTGCTCTAAGTTCCCAGAGATTGTGAGCATGCGAATCCAATCTAAATGATGTCCGACGATGAGATGAATTTCTTCAAGAACATATCGTAAACGCTCACGAACCGGCTGATCACTGATTTTACTTAAGTAAAGATGCAACGCAGGGATCAGTTGTTCAAATCTTTCTCCAAGGATCGAAAGGCATAAGTCACTTTTATTGGCATATCGGCGGTAAAGCGTACCCTGCCCAACACCAGCTGTTTTAGCAATTTTATGCATACTAACATTTTCCACACCAAATTCCTGAAACAAAGAAAAAGCGACCTCTTCAATTTCCTTTCCAATATCCTTTTCCATGATGCATCACCTTCTTTACCTTCATCCACCTTGCATGTATCTCTATGTGTAAATCAAATTTCTTTCATTTTCATTAGGACAATTGTACCGGTATTATCTTACGGACAACTGTCCGCTTTGTCAATCATTATTTTTTACCTATCAATTTTCTTTTCATTCTATTAAAAAACACACTGTTTATCATTATTTAGACCGATTTTCCATTTTGAGAGAATCATGTATGATCAATCAAGAAATCGCTTTCAAAAAGAGAGGGGAATGCCTACATGTCTTACCGTGTAAAACGAATGTTGATGCTGTTTGTCACTGGATTATTCTTAAGTTTGTCCACATTTGCTGCAAGTGCCTCGGCACAAACCGGTGGATCGTTTTATGAGCCATTTAACAATTACAATACCGGGTTATGGCAAAAAGCCGATGGGTACTCGAATGGAAACATGTTTAACTGTACGTGGCGTGCAAATAATGTCTCGACGACGTCTTTAGGTGAAATGCGCTTATCGCTCACAAGTCCTTCCTATAATAAGTTTGACTGCGGAGAAAACCGTTCCACTCAAACTTACGGCTACGGACTTTATGAAGTCAGCATGAAACCAGCCAAAAATGTTGGGATCGTATCTTCGTTCTTTACTTATACTGGACCGACGGATGGTACACCTTGGGATGAGATTGACATTGAGTTTCTCGGAAAAGATACCACGAAGGTACAATTCAACTATTATACCAATGGTGTCGGAAATCATGAAAAAATCGTCAACCTTGGTTTTGATGCAGCAAACTCTTATCACACATATGCGTTCGACTGGCAGCCTAACTCGATTAAATGGTATGTGGACGGTCAATTAAAACATACGGCTACTACTCAAATCCCTCAAACACCAGGAAAGATTATGATGAACTTATGGAATGGTGCAGGTGTCGATGAATGGCTCGGCTCCTACAACGGTGTTACTCCACTTTACGCTCATTACAATTGGGTACGTTACACAAAAAGATAACCACATCACAAAACCTGTGACAAGTCACAGGTTTTTCTTCATTTAAATAGAGCTCGTTTTTAATTGATGAACTAGTTTTTGTTCATAACTGTGGATAATATCTTCATAACTTTCAATCTTGTAATCTAACCGTTTAATCGTTTCTTCGATTTCCTTTTGTTTGTCTACGAGTCTTTCTCTCTCATTGACCAAAATACGCTTCCTTGAGGACAATGTACGATCCTCTCCCTCGATAAATAAAGCCGTATATTCTCTAAGAGCATCAATTGACAGACCCGCATTTCTCATACATTTAATAAATTCTATCCATTGAATATCTTCTTCTGTATAATCACGAACACCATTTTCATCACGCCTGATCGGTCGAATTAAACCTATATTCTCATAATACCTGAGCGTAGCAGTAGATAAATCGAGCTGCTTGGCGGCTTGTGCTATTTTCATTGTTTTCACCCTTCTCTTCTTTCTCTTACTTGACGATCTCCCTTTTCCCATCATCTCCATTTTAATCGAGAAGACAAGATACTTTTGGCTCAAATCTTGATTCAAGGCTGATACTAAAGCCTGAATTCAGGCGATCAGAAGGTTCTATGTTGACTTAAAGTTCACTTTAAGACGTACAGTATAGAGGAAGGACCGAATCTTACTTTTGAAAGGATGATCCAGAATGTGTCAGACGCACCAATCAAACGTTTTAAGTGTTTCCCATGCAAAAGCAAACTTTGAACGGACAACCATTGAACGAAGAGCACTTCGTCCACATGATATTTTAATTGATATTCAGTTTAGCGGGATTTGTCATTCAGATATCCACAGTGCCTTTGATGAATGGGGCGGCGGTATTTTCCCAATGGTTCCGGGTCATGAGATTACTGGAGTTGTTTCAGCTGTAGGGGATGCTGTCACGAAATTCAACATTGGTGATCGTGTAGGCGTCGGTTGTTTTGTCGATTCTTGCGGTACATGTGAATATTGCCAAAATGGAGCAAGGATTCTTGAGGATATGATCAAAAACCACCCGAAATTTTCATGAAAAAATCTCACTTTTTTAGAACCAAATTTATTGACAGAAAATAAATAAACATGTTATTATTAAAAATTTGATTATTTTACCTCTAAATGTGGTACCCTTAAAGTAGATACATGATATGGAGGCGGATGATATGTTTCAAATTGGTGATAATATTGTTTATCCAATGCACGGAGCAGGTATAATTGAAGCCATAGAAGAAAAAGAATTCTCTGATGAAAAACAATCGTATTATGTGATTAAGATGGCCGTTAGCCATATGAAAGTGATGATTCCTACAAGGAAGATGTCAAGGTCAAAGATAAGACCTGTTACAGATATACTTGCCTTAAAGAACATCATACACACTTTCCAAAATGGAACATCAGATAAGTTATTGCCATGGAAAGAGAGATATAAAATCAACACAGACAAAATAAAAACGGGCCACATACTAGAAGGCGCTGAAGTGGTACGTGATCTCATGCGGATGAAGAAAGAAAAAAAACTGAATGCAAGCGAAAAGAAAATGCTTGACGATGCTCATGGTTATTTGCTTAGTGAGCTAGAAGTCATCAAAGGAATCACTGAAAAACAAATCAAGAGTTTCTGCTAATATTGTCTACCTGCTTCCCCATTTTTTGAATACATTTTCTCTACGAACAAATCCCTCTATCTTCAACCAGTAAAGAAAAAAGAATTTATTTAGGCAAATTCCGCATATT
The DNA here is from genome assembly GCF_038050255.1 of Bacillus sp. FSL M8-0077. Taxonomy (NCBI): domain Bacteria; kingdom Bacillati; phylum Bacillota; class Bacilli; order Caryophanales; family Bacillaceae; genus Bacillus; species Bacillus sp. FSL M8-0077. The sequence goes on along the minus strand of NZ_JBBPAF010000001.1, from coordinate 614,008 downwards.
GTAAATCCAATATGCTATACTGTTGATAAACCTTTGAAGCATGAATTTTTTTACGATTACCTTGTAACATCTCCCTACTTGTACGTTGAGTAGGGTTTTTTATTGCAGAAATAAATGAAAACACAAAAAAACAGGCTCTCTACAGAGAACCTGTTTTAAAAAATGAAGATTAAGCAGTTTTTTGAACGTTAGCAGCTTGAGCTCCACGAGAACCTTGCTCTACGTCAAAAGTTACTTTTTGACCTTCGTCTAAAGATTTGAATCCGTCACCTTGGATAGCTGAGAAATGTACGAATACATCGTCGCCTTCTTCACGTTCGATAAATCCAAAACCTTTTTCTGCGTTAAACCATTTTACTGTACCTTGTTCCATGTTTGTTGCCTCCTAGTGCGTTACCACACAATGTATTATACTATCCTTGCCCAAAGTATCCTCAAGACGAAAAGTCTTTCTTCATGCTATCCTTTACGCCGAACAAAAATAATTATTCTTATTGTAACATGAATCGGAAATAATTGCAATTTAGGATTTAAAAGAGCACCAAATGCGCTATGATAACACTAATAAGACAGGGATTTAATGATGAACTGTTCATTTAGCTACGTTAAATCATTTGTGCATAAAATTAGTTTTTTTCAGCATGAAAAGAAATCTTTATCTAAATTCTCTCTAAAATCGCCCGAACAAAGTTAGTTTTTCCCTCGGCATATTTGTGTTTGTCATTTTTATTTAAACTAGATAGGTTCAGTTTGAGCTGCTCGTACTCATTTCTTACTAATTCGTTACTTCTTAAATAATCCCTGAAATTTAACTGTTCAAGTAAATATCTATTACTTGTTTGATACATATGGATTTGGTGAGTACGTGGTTCTCCTTTGTTGAAATAGTATCTTTCAGGTAAAACATTGTTTCCTCTATATGAATAACCAAGCTCTTGCAAAGCTGTTACACACTGTTTCCCGTCAAGAAAACAATCTATTTCAACCGCAATATCAATAATGGGTTTCGCACTCAAACCATTAACTGCTGTACTTCCAATATGATACACATTCACTGTATACTGACCAATGACCTCTACTATTCGTTCCTTTTCCCTTTCAAATTCTTTGGTCCATTCAGCAGACCAAGGAACTAAAAAAACTTCCCCTCTTGGCAATCCAAGCATAAGCTCAATCCCACCTTATCATTTCGTTGTTTAGTTGGAAATTTCATCACAACCTAATAGTTTGAAATCTTTCGATCGATTAGAACGACATTTATTATAACTCAAACAAAAAGCCCACTCACATAAAATGAGTGGACTTTCTTGTTTAGAAACTATAAAAATCATTCATACAGCACGCACCCGAATCAAGAAAACTTCTATTTATACAAAGGTGTACAACTACATATTTTCCGACTCAAATCTGTTTAACCAGTTACGGACTAATGAGTTAAATACATCGGGTTGTTCGATTTGCAGGTTGTGGCCAGCCATATCAAGCACAGCAAAAGTGGCCCTTGGATAGTCTTCGATCAGCCGCCACGCATCGTGATATCCGACGACATGGTCTTGACGTCCTGTGATAATGAGCGTAGGATACTGAAATTCAGAAGTAATATCGAAAGTATAGCCATATCCATTTTGAAGAATATTGTTGATGAATTCATGATTTGTTTGTTTAGAAGGAAGGTAAATTTCATCGCGGAATCTTTCCCATTCCTTTTTTCCTTGCACAACGGCCATGGAGCAAAATTCATCCGTCTCCTCGGGAGAGAGCTGTGATATCAAGCTGCTGTCACTTTTTAGAACGGTCTTCTCTGGCACAACTCTTTTATCGAATACAGGTATAGTCATTGGGGCTACAAGCAGTAATCCACGAACGGTTTCCCAGCGTGAATGAACAATACCTCTAGCTATATATCCTCCATATGAATAACCACAAACAATAAACTGTTCATCAGGGATCATCTCATCCAAAAGACGCAATACCGCTTCTAACATATCATCAGAATTCTGAATAGACGGATGCGGCTTGGAACGTCCCATCCCCGGTAAGTCTATGTATATTCTTTTCCAACCGCTTTGTTTTTCAAATACCGGTTCCAATGCATGTAACATCACTTGATGGTCAAGTGTCCAACCATGCAATATCACGATCGGAAATCCTTCTCCAATGACTTTATGGTAAATTGACATGTATTGATTTCCCCTTTCCTAGCCTTCAATATTTTATCACAATTTTAGCAATATTCTTCGTTTCACTGAACTTGATATTATCGCAAACTGTCATATATAACTGATCAAATTACTTCGAAAGCACAAGAAACCAAAGGTCTACAATCTGAATGAATTTACATAATAAGTTTCTACTTCGTTTCTTTGTAAATTACATCTGTTTCATACTGACCAACCATTCAACTTAATTATGAAGGAAGGCTCTGTTAAAATTCATTGTTGATATTACATACAAAGAATAGTTCTATTGCCTGAATCCATTTCTACAAAATTTTTATTTTAATATTAAACCACTTAAAACCATGAGAGTGTTTAAAGCAATATGCCAAATAATCGAGGGAATAATACTTTTAGATTTGATAGTGATCCCTCCATAAAACATTCCTCCAATAGAAAAACCAATACAAATAACCCAAGGAATTCCGAGCGAATAATGTTGTAATCCAAAACCTAAACTCGTTACCACAACCGCCCATTTTTCACCTAATTGTTCTGAGAGTCGCCCCAAAAGGTTACCTCTCCAAATTATTTCTTCGAGTACAGCGTTTGTAATTGAAAATATGATAGTGAATAGCCATATTTCTTCGATAAATGACCAGCCATTTTGAATAATAAATGGTGCAAAGCTGACAATATTAACTGATAGCGCTATGAAAAGAAAGAATTTAACACTTGTTCGGTGAAATCCTGACCAAATAAACGGGAAATAAATTAATTCATTCCACTGTGGCTTTTTCAAATAGGTTATAAATTTAGACTTAGAAAAGAAAGATAAAATGAACAGTGGGACCAATATAAAAACTAATGATACCCTGCTGAAAAATATACGTAATTCCTCTGTTTGGAATTGTATCGTCCAATGTGAATTTACATATAAATAAGCGAAAAATCCAATGCCAAATAGAACATTTGTGACAACAAACAATTTCATAGATTTATCAAAAGTTACAAAAAGAAAAATAGAAGTAACGGCCCATATAGCAATAAGTAAATAATTGTTTAGTTGAATCGAAATAATAAGTGTCGCAAATAAAAATAATGAGACTATGTTTTTAATCATGATATTATTTATAATTTTTCACTCCATTAAAAAGACTACTTTTACTATGAAATTTAAAATGAAGACTCTCTCAACGAATGATTAGTTTCATTAACTTTAATAGCATAAAGAAAAAGAAAAATTAACAATAACCATAAAAATCTTTTAATGCCTTTCAAACAAAAAAACTACTTACTTATGGTGAGTGAACAGAATTTGGACAGATTCGTTTACAAGTTGTAAAAAATAAAAAAACCAAAGGTCTATAACCTTTGGTTTCTTAGATGCGGCCGAGAGGACTTGAACCTCCACGGGTTATTCACCCACTAGGCCCTCAACCCAGAGCATAAAAGTTGTCACTTCCGAAAAGTTGATGGTATTACATTTATTTATCCTAATTTGGTTAGCTTACATTTGTATTCACTTAGTTTGGACATTTCTTGGTCATTCTTAACATGTCTATAATTTTATATTACAATATCTTTGAAATCGATGTGTATTAATTTAACCTATACCTTATGAACTTAAAAAATCTGCTAAAACTTCCTAAATAAATTGAGAAGTTAAAAGCAGATTTTTAAGTATAGTATTACTCCCAAAATTATCAGAATTTCTAAAAGCCAAGTTATAGTGAATAACCAAATCTTAAAGCTGACAAATCGTAAATCTTCCATATAAGGCTCATCGGAGTCAAAGATTTCTTTGATTTCTTCTCGGCTTAAAATATTCTTATACATTTTCTTAAGTCTTTTATATTGCACTTTATATCTATGGTGTTCCATCCATGCATACCATTTTGAAGATAATAAAAAGAAAAATGATATTAATAAAATGGCATATGAAATGACAGTGATATCTTTTGTGAAGATTCCTTCAAATCGTCCCTCTGAGAATGCATTCAATATGACAATTGAGGTAAAAAAAGTAATAATCAACAACTGATTACTTTTTAAAGAGTTAGCCAAACCACTTACTATTTGGCTAGTTTGATTAGTCAAAGAAATAAGCATTTCAGATAATGTATCTTTAGCCTTTAGATACTCTTCCAAATTTTCTTTTTGGAACATTTGGTAACTAGTCTGCAATGAGCTGAAACTTTCCTCATCAAGTTTAATTTCTCCTTCTACTATCTTGCAATCTTTTGTAATTGTATCTCTGGCTAAACCAATCTTTTCAAACGGATGAAATCCCCCATAAACCCATTGATATATTGAAGTTACAATATCAGCATCTACAGACATATCTTTATAGTTTAATTTGAAGGTTAAGTCTCTATGCCCTGAAAACTCTAAATCAACACTGTTTGTGTCATTGCTAAACATAATGACTTTATTTGCAAGAAAAGCAAATGAGTATATTAAATAAAGATCATTGAACATTTCTTCCATTTTCCCTAAACCAGTTGAATTTGGTATTAATTTAAAATCCTCTGGTATTAAATCTAATGCATTATTGTTAATAATGTTACTAATTTTATTTCTAAAAGAAGTTATTTCATTTCTTTCCAATAAAAATTCGCTTGGAAAGTTATTTGTTGAAGAGAAATAAAAGCTTTTTGTACCACCTTCAATTCCCTCATTTTGAACTTCAAATTTTAATCTGTTTTTTTGCTTTATTAACTCATTTAGTTTTGAAAACGTCGCTTTTAAATTCAGTTTACTTAAATATTCTCTAAAAGAATTAAAATTATAAACAGTAATTGAATCATCAACAATTTTCTTTTTAATTGTAACAACGACAATACATTCTGACTCATTACTCGATTTAGCTGCATATTTAATCACATCGGTCAAATCATCTAATTCTTCTGTACTCCGTGCAGACTCTAATGTATTACCATCCACTTTAAGATCAATTACGACCTTATCCCTTTCATTTACACGAGAAAAAAATTCCTCCAAATAACCCAGATTCTCTTCTGCTGCTTCATAATCGATTTTTATATAAACTTCGCACCTATTAAAATCTTCAGATGTTTTGACAATTGTAAGGTCAAATTTTTCTTTAAGATATAATATGACATCCAAACTTTCACCTTCTTATTCACGAAATTTAAAGCGTCTATACGTTTCATTGTATTTTTCTTCGTCTTCAACTTTCATAACAATTACTCTGTTTTCATCGTCATCTTTTGATGCGTATATTTTATCACTTAGATCTTCAATATATCCACTAATTCTGATTTCAATTTTATCGCTCACCTTATATGTCTTCTTCATTCTGTTTTTAATTGCTTTTTTCTCTATCTTAAACTTTGTATCAAATTTTTCTTTTTTCATTTCGTCTTTAAATTTTTTAATCAGGTCTTCCGTCTTAATTTTTTGTTTATTCTCTGGTACATATTCCGATAAAACTTCATCTATAACACCTGTTATAGAGAAATTTTGGTGATTCCTGAAGTAACCAAGTAGACTATTGTGTAATTGAGTATAATCAGCCTCTGAATGTTTTGATACATTTCTCGAAATTATACTATGGAAAGCAGTAAAAGCTTTACTCGTATTACGTTCATCTGTATTCACTTCTTTCAGCTCTAGAAAATCTCTATACCAGTATGAAGCAATTGTTGTATTTGTATCAGTAACTATAATATCTGTGATTTCATCCTCAAATTTTATTAAACAAGATTTTAAACTTCTTGTTTTTTTATTGTAAGGAACCCCCTCAAACTCTTCGAAATTATTTGCATCCAAAAAGTTTTCATGCTCAACTTTTGTAATTAGAAAATATAATTCCGATTCATACTCAATCAATGATTGAATTAAGCTTCCTTCTTGAATATTTGTCATCTTATGCTTCTCCTGAGCATCGATATGTTTTTCAAGAGCTCGTTGAGCAATAGTATTACAGACATCTATGAGAATATCAGTATCTAAAGAGTCTTGAGTTAAGTCTAGGCTAAAAACTCTAGACATTAACGTGGATACCTCTACTGTTTCAGTGTTAAAAGTATAATAACGTTTGTCATCTTTTGATAAAATATCGTACATAAGATCTTTTAAAAATCTCTCTATTGATGCATTGTTATTTGCTTTACCCCTAATTTCCTTTTGTTTAATATCCATGTGATGAATACTATCAAAGTACCTTCTTACATTCGTCATATTATTCATTTCCTCCCAAAATTTTGGAAAGAGAAATTAAAAAACGTGATGTCTTAACAAATTCCTTAAAAGCTCTAAATAATTTCTCCCTCTTTATAAAAGTTTTCAAAAAAATCACAACTTCCATAGAGTTAATATCGGGTATTTTATTGAGCTTTTAAATTTTCAAAATAAAAATGCACCTTATTAAAAATAAGATGCATTCAATAATTAGTGGCAGAAGTAAGACATTAAGATTTTTATATAAAGATCAGGTTTACTTTAACTTCCCACTCTCTCAGCTAATGTTTTAAAATTCTCCTTAAACGGCTTTTTAAAATAAGCATTTTCACTTTTTGTTAATTCACCCGATATAGCTACGCTCCCGACTATCATCAATGCTAAGATAATCATTTTTATTTTCATATATGATTTCTCCTTTTTTAATTTCTATTCTAGCTAGATTGACAATATGATAATAGTCACTAGCCATTTCAAATCTTCCAGCTCTTCTAAAGTGTTCAGCTGCTTCTAATGCAAAGTCTTCAATATCACCATACATTTGCCTACTTTTAAAGAATCCAAAACATTGGTCTAACAAATGCTTATCTTCTTTTATATACAGACCTTGAAGAATATTAAATTTAGAAATATACTCAACATCATTATTCATTTGAGCCAAAGAAACACCCTTTTTTACATAAACCTTAGCTTTAGTCCTTCTGTTATCCTTGCATAAAACATGAGCCATATTAAATATTGTTTTCGGCAAAAAGCTGTGATTCCCTTCTTCAAAAATTTCAAGTGCACACTTTAAATATCTTTCTGCTGCTTCATAATCTCCACGAGCATTACAGCAAATCCCCAAATTCATATAAGATGTACCTACTAAATACTCCTTGTTTATTTTTCTGGCGATCCTCAGATTTTCTTTGAATTGAATAAGAGCTCCCTCATAATCTAAGATGTCCATCAAATTTCCAGCTATAATGCATTGAACATGGATAATATGATCATGGTAGGTATCATATTTACTGTAGATTCTTAGAGCCTTCTTTGCATAATTTAAAGAAAAGAAAGTTTGCTTCATATAATAGTAAACTTCTGAGATTTTAAAGTAGAATTCAGCATGTTCAATCTCGTCTTCAATATCGTTTAATTTGGTCTCCGCTATTCTGTAAGCACTTATGGCAGTGGTTAACTCACGCCTTCTGAATTCATACATCCCCATAAAAAAGAAGAAATAGTATTCCAACATGCCTGTGAGATTCCCTTCATTTTGCCGCAATTGTTCGTATGTTTCATTAACTTCTTTTAATCCCTTTGCATTCATATAAGAGAGCATTAATTCATGTCTAAAATCCAACAGCTGATAATACAACAATACATCTTGGTTTTCTTCCATATTAATTATCAGCTGCTCAACTTCTCTTTTTATTTCTTTCGCTTCATTTATTAAGTTGTTTTTAATCGCCGTATACCAAAAGTTTAAACGTGTAGACACTAAATCATATGGAATTTTGCTAGAAATCAAGCAATCCCCCCCTTAAAATAAATGAATTTTCTGTCATTAACGGAATTATGACAAATAATTGAATCCACCAAAAGGGTATTTAGTTACATAAATGAAATTTTTAGTAAAACTTTAAGCATATTAATGTTCTCATTCATGTAAATATTTCAATTACTTCCTTTCACTTGAACGTTATCAACAATCCATCCATCTTTTTCTTTTTTCAATTCTGTTTGAATAATCAATTCTTGTTTAGTTGTCACAGCATTCACAGCAAGCGCAATTTTTGCTTCATTCAAATAAAGCTCCCTGTCTTCATCTACCTTCTTTGAATAGCTTTCGAGAGATAACAAATCTCCCTGCATTGTTACACTATGTTTTTCAGGACTCTTTGAAGGAAACGCATAACTCATAGCCTTATCGGTTGCTAGCTTTCTAACCGCACCTTCACGATCATCCGCATCTTCATATTGAAAGAACGCTTCAAAAAATTTCTGATTCACTTTAGCAGCTTCTGATTCCTTCAACTGGCTCATTTGATTCTCTACTCTTTGGCGGTCTTTAATAGCTTGATTTTTTTCAGCACTTAACTTGTTGTATGTCATGTAATAACTCGTAATCCCTAAAATCAAAATGACACCACCCAATACCCAGAATACTTTTTTCATAAAATCCCCCTAATTTTTTATTCTGCCAAACGACACCAAGTGATCACGCCAATATCCTTTTTTAAGATCAGAGTATTGGACGCCACTATCGTTACTATTATACATTCTTCCTTCTCCTACATAAATTCCCACATGAGTAATAAATTTACCTTGATACGTACCCGTGAAGAAGACTAAGTCTCCTGGTACTGCCTGACTTTCAGCAATCTTTTTCGTTGCGCCATACTGTTCTTGTGCCGTTCTAGGCAAAGAAATACCCGCTTTTCTGTAAGCCCATTGCACAAGTCCCGAACAATCAAAACCTGTTTTAGGAGTTGAACCAGCCCATTGATATGGATTACCTTCATACTTAAGAGCTTCGTTCATTACAGTTTCATATCCCTCCATAGCGCCGTTGACAGGCTTTACAGTGCCTCCACCCTTCAAATAGCGCATGACATGATCAACATAATTAGGATCACCATAGCTTCGCCAACCTAATTTAAGAGCTTGAAATCTGCTAAATTCTAACGCAAGGGCTTTTGTGTACTTTCCCCCACGTTTTTTCACGTAATCAATAAACCCGCCACCATAATTGTAAGACTGTAATGTTAATCGAACGTCTCCCCCTGCTTTTTTAAAAACAGCCGCAAAGTGTTTCACACCTACTTGAATGGAATACTCTGGACTTGTTATAGAGTTAGGCGGCAAACCTATTGATTCACTAGACTGCATAATATCAAGATATCGTCCTCCACTCTCCTGCATTGTTAGCGCCATGATGATGTTCAACTGATCGTAAACACCTTCTTTGCGGGCATATTTTTCAAATACGTGACGTAACCTTTCAATTTCTGGCGCAATGCCATTTGTCACGTACTCTTCATTTCCACCGCCAATATCCTCTTTTTGATTGTTACCACCGAAAATCAGTACAACCACAACCAACATTCCCCCAAAAAATACGAGTGGAAGAAAAGTAAAAAAAGCCGTCAATAGCTTTTTCATGATCTGTCACCTCGACCATTTTTGCTTTGACGACTCTCTATCTGATCTAATTCAATTTTTACATGTTTGGGCTGTTGAATAACCCTTTTAGTTTTTGGTTGTGTATCTGACGTCTTAACTGTTTCATTTTCAGTTTTTGGAACATCTGATTGTATTTGTTCATTTCTTGCTACGTTAGCATTAGGAACAGGATTCACAGGCTTTTGATTACTGATACTTTCCTCTGTTAACGTTTTTTCAGAAACACCTTGATCACTTCTTTCAACATCAACCTCATGAACTGATGTTGAAGCCTTCGGACTATTGGTCTTTTCTTCTTCGGTAATATGCTCTTTAATTTGATCACTTCTTTCAGCATCCACCATTGGTATTTTGGTTGATGCGCTAGAATTATTGTTCCCTTCTTCTGTTAGTTGATCTTTTGCTGCTTGTTCGCTTCTTTCTACATCCATTTTTGGCGTGGGATTTGAAGCGTTAGACACATTGTTGCTTTCCTCCGCTAGTTGATCTTTTGTCGCTTGTTTGCTTCTTTCTACATCCACTTTCGACATTGGATTTGAAGTGTTTGACATATTTTTGCTTTCTTCCGCTAGTTGATCTTTTGTCGCTTGTTCGCTTCGCTCTATATCCACTTTAGGTAGTTGATTAGAAGCCCTTGCACCTGTTTCCGTTTGATCTGTTCTTTCCTCCTTTCCACCATCCACAACGTACAATGGCGGCTTATAATCATCTACTTTCGAATCTACATCTACATTTGATTCATTAAGCTGCCGTCCTCTTTCAATTTCTTTTTTCTCAGACGCATCTTTTTTAATAGGATTATTTTGGGACGTTCTATCAAATTTAGAATTCCCAACCGTTGATTGATGCGGCGCACTTCGTTTGTCTCCTAAAGAAAGTTCTTCAGCAGCTTTTTTAGCATCTCTTTTCTTTTTCCATTCACCAATACCACTACTAACTTTTTTCGCTCCTTCCCAAGAAGGTTGAACGACTGCCTTTCTAGTATTCTCTAATAAATTTGCGTCCACATTTTGCACTTTACCAGCCGTAACAAAATTGATTATCTTGTCACGTTTTAAAAATGCAATGATCAAAATAACCGACATTGCTACTACATTGAGAAAATACATCCCTAAATTCGTTGGTGGGATAGTTTTATGCGTAATGACGCATATTGCATAAACAAACACAAGCACAAGAGTCAGCAAGGCTTTCAAGACAAACAATGCGAACATCCTTCCCAAAGAGACGAAACCACTATATGCAAATTGTGGAACGTAAGACAGGATAAAGGCAAAAGGAAGAAAGAAAGCAATCGCAAGCACGATAATTTGAATTAAGAAATTAAGAAACGCAATTAAAAAGAATGGCATACCAAGAGATATAGCAGCTAGCAAACCTATAAATGAATATCCCAACTGAACGTAAATACTTCCCTCTGCAATGCTTTGATTCTTATATTCCTTTACTTCTTTTTTGTTTATAAAGTCTTTTTTCGCTCGCTGCCCCTCACTGGTCAATTTAAAAGAAAGCAGCGTATCTATTCGATCAAGACCACCTTCACCATCACCCTTCTTCAAAATTGTTTTTTCATTTGGTGTACCATAATTGGTCACCAAGTATGGGCTTTTCATCGCTGAATCAAAGTAAAAATTCCTAAGAACAGCAGTTGTCCCTTCAATTTCCTGACCTTTTTTGACATTATCCATTTTTAAAGTGGAATCACTTTTATCTGAAAACGCACCGACCAATTTATTTCCAACCGTAATGAGCTTTCCTTGTCCCTCAATTGATAGAGCATTCAAAGATTCAATCCAGTAACCAGCTTTGTTCACCCATAGTGCAGAAACAACCATGACAACAAAAAATAAAGCAAAACGTCTCATACCTTCTTTAAAACTGCCCTTAATAAAAAATAGATAGACTACGAAGCCTATCATAAATACAAAAAGTATTTCTCCAAAACTCTTTTTTAGGACATTGTACATCTGTTTGGAAACGTTTGTAATAGCACTACTAAAGTTATCAATTGGCTCCGCACTCATAAACAAATCCATTGCCTTGTCAACAACAAGAACTATGATTTGTGTCACAGCTAACATAGTGTTAGACAAAGATACAATTGCACCTTTAATCATTCCATCTTCGGCTTGGTTGTGGGCTTGATAATGTTCAAGTGGAAATCGACTAATTTCCAGCTCCACCCCTCCAACCTTTTCGACCTTTGGTTTTACCGTTTTGTCTCCTTCTTTGTCATCTGCAAAGACTACAGTTAAAGAAGAAACCAACATCACTAGAGCTAGGAAAGTTATTAATAAATTTTTCTTCTTCATTTCAACCTCCTATTTTCCCAATAAAAAAAGTCGCTCATATATGAACGACTAAATTTTCAAAGCTATTAATTTCTTTTTGTGGTTATTTATCTCTTTTTCACTTAATCAAATTTGCATTTTATTAAACAGATTTGCGATTAAATCTAGAAAAACCTATCTACTCATACTGTAGGCATGTTTTTTGGGTTTCAACTAAAGCAGAAACAAGGTACAATAAGAAAAGGAATACAAGCTACTGGCATAGCTGTATTCCCACACCTCACTATAAGGAGGTGAACTTTATTGCAAATCGCTCTTTTCATTTTAGGAATGATACGCTTATCCTTTAGCATATACAAATTCTTTCATAATAAGAGAAAAAAATATTCTAAAAATAAGCGAAGACCTAAAAATCAAAAAAGAAGAAAAAAGCAATCGCAATAAAAACCTATGGACCCGTTTAGGGTCTTATTTAATTTCCTCCGCCCCTCTGCTAGCGCATTAGAAGACCTCATCGGAAACAAAAATCCACAAAATCTGTGTTATTTGTTGTTTTAAAATTAATGCCTCGCCTGAACTTGCCTGAATTTGCCTTCCAGATAATCATAAAAGCAAAATGAAGTATTATCATTTTGCAATTATTTGTTGCGGTTTGAATCATTGCAATTCTTTTGTTTAAGATGATTTCAAAAAATATCCATTTATAAATTCTGTGTGTTATTTGTTATTTTAAAAATTAATCCCTTGCCTTGCGTGATCTCAACTGTTTAACATTCCACCTCATTATAAAGGCGAAAAATATATTGAAGTGTTATCATTTTGCAATTATTTGTTGCGGTTTGTTTAGTTTTATTAATCATTGCAATTCTTTTGTTTAAGGAAGTTTTAAAAAAATATCCATTTCTGAATATCGTTTATCGTATATCAATTATAACACCACATCATTAAAATAGAAATAATACATATCTTATTTGTATTTTCCTAAACGAGTCTTTTCTGCATATGCCTCTTCACTTTTATTAATGGTCTCGAAAGCATCCAGCATTCAACCACCCATCAAACAACATCCAACCAAATTTGGGCGCCCATAATGATTTAAGGAATGAATTGGCCTTATTAATACATATCTTATTTGTTGTTTATAAGTACATCTCTTCAGCATACGCCACTTCGCTTTTATTGATGGTCTCAAAAGCACCCATCCACTCATCAAACAAACATTCAATACTGATTTTAGCAGTACGCCCGTAAATGTCCTTAAATAAACATTGACCTTGAAACATAGATTCAAGCATTTTTTTATTTTCCTCGCTTGGTTCAAGGTTCATCCAACGGAGTACTTCTTCTCTTTCATTAGGTTCATCAAAGGCGAATGCTACACCAAAGTTTCCTGTGTCATCCTCATGCAGTGCGTCTTTAGTTGATTGAGAAATAAAGAATTCAGCATTATTATAAGAACGCCCAATACGTCTCATTTGACGTTCCACTTTTCTGCCCTGTGGTGATGCTGTAAATATCCATGCTTCATCAATAAACTCCGCTGTTTTTTCTTCTGCATTCATGCCAAATAGTTCGCAAAATTTTCCCAACGCAAACATAACCGCACTTGATTTCAATTGCGATTTGGTGAAGTTTTCTATACGTTCTCCAAAGTCTGGTAAGTCCATGTTCTCAACTTCTAAAATCGTGATGCGCTCTTTTAAAGATAGGGAAGGATTAGAGCCATCATGAACAAGCAATTTCATGATAGAGTCCTGTACAACCTCGTATAAATAATCTCCTGCCTTTTTCACTGCTTCCTCTTCATGCCGCTGCAATTCATAAATGACATGCAGCGATCCTACTTGCTCTCCTTGCTCTTTCATTTCAAGTACTTTTGTAATTGCTCTTAGAAAAGCAGTGCTCACATTATCTTTGCCTTTAAAATCATAGACCTGCTCAAATATAACTTCTAACAAGTCTTTAGCTTTAGTTGGCGGCATGAAGGAAACTGGGTCTAATGCGCCCCAGTTCTCTTCCTGTTCATGATCAAGCGTGATGAAATGATACTTTTCCAAATGATCAATATACAAAGGAAAGTTTTTACGTGTTTGTGGGTTATTGATAACTTTCTTAATCCACTTTCGCATTTCTTTTTTCGGATCAATGTAAAGTGATTTTATATCCATGAAGGATATATATGTGTACAGCACCTTCGCCAAGAAAGACTTCCCATTGCCAGTATTTCCTGTTATTAGACAATGGGGCGATCTGGTTTTAGAGCCTTTTATTTGCTGATTCGCAAGAAAAGGATGATACAAAACAAAGTCTCGACTTGATCGAATAGCGCTTTCTAAATCTGTATGCTTATCAAAGCGATCTCCCCAACCGAGAAAAAAACCGATCTTAGAACCAACAAAAGAATCAACGCCTAGCATACATTCTGCTAAGCCATTTTGGGTTGTCTTCTGAACCCAATTTTTGTCCATCAAATCTAACTTTTCAGCAGGCAACATTTTATAAAAAAGCGACAGTTGATCAGCAATAGGAATCCTGCATTTAATTCCTGCCCCTTTTAGATGTCTCACGACCAACCGAGCCTTTTCAGCGCATTCTTTTTTCGTGCGTCCGTCAACAATCACAACCGCAAGCCAGTTGATCAAAGACACTTCCTCTTTTTTGATTTTATTTTGAAGGTCTTTGACGAGAAAAGCACTCGTCATGGTTGACTGATCACTTTCATCACCAACGCTATACTTTTCGTTTTGTTCTTCCCTCAATTGCTGGTGCTTAATATTTAATGCAGTCTTCGTCATAGACTTACTTTCTACTTTTGCTTTTATCTCGACCTCTACAGGGAACGGTAAAGACTGTACTTCATAAAAAAGGTTACTGTTTGCCATGTTGTCTAAAAATTCGTCAACAACAATCATTGAAATATACCCCTCATCTTGATCACTAACGAGTTTTAAAGAGCCTGGATTTGTTGGGTCTATAACAGTGTTTGTAATTGAATGAATATCTCCATTTTGGCTTTCTTCCTCAACATCGTGATAAAGTCCTCTTATAAAGTGATAACGATTGATATATCTAAGCTCGGTCTCTTTCAATCTCTCTCCAAACACAGATGTAACCGTACTAGCCAAATCATCCTCAATCTCTTTATATTGTTCAAAAAATTGGGAAGAAACATCTTGTTCCCACCCCAGCATATTCACCACTGTATCGGTCGCCGTATTAAACATTGAAAGAACGTTGTCTTTAATATCAGCATCCAAGCTAAGCAATGACTTATTAAGTTTGATTCCAATAATGAAATCGGGTTTTGTCAATCTACCTAAACGCTGCTTCATTACATTGACTGTTTCTTGCATGTAATAAGAAGCAACTTCCACAGAGTCCTCATGAATATCTTTTTTCAGAACGTTTAAACGGCCTTCCAAATCAAATCTACTAGGATACATCATCAAGTGGAAATCTTCATAATCCGTTATCTCCTCATAAAAAGAAGTCCATCTGTCTTTATATTCTTCTATCTCATGTTCATTTCGAGATGGAATGGAACTACTCTTTATTCGATAATACGCCCAAACGTCTCCCGTTCTCGTCAAGATCATGTTGTTTAACAGGGTTTTCATTGGTGTTTTCAGACTCACCATTCTTTCGCACCACCTTTACTAAAGACTTGAATTTTATTTCTTGATCATTTGAAAAACCCATAACTTTATCATTACAATATCTCTTCTTAGGCAACTTAATCATGATCAAGTATTTCAGCATCCCCCAAAAATATAAATAGATATTTTTCCCTTCTGGTTTAATCTTGGTTATTAGAATTGTTAAACCTAGTGGAATACCAAAGATCACAATCACGAAAGTATTTTCAAAGGCATGAGGAAAACTTCTTCTCACGCCAATGAAAAACCCGAAACTAATTGCGACAAAAATAAAATAGTTGATCATCGGGATCAACTCTATCGCAAACGGCAAACTATAATTTTCAGTTATCCTTTGTATTTTTTTAGGCTCACGCATCGCTTTTCTATAGTTGAATACAAATCTCGACACACTCTCACCTCTTATAACTTTTTAAGCAGCGCACCAACCCATCCAGTAACTGTAGACCAGTTTTGTACCACCCATACACCCGCACTTGTAGTGATTAATACACCAACCATTTTCCCAACACTTAGTTTCATGAGGTGTTTTGAAATCAAGAGCATAGCAACAATGAATATAAATTGTGTAACAACCTGTTTACCCCAACTTTGGACACCGCCCAATGTTGGTAAATCTGTTTTAGCTCCCAAAACAAGAAAATCTAAAAATTCCATGTATCCCACTCCTTATTGATGTTTTAGTTTGTTTACGTAATACTGACCGGTATTTTTTGTAACGAACAAAGTAAAACGTTCTTTTACCGGTATGCTTGTTTCTTTTTCTTTGAAAATGACCACAGAAGATATTTCAAAACCATCACCGCTTTTGTAAATACGGACATTTTCGACATCACCAAATACCAGATGACCATTTAAAGTCTCTGGTGTTTTCATGACATATGACATATCGTCTTTTGATTCTTCGGCATACTTCCGAAAGAACGTATTCACAAATTCTTTTATGGCTGCTGTTTGATCTCCGTCATATTCTTCACGATCTTCTTTGTTAATTTCAATACTGCCTTTGAGATCATATATTTCCGAAATATAGGGAGTGCCGCTAACTGCAAATTGAGCTCCCTTGTTTTTTACTGGAATGTTCAGCAATGCTTGTTTTTTAATTTCATGTTCCTTCTTTTTCACCTTTACAATGTTTGAATACTCGATTTCGTATTGAAATAGAGTTTCTTCTTTCTCCTGTTTCACATTGTAAAGAGTGTAATCATTTAAAATTCGATCACCTTGCGCACCAGATATAGCAAATAATGTTTCTTGTTCTAATTCATCGCTTTCTTTAGCAAGGTAAGTCATTAATTTTTTATGACGGTTTTCAATAGCCTCATTTTCATTCTTTACGTTGATATATTCAGTGACGAAGCCTGACAAAAAACGTTCCCCTGCCACAATAGAAACTTCTTCTTTTTTCTTACTGTTTCGCTCTTGATTTCGTTCAATATCGTTTACTACAGATCTTGTATTGAGCGACAGCAACACAGACAAGAAAGCAAAAAAGATGAGCGTTGCAATCATTGACCATATACCTACGGCAATAATCTTTGTTCGATCTCTGGGAATTGATTTTGGCTTTTTCTCTGGCTTTTTAACACCTTTCAGCTTCTTCTTAAAAGCTGATAATAATGAGTTGTTTCGAATGGCCATGTTTCTTCCCCTCCTTTTAATAAAAATTTTCTAATTAAATAAATATAAATAATAAAAGGAACTTCTAGTTGTAGAAGTTCCCTTGTGTATTACTTATTTAATGCTTCCTTAACAGCCCAGAAATGATGTTCATGCTGAAAATAGTTTTTGGCTTCGTTTACATTAATCCATTCTAGACTATAATCAAGCTCAGTTGCTTCATGTATTTTATTGGATAAGCTAACCGAATAAAAATGCGCATCACTGAGCAAAGGTTCATCTGCTCTGGATTTGAAATACCTATTGGCATTACCAATGTAGCTTTCAACTAAAACTTTGTAACCTGTTTCTTCTAGCATTTCTCTTTCGAGACAGCGTAAATGATTTTCATTACTTTCAATGCCACCACCGGGTAAAAATATATGACCATGTCCATTTCGAACAGCCATCACTTTATCCCTTCCAGAATTAAAAATAACTGCATATACTCCTTTTCTAATTTTATAGTCAAGTCCACAGATTTTCTCTCCAAATATCATCATTTAAATCACCTTATTTGAATTTGTCTATTATTTGAATAGACGATTGCTTTTTTGAACCATAATATCACTATTTAATTTACCATAATTCAACTGTTAAGAATAAATCAATTTTATATAAAGCCATGACAGAAGCAAGCCCCGAAAGACTTGCTCATGCATCTTTTATTATTTTTTTGCGAGTCCTTTAATGCTCGTTTGAATAAAGTCCATAAGCCATGGAACAAAATCAGTCAATCCTAAAATAAACGCTGCTCCTACTACTCCTGCAATTACTGCTGCTAATGTTCCCCATGAAAAACGATCCACATTCTCTGGTACTGCCATAATTATCATTCTCCTTTGTTTTTAGTGCATGTCTCCTGTGACATGCTCGATAAAGTTTTCAATATCATGCATTACATTTGGGTAATCATCTTTCAAATCCATTATTGTTAAACCCAAAACTATGAATAAAATCGCCATAATTCCTAATCTAAATATGTTCTGTTCCAATCTACCTCCCTCCTTATCTAATCAAAGACAATGCCCCTCCTCTTGCCGAAATCTCTTGTTCATGTCCACCAATTAAAAATTGATAAGTAGTTTTAATACTGTAAGTAATTTCAGTTCCATAAGGATGCTTTTGATTCATAGAACTGCTTTCAATTTGAAAACTGCCCCCATACGAATCTTCATTCTTTTTCGAGATTGCTTGAAGCGCATCTTTTGTCAATCCTCCTTTTCTTTCAATCTGGTAATTTGCATACTGCTTAAAGTCATTTATTTGATTTAACCTAATGCAATAGCCCGCGGCATCCACAACAAGAACAAGACAAAAACAAAATATAAAAATCTTAAACAATGTCATTACTGATCCTTCAATCATGTTTTATCACCCACCTCCATTAATGAACTGGATGGATTTCACACCATCTATTAATAGAGTGATAAAAAAGCAAAACATCACTATCATGACTGGCATTGCAATCTTTGTGGGAAAAGTACCAAATTTACGCAATTTATATTCAATAATGTCATCAACCGTCATGAATAATTGTTCGTTCGTCATCTTTCCTAATTCATAGATAATACTGTCATCATTTGAATTTTGCTGATACTCATACAAAGTGAGCATGAACAATCTAGCACTATCACTGCCACTTGTATCATTCGCAAAGTCTATGAAAGGTTGCACATCATTAGGGTTTTCATGCATTGATATTAATAGCTTTCTCAACGATTTTTTCAAAAGACCCTCATCAACCCTTGAGGACAGACGTTCAAATGCTTGATAGACAGTAGACATGTTTTCCAGCAAATAAATATAGACTTCCCTAGAGAACTTGAAAAAGACAAGCTCTCTTTGAAATTTTTCAGCCTCATACCAGCCCTTGATTTTCCTGTAGTCCATATGGTAAATGAAACAAGCTAAAGCCAGTGCTATGAGTGTTACAACTGGTTTAAAAGCGATCACTGGTAATGCAGCCAAAAAAATTGAAGCTGCTTTAAAAAATCTCTTTTTCTGAAATCTTTCAAAACTTAATTCTGGATTCAAATAAAGCAACATTTCACGCAAGTTACTTTCCCCGATTTTTTCCCAAAAAGAAAAGACCGTCTTTTGTTTGACCGTCTGTTTCGCCTTCTCATTTTTCATGTTTTTAGATTCTCACCTCCGTTACAGCATCATCAAAATACCTTTGATTAAACTGATGATAGACATAGAAAATGATAGATAAGTAAACTGTATTAGCTATCATCCCAACTAGGGCATGTGCGTAAATATCAACGTATTTCTTTAGGGTAAATGAAAGCATAATGCCTACAATAAACCCTATTGAGTAGAGAATCATTGTTCTAAAGTCTTTCTTATGTTGCTGCTTATCTTCAATAAATCTTTGCTGTTTCAACAAAACTTTATTGTGATAATCTTTTGTATCTTTGAGAGTCAAAATGGATGTGCGCCCCTCAACAAACATGATTCCTAACTGCTCTATATATTGATCGAATTGAACGTCATTTTTATATGCACGCCTCAAACTTTTAAAAGCCTCTACGACCTCTTTTTCATCCGAATCAACCAATGTTATTTCAAGATCAATGAGCTTTCGTTTCAACTCACCTTCTGCGTATTTGGTACATGTAGAAAAGGCTTCTACCAATGGCATGTCGTCGTTCGTCAATAACTGGGTCATGTTATTTAAAAAATTGTTTCTTTCTTGAAACGCTTCCTTCTCATAATCATTTTTGACTTTCCTTCGTAATTGATAAAACCAACCATACGAACCACCAATCAAACCACAGATAAGAGCCATCCACCAATAATGAAAAAGTAAATAAGCGAACCCTGCAAAACATATGAATGGAGTCAAAATGAATTTTGCATATTCCCTTTTTTGTAACGGCTGACCAAATGCTTTAGACATAGCGCGTATTTCTTCTAAGCTATAAAGCTTCTTTTTACGAAATTTCATGTACCTCCCACCCATCTTTAATTTTGCTTTGAAGCTGAATATCCACACGTTTTTCCATCATTCGATTTACGAAAATGCTACTCACCTTACCTGGCACATATTCAAATCCTTTATTGGTCAGATCACAACGAAAAACCGTCAAGACTTCACCATTCGGCAAAAACTCCACGATCTCTTTCAAATACCTTTTCATACGTCCTTCTCCATCTTCAATTTTTTCAATATGAATCCCAAAATTAAGATAACGGAAAATATCCTCTTTCATAGATGTTTCGTCAATGTCGTAACCCATTTTCATCATATTAATAAGTCTTGATGGTATGGCCCGAGCATTAACAGCGTGCAATGTCGTAATCAATCTGTGACCCGTTAAAATCCCTTGCATCATTTCATATGCTTCTCGACCTCGTGTCTCTGAAACAACCTGCCAAGCAGGGTTATTTCTTAAACCTGCTTTCACCAACATTTCAATGTTTATCGAAGGATTAGTAATCCATGATTTAATGTCCTTGTCAGGAAAAAGGATTTTCGCATGGCTCTCTGGAGTATCTTCGATCATGACAATATGATCTTTGTACTCAACAAACGATAACAGAAGTTTTTGCAGCTCGGTTTTACCTGTTCCAGTTTCACCAGCGATTGTGACATTAGATTTAGAAGCCACTATCGCTTTCAATAAATCTAAAATATAATCTGGAGCAAAAGATTTAAAGTTCTCTTGATGTAATGCTAATTTTGGTCTGACAACCCGAAGCGCCATTGTTGTGCCATATTGGGCAATATCCTTATGAACTGCATTCAGACGCAAATTAGAAAACGCAGCATCCAAGATAGGATTTTTTCGGGTGAATTCTTTGCGACAGGCATTAGCGAATTTTTGAATGATCTTGATAATGTATGATTCTTCGATTTCTCCATAACGGAATTTCCCTTGATTCGTAATGACGTCAAGATGTGTACCGTTATACGAAATGTCTGTTACGCCCTCATACTCATCAATGATCTTTTCAATGACCCCTAAGCCAACGACTTCCGCCATGACAAATTTTAATTCTTCATTACTCAAATGAGGAAAGTCTTTCTTGACCACCTCATTCACTTTTCCCCTTGCTTCAAGATCGACAAAGGCTTTTAATAATTCCGAAGGATGATTTAGTTTTAAATGTTTTCGTACATCCTCCAGCAACTGCTTTTGTTCCTCAATTTCGGTAATCATTTACGATCTCCCTTCGGTTTATCGACAACTAATGTTGTTCGATATTCTTTGTTTTTTTGATCCGTTAATATAATTTTTACAGCTTTCATTTTTCCATCAGTACCTTTGAGGTACTTATATTTGAAAGATGTTTTTCCAAGTTTCACGTTGTTTTTATCATTAAAAGAACTTTCGAAATTCAATTCGAAAGCCCTCTGTGACAATTCAACTTTTCCTTCTTCTATTCTAATGCTGTTATCTACGTTTCTAAGGCTCGCTATACGTGCCGATTCATTCATTGTAGCGATTATGCTATGTTGCCTATAATCAGCAACATAATAGTAAGTAGTCGCACCCACAATAAAAAGGATAACCGCCACCATGAGAAGAATTAATGGTACACCTTTCAACTCCCCTCCCTCCCTTCAACGAACTTTTTTCACCAATCAACTTCCGAGACATTGACACGTTCAAAAGACATTTCACATACCCCATCGTCATTCATATGAGCATTGAAAGAAACAGTCACAAGGCTTAATTTGTAATTACCTTCATTGTCCTTATCACCTAAAGTGATGTTACCTGTAAGGTCAATGCCTCCAATTTCTCCACCTTTTATACGTTCGACAAGTTGAATATATAAATCTTCTGCTAATGAAGAACAGCCGATTTCAGACATTTGTTTTTGATAAGTACCGTAATTGATAAAACTATGCTGCATAATCTTTAACCTCCTTTCTAGCTCCCTCGCTCTCTTTTTTCTAAGGTCAAATGATCAAATGACCATGATCGCCAAAGCTCATCCCCTTTTCCTTCATTACGCACAAAAGTCACCGCTAGTCTATGGCGAACTCCTTCAATTTTGACAAATTCAACAACGATGGCTTTTTCATCTACTGGAAAATAATCGAGTTCCATCATTATGTTGTGATAGACCCCTAAACATCCGACTCTTTCTAACTCATTCACCAAGTCATTTTGATTTTTCAAATCATAGCTCAATTCTACGCCCCCCTTACTTACATTTAATTTTCATTCTTTTTTTCCAGCCACAAACAATCAAAACTGCAAATCGGCAAAGCAGCAATAGGCGTTTCAACTTCTTCTTTTGGCTCTTCTATTGAAAAGAAGACTCTTAGTTTATAAATGTCTTCACCATCTTCAATTTCTGCCCCAACATCAAACGAGACCGTCCCAGCTTCTACATTTTTACGTACTGCCTTTAAAAATGAACCACTGGGGAAAGTACACCCAACCTTTTTTAGTTCATTTTCAAATTTGGTAATGTTCTCAAAAACAAAAGCCATTTATATCCCCCTTTCATTATTCTTGAAGTTCAAATCCCTGATAAAAAACATCAACATATGTTTCTCCGTCTCTCTCTTCTGGAAACTGGGCTTCAAAATCCACTTGCAAAATAGATTCCTTTCCATCCATTTCAATTTTCTTTCGGACGGTAATCGTTCCAAGAAATTCTTCAATAGTCCTAGCAGACCTAATTTGATCTGTCGCTTCTAACCAGATGCTTTCCCATGCAATTCTAGCCTTTTTTTCAATCTCTCTTAGCTCACTAGCAAATTGCAAACCGTTAGCAAAATTTAAAATCAATGTTTTTCCTCCTTTTTTAGAAACAAAAAAGGACAGTCTTTTGACTATCCTTTAGTGATTACTCCCACGTTTTATATTAATAAACTCTACATCCATCAAATCTTAATCGATATGGCATAAACTCACATTCATTATCCCGATCACATGAAAATTGGACTACTATTATTTTTTCTTCCCCATTAACAGTCAGTGTTCTCTCAACGTTTGGAGGGTCTTCATTCTCCCAATTCGATTCCGAAAAACCTTTGGCTTCTTCATACATTTCTTCACTAACACTAGAGAAACCCAACTTCTCCATTTCTTCTTCATATTGGCTTCGATTTGCTAACATTCCCCACAAAGAAGACATTTTAAAAAACTCCTTTCTATCATAAATTACACTTCAATCCCCCTATTCCCCCGATTCTTCGGGGGACTCCCTCGCCGGTAGGCAGCTCAAAAGGTATGGTGACCTTTTGAGACATTAAAAGGGTTTGGGAACGCTGATTGTTTCAACTTCTTAATGCTCCCTACGGTGCGCTTACCGTTGACACAAGCGATATTCGCATCACCTGTGTTTATTAGTGGTCAGAGTTTAACGAGACATAACCCAATCTAAATCCTTTTTAGTCCATCCTTCTGGCAGACCATTAGGAAATGGATTGTCAGCATATACAGGTTTCAGCAACACTTCATCTTGATCTTTCGTCTTTGAATCCATGTGAGCATACATGGACGCATAAAGCTCCAATTGTTCGGTGACTTCTGTCTTTATTAAATTGACACCCATTGGTTTTGACTTGATTTTCGTTTCGTAATTCCCCAAGTCTGACCAAATCGGAGAATAGAATTTACGACCGCCATCAACCAGATCATACGAAATTCTTTTGTCTTTGCTTTCTACTTGATCATCACTAAACAGGCTGCCTGTGTGTCGTTCCACATTGATATGAGGAAGCTCATACACAAGGTCATAGACTGACGTTTCACCCTGTTTATTGTTAGACACTTTCGTTTGTTCCATGGTGATCAATGAGCGATCACCGCTTTTTTTGTACGTCAAATAACTATCGACTAAACGTGTGGGAACTTCAAAGTCAAATGATGGCTTAATGCTGCCGCCAATTTCATTTTCATAATGAAGATTCACCTTTCGCTTGAATCCATAGCCTGTTTTCTTCTTTTCAATTTTCGCTAATGGGAAAGTAAGTGTTTCATAATAAACCTTTCCTGCTGATGGCGTTTTTTCAGTCATCACAACGCCTTTGTATGACAAATCTTTTTGCTTTTCAGAACTTGCCTTGATCGTTTTTTCGCTCGCTGCATATCCTTCTGTACTCAATTCGGATGCAGCAGTATCAATTTTAAAATCTTTTTTGTTGAAGTCTGTGAATTTCACAGTGTAGAGATTTTTAACAGCAACCTTTAAACCGTCAGATGGTATTGTCATATCTATTTTCTTAGGCAGCTCTTTCGCAGAATATGTCTTAGAAACGATTTTCTTATTCTTCAAGTACAGAGCCACTGTGATTTTCTTTTCTTCAAAATCTTTTAAAGCGGTCTTATAATTCATTACTTTAGACAGATGAACTTTCACAGGTAAACCCTTTGTGGATTTCGCTGTGTAAATTTGCAGTTTATCAAACGATAGCTTTGCCAATGGCTTATCATAATGATAATTGATAACGATATTCTTACCGCCAATCGTTCCACTTTCTTTGTCTCCTGTTGTCTTTACATAACGATACGTGTATTCACCATCCTTAATTGTAGGATGTTTTTCGGTATACTTTACACCACGCACCTTTTTGTACGTCTTAGATTCTTTTATCTTTTCACCTGTGCGATCATCAAAATAATGTACAGTTATAGATCGCTCCAAATTGTAATAGAACTTGATGGTCACATCTTTGCTTAATGTGCCTGTTTTCTTATTTGTGTTCACAGGAATAAATTTTTCTTTCCCTTTTGCGATGGATTTTTTAGGCGAAAATGAATACGTTGAACCTATGTTTCTTGTATAGCTCTCCTTTTCCATAACTTCTCCAGAGTATTTATCAATGTGCTGCACATTGATTTTCTTCTGACGCACTTCAAACCCCACTGACAAATTTATATTTGGTTCTGGGTCAGTCAACAGGCCAGAACCAAGCCTCTGATATTTTGAACTTGAAGCAGTGAACAAAATAGATTGATATTTACCAAGAGAAGGCTTTAATTTTTCATATTTTAAGTCTTTTCCGTAATCAAGAGGAGCAGTAAAATGAAAACTTTCTCCTCCAGTAATCTTAACTTTTTTATTAGAAAACTTTTTCCCATCATAATGCAAAGTTACTTCTTTTGGGATGTTTAGAGTAATTGAATTCTTCTTATCGGCTTTAAAGATAATTTTCTCAGTCTTTTGTACATTTCCTTCTAAGTAGCTTTGCACTTTTTCCTTTGAAAACTTGATACTAGTTGATGGAACATCTTTTTTCTTAGCATGTTCCATCAGTTTCTTGTATCCTGGTATTCTTTCACGTCCAGATGAATGATTGTTGTTCATAACAGAATCTAAAGCAATTGTTGTGGCAACAAGACCTGTATCATTGTTACCTACTTCGTTTTCTACTCCACCGTACCCATAATAAAGAATTGCCCTAACCTGTTCATTCTTATAAGCATTACCTCCCCCATAAGATGTACCTGTTGGAGGTGAAATCTTAGCATGATCGAGACAAAAAGCGATCTCTCCATTCACTCTAAATTTCCCAACAATATAATCACCATATTTTGCTTGCCCTAAATACTCTACTTTAGGTGATGAAGCCTTTAAAGTGGAAGTGAATACAACACCAGCTAGCAAGACTGATATAATAGATAATCCAACAAGAATTAGCTTCTTTATAATTTCATTCCTCCTTTTGATTCCAACAAAAAAGGCATTCGTTTATACGAATACCTAAAACTTACTTATTCCCAAGAATCCCAAGTGTTTCCGCCACTATCAATTTCCCCAGAATCTTTATGATCCCATTTTTTATTTTCTAAGTCCTTACCGACCTTATCCCAATCAGTACCGCTATTTGTTTTCTTTTGAGAATCATTAGAAGGAGTTTTTTTCGGCACTGTTTTAGATTTTTTCGGAGTGTTGACCTTCCGTTCCGAAACTGTATTATTTTTAGAACCACCATTACTTACATAGTTCTTTTTTGTCTGAACATTTTTTGAAGGACTAGAAGAACCAGTTGTATTTCTATATACTTTCGTTTGTTGTTTTTTCACAGGAGCTTTACTAACACTACTATTGTTATTCTTTTTCGGTTCACTGGCAGCAACGATTCTTTCTTTTTGTTGTGGCTGCTGCTGATCACTAACGACCTGTTTTTGCTGCTTTTCGACTTTCTTTACCTTTTTAGGCTTTTCCTTCTTAACTTCTTTTATCTCTTTTAATTCCTTCTTCTTCACTTGTTCTTTTTTCGGTTTTAGTTCCTTAGTTTCCGTCGTCTTTGTTTCTTTTACAACAGTAGCTGTTTTTGGTTGCTCTTTATCTTGTGTCTCCTGCTTTGCGTTAGCAGCAGAGAACCCCCAAATAGTTCCACCAACTAAAACGCCCGCCAACCCTAGACTAATTACAACTTTTTTCGCTTTCATAGTCTCCCCGACTCCTTCTTTTTACGTTTTACCCTTACTACAATTATACCATTTCTTGTAGTATTTTACATCAAAAAATTTGGTTTTTTTCCAAATAATTGATGTAATTTACTACCTTTCTATATACCTGCCGAACACTACTTTTATCAAGAAATACCTTTGTACTAGTCATTCTTCCATCTTTCATAAATTTAGTTTTATAGAAAGAATACCTATATTCAGTAAAACCTTTTATACGTTCTCCCTCCACAACCAAAAACCACTCACGACTAATCTGTCTTACATAAACCTTAGAAGGAACACCAACCATAAAACCCAAATTAAATAGTCTATGATCTAACCCTTTCCATTGGCCCATGTTACCTCACACAGCTTGATCCAATTTAAGTCTTTTAAAATTCAAGACAACATAATTATCTTTCTGTTCAAAGGACGTTATGAAAGTGATCCTCCCCAAAACAAGCCTTCCTGTATACTGTCCGTCCTTATATTCACGCAAACGAAGGATATCACCTACTTGAAATTCTCTGTCATTTTTTCGAATTTCAAAGCCCTTTATCCCTGTCTTTACTGCCCAAAAATATTGCGGCATTATTTTAAGGTCATGTACTGTTTCATTCAAAATAATCCCTCCCTTTCATCAAAACAAAAAGGACAGTCTTTTGACTATCCTTTAAGAACTCTTCCCCCTAGTCCCCCACTCATGGGGGACTCCCTCGCCGGTAGGCAGCTCAAAAGGTGTGATGACCTTTTGAGACATTAAAAGGGTTTGGGGGCGCTGATTGTTTCAACTCCTTAATGCTCCCTACGGTGCGCTTACCGTTGACACAAGCGATATTCGCGTCACCTGTGTTTATTTGCAGTAAGCACCTAAAATCAAACCACCATTTCATGAATTGGCGTTAAATAGGTGTCTAGCATTTTTTCGTGCTTTTCCTGCAATTCTGCATTAAAAATCATATTCAATATATCACTATCTCCTAAAGCTCCGTCTTCTGCATTTAAAATCACGTCTAATAGACGACTATTCCCTAATGATCTATCTGCTTCAAGAATCATCCTCATAGTAGGAGCACAACTATTTTGAAGCCAATTCCTTGATTTTTCATAAAAATCTTTTTTAGGTTCAATAGTTAATTGCAACTTTTCAACATCACCAATAAATTTCAGCCAAAAAGGACTGGTTTTCCTCTTTCTTTTATCCTCTTCCCCATTCTCTTCTACAAAGCGAATACAGTTGCTAATAATTCCAATTGCGATCTTTTTCAGATTGCGATCTGCTATTAATTCACATACTGCTGAATGCGCTCGTTCAGATTTAAGTCGAATTTCATATCTATTCCACTTCTCTAAATCATCATAAGATAAATTAAATTTATCAGCCTGCTCATAATTCTTTTCATAGAAACAGAGATAGGATTCAGATTTTTTAGAACCAAAATATATTGTCGTTCCTGCCGAACTTCCGTCCGCTATTTGATTTGAGCCATTGTTATCAACTCTTCGATACCTAGAAACACATAATCCCTTTTGAACTCTTTTCAAGAGGTTAGGTATAGAAAAATAAGTTTTCTTGTCATCAATTGCTATATCTAGTCTTGTAAAACTCCCTTTTTCATTTAAACAATCTTGAAAGAAATCGAACCAAGTTTTCTTTCTACATTCGAGAAAAGATTCAAACTGACGACATCCCTTACCCGATAATTCAATTAAAGTTCCTCGGTCATCACCTGGCGCACTATAGAAGACCTTGATCATATCCATTCTCCAAGTTCCTATATATCCGTAAAAGCCCCTCGGCTCTTCTGTCATAAAATCTTTATGAATATGTAGGACGTTTTGGATGATATGGTCAATATCATGTGTTTTGAAACTAATTCGAACATAGTCAACCATTGATGTTAATTGACTTTTTTCTTCTTCTTTTTTCCGTAGAACCCCCCTGTTAGCATGGGGGGGTTTCACTTTCCCCGTCATTCGCTGCGCTCACTCCTCCTAAGTCACTTCGGGCGCTTTCGCTGCCGCTTGCGGCTGTCGCCGCCTGCGCGCCCTACGCTCCTTTAGCAAGTCGGATTTCCTCTATGAAATCATATCCATTTGGTATCAAAGGGCTATAAAATTCCATTATGTTTCCTGTACCTGCATAAGCGTATCCTCTACCTTTAATATCCTTTTCAACGAATTTTTTATCAGTATCACCAAACAGCATGGCATAACCAGTTTCGGACATTTTTCCCAAAGATACTCTAAAATTAAACTGATCTCTTATTCCGTCAGCAAAATATTTTGCGTCTGGTCTTTGAGCACCAGCCACGAGGAAAAAACCCGCTTGTCTGCCAAGCATCACTATTTGTTTAATATCTTGTATTACACTTTCTCTTTCTTTAAAATCAAGCATATCCACAAATGCTACAAACTCATCAAATACAATAAAGACAGGCTTATAACCTAAGAAAGCATAGTTCTTTCCTGTCCTATAATTATGATGATTTTTCATTTCATCCATCCTTCGCATCATGTCCTCAACGGACTTCCGCAAAGTCATCATAATACCGTTCTTACGAGAAAAAACCTTTCCCTCGAGAACTTCTTCTAAATCTGCCAAATCCGCATTTTTCGGGTCTAATATACGAACGTCCGCCCCAGAAGCAACAAGAGACTTCACAAGCGTAAGTATAAAATACGTTTTCCCACCACCTGTACCACCGCTAATAAGCATATGCGGCAGCTTATCAAACTCCCATTTAATATGCTTCATTAATGTCATAGACCCTTTTTCAACTATGGCTTCATTAATCCCTATGCGGTTTCTACCCGCATTGTAAAGCAACTTGTAGGTATAAAAGCCATCTTCCATATCTGTAGACACTAAATCACAAAAGAACCCATTTTCGAATTCCTTCCCTAATTCCATAAATCTAGACTGGAACCTGCTCATATCCATTGCAATCTTGATAATGATATGACCGTCTTTCACCCTATAATAAAACCTAGGGAAATATGTGATTTTTTGAACCATCCTACCTGTGATACGGCTTTTCACGCTTTTACTCTCATAAAACTTATTTGACAAAATCATTCGTGAAATTTTTTGACGATGATAAATTTTTTTGAATTTCTGCTTACGGAACATGTAAAGCCAACCAAGTAAAATAGCTGTTGGAATAACAATTGACACAGATAAACTTGTAACAATTAACGGAACATTAAAAGTTAAGTTTTGAAATGTATGTTCTATACCTTTTTCATATAGAACCCAAAGATGCTCTTTCCAGAACATGATCATAAGCAACAAAAAAACAGGCACACTAATTAATGCACCTGTTTTCACCACGTTATTTTTATGTCTAGGACGAATCTTTGTCCCTTTATACTTCCATAGCTTAGAAATGGTCATCCACCCCTAACACTATTACTTTTTATCATTTGTTGCTGGGGCTGATGGTGTTACTTTTGCAGTATTAGCATTTGAACCCTTTTGCACAATATCATCAGCGACAACAGTCCACGCTAAATTAGCAAAGTTTCCATTGGCACGAGCTTGTGCCTGGATAATCGGGTTTACCAATTCAACATCACTCATAAAATCGAACTCTTTAAGTTCGACCGCTGCTGGTACTGTAACTTCGATCTGACCACCTTGGCAACTAGACCCTAGATTATAAGTTCTTGATTCCAATTGATCCGTTCTTTGTTGACGCACTCGATCATAAACGAATCGTTCACGATTAAAGCCCATAAATTTTACTTCACCGAAAGTTTCTTTAATATTAGGTACAATAAATTTCAATTCCATTATAAGTTCTCCTTTTATGCGTGTTCATCACGTTTTTATTGGTTTATTAAAAAATAAAATCGCTCCGACTCTGTCATCATGGCGCTTATCAGTCGCTCACAGCATAGCCAGTCATGGCAACCTAGTAGACCATTTATGATCATCAAGCTGCTTACAGCTATTTCGCACGCTTCTTCTAGCCTGCTTCGGCATTATTAAACATGATTGCCGTTAATCGTCAAATACTCACGCATGACATTTCATTCAAGAAGCCTTATAATAAAATTGTCTAGGTTTTATTATCGGCGTTCTTGATTCAGTCAAGGGCGCTTTTTTTGTCTGTATGTATTTTTCAAGGAACATCATTCCTTTTTAAACAGATACTCCACTTACATATGGGCCATTCAAAAGAATAACTTTTGGTTTACCACCAAATATGACTGGTGATTCGTCAACAAGAGGCATCCTAAAATAATGCGTCGGCTTCCCCTCTGAATAAAACGTTTGTCTAAACCATTGATCAAATTCCTCATATTCTTTGTGCATTGACTCATCAATCTTTTTTTGAATTACTGCTGCTAGAGCAAATGTAATTGGTTCTTTTTCATTTTCAAACCTTTTTAAGGATTGATTGAAAAATTCTAAAAGGCTCAATTACTTCACAACCTCTCTTTTATCTCTCACGCTTTATAGTGGTGTAAACTCACACTATTCATTTAGCGAGAAGAGAAGAAATTTCTTGCATTCCGACATTATAATGTTTTTTTATTCTGCGAAACGACATCCCTTTTAGTAACAACTTTTCAATTACTTCTCGTGTCAGTGGCTGTGATAAATAATGGTCTATGTACACATTATTTAGTGCCATTTTCATTCTTGCCGACCAGTTGCCTTCTAAAGTTTTTGCGAGTAAAACAGCTTTACTCATAAATTTGTGAGTATCTTGTAACTTCATGTTTATCACCCAGTCTTTACTTCCTCATTATAGAAATAAGCCTTTTCAAAGATAGCTTTATTTACTCTACCTCTAATTACCTTATAACCTTGCTTCTGCATTTCCCTATTTAACTCTCTAATAATTTCATAAGATTTTGCTTGTTTTACTTTGAGGATGTGTTGAATATCCTTGGCTGTTAAAAAGTCTTTCATTTTTTTCACCTCTTCCAGAATAAAATCAACCCTTCGTGTAAATACTTTATTAAAATACACTAATCGTTTACTTTAATATAAAAAAACAACTTTTCGTGGAGTTTATATGTTTTTTCATCCCATTTTGTAAACGATTAGTTGACTATGTAATAAGAATAAAACAACTTTTAGTTTACGTCAACACTTTTTATAAACTTTTCGTTTACTTTAATGGGAAAATAAACGTTTTGTTGTATTATATAAATCATAATCAACTTTTCGTGGAGTGAAAATAATGACATTAGGTGAGAGATTAAAATTTGTTAGAGCACAAAAAAAATGGAGTCAAGAATATGCTGCTGAAAAAATAGGTATATCAAAAGCCGTATTATCCAATTATGAAAGAAATTACAGAGACCCAGATACAAACACATTAAAGAAAATAAGCGAAATTTATAACGTTTCAACTGATTTTTTATTAGGCAGAGATGAAGATGAAGATATTAGTGATCCGGTCTTAAGTGCAGCTTTTAAAGAAGCGATTGAGGAATTAAAGGATGAAGATACATTACTATTGATGAAAAGTGGCAATATAGATGCTGAAACAGCCACTCTCATAAAAAAAGCTTTAAAAAATGGAATTAGACTTGTAGATGAAATGAAAAAGAAAGAGTGATCGCATATCTATACTACTAAAGGAATTAAACACAAGGTTATTTCGCTATTAAAAGATTTTAAAACAAATAATGTGTATACCATCTGCGAACAATTAAATATTTCTATTCTTACTCATCCTTTAGGAAACGCGAACGGATTCCTTCAATACTACAAGGAACAAGATGTTTATCTAATCCATATAAATAACGATTTAGAAGAAAAAGATTTCATCATAGCTCATGAACTCGGACACTATTTTCTTCATAAAACCTTAAACACCTTTAGAATATCTAATTGTTCAACTGCACTTGAAGATAAATTAGAACACCAGGCTGACATTTTCGCTACTGAGCTACTTTTAACAGATGAAATGGTTATGAATGCTTATCCTCAAATTCAAAACTGGTCTCTAGAGCAAGCAGCAACCTTTTACAAATTACCTATTACAGCTATTCAATATAAATATTCACAAATGCAATTGTTATCGAAAAAACGAACTGAGAACCGTTCTAACAATTATTTTAACCTCGCCTTTTAACGGAGGTTGGTTTTATTGATTAAAGAACTCGATAATGGTCAGTGGCTTGTAGATGTAAGTCTTGGCATTGACCCTATTACTGGTGAGAGAATTCGAACAAGACGTAAAGTTTTGACAGAAAAAGAAGCCGAAGATTTAGAAGTAAGAATCAAAAGCGAGTACGAAAAAGATCATTTTGTTCAGAAAGAAAAAATGGAATTCTGCGATTTATTGAATCTGTTTTATGAATATAGTGAGGCTGCACACAAAGGAACTTATCCCGAAAATATGATGTACTCTATAAATAAGCATATTCTTCCTTACTTTAAAAAAAGCATTCTACAAAGAATAAGAAAAAAAGACATACTAAACTTTAGAAAACACCTTCAATCTAAAACAGAAAAAGAAAAAAAATTAAGTAATAAAACAATTAACAATATCATGACCATATTAAATCAAATCTTCAACGTTGGAATTTTAGAAGAGGCTTTGACATCTAATCCTTGCGACAATATAAAAAGATTACCCAAAGAGCATAAAAAAATGAAATTTTGGACTCCACAAGAGTTTAAAGATTTTCTTAGCCTAATCCCTGGAGATCAATTACTATTCAAAACATTCTATACAACAGCTTATTTAACTGGAATGAGGTGTGGAGAGTTGTTGGGTCTTACATGGATAGATATTGACAGATATAAAAAAGAGATAGATGTCAACAAAGCCTCAACATTTATCAATGGAGAACATGTTTTAATTGAACCCAAAACAAAAACCTCTATAAGGCGAATAAGCATAAACAAGAAACTTTTAGATTTATTAGATCAATGGAGACAAGAACAAGAAAAGCTTTTTGATGATCTAGGTATTTCTCATTCAGACGAAACATTCATTTTTCAATATAAAGATACACCATCTAGAAAAGATATTTTCTCACGAAAAATTAAATATTTCTGTCAAGAAGATGAGAATTTAAAAGTAATCAGATTACACGATTTAAGACATTCACATGTCGCACTACTCATTGATCAAGGAGAGGAATATCACACAATCAAAGAACGATTAGGGCATGCATCTATAAGAACAACAATAGATGTATATGGACACTTATTTCCAAACAAACAAAAATCCATGGCTGATAAATTAGATGACATTATTTAAAAATATCAAATTCAAACAAAATATGCCCACTTAGATAAAGTAAGTGGGCACGTTTTGGGCATTTACGTGAAATACTATAAATAAATAAAAATACCAAAGGTCTATAAACCCTTGGTATCATTGATGCGGCCGAGAGGACTTGAACCTCCACGGGTTATTCACCCACTAGGCCCTCAACCTAGCGCGTCTGCCATTCCGCCACGACCGCGTGTATGATGTGCTCATATATTCATAAGTGCACTGTTTAAAAAACAATGCGGGTGAAGGGACTTGAACCCCCACGTCATAAAGACACTAGATCCTAAGTCTAGCGCGTCTGCCAATTCCGCCACACCCGCGTGACAATGGTGAGCCATGAAGGACTCGAACCTTCGACCCTCTGATTAAAAGTCAGATGCTCTACCAACTGAGCTAATGGCTCATCTGCTATGCAGAAAAACATATATAAAAAAATGGCTGGGCTAGCTGGATTCGAACCAACGCATGACGGAGTCAAAGTCCGTTGCCTTACCGCTTGGCTATAGCCCAACGAATCAACATAAAAAAGAAAACATGACCCGTACGGGATTCGAACCCGTGTTACCGCCGTGAAAGGGCGGTGTCTTAACCGCTTGACCAACGGGCCATAAAATTATGGCGGAGAAGGAGGGATTTGAACCCTCGCGCCGCTTGCGCGACCTACACCCTTAGCAGGGGCGCCTCTTCAGCCACTTGAGTACTTCTCCATTATGGCTCCGCAGGTAGGACTCGAACCTACGACCGATCGGTTAACAGCCGATAGCTCTACCACTGAGCTACTGCGGAATAATAAGACATGTTTCATTATATATATGCCAGAAAAATGTGTCAAGAATTTTTAAGCTTTTCATTCCTGCTTCATTTGCGACGGCTTTTATAATTTAACATATACTAATATAACAGTCAAGCCTTTTTCCATGCCATTTGTTTAACTTGGCAGAAAGCCCCTGACCTCTTCACATAGACCAAGGGCCTTGATGCAGCCTTTCATGAAATTAAGACAGATGAAACTTTCGCATCCACTTATAAAAAGTACTTCTTGGCACTCCTGCGAGCCTCGCTGCTTCTGACACATGACCTTTCGTTTTATGCAGTGCATCAATCACTGTTTGCTTTTGAATGCGCTCCCTGAATGTGAGTTCTTTTGAAGTCTCGGTATACTCCGCTGGATGCAGCTTCTGCTTTTTCTGATCAATCGCCTCTAAAACTGAAGCATATTGCGATTCACCAATCCATCCGCCTTTCGGATAGAGGACCCTTAGATGTTCAAACAGGTTAAAAAGCTCTCTTATGTTTCCTGGCCAATGATACGCCTGTAATTTCTGAAAAAATGATTCAGGAAACGCTGCATTCCAGTGGTGCTTCTTTTGGTAATAACGATATAAATCATGAATGTCTTCTTTTCTTTCTCTAAGCGGCGGGATATTGATCGGATAGACATGAAGACGGTAATACAAGTCTTCTCGTATTTTTCCTTCCTTCAGCAGTTCGTTCATATTACGGTGAGTCGCTGTAATGATTCGAATATCCAAAGGGATTTCGTGTGTCCCGCCGAGCGGTACGACTGCCCTTTCTTCTATCACTCGAAGAAGCGCTATTTGCATCGCATATGGGATTTCGCCTATTTCATCTAGAAAGAGTGTTCCTTTATGGGCTTGTTCAAATTTCCCTTTAGCTCCGTGACGTTTTGCTCCTGTAAAAGCACCTTCAGCATAGCCAAACAGCTCACTTTCTAACAGGCTTTCAGGAATGGCTCCGCAATTAACAGCAATAAACGGCCCTTTATGCCTTTCACTGGCGGAGTGAATGGCTCTAGCGGCGAGTTCCTTCCCTGTCCCTGTTTCTCCCCAAATATACACATGAGCATCTGTTTGTGCCGCTCTCTTCATCTCACTAAGCGTCTGTTGAAATACCTTACTTGTTCCTGATTCCCCGGGAAATTGAGCAAAAGAAACGGTAATGCTGCTTTTCGCTGCTTCTTCAAGAGAAAGGGATATACCTAGCACCATCCCGTCTTGCTCTGATTGAATGATCTCCTTTCCCCGAATAACAAATGAATGATCCTTAAGCCGATCAACATCCATTCCATGCCAGTCTGAAAATCGATCTCTAATCGACCTGCTGGCAGACACAATTTGCTTTTTTTCATTACAGACCACATACGGTTCATCTGCTTCCACCTGCTGGAGACAATGAGTGATCAGTTCCATCTCTCTCCTTTTTTGCTCGACTTGAATTTCTCTCTCTATGGCATAAGCAACCGTTGAAGCCATTCCAAGCATAAAAGGGTGCTTGTTATCCGTCATACAGGAGATATCAATCACCCCTATGATCGTACCGTCCGCATCGCGAATTGGAGCAGCTGAACAACTCCAATGATGAGAGGCGATAGAAAAATGCTCCGTTCCGTTGATCGTCACCGCTTCTCCGATGACGAGTGCCGTTCCGATCGCATTTGTCCCTACATCTGTTTCAGTCCAGCGTGAACCCTCCATAAAATTAATTCTTCTGGCTTCCACCATCGTTCTTTCGCTTCCTGTCAGACTTAGCACATAACCATCTGCATCGATGAGTAAGGCCAGCATATCAGAATCTTTTAATTGCTGATTGATTTTATTTAAGTAAGGAAGAGCCGCATTTAGGAATAATGAATATTTCTTTTTTTGGGCACTGAATCGTTCCTTTTCTAACAACGACTGTCCTTTATCTAAATACGGATTCACATTTGCCTGTTTACACCTGTGCCATGATTCTGCCACTCTCTTATTCAGACGAGACTGATCAAGCAAACCTTCACGAACAAAACGTTTCCACGTATTTAAATAACAAGGCGTCGGATTCATTCCATCCTCTCCTCTGGGGGCTTTTTATTCATTATAGATAAACATAAAAGCGCTTTCAATTATCATTGGCTAACCCAAGAAGTCAATCGGATAGAAAAGGAGTCTTGTTCAGCAGTGCACCGCTCGGCCAATCGTTTGCAACAAGGCTTCGTGTATCGCCTCTGACAGTGTCGGATGTGCCGCAATAAACTGCTCTAATGTATCAGCGGTCAACTCTGCATGCATCATCACCGCCGCTTGTCCAATCATTTCTGTTGCATTCGGTCCAATGATTGAAACGCCTAATATTTCTTGATATTGCGGCTCTACAATGACCTTTACGTGACCGGCTGGTTGATTTAAGATTAATGCTTTTCCATTTGCAGAAAATGCACATGTCCCTATCCGAATCTCCTCATATTGTTTTCTAGCACTCTCTTCATTTAAACCAACACTCGCGATTTCTGGAGAGGTGTAGATGCACCTCGGAATCACTTGTTCATTGACCTTTAGATGTTCACCTGATGCATGGGAAGCCGCAACCGTCCCTTCATGAAAGGCAGTATGAGCAAGCTGGACACCACCTGTCACATCACCGCACGCATAGATATGCGGGAGATTGGTTTGCATATGTTCATTGACGTAGATTCCGTTTCTATCAAATTCAATTCCAATCTGATCAAGATTCAACTCTCCAAGTTGCGGAGTTCTGCCAATCGCCACTAAGCAAAGATCCGACTGGATGTCACAACGTTCTCCTTGATTATTCTCCACCACTACTTTTCTTGAAGAGGAATCAAGCTGTTTGACTGCGGCGGACGTCAAAATGTTTACACCCGTTTCTTCGAGCTGCTCGTGAAGACATTGTGCTGTATCACGATCTTCTTCTGGTAAAATGTGCACTGCCCGTTCAACCATAACAACCTTTGATCCCATTCTGCTAAAGATGCTCGCAAACTCACAGCCAATCACCCCGCCCCCAATGATACAAAGTGAATCTGGGATCGAAGAAAGTGACATGGCGTCCTTGCTGTGAATGATCCATTCGCCATCAAAAGGTGCAAACGGTAAAGCCGCAGGCACAGCCCCTGTTGCAATAATGATTTGTTTTGCTTGAATGATTTCAGACTTCCCTTCACTTTCTATGAATAGCTCATGTGCTGATAGAAATGAAGCCTTCCCATTTACCACGGTAATTTTGTTTTTATTCATCAAGTAACGAACACCATCAGTGAGCTGCTTGACGACAGACTGTTTCCGCTTTTGGACAGCATTCCATTGCATGATAGGCTCATGTTCTGGAAGCTCAATTCCAAAATGTCCAGCCGATTTCACATGCTCATACATATCGGCGCTTTGCAAAAGTGCTTTGGTCGGGATACAGCCTTCATTGAGGCAGGTACCTCCCAGCTTACCTTGATCAATTAACACAACCTCCCTGCCAAAACGGGCGGCTGTTATGGCCGCCACATAACCTGCTGGGCCGCCTCCTATAATGACCAGTGTCATGGTACATTCACCTTCTTCCTATAAAAGAATGGATATTGGTTCTTCTAAGTGTGCTTTGACCGTTGATAAAAATGCAGAGGCAGGCGCCCCGTCCAGCACGCGGTGATCAAACGTAAGACTGAGTGGTAGGATGGTCCCTTTGCACAATTCATCCTCTCGATAAACAGGGGTGTCATACATTGTTCCGACACCAAGGATCCCCGCTTCCGGCGGATTCAAAATTGGTGTGAAATGCTCTACACCATACGCTCCAAGATTGGTGATGGTAAAGGTAGAACCTTTGATTTCGTCATGTAGAAGCTTTCCTTCACGTGCTTTTTTACCATACAATTTAATGCCCTTCGCCAGCTCTATCAGTGTTAACCGCTCCGCATGCTGAATGACCGGTACAGCCAATCCGTTATCTAACGCAGCAGCAATCCCAAGATGAACATTCTCAAAGGTTTCGACAACTCCGTTATGATATTGACTGTTCATCGCAGGATGTTCTAACAACGATAGGATCGCTGCTTTGGCTACAAAATCGGTGATGGTCAACTTTGTCTCGTAACGTGCGATGGCTGTTTCATTCAGCTGTTGTTGTAGGTTTGTCAGTTTTGTCACGTCCGCTTTCATCGTAATGGTTAATTGTGCACTTGTTTGCAGGCTTTCCATCATTCTTGAGGCAATTGTTTTCCGCATCATGTTAATAGGCTGATGCTCTGGCTCGTTTTGTTTTTTCTCTTTCCGTTCAGGTAGCGCATGAAGCACATCCTCTTTCGTAATTCTTCCACCTGGTCCTGTCCCCACCAGTGTATCAATGTCTAGGTTTGCACTATTCGCCATTTTACGGGCAACAGGGGAGATTTTTTTTCTCTCTTTCTTTGGTTTTGACTGGATTTCTTTTTCTTTCTTTCTCTCCACCTGTTCATTTCCTTCACCGATATAGCAGATGACCGTGCCAGGTGGTACACCTTCTCCCTCAGGTACTTTTATATCCAATATGGTTCCTTCAGCAGGTGATTCAATCTCCATTTCAATTTTTTCGGAGTTGATGCTTGCAATGCTTTCTCCTTTATTTACGGTCTCACCGACCTCTTTATTCCAGACAGATACCGTTCCTTCTTTCATCGACATGCCCAATTTAGGCATCACAACTTCGACAGCCATCTCTCTCTCTCCTTTCTCTAGTTCAAGATCTTGTCATGACTCTTGCCAATCATCTCTAATACGGTGTTCACAACTTTATCGGGTGTTGGCAAATATATATCTTCAAGAGGTGGTGAAAATGGCACCGGTGTATGAGGAGCCGTCACTTTTTTGATTGGCGCGTCAAGTAAATCAAATCCTTTATCTGCAATCAAAGAAGAGATATCTGCGGCAATTCCGCATCTTGGATTTGCTTCATCGACAATGACAAGTCGATTTGTTTTTTCTACTGAAGTCAGAATGGCTTCTTCATCGAGCGGTGACAAACTTCTTGGATCAATCACTTCCGCTTCAATACCTTGAGCAGACAATTGCTCTGCTGCTTCGAGTGCTGTATGCACTTGTTTGCCTACTGCAAAGATGGTTACATCAGATCCCTCTCTCTTCACATCTGCTTTACCAAGCGGCAGTGTGTAATACCTTTCCGGCACATCTCCTGTGATATTGTAAAGTGTCTTGTCTTCAAAAAAGATGACAGGGTCCTGATCCTCGATGGCTGCCAGCAGCAGCCCTTTGGCATCATATGGTGAAGAAGGCACAACTACTTTCAAACCAGGGATACTTGTAAATAGCGCATACAAACTTTGTGAATGCTGGGCAGCTGCTCTAAAACCCGCCCCATGTGTCGTTCTAATCGTGATAGGCACCTCTGCTTTTCCGCCAAACATGTATCGAAATTTTGCGCCTTGGTTCAGCACTTGGTCCAAACAAGTACCGATAAAATCATTAAACATGAGTTCAGCAATTGGTCTTAGCCCTGTTGAAGCAGCTGCCATGGCCGCACCTATATAGCCAGCTTCACTAATCGGTGTATCAAGGACACGTTCACGCCCAAATTCCTGAACAATCCCTTTTGTTACACCAAGAACACCGCCCCATGCTTCATCATCCTGTAAGTGATCTACATGAGCACCTCCCGCAACATCTTCCCCCATTAAAATGACATCTCCGTCTCTTCTC
The DNA here is from genome assembly GCF_038050255.1 of Bacillus sp. FSL M8-0077. Taxonomy (NCBI): domain Bacteria; kingdom Bacillati; phylum Bacillota; class Bacilli; order Caryophanales; family Bacillaceae; genus Bacillus; species Bacillus sp. FSL M8-0077. The sequence goes on along the minus strand of NZ_JBBPAF010000001.1, from coordinate 573,772 downwards.
ATTGCCAGTTTAATCGCTTCATTCAAAGCACTAGACATGCTGATTTCTCTTGTCATTTCCCTCTCTCCTTTCAGATTTATTGATACGAAACATACACATCAGTTAGCAATTCAGCATGATCTGGATATTCACTTTCTTCACTGAATCTCACGGCTTCATCTATCGCTTCTGCTACAGACGCTTCAATACTTGATATTTCTTGATCTGTTAGCAGCTGCTGCTTTAATAATTCATTTTTAAAAAGAGTGATGGCATCTTTCTCTTCTTGATGTTCGGTTTTTTCTTGATTGGTTTTGTAGCGCTGAGCGTCTCCTTCAAAATGACCATAGTTCCGATATGTCATGCATTCAATCAATGTCGGACCTTCTCCATTTTTTGCTCGTTCTATCGCTTGTTCTGCTGCTTGATAAACAGCTGTCACATCTTTTCCATCCACTTGAATACCCGGAATACCATAACTGGCGGCTCGATCCACAATCGATTTGCAGCTTGAAGCATACGAAAATGGCGTCGCTTCCCCGTAACCATTGTTTTCTGCGATGAAAATGACTGGCAGTTTCCAGATAGCGGCGAGGTTGATTCCTTCGTGAAAAGTCCCTTGATTGTTAGCACCATCCCCAAAAAAGCAAACGCTTACATTATCTTTCTTTTTATATTTAGCCGTGAGGGCTGCCCCGCACGCAAGTGGAAAGCCGCCCCCAACAATTCCGTTGGCACCGAGCATTCCTTTATCAAAATCTGCAATGTGCATAGATCCACCTTTACCTTTACAAAGACCTGTGGCTTTTCCATAGATTTCTGCCATCATTCCTTTTAGATCACAGCCCTTAGCGATACAATGACCGTGGCCGCGGTGTGTACTTGTAATACTGTCTTGTTCATTCAGATGAGCGCAGACTCCTACAGCTACAGCTTCTTCACCAGCATAAAGATGGACAAAACCTGGCAAGATCCCCTTTGTAAAAAGCGTGTGTACTTGATCTTCAAATTGGCGAATTTCCTGCATTTTTCGATACATCCAAACGGCTTTTTCTTTTGTAAGTGCCATTTCCATGATAAAACCTCCTACCTTTTTTGCTTGCACTTCTATACAAGCAAAAATCGTGCCAACATCATGGCGCTTGAAAACTTAGGATTTGAGCGATTCACACCGATCAAAAAAGAGACAAAATGAGACTTGCGTCTCTATTTGTCTCAATATGTCTACTTCATCTCACAAAAAAAGCATCCCAAAAGGAATGCTTATCACTCTGAACCAATTGTACGCTGCCATTTTAATTTTCCTTTGCAGACGCCGCACACATAACGAGAGGTATCAACTCGCCTTTTCCTGATAAAATACTGACCGCATCCTGTGCAAACATATTCTTGCCGCTTCTGTCCACGTCGTTTATTTTGTACGGTCTTCAGCGGAGTACAAAAGCGCGGGGCTCCTACTTGCTGCAAGAGCTCACGAAAATCCCGGTCCCGATGCTGATAGCCTTTCCCCTCAAGATGCAGATGATAATGACACAGCTCATGCTTGATGATTCCGATTAATTCTTCTCGTCCATGTTCTTCTAGGTATCGGCGGTTCAGTTCGATATTATGTGTTCCAAGTAAATACCGCCCGCCTGTCGTTTTGAGACGGTCATTAAAAACAGCTTGATGGCGGAATGCCTTACCAAAGTACTGCTCAGAAATATGTTCTGTTAACTGTTGTAACTCGCTCTCCTTCAATCAAGATCGTTCCTTTCTATAAAAACCTCGAACAGGACAATTTCCCCTTTGCATACATTGAAGGTACACCCACTGTTTTGATCAAAGGAGGAATGGGCGATGCCCAACTGGCTGAAAAATCAGATGCAGAAAGCATTTTATGAGAAAAATCATTATCAAATCAAATTGCTCAATCAATGCTGGTACTTCTACAGAAAAAAACATTCAGTCGCATCAAGGCACACCCCATCCTGAGGTGCGCCTCGTTTTTTGTTTACTCTGGTTTCAGCATGGAGAGGGCAACGCGGCCTTTTGCCTGATCAACGGAGTCCACCCATACAGTCACAATATCACCAACTGATACAACGTCAAGCGGATGCTTCACAAAACGGTTGCTTAGCTTTGAAATATGGACAAGCCCGTCCTGCTTGACACCAATATCAACGAATGCGCCGAAGTCTACGACGTTTCTTACCGTTCCTTGCAGCTCCATTCCTTGCTTCAAATCCTCTAATTTCAATACATCTGTTTTGAGCAGCGGCTTTGGTACTTCATCGCGCGGATCACGTTCAGGTCTTGTGAGCTGATCAATGATATCTTGAAGAGTGATTATACCAATTTCAAGCTGCTCTGCTGCTTCGTCCAGCTTCACCTCAGCAATTTTCTCTTTTAACTGTTCTGTTCCAAGATCGTCTGGCGTCATGTTGATCATGCGTAAGAACTGTTTTGTTTCTTTATAGCTTTCAGGGTGAATACCCGTGCGGTCAAGTGGATCTTGTCCATCTGTGATGCGCAGGAAACCGATACACTGCTCATAAGTTTTGGCTCCAAGTCTTGGAATGTCCTTTAGTTCTTTTCTGCTTGTGAATCTCCCAATCTCTTCGCGGCGCTTGATGATATTTCCTGCGACGGCTTTTGAAAGACCTGATACATATTGCAGCAGCGCCTGTGAGGCCGTATTGACGTTCACACCGACTTGGTTGACAACCGTCTCCACCACGAAGGTTAACGAGCTGTTTAATTGCTTTTGACTCACATCGTGCTGGTATTGCCCCACTCCGACAGATTTTGGATCAATTTTCACAAGCTCTGCTAATGGGTCCTGCAACCTTCTGGCGATAGAAATGGCACTTCTTTCTTCCACTTGCAAGTCAGGAAACTCTTCTCTTGCCAGCGCAGATGCAGAGTATACACTTGCCCCTGCTTCATTCACGATCAAATATGAAACTGGCTGGTCCAGCTCTTGGATCAAGTCTGCGATGAATTGTTCGGTCTCTCTTGAGGCTGTTCCGTTTCCGATCGCAATGACTTCAATGTTGGATGATTGAATGATTTCTTTCACTTTTTGTTTGGCTTCTGCTTTTTTCTGTACAGGCGGATGCGGGTAAATGACGCCAATATGATGGACTTTGCCTGTATCGTCAACAACGGCTAATTTACAACCTGTACGAAACGCAGGGTCCACCCCAAGTACACGTCTTCCTTTCATCGGCGGTTGAAGAAGGAGCTTTCTTAAGTTTTCAGCGAAAATATGAATGGCTTGTTCCTCTGCTTTTTCTGTCAGCTCTTTTCGTATTTCCCGTTCAATTGAAGGTTGAATCAGGCGTTTATATGAATCATCAATGGCCGCTTCAATGTAAGGTCTCGCCGTCGTTTGCTTGCCTTTTAAAACTTGTTTATCGAGGTAGAAACGAATATTTTCAGCAGGTGGTTCGATGGCTGCTTTCAAAATTCCTTCTTTCTCGCCTCGGTTGACCGCGAGTACACGATGAGGCACAATTTTTTTAATCGGCTCTTGATAGTCGTAATACATTTCATAGACGTTTTTCTCATCGTTTTCAACGTCTTTTCCTGATGTGACAAGACTTCCCTTTTGGTACGTCTCGCTGCGAATCCATTTCCGCATATCAGGATCATCCGCAAGCTGTTCAGCAATGATGTGCTGGGCGCCCTCCAGTGCTTCTTCTGCTGTTGTGACTTCTTTTTCTTCATTGATAAAAGCCGATGCTTTCTTTTCAATATCATCGTTTGGCAGCTTCAGTAAATATTCCGCCAGCGGCTCAAGCCCTTTTGCTTTGGCTACATTTGCCTTTGTTTTACGCTTTTGTTTAAATGGACGGTATAAATCTTCGACCTCTTGCAGCTTATGCGCCTGTTCGATTTTCTGTTTTAATTCATCTGTTAATTTGTCTTGTTCAGCGATTAAGCGAATCACTTCTTCTTTTCGATTCGTCACATTTTGGATATATGTATAGCGTTCAGAAATGGTTTGAATTTGCACTTCGTCTAGTGAGCCTGTCTGCTCTTTCCGGTAACGTGCAATAAACGGGACGGTGTTGCCATCCTCTAATAGCTGGATCACACTTCCAATTTGTTTTGTTGAAAGCTTTAATTCTGTCGCAATTTGTTTTAATAAAAAGTCAGATGTCTTCATACTTTGCATCCTCTCACTGTGTCTTCTCTTTTAGTGTATCAAAAAAACCGGCAAAACAGAAAAAAGGTCAGCTATTTCATGTAAGCTGACCAAGTACATAGGTGAGATCGTCCTTCTTGTCTTGTGTGTATGATTCAAGTTGTTTGGCAATGTCTGCAACGGAATGGCTATGCTTTAAACACATTCGCATGTTTGGCACATTCAGTCCGTCTGAATACATAATGAATGTCGATCCTTTTTCGTAGGAATAGGTATATGTTTTATATTTTCTAGGTTTACCTGATAGATATCCTGATGTCGGAAGTGGATAAATATAGTCGCCAGAAGGTGCATTCAAGATAAATCGAATATTGCCAACCGAACAATAGGTAAACTGCTGCTGGGAAAAATTCACCTTCAATATGGCCACAGTGGCTCCGCGTTTATTTTTCATGGCCTGATTGCATCTATCAATGAGGGTTGTCACATCCTCATGTCCATATTCTTCGACAATTTCGCTGACTAAAGAAGATGATTCATTGGCGAACTGGCCGCTGCCTAATCCGTCTGCTACAGCACAAATTAGTTCTTCATCATCTGCTTTAATAAAAAAACTGTCCCCGCAGCATGATTTTCCTTCTTTATTCGATTGATAGATAATGGCGTTTACATGCTCATGCTGTTCGATCTGCTTCATTACCCTAGCTCCATAGACGCATCTTCTGACAATGCATCTCGTAGCTTTTTCACTGCCTTCCGCTGCAGCCTTGATACATGCATTTGAGATATGCCGAGTAAATCGCCTGTTACTTTCTGGCTCTTATTTTGCAAATACGTGAGGTTGATGATTTCTTTTTCTCTATCTGTCAGAACGTGAAGCACACTTTCTAGCATCATTTTTTGGTTCACACGTTCGTACCCTTCTTCTTGTGAGCCGACAACATCTAAAATCGTCACGGTGCTTCCTTCAGAATCAGCCTCTACGCCTTGGTCAACAGACAGCGCTTGATAGCTTTTGCCCATCTCCATTGTTTCAAGCACTTCTTCTTCTGTTACATCTAGATATTCTGCAATTTCTTGTACTTTAGGTGACTTTTGGGTTTCTGTTGTTAGGTGATCAACCGCCATTTTAATTCTTGGTCCAAGTTCTTTTATCCTTCTTGGTACATGGACACTCCATGTTTTATCACGTAAAAAGCGTTTGATTTCCCCGATAATAGTTGGAATGGCAAATGCCTCAAATGATTTACCGACAAGTGGGTCATAACGTTTTATTGCGCCGAGTAAACCAATCATTCCAACTTGTCTTAAATCCTCATGAAAGCTTTTTCCTTTAGAATATTTCTTTGCGAGCATATCCACAAGGTTTGTATAAAACTCAACTAGCGTCAGCTGCGCCTGCTCGTCTTGATTGGATTGATAGCTTTGAATGAGGCGATCCACTTCATCTTTAGTTAGTTTCATAGTTTTGGATGGTTGTGTCATGGTCAACTCGCTCCCTGTTTAAAAACTTTGTCATCGCCACGGTAACTCCGGAGTTTGCTTGCACCTCGACTTCATCCATCAATGTTTGCATTAAGTATAAACCAAGACCTCCTTCTGCCAATTGATCCACCGTATGAGCAGATGTGTACGGCCCTAGGTCTTCCTGCTTTTGCTTAAAGTCAAAGCTACCGCCCTTATCAGCGACAACGATTTCTAGACGATCTTCATAGACAAGAAAGCGAACCGCTACCTCTCCATCTTCGCCATCTTCACCTTTATAGGCATGCTGAACTGCATTTGTACACGCCTCACTGACGGCAATTTTCAAGTCCTCAATCTCTTCGTAGGCATAGCCCATCCGGCTTGCAACGCCTGAAAGAGTCAGACGAATGATGCCTACGTATTCTGGTTTCGCCGGTATTTTCATCTCGATTAGATCTACTGATTCGTTCATTGTACCCCACCCTCTGACTTTGCAGAAATGTCAATGATGTCCTTTAGTCCAGTGATTTCAAACAATCTGACAAGCCGATCCGACAAGTTCTCAAGCTTTAATGATCCTCCCGCTTTTTGAGCCGCTTTGAACAGCCCAACAAACACACCTAAACCTGTACTATCCATGTAAGTAACGTCCTTCAGACAAATGTCAAGATGCTCTCCTTGTTCTGCTTTGGGCATAAGGGTTTCTCTCAGCTCAGGAGCAGAGTACACATCGATTTCTCCGCTGACACTAATTTTCGTCTTATGATCTATTTGATGCTCTTTTACAGACATATTCATTATGCATTCACCTCGAAATTCTTGTTTCCTAAAGTTTTATATACCCGCATATTCACTTTCTAAACCTTTCTTTTAAGGACAAGTAAAGTAAAGTCATCATGAAGCTGAAAATCTTGTAATTTGAGTAAGCTTGCATAGATAGCGTCCACCATTTCCTGCGCGGAATAGGATAGATGCTCTGCTATGAGCGCTTTGATATCTTCTCGCTCTAAGAAACCGTCCTCTGACTTGGATTCAGTGACCCCATCTGAAAATAAGATCACCATATCCCCTACGTCCAAATGCTGCTCATACTCCCTGTAATCAAAGTCTGGTGCGATTCCAAGGACAAGACCCTTTGCATCTAAATCGTAAAATTGATGCTCTTTTTTGCAATAGAAAAAGCCCGGCTCATGTCCAGCCGATGCGTACTTAAATTCATGTGTTTCTTTATTATAACTGCCATAAAACATGGTGATAAACATGCTTGGATCTACGTTTTGCTCGACCACACGATTAAGGGTTTTGAGCACTTTCGTTGGGCCGCTGCCTGACTCTGGCAAGGAATCCATCGCATACTTAATCATCGACATACAGAGCGCAGCTGGAATGCCTTTCCCAATGACGTCTGCAATCGCGATATTGATTGTATCGTGATCTGTTACAAAATGGTAATAATCCCCACTCATCTGTTTTGCCGGCACACTGATGGCTCCGATATCAAATGTGTCTCCTTCTGGAATTTTCGTTTCCAGAAGGGTTTGCTGAACATTTGCAGCAATTTCGATTTCCGATTTAATTTCTTGCTGGATGCCTCTTAGTGTTAAATGTTCCTGGTAGGCAAGTCCGTATCCAATCATCACTTCAATTAAGAAGTCTAGTGAATGAAAGACATCTTCCGGCAAATCAGGGTAAAGCTCCTGAATCACTTTTCGGTGAACACTCACTATTTCTTCAGGAGGTATTTGATGCTCAATGGTTTTACGGCTAAATTTTTGAGCTTGATAAAGCGATGTTTCAGTTAAATCACTGATATAACGATTGAGCAGCTGATGGTACCGCTGCTCCATTACCTCCTTAAAATCCATGGTTTCCCTCCTAGCGAAGCCACTTGACAGCTTGTATCTCAGTTCCTTGTTCTGGTGCGGAATCTAATGTGAAATCATCCATCAGCCTTCTGACTCCCGGAAGACCTGCTCCGAGTCCGCCTGATGTTGAGAATCCATCTTCCATCACTTTGCGTATATCCGTAATACCAGGCCCCTCATCGGCTGCGATGACTTTGAGTCCACGCTTTCCGCGCTCCATTACTTCTTCTATACAAATCTGACCTTTACCAGCGTATAAATAGATGTTACGAGCTAATTCTGAAATGGCCGTCGTAATTCTTGCTTGGTCAACTGTTCCAAAACCAAGTTCTTTTGCAACGTTGCGCCCCAATTGTCTTGCTGCGACTATGTCCCATTCCGTCAATATTTTTACACAGGATTGGTCTTTCATATCTATTCCCCCAATTCCCGCTTCAGTGTCTCAAGCCCTTGTTCAAGATCTAGTGCTGTCTGAATTTCTTCCAGCGAAATGCCAAGTTCAATCAGCGTCACAGCGACTGCCGGTTGTATTCCTGTTAATACAACTTTTGCACCCATGAGCTTAGACATGGTGATCACATCGCCTAATACCTTTGCGATAAATGAATCAATCATATCGACGGATGTTAAGTCAATGACCACACCGTTTGCTCCTGTTTCATGAATTTTATTCAGCAAGTCCTCTTGAAAGTGGAGAGCTGTTTGATCATCAAGCTCCCACTGGATCGAAATCAGAAGACAGTTATATAGTTTTAAGATTGGAATCTTCGGGTGATTTCTCACTAGGTTATCCCTCCAATGAAACAATTTTTCGATTTGTCATTTCCAAAGCAGTTTGAATTCCTTTTTGAAGGGTATTCTTTGTTGTAACCTGAGATAAATCAATTCCGAGGTTAACGATCGTTTGGGCGATTTCTGGACGAATACCGACCAGCAAGCACTTCGCACCTACTAATCTCACAGCCTCAGATGCTTGAATGATATGGTGCGCGACCATCGTATCAACAACAGGAACACCCGTGATATCGATCAAGACAACCTGTGAACGATGCTTTACGACACCATTCAGTAAATTCTCCATAATTTTTTTCGCACGTTCTGTATCAATTGTTCCAACAAGCGGCATGACGGTGATATGCTCAAATACCGGGATCAACGGGGCAGACAGTTCCTGCAGCGCAATTTTTTGAAGGTTCACGGTTTTTTCCCATGAGATGGAATATTGATTCAAAATTTCATTATGAATCGGTGTGATGAATCGATCAATTTCCCAGATGAGATCGCTGCTCTCTTCTGCTGTATCTTGGTCGTTGTTCATTTTTTGATATAAATGAGTACGGATTTCTGTTAGACCATTTGCCAGTAACTTAAGTGATATACCCATTTGAACAATTTTTAAAGCAAAAGTTTGCACTTTTTCTTCAAAATCTTCGCCATATCCCTCAGAAAGGGATGCAATAATGAGCTGAACATATTCGTAACAGATGGTTTCATACATTTTGTCGTTCAGCATCATGTCCGTTTCTTCTTCACCGAGTCGTTTAAAAATGTCCGTCCACTCTTTTTCTAATTCCTTTTGATGCTCTCTTGCGAATGCTAACACGATATGATTCGACATGTTTTACCCCCTGCGTACATAAAAAGCACTTCTTTTAGTCTTTCTTCATTATAACGTTAATAAAAATTGAACACAAAAAAAAGTTGCTCACAAGAGAGCAACCAAATCTCACCATATTAAAAATCAATAAGAGCCAAACTAACTTGTAAGGCTTCATCAACCTTCTCCATCATCTCATCATCAAGATGTGTGATTTTATCTGTCAGTCTTTGTTTATCGATTGTACGAATTTGTTCCAAAAGAATGACAGAATCTCGTTCAAAGCCGTACCGCTTTGCATTAATTTCGACGTGAGTCGGTAATTTCGCTTTTTGTATTTGGGCTGTTATGGCTGCAACGATAGCAGTCGGGCTGAAGCGATTTCCAATGTCATTTTGAATCACCAATACCGGGCGAACCCCGCCCTGCTCGGAGCCAACAACAGGAGATAAATCAGCAAAGTAAACATCACCGCGTTTAACAATCAAATGTTTAACCCCCGCTGACTAATCGCTCAACTGTATTCTCAGCCTCAAATTCTGCGTATTGTGCCTCTGAAGAGATATTCAGATTAATTTTCGCCATCTCCATGTAGCCGCGTCTCATCGATTCACGATTTTGTCGAATATTACGTTCACGAATATACGTTTTTGTCGCTCGGTAGATCAATTCATTTCTTGTTACCTTATCCTGCTCTGCTACTCGTTCGATCTCAGACATTAAAGTCTCCGGCAGTCGAATCTTCATTTCATTTGTTGCGCTGGATTCAGACAAAAAACATACACCTCCACAAAACTTACGGATACCGTATCGATCCATTCCAAGACTAATCATACCATTATTCAATGCACAAGCAAAGCTGTTTTTTCATGATTTCTTATTAGAACATGAAGCGGCTCGCCACCCGTAAATCAAGATGATAATGGAGTTCCTCTTTCCCATTATACGCTTTTTTCCGAAAATCATACGGTATTTCCAAAATCTCTAAAAAAGGGAGAATGTTTATTCTGCCTTTGTTGAATAAAAGAGAACGATGTCAGTTTATACATCGTTCCCTTGGATGCTGTTTATAAAAAGCTTGGACCGCCTTGAAGCAGCGGATTTCGTACATGAACCCTTTCGCCGTCCTCTATATAGACTCTTGGGACGCGGTAGCCAACAGAACAAGTGACTTCATAGTTAATGGTTTCAAGCCGCTTGGCTATTTCATCGACAGATATCTTGTCTTCGCCTTGTGTCCCGATGAGCACGACTGGCTCACCTGCTGGAATGTTCTTTTTCAAATCAACCATGAATTGATCCATACAAACCCTTCCAGCAATCTTTCGGCGTTTTCCGCCAACGAGCACTTCTGTTCCGGCAAGCTTCCTGATCCAGCCGTCTGCATACCCGATTGGAATCGTACCAATCCATGTATCTTGATTCGCTGTATAAGTGGCACCATAGCTCACGCTCTCACCCTTTTGAATGGGCTTTACATGTGCAAGTTTTGTATGAAGAGATAATGCTTCTTCCAGTTGAAACGGCAATTCATCTTTGATTTCTTCCGACGGCGACAGCCCGTACATACTGATGCCAAAACGAACCATATTGAATAAAGTGTCTTTAAACCTTAGACCTGCTGCGCTATTGGCGCAATGAATGAGCAGTTTGTCCGTATGAAGCGGTTGAAGCAATGTTTTAAACGTATCAACCTGCATACCGAAGTAGTTTTCATCTTTTTCATCCGCTGTGGCAAAGTGAGTAAATACTCCTTCCAGCTGTAAAAAAGAATGATCGTGGACAAGCTTTTTTACTTCGCTCACCTGCTCGATTGTTTTCAGACCTAACCGATTCATGCCGCTGTCGATTTTCAAATGGAAACGAATGGGTTGTCCCATCTGCCCTTTCATCAATTTGACGACTTCTCTCAGCCACTGGATAGAGTAAGCAGTCATGATGACGTTGTATCTAACGGCGACTTTGACATACTCTGGCGGTACTGCACCGAGCACAAGAATCGGGGCTTTGATGCCTTTATTTCTTAAAGAAATGGCTTCATCTAAAAAAGCGACGGCTAACAGGTCTGCTCCTGCTTCGAGGGCAGCTCTTGCCACTTCTATATCTCCATGTCCATATGCATTGGCTTTCACAACAGCCATTAGTTGAACGTTTTGACCAATATGTTCTTTCATATGTGAAACATTATGCTTGATCGCTGTTAAATCAATTTCTGCCCATGTGTCTCTATAAAAGGCATTTGTGTCCATTCATCACACTTCCCTATTGAATGATTCCATACTTCATAATGATACTAAAAATCAAGAATAATGTGAAACAACTCAAAGAAAATCAGCCCCTGCACAGGGCTGATTCAGCGTGTAGGCAAACCCTCGCATTCTTTGTCAGTCCTGTGTGCTGGTGCTCACGAATGTCAAATTCGCTCCGCTCCAGTACTCGTCCTTCCTAGACTGCAAAGGCTTTCTATCACGCTGAAAAGAAGACAAAGGGCTAAAATAAAGTTCATTTTAGCCCTTTGTCAACAATCTGAATCACCCATGCACAGGGCTGATTTGTTGTTATTTTAAGAATCTCGCCTATTTCGCTGACTGTCCTTCTACACTTTTGGCGACCATTAAAAGTTCTTCTTTCGATAAATCACTTGAAGAAATTAAGTAGTCAACTCCATCAGATGTCCAAGAAAGAGATTTGTCTGTCAGAACACCCACTGTCATGCCAAGATCGACTGGCTCGCCGTTCATCGTCACAGGCGTAGAAGCTTCTGCTACCCGCGCTTTTTCCTGAATGAGCGTGAAGGATTTCTTTCCGCCATACGTCATCACATACCGTTTCCCAGCATCTGTTGTCATTTCTTTCTCTTCCATTTTCTTCACGCCCTCTGGCATATCCACAGGCGTTTTCACAGCAAAGCTGTCAGATGGATCTGCACTTGTGGCAACATCCATTTGAGAAAGTGTCATGTTTTTCTTCTCATCAAAGGCGTCTTTGTCAAAGGATTTGTTGAATTCAAAGTGAGAGAATTCTACTTTCACCATTGGCTTTTTATCGCTGTCCAGTACTTTCACACTGGCAGGCGCCATTGTTTTTTTATGAAAGGTAATTTCTTGGGTCGGCAGCATTTGGTTGTGCTGATAGTTGGTTTTTGTTTCAAAAACGTACTTCGACTCTTTTGCTTTGAACTGAGCTACACTGTCATTTTTAATGTCTTTCACAAGTGATTCAAATAAATACACCTGACTGCTGTTGTTCGGCCAATCGCTATGGAAACGGAAGCTTTTGTTTAATGAAGGTGTCAGCACAAATACACCATTGCCATTTCTTAAAATGACTTGACTCTGATCCTTCTTCGGATTTTCTAAATAGACACGGTAAAGCTCCGGCTTTTTGTACCAAATTTCCACGTGGTATTCCTGCGGATCATTACCTGTCTCAATGGTCATTTTTGCTTTGGCTTTGTATGATGTCATTTCCTCTGCCTTTTTGTTTAAATCTCCAACGATATCCTGTTGAGATTTTTGACCGCATGCGGAGAGAATCAGTACAAAAAGGATCCCCGTTACAAGCAAAACAAAGCTTTTTCTCACCCTTTTCAACCCCTTCGTTAATTGTGTTAAAAGGAAGAAACCGCTTGTTTGACTTTAACAGTACGCCTCAAGAGTTAACTGCGTACCGCGAACCATCAAAGCCTGTTAGCAACTCGCCCTTCCTTATCGCACTACCCAATATATGAAGGGGGGACAAACAATATGCAGACTAGCTTGACAACCTTTCAATTAAAACTTGTGCTGCAGCATATTCTTTTGTGTGGGTAATGGATACATGAACGTAGTCTTCTTTTGTTTTCTCACTTTTGATGAGAGGTTTTCCGTTCGCATCTTTTTGTATCTCGATGTCGTGAAAGCTTACATACTGACCAATTCCCGTACCGTATGCTTTTGCGAATGCTTCCTTCGCCGCAAAACGCCCTGCCAGAAACTCGAGCTGCCTCTTTTCACTTAGTGTGTGAAAGACTTCCTGTTCACGTAAAGTCAAAATTCGTTCTGGTAAACGGGGCTGCCTGCTAAGAACTCGTGACAGCCGGCCGATCTCTACAATATCCATACCAATTCCTTTAATCATGAGGTACCTCCTATGATACTCGTACTAATTTGGATGTTCGCTTCATAAACGTGTTACTATAAACTTACCATTATCTAGTCAAAAGGGGTTTGTTATGTTTATTCGAACGGAGAGCTTTCAACAATTTATTAGATCGTATCCAATCGTAACAGCGATCCTTGCTTTGCAAATAGGCCTGTGGCTTTTATTTGCGATCCCTATTCCAATGATCCAGCTTGGGCAGGACCATCTCGTTGGTTTTAACTATGGTGTCGCAGCAGGAGAATGGTGGCGGCTTTTAACGCCTATTTTTCTTCACGGAAGTCTGACACATATACTGTTCAATTCCATGTCGCTCTTCCTATTCGCTCCAGCACTTGAGTATTTGCTTGGAAAGGTTCGATTTCTTGTGATTTATCTTGGTGCAGGATTCATTGGCAATCTCGGAACCTATTGGGTGGAGCCTTTAGAGTACGTACATGTCGGGGCTTCTGGTGCGATATTTGGTTTATTTGGCGTCTATCTTTATCTTGTCCTATTTAAACCGCATATGATGGACCGTGGTAATTCTCAGGTGATCTTAACGATTCTCGGCGTCTCTGTTATTATGACGTTCGTCAACTCGAACATCAACATCATGGCCCACTTATTTGGATTGATAGGAGGCATGATCCTAGCACCGATCACCCTATTCTTCCATTCAAAAAAACGACGCTATTAAGCTCATAAAAAATGTCGATCACTCCGTTTAACGGGAGCTGATCGACATTTTTTGGTTTAAGATGATTGATTCGTTTCATAGGAATACCAATCGCATACACGTGCAGCGTCTTCCTCTTCAAGGTGATGCACACCAAAGGAATCAAGCAAGGCAGAGGATTTCACAAAGGTGTGAATACTTGCCACTCGCCCTTTCTTTTGAAAATAGGATTGGGTCATCGTATAGTTTTGCATTCGTTTTCTTAAAACAATTCCGGTGGTTTTGCCAATACCTCTTGTCGTTAACTGAATCAGTTGATCTTTGATCACATATCCTGATTGTTTATAGGCTAAATACCCAAAGAACAAGGCAAGCGGTAATGGAATCAGCGCCAAATACCCCCATGGCGGAAAACGCACAGATAAAATCACACCGACAAGTAACGGAACAAACCCATAAGAAATCAGGTACCGTTTCAGTGAACGCTTCGGTACTTTCTTCAGTTCACTTTCTGGTGCCAGCTGATATTGATCTGTAAATTGCGTTAATAATTCATTGATCTTTTTCTTTCGTATGAGTGGAAATAAAACAGAAGAAGTCTCTTTTTCTGTAATCGAACCTCCTGCGCTGACAAGCATGACCGTCGCAAAACCAAATGGTTCACGCAGAATATTTTCTTTGATTTTCACTGCTTGAATTCTCGCAAGCGGAATGGTCATTTGATGCCTTTCGATGAGCCCTCTTGTGATGATGATGTCTTTCCCTTTTCGTTTTGCGTTAAAATTCGCATATTGAAGGGCTGTTACCCCAACACTAAGAACCCATGCAATCAATACGACAATAAATATGAGAATCGCATAAATCTCAACACTCGCATGACTTAAAAAAGAAAACCGCTTGAGGAATCCGTCCAAAGGAAGAATTTCATCTATTTGTGTGTAAATGGCGAGACACCCAGAAATAATGACTCCGATCCCGCTTGAAGTAGTCGCAGCCAAAAGCAGCTCTGGTATACCCATTCGGTAGGAAACATTGATTTCTTTTTCTACAGGCTGTTGCGCTGTCAGAGGATCATGCGGGAGATCTCCATTTTCATCCACCATTTCTTCTTGCTGCAAGCTTTTCTTCCGGTTGAAAATCGATTGCTTTAATTGTTCCGCTTCTGCTTTTGTAATCGCCGTCAGACTCACTTCCGGGCCGTCTGTTCCGCCAGCTGTTTCGATTTGAACCCGCACTAAACCAAAGATCCGCTGGAAGATACCTTCACTTGTATTCACCGTTTGAATTCGTTCTAACGAAATATATTTTTTCTTTTTTGTGATGACGCCCGATTCTACGCGAAATTCATCATCTTCCATCCGGTAAGTGAAGCGCCTCCATGCTAAAACGGTTGAAACAGCTTTCCATAAAAGAAGCACACCAAGAATGATAAATGCATAAAAACGAATGCTCGAATTCGAGTTCACAAAAATAAGCACGAAAAAAGGGATAATGAAGTTTTTGATCATGGATACGGCATCTGATATAAAATCAATGAACATCGAGATTGGATGTACACGTTTTGGTTCAGACATCATCTTCCGTCACCCTTGCTAAACGAGATATGTAATCACGAAGCTCATCTGCCTCTTCTAATTCCAGTGCCGGAATATCATGCACTGTCGCAGCAGTAGAAATTTGAACAGATGCCAACCGGTAGCGCCTTAAAAGCGGTCCTTGAGATGTATCAACATGCTGAACACGTACCATTGGCACAATGACACGTGTGACACGAATGAGTCCGTGCTGTATTTCAATTTCATTTTCGAATACTTCGTAGCGCCAGATACGATGACGGATTTTTGGTATAAGCCAAATGCCAAAAATAACCTGTAAGACCCATAAACCGATAAGGATGGCTCCAATCCAATATGGCCATTGAAAATAATAACTAGCAACAAATACCCCAATGATAATGAATAAGAAAATCAATGAGATAATTCCATTTTGAAGACGCCATACTTTTAATCCGTTTAAGCTGATTTGACGTTGCGGTTGTTTTCTCACATTCTTCCCCCATTCTCTTACTTTTCTATCAATATATTACGAAAGAAAGCCTAAAAAGTTTCATTAAGACTGTTAAAAAAAGCGAACCCTGCAAAGGATTCGCTCTTGTATGTTAGCTGTTATAAGATTTCTTTTGACGACGATCGTTAGAAGAACGATTGCGGTCATTTGAAGAACGCTTTTTATCACCGTAAGATGAACGGCTTTTTCCGCGATAGCCGCCACCACCACCGCCGTCTCTGCGTTTAGAAGAGCTGCGGTTGTTACGATTGCGTTTTGAAATCATTGGTGCTTCATCTGTCAAACGAACAGGCGTTGCATCCGGCTCTTTTGTCATCATTTTGATAGCAGCCGCAACCACTGTAACAGAATCATGATCTTCTAGCAATTCAGCAGCTGCTGTCATGTAGAAGTTTAAGTTGTTTTCACTGATGATTGTACGCAGACGATCAATGGTTACTTGCTGTTGTCCTTCGATTGCCTCATCTAGTGTAGGTTCTTTCATACGATCCATTTTACGTTTAGTTGTTTGTTCGATCGCACGAAGCATATCTTTTTCACGTGGTGTGATGAATGTCATCGCCATACCTGTACGTCCAGCACGTCCAGTACGTCCGATACGGTGTACATAGCTTTCTGGATCTTGTGGTACGTCAAAGTTATACACGTGTGTAACACCTGAGATATCAAGTCCACGTGCTGCAACGTCTGTTGCTACAAGCACATCGATTGAACCTTCTTTGAATTTACGAAGCGCAACCATACGTTTCGCTTGAGTCAAGTCACCATGAATTCCTTCAGCTGTATAACCTCTAAGGTTAAGTGCTTCAGTCAATTCGTCAACGCGGCGCTTTGTACGACCGAAGACAATTGAAAGCTCAGGTGATTGAATGTCAAGAAGACGAGTCAAAGTATCAAACTTCTTACGCTCATGGATATCCAAGTAGAACTGTTGGATGTTAGAGACAGTCATTTCTTTCGCTTTTACTTTTACGTGTTCTGGGTTTGTCATGAAACGTTCTGCAATGCGCTTAATTGGTGCAGGCATTGTCGCAGAGAATAAAAGTGTTTGGTGTTCACTTGGTACATTTGAAAGGATCGATTCAATGTCTTCGATGAAACCCATGTTGAGCATTTCGTCTGCTTCATCAAGCACGACTGTTTCAACATTTTGAAGACGCATTGTACGACGGTTAATGTGATCGAGTAAACGTCCTGGAGTCCCTACGATGATATGAGGATTTTTCTTGAGCGAACGGATTTGGCGACCGATATCTTGTCCACCGTAAATCGGAAGTACACGCGCACGCTTGTCTTGGCCAATTTTGTATAGCTCTTCAGATACTTGAATCGCTAATTCTCTTGTTGGCGCAATGATAATCGCTTGGATATTTGGAGACGCTGGGTCGATTTTTTCTACAAGAGGAATACCAAACGCTGCAGTTTTTCCTGTTCCTGTTTGTGCTTGTCCAATGACATCTTTATTCTGAAGACCGAGAGGAATTGTTTCCGCTTGAATCGGTGTTGCTTCTTCAAATCCCATGCGGTTAATAGCTTTCATGAGACTTTCGCTTAATTGAAAATCTTGAAACGTTATAGTCAAATTATTCAAACTCCTTCTAATTGCTGTTTCAGTAATCTCGTGAATGATCATTAAAAACTGCCCTTTTCCGAAAGGACAGGTCCATTATATACAAAGCCCGAATTACCCTACCTTATATCTTACCATTACACTATTTGTTTTTCAACAAGACAGAAATGGATATATCTACTGCTCGACAATGACAGATTCACCTTCACTTTGATCTCCGTCCATCCATTTCCACTTTTCGAACAGTTGGATTTTCCCGTTATCCAGCTGCTTAGGAGTGGAATGACATGAACCGCTTCTCATGCTGCCATCCTTGCTTACATGGTGATATCTAAAATGAAGTGCTCCGTCTTTATACACAGTTCCTACAAGTACGCCAGATTGAATACCGCCGCCTTAATATGTTCCCGTTAAAATATTCCCGTCCTGACGATATTGAAAAATGGTTCCTTCCGATACTTCCCCATTGCTCGAATTAGACTGCGGGACAAAGGTTTTTCCGTCATATTGAAACAACCGAATCGACCACCTTTTCTTACCTATTGTAACATAGGCCTGTCACTCATTCGACAAAAATGATGCAAATTTTAACAAGTGGGATTCAATTTATATTAGTTTAGCCACATTTTAGCTTTTCTATAGATTAAATTGTTTTTTTTAGAAATTGTTCGACTTTCTCAAACAATTGCTGTGCACAAGGCTCATGACAAACGTGATGTTTACAATCAGGTAAATAGAACATTTCTTTCTGACGGGACGGGATTTTATGATAAATGAATTCTGCACTAGAAGCGGGTACGATCCCATCACTTTCACCTTGAACGATTAAGACAGGTAAATGCAGCTTTTCAAGAGAGCCTTTCGTTTGCTTCACCAATTTCATAAATTCTACAGCAGCTGATAGCGGTGTACTCGTCAGCTTATGACGATATCGATCATATAATGGGTTCGTATCAATCAAACCAGACAAGGATTCCTTCACCATCTGCCTTGTGTCTTGAATCATTTGTTTTGGGTTTACATATTTGGCAGCAGCACTTAAAAGAACAAGACGAGCCACTGGATACTTCGCTGCTAAATATGAGGCAATCATCCCGCCCATCGAAAAGCCGACCAAATAAATGGTGTCACATGTTCGGTAAAAGGATAAGAGTTCTAATTCAGCGGTGGCAATCCACTCCTGATAGAGAATACCTTTGAGCTGAAGTTTCTCCCCATGCCCCGGAAGCGTGACAGATTGTACCATCCAATCTGTTGTCTCCTTTAAATATTCTGCAAGCGGCTCTACTTCATACGGGGCACCAGTAAAACCATGTATACATAGACAGCCAATCACCCTGTCACCTTCTTTGCCAATCTGTTTTATAATGCAGTAATGACGTCTTCCAATCTCATGCCGCGGGAAGCTTTGACAAGAACGACATCGTCAGGTCCTGCCACATCCGCCAGTTTTTTCTTTAGTTCTTCTTTGTCCATATAAGAAGACACGCGGTCGTCTCCAAATGCTTTCTTCGCTCCTTCAGCAATGCATGCCCCAAGACGGCCAAACGTTATAACATGATCAATAAACTCAGGCTTAATGTATTCCCCTACTTCAAAATGATAGGTCTCTTCTTCACTGCCCATCTCCAGCATATCTCCGAGTACGAGAATGCGGTTAGCAAAGCCGTCCATATCACCTACAAGATCAATCGCTGCTTTCATTGACGTAGGACTCGCATTATACGCATCGTTGATAACCGTGATGCCCTTTTCTGTTTTAAACAGTTCTAGACGCATGCCTGTCAATTTCGTTTGCATCAGCCCTTGGGCAATTTGTCTTTCATTGAGGCCGAAATGCTGGCCGATTGCAATAGCCGCAAGAGCATTCTTTACATTGTGTTTCCCTAATACAGGAATGAGAAACCCTTGAGCGTATCCTTCCACTTGAAATTCAGTGCCTTCTGCGAGTTGATGGATGTGAATCACCTTAATATCACAGTCCTCTGCTTCTCCAAATGTTTTTGCGCTGCGCGCCAGGGTATTCGCTCTTTGGCGGAGTAAAGGCTCATCTCCTAAATAATAAAAGGTTCCATCCTTTTTTAACCCTTTTGTGATCTCACATTTTGCATCTGCAATGGCTTCTCTTGATCCTAGATCCTGCATATGAGATTCTCCAATATTGGTGATGACAGCTGCATCAGGTTCAGCGAGATTAGATAAAAATTCGATCTCTCCTTTTGCACTCATGCCCATCTCTAATACAGCAATCTCGGTTCCTTCTGGCATCGCAAGGATGGTCAGCGGAAGTCCAATGTGATTATTAAAGTTGCCATCAGTTTTGTGGACTCTGTATGTCGTTTGTAGGACAGAATGAATCATGTCTTTCGTCGTTGTTTTGCCATTACTTCCAGTAATACCGACAACTCGAGGGTTTTCCTCTTTTAAGTATGATTTCGCAAGCTGTTGGAGTGCTGTCAGAGTATCCTCTACAAGAATGACAGGTACATCGAACGGTGGATTCGCTTCCGTTTGATTCCAAAGAACAGCTGCCGCTCCAAGCTCCACTGCTTTTGAAGCAAAAGTGTGACCGTTAAAATGTTCCCCAATAAGTGGGATAAATAGTGCGCCTTTTGATACTTTTCGTGTATCTGTTGTCACTCCGTGTATCTGTTCTTCGCCAAAAGCTTCATTCGATAATGTTCCACCAGCCATTTGGGCGATTTGTTTCACTGTACGTTTGATCATGTTTTGTCGCCTCTCTTTCTCATTTCACGTTTGAAGGAAAAGAGACACTACCTGTAGGATAGTGTCTGCTTGCTTCTTACATTAAAAAGTGGTTTTAATGGTTTGTTTTTCTTGATGGCGTTCAATTGCAAGTGACACCAGCTTCTCAATCAGCTCAGGATACTCTACACCAGTATGTTTCCAAAGCAGCGGGAACATACTAAAAGGTGTGAACCCTGGCATTGTATTCACTTCATTGATTAGCACTTCGCCTTCTTCTGTTAGGAAGAAATCTGCACGTACGAGGCCAGATCCATCAATGGCTTTAAATGCCTTAATGGCCATATCGTGAATCGTCTTGTACTCTTCCTCTGACACACTCGCAGGAATGATCAAATCTGTATCGCCATCTTCATATTTTGCTTTATAGTCATAAAAGTCTGTTTTAGGTGCAATTTCACCAACGACTGAGCATTTCGGCTCGTCATTTCCTAATACACCAATTTCGATTTCTCGCCCTACAACGCCTTCTTCCACAACAACACGACGATCATATTGGAAAGCCAACTCAAATGCTGTTTGAAGTTCTTCTTTGCTGCGGCATTTACTAATTCCGACACTTGACCCCATGTTGGCAGGTTTCACAAAACAAGGATACCCGAGTACTGCTTCTACCTGTTCTAGGCTGTCTGATATGGCTTTCTCATAATCCTTTTTATTGAAGGAAAGATGCTTTGCCTGCGCAAGCCCAGCTTGAGCAAACACATCTTTCATCATGACTTTATCCATACCCGCAGCAGACGCGAGAACGCCGTTACCGACATACGGGATATTCAATAGTTCAAGTAACCCTTGCATGGTCCCATCTTCACCATTTGGCCCATGCAGCAATGGAAAGACAACATCAATCTTTTCATCAGCTGATGCAGGCTGTGGAAACATGCTTTCATTTAAAGAAGTTGGTAAAAACGTCTTTGCATTTTGTTCAAATTGAAGCATTTTGACGTTTGATACTGGTTCAGTGAGTTTTTCTCCTCTTAGCCATTCGCCCTCTTCTGTAATATAAATTGGATGTATATCGAACTTCTCAGTGTTAAGTGCTTTTGTAACTGCAAGGGCTGTTTGCAGTGATACATTATGTTCGGCTGACTTTCCGCCGTAAACCAATCCTAAACTTATTTTCAATGGATACTCCCCCCACTAAAATTCATCTTTACTATCTTATCACTTTCAAGCAAAAATGCTCTAATTAATTTTTGTTGTTACGGAATTGAAATGATTTGTAAAGGTTGTAAGCGCCCCCCGAGCATTTGTATGTCATTCGCCTTTATTTTATATTAAAATGACATTGAAAAGGAGTTGTGACAAATTGAAAAAAATTACAAGCACTGAACAATTCAACGAAATCATTCAATCAGACAAAGAGGTCATTGTTAAATTCTTTGCGACATGGTGCCCTGATTGCACTAGAATGGACATGTTCATTCCAGACATTTTAGAGGCTTATGCTCAGAATGAATGGTTTGAAATAAACAAAGACGACTTTCCTGAGTTAGCGGAAACGTATCAGGTCATGGGAATTCCTAGCCTGTTAATTTTCAAAAATGGCGAAAAAACAGGCCATTTACACAGCGCTAACGCTAAATCACCTGAAGAAGTAACGGAGTTTCTTCAAGAACACGTTTCATAACTCATTTGAATGGAGACATCAGCAACTCATGCTGGTGTCTTTTTATATTTCCTTTTAAATCAAATCTCTTCATAAGACGAGATGTGCGGCTAAAATGTTTCAACATAGGCAGGAATGTTTGATCTGATTTCATGACAAGGTTTGACAGCGGATTATTTCCTGGGAAAGAATTCATCGTCGATATGGATGGGAATATGTCGGTTACGTGAATTTTCTGAATTGAATCTTTACTTATGACATTCTGCTTTGTATAATGGAGTTGCTAATTGAAAATGATTATCAATTTCATCTGTGTGAAATCTTATAGAGTCCATTCTACCAAAGGAGCGTTGAGTTACATGTCTAAGAAGAAAATCAAAACGTATCAGCAATTGATCGAAGAAAACAAGGAAGCAATCATGCAAGACCCTAAAATGATGGAAAGTATATACGAAACCATCGACAAAAAGCACCAGAAGCAGCTTGCCGCTTCTGGACGTGAATCATAAACACAAGAAGAGCAGTCAAACAGATGGCTGCTTTTTTATTTGCCTGAAGAAAGGAAAAAAGCCGATAAAATCTATTCTTCGATTTTATCGGCTTTTGTTTTAATGTGATTTCACTACACGGTCTTGTTTCATTCCTAAATAGATGAGCATATATGTCAGATAACCCATTGTCATCGTTAAACCACCGAAGAAGAATTGTGAAAACACGGGTTCTTCAAATGTCGTAACGGCAGCAAGCACGATCCAGCTCGCATATAAATAGACCATGAACCATTTCATGTTTCTTTTAAGTGTATACAGAAAGAAAAGACCCGCTAATGAAAAGATCCCTAGCGCTAGTCTGAAATAAACAAGATGATCAAACTGGAAGGCAAAAGACACAAACGAAAACGACAACAGCAGCAAAATAGGTAAAGCCGTAATAAAATTTTTCACGATAGTGCCACCTCCATGACTCTGTCTTATTATAAGACAAAATCAGCCGGATATCGTGAAACACAGACTCGTTTTCACAAAGATGTCACGAATTTTTCTTGTTATTTGACACAATTTTTACACATTTACATCACGCTTCCAAAAAAGGAGCCAAGCAGCACCAACAAAGAAAACAAAATGCGCTCCCACAATGAATAGCGAAAACAGAGGGCTCATGCCCTGAAAGAGCGGCGGACCTTGAAAGCTGTATTGTGTGAAGTCCGTATTAGCGAAAAGCAGAATCTTCCCCCACTGATTTTCTAACAGTGACATGATCGATACTAGTGATTTCGCCGCGTATAAGACGAAAAATGAAGTCACAAGTGCAATCAGACTATTTCTAAACAAACTAGAGCACAGAAAAGCAAAGCTTGCCATCATGACCACTTCCACCCACTGTGATCCAATCACAGCAAATGTGTGCAGAAATAACCGCCCAGTGCTTTCATCAAAATCAGTACCAAAGAAAATAAGGCCAAAAAGAAAAGCGAACACATAATAAAAAACAAACAGGTAAAGGACCATCAGCACAAGAGTGATGTATTTTGACAAGAAAATATGAAGCCTTGTCTTCGGCCTGATCAACAAGAACTTGATGGTTCTTTTTTGAAACTCTGTTGAGATCAATGTGGCGCCAATCACGACAGCGAACACTTGTAAAATAAACACAACATTCGTGGAATAAGCAAAATAGTTCGCGACTGTATCTTGCCCGCCAAGCCCGGAAATGACTCGTTTCAATGCTAGTGCCATCGTCAATTGAAAGACAACAATCAGTCCAAGTGCAATGAATGTGATCTTTTGTCTCGTGATTTTTTTATGTTCATTCTTGATGAGTTGAAGCATCTGTCGTCCCGCCTTCCGTCCATTTCATAAAGGCCTCTTCAATTGATTGTTTTTGAGGCGTCATTTCAAGTACATCAAATTCTGCTAAGACAAGCTGTTTATTCAGCTCCGGCACACGGTCTTTATTCAGTTGAACCAGCACATGCTGATCCCTTTGTTCATATGTGTATCCTTGCATATCTAGCCATGAAACTGCCTTTTCTACTGGCTGAATATTCATCAGCACCTGCTCTTTTCCTTCCATGTCGTGAAGGTTTGTATTGGCTTTGATCTGTCCTTTTTGAATGATGATCATGCGGTCACAAAGCTCTTCTACTTCATGCAATAGATGTGTAGCAAATAACACAGAGACACCTTCTTCTTGTACAAGCAGTTGCAAGTGCTCTCGAAACTCCTTCATTCCTGCGGGATCAAGCCCATTTGTTGGTTCATCTAAAATGAGCAGATTGGGCTTATGCAAAATTGCTTGTGCAATCCCGAGCCTTTGTTTCATCCCTAGTGAATACGTTTTGACCTTCTGATGAATGGCGTGCTCCAGACGGACTCTTTTTACCACTTCAAGAATGCGCTCCTCTGAAACTCCATCATGCATAGACGCATACAGTTCAAGGTTTTCAAAACCTGTTAAATATGAATAAAATTCCGGGTTTTCTATGATCGCCCCAACAGATGACATCGCCTTTAGATGATCATCATCTTGAGAATATCCATTCATGATGATCCGGCCTTTGTTTTTTTTCATCAAGCCAACAATCAATCGAATCAAGGTCGTTTTTCCAGACCCATTCGGTCCAAGTAAACCGACAATTTCTCCTTGTCTAATGTCCATCGAAATATGTTGCAAAATTTGATGCCGGCCAATTTGTTTATCGACGTTCTCTATGTGTAAAACAGCAGACTGCAAAGTGGTTCCTCCTTCTATGTAAAACCTATGGCGGCAGTTACGGCCGCTCATCCTGTAAAAAGTATATCACGCTAGACAAGCCGTTCCACGAAAAAAAAGGCTGATCCAGTCAGCCCTTTAAACATTACATTGATACCTGAGGTGATGATGCATCTTTCTCATGTTTTTTCTCAGTCTCTGTCACAATCACTGCACACGCTGCGTCACCTGTAATATTGACAACCGTTCTTGCCATATCTAATAAACGGTCTATCCCAAGGATCAGTCCAATGCCTTCAACAGGAAGGCCGACAGAATTTAGTACCATGGCCAGCATAATCAAGCCAACTCCAGGTACACCAGCAGTCCCGATACTGGCTAATACGGCGGTTAATACAACGGTAAGCATTTGTATGAGCGTTAGCTCCACACCAAACACTTGTGCAATAAAAATAGTTGCAACCCCTTGCATAATTGCTGTCCCATCCATATTGATCGTAGCGCCTAACGGCTGCACGAAACTAGAGATAGGCTCAGGTACTTTCAATTTCTTTTGAGCGGTTTCCATTGATACAGGGAGAACCGCACTACTGCTAGACGTACTAAAGGCTACGACCATCGCAGGTGAAAAATCTTTAAAGAATGTAAAAGGATTCCGTTTTGCAAATATCGCCAATGTGGAACCATAGGTGAGAAAGAAATGAACAAGCAGCGCTACTAGAACGACTGTAAAGTACAGCCCCATGGCTTTAATGGCATCAAGACCTTGGCTTCCAATAGCCGTTACAATTAAGCCGAATGTTCCATATGGAGCAAATTTCATGACCACGCCCACAAGGTACATCATGAGTTCATTGCCTTGTTCTAATATCCTGAGTAATCCTTCTGTTTTTTTACCTAGCACTGCAATTCCTAGTCCTAAGAAAACACAGAATACAATGATTTGCAGCATATTTCCTTCAACTAGAGATTGAACTGGATTTGATGGAATGATGTTTAATAATGTGTCAGTGGTTGATGGCGCTTCTTGAGGTTTGTATTCTGCCCCTTTTGTATCGAATGAACCAAAGGAACCTGGTTTAATCAATAAGGCTAAAGACATTGCAATGATAATAGCGAATGTTGTTGTCAGTAGAAAATAAGAGATGCTTTTTGCGCCGATTCTGCCAAGTTTTTTCGGATCGCCAAGGCCTGCTACACCAAGTGTGATCGAAAAGAAGACAATCGGTACAACTAACATTTTAATCAGGTTTAAGAAGATTTGACCTAGAGGTGTAAATAGATAAGGGTCTAACACTTTGAATACATTTGGAGCAAAAATGTTGAGCAGTAGTCCTGTGATTGCACCTACAATTAAAGCAATAATAATTTTCGTCGCAAGCTTCAATAAAATCTCCCCTTCCTCGTCAAAAAGGCCCACGAGAGAGTCTTCTCGTGGGCCTGCGTGTCCATACGTGTACCACTGTCTACTCTCTTCACGCTGATGAGGTTAGCTGACGGGTTAGGACGAAGAGATGTCCTTTTTTCTTAGATAAGAAAAATTCACCCCAAAAACTTGGGTCCCCCATTCCTTTAGAAGGATTAAGCGTGTGGTAATATGATATTTTCATACTATTTATACCTTATTTTTAGAAAATTGTAAACAGGTTCATATGATCTTTTTAATTACTTTCTTCCTTATTCGTGACCTCCAAAATATCTAAGATAAACACAAAGATTGGGATGCCGATAATCAGTCCCCAAATGCCAATATAGTGTTCAGAAAAGATCAGAACAATAAATGTGAAGAAAATAGGGAGCTCTGTTTTAGCTGACATGAGCTTCGGATTTAAGAAGTAGGCTTCAATGGCATGGATGATCACGATTACCAGCACAATATATAGGACGTACATTCCGCCTCCAAGTGTATACGCAATGATGCTGAGTGGAACGAGGGAGATGACCACACCCGCTACCGGAATTAAACCTAACAAGAAGACCATGACCGCTAATCCAAATAATTGCGGGAAGCCCATAATGCCAAGCGCAATTGTTGTTAAGACACAGTTAACTGTTGCAATGATGAACTGTGCTTCGAGCACCTTACCAAATGTTCTGGAAAATTTACGTCCAAAGAAGGCAATTTCATGATAGAACACGGAGATTTTACTCGTTTTGAACTTATTCATGAATTGAATGAGGCGTTCCTTTTCGAACAGGAAGAACATGCTTAATATTAAGGACATAATGACCTGGATACTGAACGTGCTGAAATCTGTTAAGTATGTATAGAGGAAATTAAACCCTTTCTCGAAGAAAGAAGATATTTTGAAATCTCCGAACACATTGGTGACGACGTCAAAGAAGGGTAAATCTTGTGGATGATCTGCAATCTTTTTCCCTAAATGGAATAACTGCTCCACCTGTTTAGCGATGATGGGCACAAACACAAATCCGCCAAACGTCAATCCACCAGCCAGAAGGATGTACAAAATGGTGATGACTGATTTCTGTCCTATTTTCAGGAAGCGATTTAAAAAGCCTCTTATGACCTCTTCTAACCGGTTCATTAAAAAGGTGAAAATGAAGGTCAGGAGGATTAAATTCATCATTCCTCTTAATAGATATAATGCTGTGGCTAATACTACAAATACTGAAAACCTCTTGACACCAGGTTTTTCGAACAATTTAAAAAATGCCGCCATACGTTACACACCTGCCAGGACTAAAGTCTATTTTTCGTTGGATCTCATATTCATTATATCGGATCTTTCTGTAAATTATATAACAAAAGGTCAATGAGGTCTTACGATTCGTCCTAAATTTATCAAGCTTTCATGTTTTTTTTTTTTTACACAAGAAAAAACCGAACCCCATGTAGAACATAAGGTTTCGGTTTTTGGATGTTTTTATACTAAACAGCCTGCTTGATATTTCGCATTTCCTGAAGCGCTGTTTTACTCTTCGCTTCGTCAAATTCCCCTTCACTTTTCGCTACAACAATTGTAGCAATTCCATTTCCAATCAGGTTCGTAATCGCTCTTCCTTCACTCATGAAACGGTCGACCCCTAATAGCAGTGCAAGACCTTCTAGCGGGATAACCTGAAGTGCAGCAAGTGTAGAAGCCAGCACGATAAATCCGCTTCCTGTGACTCCAGCTGCTCCCTTTGATGTGAGCATCAAAACAAGGATAATGGTGATCTGCTGTCCGATGGATAAGTCCACCCCAAACACTTGCGCTAAGAAGACCACGGCCATGGACAAGTAGATTGAGGTTCCATCTAAGTTAAAGGAATAGCCTGTCGGAATGACAAGTCCAACGACCGACTTAGAGCACCCGTAGCGTTCCATTTTATCCATCATTCTTGGCAGGACCGATTCTGACGAACTTGTGCCAAGAACAATTAAAATTTCATCTTTGATAAAACGGAGATAACCTAACAGGCTGAAGCCATACATTTTACAAATGATGTTCAGCACGACGAAAATAAACAAGAACATCGTCATATAAACGGATAGCATCAGACTTGCCAGTGGTTTAATTGAAGCTAAACCGAAGTGTCCGATGGTATAAGCCATTGCTCCAAATGCCCCTAATGGCGCGGCACGCATGATGTAACCAATGATTTTGAAGAAGACAAGCGACAGCTTATCAAGCCATTCGATGATGCCTTTCCCCTTCTCGCCAAGTGCAGCGAGCGCAACACCGAATAAAATAGAGAAGAATAAGACCTGTAAAATATCTCCCTTTGCAAAGGCATCTACCATGTTAGATGGCACAATGTGTGTGACAAACTCCATCCAGTCGATACCCTGTCCCCCATTTTGGGTATATTGCGAGACATCCCCTTTTTCAAGCTTACTATAGTCAAGACCCGCTCCTGGCTTCATGATATTGACCACAAACAGTCCGATGACAAGCGCAAGCGTCGTCACAACTTCAAAATAGATAAAAGCTTTTCCCCCAACTTTTCCAACCTTTTTCATGTCCCCCATCTTGGCAATTCCAAGAACAATGGTTAAGAAAATAATGGGTGCAATGACCATTTTCACTGCATTAATAAATGTGTCACCAAGCGGCTTCATTTCTTTCCCGACGTTTGGCCAAACCATCCCAACAATGATCCCGATAATGACAGCTGCAATGACCTGAAATGTCAGGTTCTTCAATAGCCTCTTCATAAAAAAATCAACTCCCTCACCCTTTGATGTAAACGCTTAACTGCTATCTGTAGATAAATGATAGCGATTTCATCAAAGGCTGTGAAGCTTATGGACATATCGTACATTTTGGTCTTTTTGGTCTCTTAGTCAGAATGTACGATATATTTGTTCACAGGGCGTCCGACCCCGCCATATTGCATATCTAATTTCAGCTCGCCTTCTTTTACAAGGAAGTCTAAATAACGGCGTGCCGTGACACGTGCAATCCCAAGTGCATTGGCGACTTCCTCTGCAGACTGCGCTCCTTCTTGCAGACGCATATAGGCTTTAATTTCATTCATCGTATGCACATTCAGCCCCTTAGGAAGCCATGTCTCTTCCTGCTTAACTGCAGGCTTTCGTATGATATCATCGAGCATCTCTTGAGAAAATTCTGCTGCGGTACGAATTTTTGATTTGAACGCTTTATAGCTTTCAAGAGATTCTTTCATCCGTTCAAACTTAAATGGCTTAATGATATAATCTCGGGCACCATTTTGAAGCATGGTACCGATCGTCTCTTTGTCCTTTGCTGCCGAAATCACAATCACATCCACCTGCATCTTTTGCTTTCTGATGTCTTGTAGTGTTTTGACGCCATCTTTTTTTGGCATATACACATCGAGCACCACAAGATCAGGCCGAATGTCTTTGATCAGCTGGATGCCCTGCTCGCCATTTCCTGCTACAGCCGCAACTTGAAAGCCAGGGACACTCTTAATGAACTCTTTATTGACTTCTTGCACCATCGGGTCATCTTCAATTAATAGCACCTTAATCTGAGTCATCTGTCTCTCTCCTCTATTGTCATTGGGAATTCGATTGAGAAGGTGGTACCAATGCCGATGCTTGATGTGACTTCTACATTTCCCATTCCTTTGTCGATAATCGTTTTTACAATATACAGCCCGTAGCCTGTTCCGCCTTCTTTACCGTGAGTAAAGCCTTTGTCGAAAATATGAGGAATCATGTCCTCTTCTATTCCAGAGCCATAATCTTCAATTAAGATCGCGAGGACATCCTCTGTTTGATCAATACTAATAGAAATGAGTTTTGTGTCTCTTTCTACAGTATCATACGCAGCAAAGGCGTTCTCGATCAGGTTGCCAAGCAGCTTCGTCATATCATGCTGATCCAGCCGCTCTGGGAAATCGAGCAGACTGCTATTTTCATCTACTTCAACCTTTATGCCTAGCTCCTTGCCCCTTCTAATTTTGCTCATCAATAAACCTGCAACTGCATCATGCTGTATCACACGGTGGAGAAAGTCCGTCACATGCTCCTGCTCTTCGGTCGTTTGAAACGCTAAATCGAGTGCTTGATCGGCTTTCCCCAGCTGAATTAATCCCGCAATTGTATGAAGTTTATTCATATGTTCATGATTTTGCACCCGCAGGCCATCAACGAAGTTCTTCACCCCGGTTAATTCCTCCGCCAATTTGGCCGCCTCTGTCCGGTCCTGAAAAATCGCAACCGCTCCGATGATTTTCTTTTTCATCACAATCGGAATTCGGCTGCTCATGATCCGCTTTCCGCTCATATGAATTTCTTCATTGTAGACGGGTTCTGCGCGGTTAATGATTTCTGGAAGCCTTGTATCTGACAGCACATCCCAAATATTTCGGCCCACTACATCACCTGTCACGCTGAAAATTTGCTTTGCTTTTTCATTAAAAATGGTGATCATGTGCTGGTTATCAATGGCAATGACCCCTTCATTAATGGAATGAAAGGTAGCGGTGCGTTCCTCTAGCATTCTGACAATC
The DNA here is from genome assembly GCF_038050255.1 of Bacillus sp. FSL M8-0077. Classification (NCBI taxonomy): domain Bacteria; kingdom Bacillati; phylum Bacillota; class Bacilli; order Caryophanales; family Bacillaceae; genus Bacillus; species Bacillus sp. FSL M8-0077. The sequence continues at coordinate 543,261 of NZ_JBBPAF010000001.1, read as the reverse complement.
TCATGCGGCTCCAGCTTAAACATTTGCTGTTTAATATGACGGGCGAGCAAAAATGAACCGACAAGCCCAAAGCTGAGCGTGAGCAGAAGAATCATGAGGATATCCTGCTTCATTTCTCCTAATATATCTGCCATACTCGGCAGTGTTCTTCCGACTAGTACAACCCCTGTTTGGTTAAATTTTTCATCCTTTACTGGATAAAAAGCTCTAATGGCTGTGCCAAGCTCTCCCTGTGCTTCTGAGAAATAGATATGCTCTGCAAAGGCAGGTTCTTCATCTGTCCCCTCAGAGCGCTGGCCAATCCTTGTTTTCACCGGATGTGTCAATCGCACGTGATCCATATCCATGACAACAATGTAGTCAGCATCTTGGATAATCCGAATCTCTTCAATGGCATGCTGCAACCGCGCACGCTCCTTTGTCTGATCATCCAATGCCTGCTTTACCTCATTCATCTCAGCTACTGTTCTTGCCGTGTTCATGAGCCTTTTTCGAAGTTCTCGTTCCTCTGTTTGCTGAATTCCCCCGACCAGAACAATTCCTCCGATTAAAAGGGCAAAAATGACAACGAAATATGTGAGGATGGTGAGCTTCCATCTAATAGATAATTGTTGTAATTTCAGTCGATTTCTCATCATTTTTTCACCTGTATCTTTACGAATTCTTCCTCTGTCAAGTATCCTTGACATAAGGGGGATCTGACGCATGAAGAATTTACTCGCCTATACGCTATTGCTCATCATCGGTTTTGTAACCGCTTTATACTTTGGCTTTTATCATATGATGCCTAAATCAGCGACGACCTTCGACGATGAACAGACAGGGCTGAAGGATCAGCTTGTGTTCAAATTCAGCCATGTTGTCGCAGATAATACCCCAAAAGGGCTGGCTGCAAAGAAATTTGCTGAGCTTGTTCACGAAAAATCCGATGGCAGGATCAGCATTCAAATCTTTTCAAACGGGAGTCTTTATTCTGATATCGAAGAAATTAATGCACTAAAAGAGAATCAAGTTCAATTTATTGCTCCGTCTACGTCAAAGCTCGGCATGCTGTCCCCTGAATGGCTGGCACTTGATCTGCCCTTTGCCTTTTCTAACTACGATGCTGTCCAAGAAGGGTTACATGGTGCGATTGGACAGAGACTGTTCGGCACACTGCAAAAAGACGGACTAAAGGGAATGGCCTACTGGACAAATGGCTTTAAGCAAATCACTTCGAATAAAGGCCCTATCAAGCAGCCAGGCGATTTAAAAAACCAATCTCTCCGTATTATGCAAAGTGACATGATTGAAAAGCAATTCAAGCTTCTTGGCGCAAAACCCTATCAGGAATCGTTTAATTCAACGTTTCAGCTGCTAGAAACAAAAAAAGTAGACGGTGAAGAAAATACAATTTCAAATATTTATTCAAAAAAATTCTATCATATACAAGACTATATGACGATCAGTAATCACGGGTATTTAGGGTATGTCGTCTTAACGGATCAATCCTTTTTTGATCGTCAGACACCTGAGACGAAACGAATTTTACTCGAAGCGATGGAAGAAACAACGGCATGGAACGAAAAACATGCCGAACAGATGAACAAGGATCAGCTGGAGGATATTAAACGCGAATCTCCAATTGCGATACACGAATTAACACCAGCAGAGCGGCAAAAATGGATGAAGGCGCTCGATCCTTTATATGATGAAGCAGAAAGGATCATAGGTTCCACCTTGATCAAACAAATCCGCGAGCTCCGGGCACGCTATGAATATTCTCCGATTCAAGCGTTTGAAGAAGATGCTGAGACGAAATAAAAAAAACCCTTCGAGAAAGGGATTTTTACTGTTGAAAAAGGGCTAAAATGCACTCAATTTTAGCCCTTTGTCTTCTTTTTAGCGTGATAGAAAACCTTCAGTCTAGGAAGGGCGAGTACTGGCGCAGAGCGAACATTCGTGAGCACCGGAACGCACGACTGACAACGAATGCGAGGGTTTGTCTACACGCTGAAATCCCTTTAGAAAGGGATTTTTTATGCGCCTGAGTCACGCTGTTCTTGCTGAGCGAGCTCCTCTAATCTTGTTAATATTCTGCGCTTTCGATATTGCATGATGCCTGTTTCAGCAATTCCTTTTAACTGTGAGCGATTGGACGCTGCACCAAACAAAATCCCCGCAATTGGGACTAGCTGAAACAGCTTCTTCCAGCCAAACGAATCACGGTAGTTATATACGACCTCACGCCATCCTTGAATTTGAGAGATCATGTTTTCGTGCTTCCCTTCTGATGCATGATAGCTCTTCAGCTCTTTTAATATTGATTTTTTCCCAACAACGTCAGCAGAATTCAGCTGTAAACATTTAATGATAAAGACTCGTTCTTCTTTATTTTTCGGATCATAGCCATAGGTGACGGCGATATCCTGTAATGTTTTTAAAGAGAGACCGAGGACAGCCGGAATATCTGCCGCTAATGTAAACATACCTCCGACACCTGTTGTCGCACCTTGGACAGTGGCGAGGTTTGTTCGGTTTTTCCCCATCTGATCACTAATGGCATCCATGACCTCGATCGGAGCCGCCTCAATATCTTCAATACGCTGAATCGATTCATCGGCACATTTCTTTTGAAATTGATGAATAATGCCTTTCTCTGACGTCAAATAGACACCGCCTGATTGAATGTAGTGCCCCATCTCATCTAATAACACACCGATTTTCTTTTGAATAAAGGCAGGGGTCAGCTTGTCCAGCATTTGAAATGGAAGCCGGCTGAGTTTCTCCCAAAACCATACCTTTTGCTGGTCTTTCTCCCATTTTTCAATCTCTTTTAATTGCGCTTTTAGCCACTCTCTTTCCTCCATGCCATTTGCCTCCTTAGATGCCGTTCAAGTATATGTCTGTTATTATACACAATCCTTGTCCATCATACGTATCGAACATTGAAGCGGTTCCGAAAGGTTTTAATCTCTTTTAAAACGGTTATTGCTTAGTAAACAATAAACAAACAAAAGAGGAGTGATCAACATGTTAGGATTTTTGATTTCATTAGTTGTGGCGATAGTCATTGGTCTCATTGGGAGTGCACTCGCTGGTGGAAGTGTACCAGGAGGCTGGATCGGTTCAATGATTGCCGGGCTTGCAGGTGCTTGGATTGGTCATGGATTACTTGGAACATGGGGTCCTAGTCTAGCAGGATTTGCGATCATTCCAGCAATCTTAGGCGCAGCGATCTTTGTCATCATCTTAAGCCTGATCTTCCGTAGTGTGGGATCAAGGGTTTCATAAAAAAACAAATAACAGAGTAAGCAGTAGGGACACCGTCTAAAAGGCGGTGTTTTTTATGTTTTGATTGACAAGGTATCTATTTTTTTCACTTACATAAGATAAACAAACCTATTAGTTCAGATAGTTGACTTTTCATGAAGATGGGCATATGATGATTAAAAATTGCATCGAGGAAACTTTTTGTGCCAAAGCAAAACTTTGTAGAATCTAGGTGATGACATATGACAAACAAATACATCGAAGCACAGGCCCACATGTCAGTGGCAGCGGAGCGTGCACTTGAAGGAAAGGTGAAAGGATTTAGAAGACTCCTTCCTTTTCTCGGGCCTGCTTTTATCGCAGCCATTGCATATATTGATCCAGGAAACTTTGCGACCAACATTGCGGCTGGCTCGAAATATGGCTACCTTCTGTTATGGGTCATTCTCATATCCAATCTCATGGCCTTACTCATCCAGTCTTTGTCTGCAAAACTTGGAATCGCAACAGGGAAAAATTTACCTGAAATTGCTCGAGAAGAGTTTCCAAAACCAGTCTCGATTGGTTTATGGATTCAGGGCGAACTCGTCATTATCGCCACAGATTTAGCCGAATTTATCGGGGCTGCACTTGGTTTATACTTACTCTTTCGTATCCCGCTTCTTGAAGCATCGATTATTGCAGCGATCGGTTCTTTTGCCATTTTAGAGCTCCAAAGACGAGGTTATCGAGCATTAGAAGCAGGAATTACCGGTATGCTGTTTGTTGTCGTGATTGCTTTCGCTGTACAAACCTTTGTCGCGAAACCTGATCTTGCAAGTGTCGCCGGTGGACTGTTCATTCCAAGGTTTGAAGGGGCAGACAGCGTACTGCTAGCCGCTGGTATTTTAGGCGCTACGGTGATGCCGCATGCGATCTATCTCCATTCAGCCTTAACGCAAAGAAGAGTCGTCGGCAGAACGGAAAAAGAGAAAAAGCTGATTTTTCGTTTTGAGTTTTTAGACATCCTCATTGCAATGATCGTTGCTGGCGCCATCAATGCCAGCATGTTGATTGTAGCTGCGGCTTTATTTTTTAAAAATGGTCTTTTTGTTGAGGATTTGGATGTAGCATTTCAGCATTTTGGAACTCTCGCAGGTCCTGTGTCAGCGATCTTATTTGGTGTAGGTCTGCTTGTAGCCGGACTTTCCAGCTCCTCTGTCGGTACACTGTCAGGCGATATTATTATGCAGGGGTTTATTCAGTACCGAATTCCGCTCTATGTCCGCCGGCTGATTACCATCATTCCGCCTATTGCGATCATTGCATCTGGGGTCAATCCGACATCTGCGCTTGTGATGAGTCAAGTGGTCTTATCATTTGGCATTGCGTTTGCTTTAATTCCGCTCATTTTGTTTACAAGTAAAAAACGAATTATGGGCGATTTGACGAATGCTCGCTGGGTGACAGGAATATCTTGGGTGATAGCAGCTCTTGTTGTCGCACTTAATCTGTTTTTAATTGTGGATACGTTTATGTAAAAGACAGTGATCATGCTGTCTTTTATATCGGGTTGTGGTAGAATTTCCCTTGAGAGGATGTGATCACATGTTTTTTTATCAGGATCAAGATCTATCCATGCGGCTGCTTGAACCAAGAGACGCGAGAAGTCTGTATCTGCTCATCCAACGCTCAAGAGAGCACTTACGTGAATGGATGCTATGGGTGGATTCGACGCAGACAGAAGAAGACAGCATGGCGTTTATTCAAGGTGCCATGCAGCAAGCTTTGCAAAACAATGGTTTTCAGGCTGGAATCTGGTCACATGGAGAACTCGTCGGTATCATTGGCACCCACCAGATTCATTGGATTAACCGGACGGTTTCCATTGGGTATTGGCTCGGGGAAGGCTATCAAGGAAAAGGCATCATGACAAAAGCATGCAAAGCGGTCATTCACTATTTATTTGAAGAGTGCGGTCTGCACCGCATTGAAATAAGGGCCGCTGTTGATAATCAAAAAAGCAGGCGCATCGCAGAGCGTTTATCTTTTTCACTGGAAGGCATATTAAGACAATGTGAATGGCTGGGCGACCACTTTGCCGATCACTGTGTGTACGCACTTTTACAGCCTGAATATACGAAAGAAAAAACGAATTCGATCAATCAGCCCACTTAATTGTGTCGATTGCATGAACTATTTTACAAAGTGAAGCTTTGTAGTATCCGTTGTGATTGGCATCTGATAAAATAGAAGGAAAAAATCGAGGTATGATGTATGTCTCTTATTATTTTATTTTACTTATGGATTGTCCCTTTATTATTTGGCATTTTCTTCTCATTCCTAACAAAGAAAGCCACATACAAACGCCGCTTTGTCCCATCATATAGCATGGCAGGACTCAGCATCGTATTTCTCATTCTGGCACTCGTCTTTTCAGCCAGTCATTTTCTATTCATTTGCGGTATGTTCCTATTTGCCACAACACTTGTCGGCACAGGCATCCCGTTATTTTTAGCCTTTACCAAAACACCTTCATAAACAAAACCACCTTTTCGCGATGGAAAGGTGGTTTCTTTTTTACTGCTGAGGCATTCGGAAGGGTTTATCGCAGGCAGTGATTCTTGGGTTAAGACGCTCGGCAAGTATGACTCAAATGATCGAGCGTCAGAGATCCTTCAAGACATTGTGAAAGTAATTGAAAAAAACCCAAATGGTACGATGACCTATACAATCTTTTTACCAGTTACTGTGACTTCGTGAACATTAACGAAACTTTGTTCGTTTTGTGTGAAAATCCATAGCATGGTTTATTCCCCTTTTTTTGTGGTGGTTTATTAGCCTCGTTTTTAAGATACATTTATACTCAACAACGTATTGAAATTCTCTCACTTATTCAGGTTATGAACCAGGTGTTTCTCAATTTCCACATCATTACCATAAACTTCAAAGTAAGAAAAATCGAATGCTCTAATTTCAATATCTGCTAAAGAGTGTTGGATGCCCTCATCTTCTTCTGTTTCAGGCATTGAATTCAAATCCCATTCAATCTGTAAACCTTTTTGAAATCCTATAAAGACACCTGATTCAAATTGAACAACTTGTCTTACACTATCTATTAATTGGTCTGTTGACATTACACTCAAATCTTGGCTTGGGAATAGCTCAAAAAGAGAAGAATGAGTCGAACCAAACACATCAAATACATACCATTGATAATCCTGTTTAAATTCCTTAATACACAAAAGAATCTCAGCAAGTTGATCACCTAAGCAAGATAATTCATCGTTAAAATATTCCATACCTCTTATTTTTAATAGAAACGCTGATTCCTTTACACCCATTCAAATCTCCTCCAAATTATTCTTTAAAACTCCATGATCCATCCTTAAAGACCGCAAGATGAGAGTGTGGATTTGTGTGATCACCTCTACCATGATCCGTCCAATCTGTTCTTTGTATCGGCGTACCATCTTTTCCCCATTCGAGGGTTTGAATGTACCCCTCTTTACGCCCTTTCCTATAACCAATTTGCGTATGAGGAAACTGTGAATCTGGTTTATGAACCGTTCCATTGATTAACTTCCCATTCTCGTATTTTGGCAGACTCGCATTTTTACCATTTATATCTTTCGGGATATATTTGGGCTTTTTAATGGAATCTAAATTACTTTTAACTCCCTTCGCCCCAAACGGCAAAAGCATCCCCAGCGCCGCATTCATACTGGCTTCCTGCTGTTCTTTCGAGATCTTATTTCCAAACATATCTCGACCCGTAATCGCTTCGCTGAAGCCGTTTGTTGCGGTGAGTCCATATAAGCCTTTTTGAGATGTTTTTAGGGCGTCAAAAGACTTCTGTGATGTCTTGTAAATGTCGACGGCTTTGACTGCGGCGGACGTGGCTTGAGTCGTTTTATAGACGGCTTTTCCGCCTTTGAAAATACGGCCCGCCCATCCGACGATCGGGATGTATCCTGCTGCTGCCATGCCGCCTGCGGCGACTCGCTGTCCTGCGGTGAGTTCTTCACCTGTGATCGGATCGACACCTGTTGCGGCACGTTTTGCATCGTTCACGCCTGTCAGTTCATTGACGATATTTCCTCCGTAATCAAGAGCTTTTTCATACCACGGACGGTTGGCTAGTGCTTCTTGTTCCTTTGCGATCTTGCGGGCTTCTTCTTGATCTTTTTTGACTTTTAGATATTCAGAAGTGTGCTTCTCAATAGTGCTCAATGCGTTCGTTTTGCTTGTCTCTATCATACGATGATCCACTCAGGAAAAAAATCCCCATTTTATCGGTTTTTTCTCGGTATGAAGGCCAATAAACACAAAAACCTTGAAAGGCATATAGCCAGTCAAAGTATGATAACAATAACATTATATTTAGAAGTAACAACTACTTCACCTACTGATTTATCTGAGAGAATATCATAATTGTTTTATATTTCTTTCTAATACAATAAGGCTATTTTAAAGTAACTCCACTCCAACTTGTTTATAAAATTTAACTTTTAACCTCTCTTCTTCGTCCACGTTCATTACCATAGCTTTTTCATCTTTAATATTCGTTTTGCTTGTCTTAAGCATACAATGATTCACACAGGAAAAAAGGTCCCCATTTTATCCCCCTTTTTGTCGGCTTTTTCTCGGTATGAAGGCCAATATACACAAAATGATCCTTGAAAGGCATTGGCCGATCAAGGATCATTTTGTTACTTCACTTTCACTGCTTCTTTCATTTCCTCTATTATTTTATTAAACCACTGTATAGGGTTTAATGAGATCGCCGGAAAATAGATTTCTGCATTATTTTCGATAAAACTTTCTTTTTCTTCAATTGTTAAAGTACCATTCAAAAAATCCTGACAATCCTTTATAGTAGATAGCAGACATTCTTTAGTAGCTTCATGAATAAACTCCTCTAACGCTTCTTCTGGTGAATCGATATCCTGATGAAATGTCCCACCTAAAAAATCTTCTAACTCCTCTAAATAACTGTAACCCTCATTCATTTTATCATCCTTCTTTCTATTTAACAGGGTATCCTGTTAAAATAAAACCACCATTCTCATCTTTTTTCAGTATAATTTTTGCATTTGTAACATTCTCAACTACTTCTGAATTTCTCGAAACACTTCTTCCAATTACCTCTCCATCACCCTTATATTTTAATGGTAATGTAGGTCTACTGTTGGGGTCGGATAACCACTTTTGTATTTTATCAACACTCTTAGGATCACCCAGAACTGAATCAGCAACTCTTTCTGCTGTCATTCTATCGTTAAAAGTAGAAGAACCCGTGATTTTAGGATTACTTTTCAGCCTTTCTAATAGTTCTTCATCTGTTTTCCCAACATGCCTCTCTATTAAGTGCCCACCTCTGGATTCATGTGTAGCTAATCCATTACCTGGAGATAAAGGATTTTTCTCACCTTTCTTGATTCCCATCTTACCATGAAACCCTTTTGCACCAAACGGTAAAAGCATCCCCAGAGCCGCATTCATACTCGCTTCCTGCTGTTCTTTCGAGACTTTATTTCCAAACATGTCTCGACCCGTAATCGCTTCGCTGAAGCCGTTGGTCGCAGTAAGACCGTATAAGCCTTTTTGTGATGTTTTCAACGCATCGAAAGACTTCTGTGAGGTCTTGTAAATGTCGACTGCTCTGACTGCGGCGGACGTGGCTTGAGTCGTTTTATAGACGGCTTTTCCGCCTTTGAAAATACGTCCTGCCCAGCCGACAATCGGGATGTAGCCTGCTGCTGCCATGCCACCTGCGGCGACTCGCTGTCCTGCGGTGAGTTCTTCACCTGTGATCGGATCAACGCCCGTTGCGGCACGTTTTGCATCGTTCACGCCTGTCAATTCATTTACAATATTCCCGCCATAATCAAGTGCTTTTTCATACCACGGACGGTTGGCGAGCGCTTCTTGTTCCTTTGCGATCTTGCGAGCTTCTTCTTGATCATTTTTGATTTTCAGATATTCAGAAGTTTGCTTCTCAATATCGTTTTTTGCCTTGTAGATTTCGCTAATTTGATACGCTTTCTTGTCAAAATTCATAGGCGAAATGGATTTTCCATCATTTGTCGCATTCATCATTTCTGCGTACAATGCCATTGTAGCCTGCTGCTCCGTCTCTGACAAAGCATATTCATCTTTTAGATTTTGATCAAGCTCTCTTAGGTCTTTCACTGTCTTTTTTCGCTCGTCTTCCGCATCTTCTATTTTTTCATCAAAAGTTTGGCTATCAAATACTTCTAGTGAAATGAGGTCGTCGATGTCTTGAAAAATGGTTTTGAGAGCATTTTTTTGATCCTTTACAATACTTTTGGCATTTTTGATTCCCATATGTACAGCGTTGTCTAAAAAGTGTTCTTCTACAAAGGTATCGCCGCCAAAGTTTGTATCATCAAGCGTTCCAGAAACACCTTCATGAAAGGCTTTTTGCTTATCAATAAAGCTGATGAACATGTCCACATTTCCGGCGAGTTCTTTGTAGAAACTTTTAATGTTATCGGCACCTTTTCCAGTAAAGTCATCACCTAGATTCGCCACGCCCTGTAGCGCTTTTTTTAAATCAACCATTTCTTCACGGAGTGCCTGATAGTGTTTCGCCCTTGTATCCATGGCACTGGCTAGTGCTTTTGCATCAAGTATCTTACCCAGAAAAATCCACTCCCTCCATTATTGATCATAAAGTCTATTTTACCTTTCTCATCGAATTGGAAAAATAGGCTTTAAGTTACAAAAATCCATTCTGGATATTTTTATACAAAAGAAAACAAGTGACAATTGAAATGTTTTTCCTTGTTCAACAAAAAAGTCAGTCCCCCTAATTGGAGGACCGACTACCTGCTGTTTAGAAAAAGCGTTTGAGGCTTTTCTTGAGTGGAGGGATATCCAGCTCACCTTTTTCAAAGAATTTTTTCAATAAATATTTACTAAAGCCTGCTGCTTGTGTGTACGTGATTTTACCAGGTAACGGTGGTTCATTGGTCACCGCAACATCAATGATCACAGGTTTCTCAGCTTGAAGTGCTTGATCAAAGGCTGGTGCTAGTTCTTCATGTGATGACACCGAGATTCCTTTACCACCGCATGCTTCTGCAAATTTTGCAAAATCAATATCTTCCAGCTCTATACCATAGTTGATGTTGCCTTTTACCTGTTGTTCATATTCAATCATACCAAGGTTGTTGTTGTTTAAGATCACAACGACAATTGGCAGTTTATATTTTACCGCCGTCACAAAATCTTGCATCACCATTGTGAAGCCTCCGTCACCACAGACAGCAATAGTTTGGCGGTTTGGTTCGTTTAATTTAGCTGATATTGCGCCAGGTAAACCACAGCCCATTGTGGCAAGCCAGCTGGAAATAATGAAATCCTGCTGCTTCATTTCGAAATGACGTGCCATCCATACCGTCACATTACCGACATCAACTGAAAGAATGGCATCATCATCGACCGCTTCTTCTAATCTAGCGATGACTTGCTGCGGTTTAAGCGGTGATGTGGCAATAGATTTTTCCTTATCCATTTCTTCTCGCCACTTCATCATATGCTCTGTACAAGCTTCAAGGAAACCGCGCTGCTCTTTATATTCAATATAAGAGGTTAGTTCATGAAGACCATTTTTACTGTCACTTACAATCCCCACTTCTACTGGATATCTTTTACCGATCTGATCCGGTTTGATATCCAATTGAATGGCAGGTGTGTCTTCCGGTAAGTAATCCCTATATGGGAAGGAGGTTCCAAGCATGATTAATAAATCGCACTCTTCCATCGCTTCATATGCAGGCTTCGTCCCGATCTGACCTAGGTTCCCTAAAAAGTATGGATGCCTGTCTGGAACAACACCTTTTGCAGGAAGTGTAATGACGATCGGTGCAGCTGCCTTTTCTGCAAACGAAAGAAGTTCTTCTTTAGCATTTCTTAATCCTTTTCCTGCTAAGATGACTGGCTTCTTCGCATTGTTAATGAGTTGAGCAGCCTTTAGCAGTTGATCTTTCTTGGGCCGCACGTCTCCCTCTACGTAAAGAGGAGATGTATAAACAGGACTCCGCTTAATTTTCTGAGAAAATAAATCATCTGAGACAGTGAGAACCGCCACCCCTTTATGGGTATAAGCAGCTTTGATGGCTTGATTCAATAAGTCAGGCAGAGCTTCTGCTGTTTGTACTTGCTGATTAAAGACAGCAACATCGTCAAACATCCGCTCTAATTTGATTTCTTGAAATGCATCTCTGCCTACTTCAGTTGAGGCAACCTGCCCTGCAATCGCTAATACAGGTGCACCATCCGCTTTTGCATCGTATAGTCCATTTAATAAGTGGACAGCACCTGGCCCAGCAATTGATAAACAAACACCAAGTTTGCCTGTTAGTTTCGCATCAGCTGCTGCTGAAAGTGCTGCCACTTCTTCATGTCTTGTTTGTATAAATTGAATTTTGCTTGATTCATGCCTTAGTTCTTCGATTAATTCGTTAATACTGTCGCCGGGCATTCCATAAATATGTTTCACGCCCCACTCTTCCAGTAGCGCTGTTACTTCTTTTCCTGCGGTTCTTTGCGGCATGTGAGAAAACTCCTTTTTTCTTACTCCATACCACCGCACCCTTTTGATCAAACGTTTCAACTTGCTCTTGCTACTTTTTAAAGTGATATGGAAGAGTGGCGACAACAATATCCCGTTTCCATAATAAACGGAATCTTAATAAGAAAGCAGATTGATTGTGCAAAATGGTGTGCCATCTTTTTTTCGGAATAAATTGAGGGACGAGCACCATCACTCTATATTGATGTGCATTTGCTTTCGCTTCAATCGTTTCAAGAAATTTATCAAGCGGGTGAATGAGACTTCGATAAGACGAATGTAAAATCACAAGACGCACATCACTATTCAGCTTTTCCCAATCAGCTTCAATTTTCTTGTCTTTCTCTTTATCAAACGATACATGAACCGCTACGACCTGGTCTGATAAGGATTTTGCATATTGCACAGATTGTTCGACGACACGTGTGACACCTGCTATTGGGACGATGACCACATTTCCTTTGATTTCGACAGGCTCGGTTTCATTCAATAAACGTAATTGTTCTCCAACAGACAGATAATGTTTCTTAATAGAATGAAAAATAAATAGAACAATTGGCATGAAAACAAATACTGGCCATACAAGATGGAACTTGGTCAAAATGAGAATCATGAAAACCGTAAATGAAATAAGTGCTCCCACGATATTGATAGGCATTTTCACTTTCCATCCCTGTGGTTTTTCACGAATCCACTTTACACACATACCTGTCTGAGACAAGGTAAATGGAATAAACACACCGACAGCATAAAGTGGAATGAGGTGTTCTGTTTTCCCATCAAATAGCCAAATGAGCAGCATAGAAGCTACACCTAAAAAGATAATGCCATTGGAATAACCGAGCCGATCTCCTCTCACTGTAAACATGCGCGGCATATATTTATCTTTTGCTAAGTTGACAGCCAATAATGGAAAAGCTGAAAAGCCTGTGTTTGCCGCTAATATTAAAATTAAAGCTGTGACAGCCTGAATGACATAGTAGAAAAATGTCCGTCCAAATGTGTCTGATGCAATCTGTGACACAACCGTTTCTTCTGGCTTTGGTGAGATGCCAAAACCAAACGCAAGCAATGTCACTCCTACAAATAGAACGGCCAGTAATCCCCCCATCATCAATAAAGTTCTCGCTGCATTTTGTGCGGCTGGTTTTTTAAAGGATGGAATTGTATTAGAAATCGCTTCAACACCTGTTAAAGCAGAACAGCCAGACGAAAATGCCTTTAATAAAAGAAATAACGTGATGCCTGATACATGTGTGCCAAATGCTGTATGTTCAGGTGCTGGCGGCACTTGCCCTGTTAATAGTTTAAACCCGCCCACTCCAATTAAAATGAGCAATGAAAAGACAAATAGGTACACAGGATAAGCCAAAATAGATGCCGACTCTGTCAGTCCACGAAGGTTTAACACCATAATCACTAGAACTAATACGATTGAAATCATGACATGATATGGATATAGAGCTGGAAAAGCCGATGTGATCGCATCGGTCCCAGCAGAAATGCTCACTGCTACGGTTAAAATGTAATCGACGAGTAATGATCCACCAGCAACCAGCCCTGGTTTTTCACCTAAGTTTCTGCTGGAGACGACATACGCCCCGCCGCCTTCTGGATAAGCATAAATAATCTGGCGGTAAGATAGAATTAACGCCATTAAAAGAATTAATACACAACCTGCAATCGGGAGTGAGTACCAAAACGCTGCCGCACTGACAACTGATAGAACAATCAAGATTTGTTCTGTACCGTATGCGACTGACGACAATGCGTCTGATGACAATAATGCCAAAGCTTTGATTTTTGATAGTTTTTGTTCTCCTGCTGCCTGTGATTTTAATGGTTTACCAATTAAAATACGCTTCATCAAACTGTACATGTGTTGCCCGCTCCTTTAGTGTCAAACGATTTGAGTTGCAAAATTTTGGATCGCCAAAAAGACACAGAGGCAATAGAATGCCCCTGTGCCTATTGTTTAGATCACAGGTTGGTCTTTGCTCTCTTTAACGCTTACGAGGTTAGCTGACGGATTCGGGCGCATGAGATTTTGCCCTACCTTAAAAGGATTCACCCCACGTGGTGTTTTATACCACCACAATTGGTTCCCCCGCTCATCGAAATGATTCAGCGATTGGTCTTTTATAAAAGAGATCATACTCCCGTTTGACACCAAAGTAAAGAGATTTTTTCAAGGTCTTTTGATCGTTTAGAACTCAGTCTTTTTACGGTTTTTTCGTACGAAATAGACAATCATCACAAGCACAAAAAGGATGAGTGCAGCGATACACGCAAAGTAAATCCAAGACTCGCTGCTGCTTTGTTTTTCACTTGTTTTCAGACTGCTCGATGTGCTGCTGACGGATTGATGATTAGAAAACATGCCTTTGTTTTTACTCTCTATTGCAACTGTTGCTTTTTCTGTATTTGTTTGAAGAAATTGCATCACTTCATTTGACACGTTAGCTTCAGCTGCAGTCATTCCTGAAAAGACTGTCATTGTCTGTTCTTTATTCCAAACAGATGGCTGTGTCCATACAATTCGAGCCGTTGTTTCGTTGATCATGCCGAAAGAAGATACATCATACTGATCCTTTTTCACCGGAACAACGAGATCGGCTGCGTTTTCTTTCAGAAGAGAGAATGTTTGAATGCCTCCGATGAAAATGAGAGGGTGATTTTTCAATTGTTCATTTGTGACTTGAGAAGCTTTCATTAAATGATATTGAGCTACTTCTGGCTGACTAAAAGATTCCGTCAACATGGTCATTTGATTGATTGTTTCACGTTTGATTTGATCTGGTATGATGATCAATGTATTTTTCGAAGTGAACGGGAGCGGCCATGCGGCTAAATCTGGCTTTTCACTCATTGTTCCTTCTGGTATTTGAAGAGAGCTATTTTTGTCAATGAATATCCAGCCTTCTTCATCCGTATGTCTGCAGGATTCCATGTTTTTAAAACCACTTGTGACAAATTGCAAATCAATATATTCATTTTTTTGAAGTATCTTTGAATCTACTGGAATCGAGACATGATAGAATCCATTCGCATCTTTGTTGCCTAGTTTTGTTAAGGGTACGTCGTGCGGTTCGTCATTGATCATAACAGTTAACCGTTCTGTTTTGCTTGCTGCTGTATCAGATTTTTTGAATGAAAGATTGAGCTTTGCACCTGATTTTTGGTTAGCCAGTAGCGCTTTCGGATAATAGTAGTGGTCGGATGCCGTCTTGTTGGTCCCAACCGTGACATCATCTCCGCCAAAATCTTTCAAAGGAATCTTGTGAGATGGTTTAGACGTTTGAGCTGCAGTCTTTTGAATCAGTAAGTCCGTTCCAGTCAGTTGACCCGTTAATTCTGACTGAGTCAGAACATTGATTTTTTCAGCAATTGTCACAGGTTTTTCCGCTGTCACAAATAAAATGGGCTGTTCTGTTTTCTTTGCTGTCAAAGTTCTCATCGCTAACGTAAGATGACTGCTTTTTGTTTTAATTCCTGCAGCTTGTTCAATCGTTTTCAATCGTCCATCCCAGCTTCCTTTAGCTCCCACAGCAATCGTTGGGTGCGTCACTTGCTTGATGTCCTTTTCTTGGATAAGTTTGATCTCTTTTTGGCGATCTTTGTTTTTCAACGTACGGTATACTTTGATGGCTGCTTCTAATTCAGCTGCATCCGGTGAATTAGGAATGACAATGTCTGTCTGTTCTTTCTGATCACCTGTTTGAATAAAAGGTGATGGAAAGCTATCTAATGTGAAATCTTTCGTCTTGATTCCTTTGAATGTAAGTTCACTTTCAGGATACACTTTTAGCCAATTAGCAGGTGTCTCTTGGTTGATACACACGCCTTCTTTTAAGACACCATAAAATGTGACCTGAATGCGGTGAGTACCTTTTTTCAATTGTGCTTTGTTCAACTTGATTTGAATCGACTTCTTCTGGTTTTTCCCTGATACAGGGATGGTCTTTTCGATCTCTCCATCAATCATAACAGTGAATGAAGAAGGTGAAATCAATAATGGTGAAGCCTCTATATTTAACGTCAATGTGCTTGACTCTGTTTTTTCCTGATCCACTTGATAGGTAAATTCAGTGCGGTCTTCTTGTCCATCTAAGGTCACTACGTCTTCTGATAGATGCTGCGTTTTTGTTTTGCTTTCTTTTGAAGAATGAACCCAATCATCTTTCACTTGAACTCGGTTGGATTGCGCCATTGCTTGACCTGCCATGAAAAAAGGCTGGATCGCTAAGGATAATCCTAATATATAAATCAACCATTTTAACGATTTCAATATGTCACCCGCTTTTCTTTTGTTGTTGATTGTAACGCTCGGTTTTGTACCATTTCACTTCTTGTTTCAATAATCGGCTTTTCGCCTCTACACATAAGGAGTACACAACAAGCGCAATCCATACTTGGGAATAGGTAAAGTACATGAGAATCACAATGAGAATGTTTTGTTTGGTCAGCTCTGTTTTCTCTATGCTTAACGTAATCATCACTTCTGTTAAAAAGAGGAAGAAGGCTAACCCCCATAGGATGAGTGCCACAGCTCCCACAGATAAGTGAAGATCAACGAATAAGTTTACGATAAAAATGCCGTTGGAGAGCAGTACACCAAAGAAAAATAAGAAATACGTAAAGAAAAAATAAAATAAATCGAAAATCATTCGTTTTCGTTTTAATTTCATAAACTGTCTTAAAAATTTGAGCACAACATATTGGTTGCCTCTAGCCCAGCGTGTTCGTTGCCGCCACCAGACTTTCCATGTTTCAGGCTCTTGTTCCCATGTAATCGCAGCAGGAAAGAACCGAATCACATAGCCCAGGTTATACACACGAATCGTTAATTCAGTGTCTTCAGCTAGTGCATGGACATCCCAGCCGCCAAGCTCTTCTAAAATGTGCCGACGGATCGCAAAGTTGGTGCCTGGTATTGTCGCAATGCCAAACCATTTCCATCTCCCGCCTTGCGCCATCCACTGGAAGCAGATCGTTTCTATGTTAATGAATTTTGTCAGGAGGTTTTTGGCTGCATTGATGACCCTGAATTTCCCTACAACAGCACCTGCTTTAGGATCATTCAATAATCCAAGAACCAAATGGTAGACGGCTTTCTTTTCAGGCATATTATCTGCATCGTATACACAAATAACGTCTCCTGTCGAAGCCTTCAAGCCTTCATTCAGTGCAGTAGATTTCCCCTTCCCTGCAAATGGCGGTTTTGTTTCAATCATATGGACATGATCGTATTGCTCGCTAAAAGATTGCACAATCTCCCCTGTACGATCAGTGGAATTGTCATTAATCACAATGATTTCAAGAAGGTGTTTGGGATAGGATAACTGGACCATGGCTTTTAGCGTCTGCCGAATGACCACTTCTTCATTATGTGCTGGAATGAGAATGCTGACGGTCGGCAGATCTTTCCCTTGTTTCGTCCATTTAGGCAGTACTTTTTCGTAAGTTAAATAGTGCTGAAAGCCTCCCTGCATCAGAAACATATGATATAGGAGCATGATCCAAATCAGTATTAATGATAGGTAAAATAAGATATCAGCCACCTGATTTTCTCTCCTTAAAGATCCGTTTTTTCATCGTCAGCCTTAAATACAATGTATAAAAAGCAAATGCCACAATAAAGAGTAGCACCACCATTGTGAGCATTCGTAGCATATTTTCCATCCCGCTTCGTTTGTTTGTTTTTGGTTCAGCTATATTGGATTGCTCTATTTGAATATGTCCATTTCCTGTTGTTTTGATCTGGACATGCGGGGTTTCAACAGTCTGTTTTGTTTTCTTTAAATCTAGCCATTCACTAGAAGGGATCGCATCCATTTGTGTGATTACATCTTGCAGCCCCTCTATCCCCGCTTCCACATCATAGGACAGCCCAATGGCGGCGGATTGGATATGCTGCATGGATTGAATTGTCTGCTCAGCCAGTATGTTTGCACCTTCTTGGTCAGACGCTGTATCTATAGACTGTTCAGGATATAAAGTCATGCCATGAAGCATGGCGGGTGTCGACAAAAACGGTGATGCACTACTTGTTTTCCATGTACGGTCTGAGAGCTGCACCTGTCCAAATAGACTGGACACATGGCGGGAAATCACTTCATAGCCTTGCAGGGATATGGCATCATTCGGCACTTCAAATGCAAGTGGATATAACCCCTGCTGCGTGAGCAGTTCAATGCCTTTTGTCAGCTTTTCTTCTGTATAGATGGCTTCTTGATGTTGATTGGATTTGATATACGCATTAAAATCTTTTTCATTCGGAAAAAAGCTTGTGTTCAGCTGCTGATCAGCTTTCTCTGGTTCATTTGACGTAACGGGCTGATCGTACTTTACATCCCAAAATTCAAAGCCTTTACCCGACTCCTCCGTTCGATACGTACGGCTAAACCCATGAAGAACAACACTAGCTCCATTGCTTTGCAATTGTTTTAACACGTGCACAAGTTTAGGCCGGTCACTGAGCGTCACTTCATCCCCTGTTGCCGGATCAATCCATATAGGGGTCACCGCCAGCAGAAAAGGGATATGGCGAGCCGTTACGTATCGCCCAAGTTCAAGTAACTTCTTCTCATCCGTGACGGGGTTAATCTTCCCAAGCTGTAAGTACTTTGTCTTCGTCTGACTAGAAGCCGGCAGGAGAAGACTTTCAAGCACCTCTGCCAGAAGCTTGTCGTGCTGAAGTATATTTAGCATTCCGATATATGCCGCACCTTCTTTTGTTTGAATCACAAATGGCTGCTCAGCTTGATTTTTCTTCATTAAGAATTTACGTTGCAGATCTGTCCCTTGAACCGCCTGAGCTGTGATTCCTCTCTCTAGCTGACGGTATTCTTGATCATCAGTATCTTTGATTTGACTGATGTGATCTTGTTTGTGAAAAGTAAGCTTGGAGAATGGGCGAAGTTGTTCCGCATTGTATCCTATTGCGATTAAACGTTTTGATTCGTTTATGAGACGTACGGTTTGTGCTTTCAACGTTCTCTTTTCTTCTCCTATATAGATAACTTGCTGAAAGTCATTGAGGTTCTTTTCAGTTATTTGTTCATCAGATAAAATGGTCGGTCGTGTGGAAAAATGCCCCACAAGTACATCAAGCATATGAACAGTTGGAGTTGCCTCACCTGATTGTGTGGAATAGACGATGAGGGTCCTGGACTCTTTCTCAAGTGCACCAGCTGATGTACTGTCTTTGATCGAAAGCATAGAGAAAAGAACGAATAACAAACAACATTTCGTCAAAACATTAAAGTTCATTCATCATCATCTCGTTTTCTAGTTCATCTAAAAATTGCTCTGGTGTCCGATAGTCCGAACTGCTTGTTAAATGACAGACATGAAAAGTTAAGGTCACTTCACGACCATTTAGCAAGATATGCGTTTGCAGTTTATCTTTTAGCTTATCAAGAACGATCGAGACGTTTTCTTCAGGTGTGTGAGTGAGCAAGAGACCCATTCTTTCCTCTGATAATCGGAATTTTTTATCTGTTTCTCTCACACTTTCGCGAATCTTCATACTAAGTTGCTGGAAAAGATGCTGCATTTCTTTTTCTCCATATAATGTTTTAAATTCCGCTGAGTAGTGCATATGAAGAAGGATAAAGACGAATGGCTGTTTGTATCGTTCTGCTCGTTTCATTTCCTCAGACAACTCGAGCCTCATCCGCTCTGCATTATCAAATCCTGTGGTTGAGTCAATCGCTACAAATTGTTTGATGGCCCTCTTTTGTTGGTCAATGGTGTGACGCATCGTTTTTATTCGCTCATGCACGTTTCCAGCAGAAATAGCAAAAAAGAGAAGCGCCACGCCCCATATCACGACATCTTGCAAGGTTTGGTTTGAAAAGAGTGGATTTGTGTGACCGAGCTCTGTAAAGAACATCCCGCTTCCTATAAAGAACAAAATCAACAAAGTAAAAACCAATGCTGGCAAAATACCAAATAAAATACCGCATCCTATCACGACAAATGTGAGTGTGATGATCATGACACTCTCCGCATCACGTCCATTCAAGTAGCCCATAAATAAAATGAGTCCTGCAAACGTGAGGAGCAGCGTATAATACGTGCGATAGGTGTTACTGAATAACCTTTTCATTTAGAAGCTCCCTTTCTGCAATCAGAGGCAATAAATTATCAAATGAGTGTGTATCTTTTTCGTTCATGTAGCCTCCGTAATAAGGCTTGAGAGGATCTTGGATTTGCAGCTCTTTCATTCGGTGATAGACGTCTTTTGCAAAATCATCTTCTCCTTGCTTGAGTGCGTATAAGATCACCAGTGCATAGACTGAAGGCGATTCATAAGTCACTGCTGGCTGTAATGTGCTCAGTTTATATCGTCCATACAGTTTTCCTTCCTTTTGGAAGTTGGTTTTCAGCCATTTCATGATGACTGATGTATCAACCTGTGCACGTTCGGCATAAAGAGCCGTATAAAGCTGGTCGATCAAGTTGATTTCCTGATCAAATGAGTAGACTTTCTTCGCTATGTCATAAGATTTTGGAAAAAATCCTTTTTGTCTCGGTGCATTTTTTAGAATGGCCAATTGGTTGTTCATCATTTGTTCTGTGAATAGGTGGAGGGATACTAGTTCTTTGATTGCTTTTGGGTCAAGATATGAAAGTGTGATTGTATGTGAAGTTTGCTTTGTCGATGCATCATAATAGTCGGTCAACATACCCTTGAAC
The DNA here is from genome assembly GCF_038050255.1 of Bacillus sp. FSL M8-0077. Classification (NCBI taxonomy): domain Bacteria; kingdom Bacillati; phylum Bacillota; class Bacilli; order Caryophanales; family Bacillaceae; genus Bacillus; species Bacillus sp. FSL M8-0077. The sequence goes on along the minus strand of NZ_JBBPAF010000001.1, from coordinate 522,725 downwards.
ATGTTTTTGTCTTTTAACGCTTTTGCGATTTTTTTGGCTGTGGTTTGATACGCTGACTTCTGCCACAATTGATCTGCTTTTTGAAGCGCTGTTACTACACGTAAGTCATCAACTAAAGCATTGACTTTGCTTTTTTGATGAGATTCGATTTGCCAGCTAAGAAGATTATGTTCCAGTAAGAATTGAGTGCGCAGGACGTCTACCTGTTGATCAAAAGATGTTTGATCTTTTTTTCTAACAAGATAATCCATCCAAAGTCCGAGCGATTCTGATAAGTAAGTAGGCTGCTCCACAAGCGAGGTGCGAATCATGCCTTGATCTGTCATTAAGTGATGCGTAATAAAATATTCTCCTGACAATACTGGCTTTGCAGGTTCTGATTGAGCTGGCACCTGCTGCTGTTTCCAGGTACATCCGCCTAGTAAAATGACAATAAGTATAGCGATAGACGTACGATATATGGGTGTATCCATTCGTGTCCCCTTTCAATCCTTGTTCTCTCTAAGCATCTAACGATTTATTATAGAGCGTTTCTGTTTAAATGAAAATAAATATTTTATACCAAATTACGAGTCTTTTCGCTTACATATTCCCATTTAAAGAAAAACAACATGTCAAAATACTCGAACAAACAAAAAACCCATGCGAATTCACATGGGTTTTACACAACTATTGATCTAATTTTAGTTTCTTCAATTGTTCTGCAAGTGCGTTATTGATTGGTTCTTCCACTTTCTTTTGTTTCTTCATATATTTAGACACATCGTGCTTACTGGCTCGTTTTTGATTGGATTGTGATTTACGTTTTTCGAAGACAGACAGTTTCTCTCTATGACCACAAACACAGGCAAATATTTTGCCATCGCCTTCCCCGCGCAGCTCAAGCTTTTTATGACAGTTCGGGCAGCGTGCATTTGTTTTCTTTGCCACATTTTTTCGATGTCCGCATTCTCGATCCTGACAAACAAGCATGGTGCCGTTTTTCCCGTTCACTTTTAACATGAGTTTTCCGCAGTCAGGACAATGTGTGCCTGTCATGTTGTCATGCTTAAAGGTTTGGTTCGTTTGTTTGATTTCAGATACGGCTTGTTTTGCATATGACTTCATTTCACTCATGAATTGAGAAGCTTTCAATTGGCCTTTCGCAATTTTAGAAAGCTTTTGTTCCCATTCCGCTGTTAACGCAGGTGACTTTAAATCTTCAGGTACTAAAGAAAGCAGCTGCTTCCCTTTCGATGTGATGAAGATGTCTTTGCCTTTTTTCTCAATTAAGAAGCTGTTAAACAGTTTCTCAATGATATCAGCTCTAGTTGCCACTGTCCCCAATCCACCCGTTTCGCCAAGGGTTTTCACTAAGTCTTTTTCCTTGTTCTGCATAAATGCAGACGGGTTCTCCATGGCAGATAAAAGGGTCGCTTCGTTAAAACGAGCAGGAGGTTTCGTTTCGCCTTTTGTCTCTTTTAATTGGCGTACGTCAAGTGACTGCCCCTCTGTTAATGCCGGCAAGTGCTGATCTACTTCGGCTGATTCTTCGTCTTCATAGGAATCATCGTACACGGCTTTCCAACCGGCTGATTGCACAATTTTCCCTTTCGCTGTGAATGTCTCACTACCGATCTTGGCGATCACTGTTGTTTCCTCATATTCAAAGGGGGTCATCAGTACAGCGAGGAATCGCTTGGCAATCAGGTCATATAATTTACGCTCTTTATCGCTTAATGCACCTGGATACAGCTCTTCCTCGGTTGGAATGATCGCATGGTGATCTGACACTTTGGCGTCGTTGACGAATCCTTTATGTGCTTTAATGCCTGATTGTAAAATGCGATTCACATGCTGCGCGTAAGGTCTCACGTTCATTCCTTTGAGTCGATCTTTTAATGTGGGAACGATATCTGCCGAAATGAAACGTGAATCCGTACGCGGGTATGTGACGAGCTTATGCTGCTCATACAGACGCTGAAGTGTAGACAGTGTTTCTTTTGCTGAAAAACCGTAGCGTTTATGGGCATCGCGCTGCAGCTCTGTCAGGTCATACAATCCTGGAGCAAAGGCTTTTTTCGCTGTTTTTTTCAGTGCATCAATCACTGCAGGTTTTCCTTTACAGGCTGCCAAGCGCTCCTTCACTACATCCTCTTGGAATGTACGGTTTTGTTTGGTCTTTGCATCCTGCCAAGTCAGCGTCAGTCCGTCTACTTGTGCAGTCAGCCCAAAGAACGGCTTCGGCTGGAATTGCTGAATATCTTCTTCCCTCTTGGCGATCATGGCAATCGTTGGCGTTTGCACACGTCCGCAGGATAACTGCGCATTGAACTTCGTTGTCAGCGCTCTTGTTGCATTGATTCCTACAATCCAGTCTGCCTCTGCACGGGCCACCGCAGAACGGTACAAGTTGTCATACTCTCTGCCGTCTTTTAATCGTTTGAACCCTTCTTGAATGGCTTTGTCAGTAACAGACGAAATCCATAAGCGTTTCAGAGGCTTTTTCACATGTGCTTTTTCAAGAATCCACCTTGCCACAAGCTCCCCTTCACGTCCAGCATCTGTTGCGATGACAATGTCTTTTACATCTTTTCTCGCAAGCTGCGCTTTGACCGCTTGGAACTGTTTACCTGTCTTTTTCATCACGACAAGCTTGAGTGGTTCTGGAATAATTGGTAAATCCTCTAGACGCCAGGATTGAAATTCTTTCCCGTAGCCTTCTGGATCAGCCAGTGTCACCAAGTGGCCAAGCGCCCACGTGACAATGTATTGATCTCCTTCTAAGAAACCATTTCCTTTTTTATGACACTTCAGCACACGTGCAAGGTCACGTCCTACTGAAGGTTTCTCTGCTAATACAACTGTTTTTGACACTAGATTTCACATCTCTTTCTTCTATCCATCCTTTTATTATAGCAGACGTGGAGATGCGGTTCTAATGACGGATTATTTCTTCAATCGTTTAATGATTTCGTTTGTGACCTCTTGTGTTTGATAAGCTCCGCCGATATCTGCCGTTAAAAAGCCGTCTGCTGTGACAGATTCAATCGTATCGAGAAGGTGTGTGCCTAATTCTTCCTCTCCGAAATGATCAAGCATGAGTTTAGCGGTCCAGATTTGTCCGATAGGGTTTGCGATCCCTTTTCCAGCGATATCTGGTGCTGATCCATGTACTGGCTCAAACATGGATGGATATTTACCATTTACATTGATATTGGCTGCAGGCGCCACCCCAATACTTCCCATAATGGCAGCCCCAAGATCAGTTAAAATATCGCCAAATAAATTACTGGCAACAATCACATCGAATTTCTCTGGTCTTGTGACAAAGAAGGCTGAGAGCGCATCAATGTGCTGAGAATCTGCCGCCACATTAGGGTAGTCCTTTTTGACGTCTTGAAACACTTCATCCCAAAATGGCATGGTATGCACGATGCCGTTTGACTTTGTTGCACTTGTTACATGCTTTCGTCTCTTTTCTGCTAATTGAAAAGCAAAACGCATCGCACGTTCTGTCCCTTTTCTAGAGAAGACGGCATTTTGAATCGCAAGCTGATCCTCCCCTTGATAAATCCGACCCCCAATTTCACTATATTCGCCTTCTCCATTTTCTCTTACAACTAGTAGATCGAAATCTTTTGGCTGAGCAAGCGGAGAACGGATGCCCTTTAGCTGTTTTGCCGGTCTTACGTTAATCACCTGTTCAAATTCCCGTCTAATTTTAATGAGCAGTCCCCAAAGCGAGATATGATCAGGCACTAAGTTGGCATCACCGACAGCCCCTAAGAAAATACTGTCAAAGGCTTTCAGTTGTTCCAATCCATCCTTTGGCATCATCTCGCCATGCTCTAAATAGTATTCGCAGCTCCACGGAAAATCCTGAAAAGAAAAAGTCAGACCGCCATGCACCTCTGATATCGCTTTCAAAACACGTACTGCTTCTGGTACAACTTCTTTTCCTACCCCATCACCAGGTATCGTCGCAATCGAAAAGTGTTTCATTGTATTCTCCCCCTTATGAATGGTCGACCGTCGACCGATTAAGTTGAGTTTACTAAAGAGTTCATGTTCTTTCAATAAACAAAAAGACGCTTTTTGATCAAAGCGCCTTTTTGTTCTGCAACTGTAATGGGACTGACTGTTTTTTTCTACCTGCTCCTTTTTTATCTGAAAGAAGCAATCCTCCCAAAGTCAGAGCTGTTCCGAGCAGTGACATGAAGGTCAATCTCTCATGGAGAACGATCATTGAAATGACCATCGTGATGATTGGAACGCCATAAATGTAGATACTCGATTTCACCACACCGATCGTCTTCACGGAAAAGCTCCATGTCAGAAAACAAATAGCAGATGCAAAGACGCCTAAAAACAGCAAGTGGAAGGCAAACGATGGATTCGTCAACCGCTCCCAGTCTAAACGAATCTTAAAATGCCAGATCAGTGGAATCATCCATAACAGCCCGTAAAAGAAGACACGTCTTGTCACCTGAATAATATGGTAGCCATATTGATTGATCATTTTCGATAAAATGGAATAAAATGCCCAGACAATGGTAGCCATAAATGCTAAAGCATCGCCGAGTGGATTCAATTGGAATGTCGTCATCCCGTTCAAGCTAATCAGCACAATTCCCGTCATCGCAATGAAAAAACCGATAAAAAACCGGCTATGTAGCGGCTCATCTTTTAATAAAAAATAAGACAATAGAAAAGAGAAGAATGGGACAACGGAGCTGATAACACCTGCATTTGAAGCGAACGTATAGGTAAGTGCAACATTTTCTAAAAAATAGTATAAGACCACACCGCATAACCCTGCAAGCGCAAACATCCCTTCATGCTTTCTATGCTGCACCTTCATGGTGACTGGATAAATGATCACCAGGGCAAGGTACCCAAGGAAAAAACGAAAAAATAAAATCTCTGTTGGAGAAAAAGCCGTTAATAATATTTTGGTTGATATAAAGGTAGATCCCCATAAAAAAATGGTGAACATGGCTGCTAGATGACCAAGAAGCTGTTTATTTTTCATTTTGCTGTTACCTGCTTTGCAAAAATTTGCTGATACTGCCCTGGCGTAAGCCCAATAAATTCTGAGAAAAAATGACTCAAATGACTTTGATCAGAAAATCCAGCGGAGGCAGCCGCATCGACCGGCTTTATCCCTTGGGCAAGCAGCTTCTTCGCATGGTTCACTCGAACAGTCTGTAGATACCGATACGGCGTAATGCCTCTGAATTTTGTAAAAGCCCGCAGCAATGAATATTTGTTCATAGACAAAAGTTCACCTAATTCGTCTAATGAGATATTTTCCGTGAAATGAGTGTCGATGTATCGCTGAGCGTCTTGGACTTTCTGTTCATTGGCATGTGATATTGGCGCTTTTTCCTCTGTCGTATCGGCATACGCTTCAATCAGCTGCTTCATGAAAAAATAGAAGGTTTCCTCTTTATTCAAAGCAGGCGTCTCTTCTGTGATCATTTGATGAAGCGCATATAACGGCTTTGTCAGTTCACTTTGTGAGAACACAGGACCTTTGAAATGCGGCTTTTGCCCAACCATCTTCTCCAACACATCTGCCTCAATATTTAAGCAGCGATAATCTAACGTTCTATGATCTATTTGTTCACATGCGTGATTATCATATGGATTGAAAAGAAGAAGATCCCCCTTTTCAATGATGTATTCTTGATTTTGACAGATCAAACGTCTTTGACCGCTTTCAATAAATCCAATGACATAGTATGTATGGAAATGATTCGGGAATTTTTGCATGATGCCATGAAAGCGATAGGCTTCTATTTGCAAGTCTTGGTCAAAATGTACCTCTCGTTCCTCTTGCGTTTTCATTTCAATCCCCTCTTTTCGCTGAACTGGTTATTAGTGTAGCATACCGTTTTTCTCTTAGATTGTACGATATTGACTTTTTGGCGGGCAGGCTTGCCTACTGACAGGAACTTGGATAACATGAGACAAAAGATCATGTATAAAAGAGGGAATAACAGGATGAATTCATTCGAAATTGAAAGACCAGCACCGTATCATATGCAATTTTATGAACAGCTGAAGCAAATGATATTTAACGGGCAGTTCCAGCCAGGTGAACGCATCAATGAAACGCAGCTTGCCAAACAATTTGGGGTAAGCCGCTCACCAGTGAGAGAAGCCATGCGGCTTTTAGAAAAGGATGAACTTTTAATCGCTGATCCTAAATCAGGCTACTCTGTCTATACGTTAACAGAGCGGGATGTCGAGGAACTCTATCAAGTCCGAATGGCTTTAGAAACGCTTGCCGTTAAGCTTGCCTGCAAAGAAGCCACAGATAGAGAAATAGATGACATTGAACAGGTGCTCACGAAGGCAGACGAAGCGATCAAACAGCAGCTGCCATCTCAGGATATCGTTCAGTTACACGAAGCGTTTCATCAAACAATCATTCAAGCCAGTCACAATCATCGTTTATCCAAACAATTGAATCACGTGAATGCACTCATTCATTATTGCCGCATCTTTCATTTTAGCGGCGGGCCTCGGGCCGAGACGATTCAAAAAGAGCATACGGCCATTTTCACTCAAATAAAAGAACGCCGAGCTGCTGAAGCCGTTCAGGCGATGACAGACCACCTCATACATGATGTGGCGCATTTAAAGCAAGTACTCTCTGAAACAACCGAAAAGTAACGCGTGTCATTTCCCATTTTTTAAGCATTCGTTGAACATATTTTGAATTTTTCGTAGATTATCGCATGTTCAGGCGATCTTTCGTTTATATTAGAAGATGAGAAACTAGCTTTTATACAGGAGGATTTGTATATGCATACAAGTATTAGCCGTCTGAGACAGGCGGGTTTTATTGAGGGTATGTCTCTTTTAACCCTTCTTTTAATTGCCATGCCTCTAAAATATTTTGCGGATATTCCGATGGCGGTCACCATTGTGGGCTCTCTTCATGGCGCATTGTTTGTGATCTATATGCTTATTTTGGCATATGTGACCTTTAAAGTTCGCTGGCATTTGAAATGGTCGATCGCTGGATTCTTTGCGGCTTTCATTCCTTTCGGCAACTTCGCCTATGACAAGGTGCTCCGTCAGTATGATACAAAAGCTTAATCAAAAGGGCTAAAACGAATGTCGTTTTAGCCCTTTGTCTTTACGTTGAAGCGTTCTGATAATGGAACGCTTTTTTATATCGATGCATATTTCACAATGGCTGCTTGACGTGTCATGTCGTTAAACGCTATCCATAATTCATCATCAGGCAATACGCTAGTAATTGGATCGATTGGCTGCTTGATCTCATACTGCACACCATTTCTTTCGACTTGAATGATCGCTAACGGAAGATTGCCGATGACCCCGACAAACGACACTTCGGTCACTTTTGCACTTCCTTGTTTCTCTTGCATGAGTCCCATTTCTCTATTCAACTCTTCTTTTTTTGTCTGCATCGTGATTTGTGTTCCTGGCGCAACCTGCATATGATCAGGGATGAATTGGCTGACCGTTTTTGTGATGGACTGATCTCCGCTTGAAACCGTCACATCTAGCATGATCGGTTTCTGTCCATGAATCGTAACTGGGTATGGCTTCACCCTCTGGATGGTACCTGTTAACGTCACATCTTCTCCTGATCGATTCCTCACTTCATGGCCATAGGCTGCCATTTTCAACTGACCGCTGATGTCAACGAGATCGGCTTTTTCTCCTGTTCTAAATTCAAAACCAGCCGCTTGAACCATCGGAATGGTATACCTTTTCTGATCTGCTTCAAATGTAAGCGATAAGACCGTGCCTCGTCCTACGGTTCCATATGATTCTATATTTCTTAAAACAGCGCCTTTGATGAATTTTGGCTCGCTTGGCTGCGAGAAGTCACCCTCTTTTAAGAGCATCGCTTTTTTCTTTTTCGGATTGTAGAGAATGGCGATACGCTGACCCGGCTGCGGTATCTGGGTATAGGATACAACCGTTTTAACCGTCTTCTCGATGTTTTGTCCATCATATTGAAATTGAAGCTGCATGTTGACCAGCGGCTGTTCGTTGATGTAGGTACCCGTTTCTTTGACAGATACGATATTGGCTTCTAATGTGACACTGTCCTTTATCTTGTTCTTTCTCATTAGTCTTAAGATCGGCGGCAGGAAGATGGCTAGTACAAATAACAGCAGTGGGATCAAGAGCCATATCGCCCAGTTGAGAATGAGTGGTCCGCCCTTCATGACATATTGCATAAAGGTGTCAACAGACGTTTGGTGGGCTGGACTGGCATTTTCGATTGAGATGACTTTTTGCAAAGGGAATTCCTTTAGCTGTTTGCTTTTCGTCTCAAATGCCCCCGTTAATTGGTTGCCAAGTGAATAATAGAGCCAATCGCTCTTCACATTTTTATTGAAAGAGAGATCTTCTTTTTGTAAAGATTCATATGACAACGACTGAAAAAGCTTGCTGGCAGACGTCGCCTTATTCGTGCGATGATTATAAATATAACCAGTCAGCTTACCTTTTGCTTCGTCCTTTGCTGTAGAGCCTAAAAGAAGAATTTCTTCTTCATTCAGCTGGTAGATAAAAGTTTGGTAAATCGGTTTTGGTGTTGGGACGACTTCCCCAAGCCTTCCCTCTGCATTCACTTTCCTTGGTCTTTTTGGATAGTTAGATTCGACAGCGACTGCAACGTTTTCTGATGATCCGATCGTTTTTTGCAGTTGCTGCACGACTTTATCTTCAATGAGGCTAAACGGTTCAGCACTTTTGGAGACATAGACCCCAAGCTGATGCTTCTCATTTGAGATTCCGCTGACATACGCCTTTTGGTCATTTTTCAAAGTCAATTCAAACATAGGGAATGGGGTTTGCCCTCTAAAAGAGTTCATGACGACATCGATGGAAACAGGTCTTGCTGGCAGCTTCAGCTCGTTGAGATTGTGGACATGAAACTGACCATTCTTTAGCTCACCGAGGACCGCGTCAGCGCCTTCCATTTCTCCTGTAAACACAAGACGTCCATTCCATTGATATGTATTCGTTTTTAAAAATGAGGGAATCTGTAAGTTTTGCTTGACGATTTCTTTCTTTGCTCCGCTAGGAGACAGTTTCTCGATCAACAGCTGCTCGTCTTTATTTTTTAAAGCAACTAAGAGATGGTTCCCTTGAATAGATGGCAGCATTTCATTAAACGTATCGCTTTCCGTGGTCCATTCACTGATTCTTTTTCCTGATTGAGGATCATACATTGCAAAATGGAGCTGCTGGTTTTTTGATACAGCACTCACCACTCGTTTTCCTTCATCGAATGTAAACATTCGTTTGATGTCATACTCTGTTACTTTCCCTGCGGACAAATCATCTTGGTAATGGTTCCACACCAAAACACTAAGAATGATAGCTGGAATAAAGAAGACAATATATCTGAGGAAAATCACTGGTATTCTTTTCACTTGATCGCTTCCTTTCATGGAGTTCATTTTTCTTATACGTCAGTGCAGCGAGAATGTTTCATGCTAGAAGAATACCATTCTAACTTCCGACATCCATATTTTACATATTTGATTATTTGCGATAAAATCCAATCAGATTCAAAAAAAGGATGTTATCTCAATGGATAAGCTATCATCGATCATTCTAGCGGCTTGGCTGCGTGTTCCCCGTTGGTTCAAGCAAGGGGTGCTCGTATCTATGACCATTTTCTTTTTTTATATGTGCTTTGTAAAGGGGCTGACTGGCTGGTACACCTTGCCGCCTGTCACTTTGCTCGCATGCGCCATTTGTTCCTTTTTCATCTGGATGGTGTGGCTAAACAGTCAAAAAAACAAGTAAAAAGGAGAATTTCATGAAAGAATCCATCTTTTATTTTACTATCTCTTTTGTTCTTCAATGGGTTTGGTTTGGGGTTGTGCATCCAGATAGAGGCGTGACACTGCTGGACATGTTGATCTTCTCTATTTTGTTTACGGTGATGTTCTTTTTTATTGGCCGGATTTGGAGGTATCAGAAGAAAGGGCGAAGTGAGTGATGATGAAGCATTTCCTCTTTCTGTCGATGAGTGTTCGTTGTTCTATTGTTAGCGGCGAATCTTTTTGAAGGGGATGTCATGCGGATGGTGTCCGCTTTTAACCTAAAAAAGGCTGCCAAATAGATGGCAGCCCGTTTCTTACTCTTTTCATGCAAATAAATAATCAATGTTTAATCTCCGTCACGGAGTGTATGAATTAAGATTCGATCATATCAGTGTGTCATATGTGTTCCGAGTGAACCTACGTTTGAAAGTAAACGCCATGGAAGTTCTGGATAACAAGACAACGAAAGCCCTACCTCTCATTCGTCCTTACGGCTCCGAAGCCGTGCCAGTGTGAATTGTAAATCAAAACGTCTTTTTTCCATTCTTCCGCTTTTATAGGGGGCGGTTGCAGAAGGAAAAGAATAAGTTTGTTCGCTTTGACAGCGTCTCGTTCTTATCAAGTAGAAGCTCTATTGCTTCTCATTATGTCATAGAAAAAAGAAAGTTTACTTTCTTTATTTATTTGCTATTTCAACACTTAATATAAAACTATAACACGTTCCCCCAACTTACGCAAGTGTTAAAGTGATAATTCTGCTGGTGTCCGGTTTCCTTCGTTCATATAACGAATGGAGGTTGGGTCAATCTTAAGGATCACTAGGTTTGGATCATCTTTTCCTTTAAACCATTTCTCCATCTCATCAGACCAAAGGCGGTCGATCAGTTCTGGATCATCAGTTAATGTGGCTTTACCTGCGATTTCTGCATATGTGTCCCCAAATCCTTCACCTGAATAACCAATGAGAATATGAACATTCGGATTTTTTTCAATCTCATCAGCTTTATGTGTTTCTTTGCTTGTTGGTGTATATAATGTCAGCCCTTCATGAAAAAAAGTCATATAGCGGGTATGGGGCTTATCTTGTTCAACAGTCGCCAATGTTCCAACTTTTTGTTCGTCTAATAAGTTCATTACCTTTTGCTTTAACTCTTCTTGTGACATGTATCTTCACTCCTTCAAAATGTCATCCGTACTCTTAGGTTTCCACGACAATCCATTCATTAAACAAAGAAATGTGTTTTTCATAAAAAGACATCTTCTAGCTGATGCTATAAAAAACGGACACATTGAAAGGGGAAGTTGAACATGCATCATGAAACGATGTTCCATTTGAGTTCACTTGTTATTGCAGCTGTTGTTGTGGGCATTATCATATGGTCTGTCTCATCTGTACAGAAGAATCGGAAGAAATACTAAATACACCGCCCAATTAAATCTGGGCGGCGTGCTATTGATCATGTATTCATAAAGGAACCGCCGTTGACGTGAAGTGTCTGTCCCGTCATATAAGACGATTCGTCTGAAGCAAGCAGTACATAGCAGCCTACATGCTCCACAGGCTGTCCTGGTCTTCCCATTGGGGTCTCGGCCCCGAAGTTTTCGACACTGTCTTCATCAAATGTAGATGGAATGAGCGGCGTCCAAATTGGACCGGGTGCTACACCGTTTACCCGAATTCCATCTTTCACAAGCGACTGTGCCATAGAACGAGTAAAGCCGTTGATGGCCCCTTTTGTCGCCGTATAATCAATGAGCACTTTGTTGCCTCGATACGGGTTAATAGATGTTGTATTAATAATGGAACTTCCCGGTTTTAAGTAATCGAGTGCCTTCTTCGTAAAATAAAAATAAGAATAGAAATTGGTTCTAAAGGTTTGGTGAAGCTGTTCACTAGAAATATCTTGAATACGTTCTTTCGGATGCTGTTCGGCCGCATTATTGACTAATATGTCCAGCTTCCCAAAGGCTTCAACTGTCTTTTCTACCGCTTTCTCGCAAAAGGCTTCGTCCCCGACATCCCCTGCAATCGTTAAACATTTAACGCCTTCCTGTTCTACACGTTTTTGCGTATCTTCTGCATCCTCATGTTCATTTAAGTATACGATCGCGACATGAGCTCCTTCTTTGGCATACGCAACAGAAACGGCACGTCCAATTCCGCTGTCTCCACCTGTAATCAGCGTTACTTTACCTTTTAGCTTACCAGACCCTTTATACGATTCATCCTCATAGATCGGCGCAGGATTCATTTCTCTTTCACTGCCCGGCTGCTGATCCTGCGTTTGGCGCGGAATGCCATTTGTTAAGTATTCACGTAAATCCATGTGTAAGCTCCTCCTTGATTTGTTGATGTATCCTTTCATTACCACTTCATTTTTTTACTCAAACATCCCTATGCGTCATCAATGCGTTTTGAAAACTGACAGGTTTCAGGATGGGAAAAATCGGTTACATAAACATGAAAAAGGAGCGTTCTCACATGCTATCAACCATTTCTAAAACCTTTAGCAGACCAAAAGGCTGGCTCGGAAGCATCGCAGGTTTTATTATGGCAAATGAAAATAAGGCACTGAATCAGTGGGCGATCCAGCATTTAGATTTATCAGATGGTGAAAACATATTGGAAATAGGCTATGGCCCCGGCTATAGCATCAAACATATGCTCAAGCATTTTGACGATCTTCACATTGATGGACTAGATGCTTCTTCAACTATGAAGGAACAGGCGCATTCGCGTATAAAGAAACGATCCAAAGAGAAGCAGGTCCGGCTGTATGTTGGGAAAATTGAAAAAACACGCCTGCCGGCGGATCAGTATGACAAAGTACTTTCTGTTAACAATTATACGATTTGGGATGACCCAAAGGCTGGCGCACTCAACCTTTATCACACCTTGAAGCCGGGCGGAAAACTCGTCATTGTGATGCAGCCAAGAGAAAAAGGAGCGGACGCCAATCGAACAAAAGAAATGGGCGAAAGCATCCTCAATGACTTAGAATTTGCTGGATTTGATCAGTTTTCTGTTGAATATGAGGAGATTCGTCCCACCCTCGCTGTCTGTGTCACAGCAAAAAACCGAGAAGCGAATAAGCTCTCGGCTTTTTTCTTACCACTTTGCCTCTTTGACAAATTGATAAAAAAGTTGATGTAATTTCTGTTCAATCTCTTCCTTTGTTCCTTGTCCATAAAGCGCCATGCTTTCTTCGCTTTCAATGATGGATGAACTGATTAGGCTAAACATTTCAGACCCTTCTTTGCCAAGCTCTAGCGGCGCCAGCATGAGGAGCATTCTGGACATGAGCTGCTGCCCGCCATCCATGCTTTTGATCTCGTATGCCTCATCAAGATCATAGATATGAAAGACCGGTTTCTTAATGAGATGATGCTTTAAGTGAAAAAGAGCAAACTCGGTTCCTGGAATGCCTAAACCACCTTGCTGCTCACGCTCAAGTAAACCGGCTGTCACTTCGTCTGCACGTTCTAAATAGCCTTGACTTTCAACCTGACGCATCAGCGCTCTCATTGTTGACTCATGCTGCTCCGTCGTCCTCTTTTTTTCGATTGTAAAATGGGACAAGATGCTGCGAATCACTGACATATAATTCGTGATTTGCTCTGCCATTCCTATCATATCAACCGTTTCCTCCACCGATTCTTTTGCAGATTCCTGCGCTCTTTTTTTCTCAATCAGATAAGGAATTTTTCGTTTAATATGAGACTTGACCCGCACTGCGTCATCCTCGTTTAAGAGCGGGCTGACCATAATGTAATCAATATGCTCATAGGGGATCGGAACGGTTGATACGATCATGTCATAGCTCGCAGCGTCGATTTCCTTTAGCTCCATTAAGGAAGATAGATCGAATTTGGCGATCTCAGGCAATTCTTTTTTTAATCGTGATGCGAGCATTTTTGACGAACCGATACCGCTTGAGCAAACGACCAATGCATGAATCTTGGTTTCTTCTTTTTTAATTTCAAGCACCGAACCAAAATGAAGCACGATAAAGGCAATTTCATCCTCTGGAAATTCGATCTCAGGAAAGAAGCGCTCCACACCTTCTTCAATCGCCATGAACAGCAAGAAGTAGTCTTTTTTTATTTGTTGTGTGAGCGGATTGTAAATCCGCATCTTTTCTTTTAAACGGTTCATAGCTGGTTCAAGATGAGACACGAGTCCCTCATACAATGAATCGTTTTCATTTAAATGATAGCCTGTTTTATGAGAAATAAAGTCAATGAGTTTCTTCGTTCTCAGCGCGATATCTAACTCAATCTCATCAATGCGGTATTCTGCCGTAAAGCTTCGATTTGCACTGCGCAAATGGATGGTCATGTAGCCGACCTCCGCTTCAGGAATCTCTACATTAAACATGCGTTCTAATGCTCGCGCGATTCTGAGTGAAGATTCAAATTCCTTCGTCCGCTTTAATTCAAGCAATTCTTCCTCTTCCATCCGAATGGTTTCACCGATTTGAATGCGTTCAATGGCATAGGTTAAGTGAACGACAAGTGCAATATAGGCACTATCTGACAACGAGAGAGAGAGTCTGTTTTTCAAATGAAAGAGCAGCCTTTCTACCTTGAGCAGCTGTCCTCGACTGACTACCCCAAACACCTTTTCAGTCGCTTTCGTTCGATGTTTAATATTCATCTCAATCGTTTCGAGAAATAATTGAATGTCGAGACGGTCGACGATCAGGTTCCCGACAATTTTTCGCTTGGCTTCCTCCGGTCCTTTTAATTCAATGCCGTACCCGCGCTTGCGGATGAGCAGTAAACCGTAAGGAGCGATCCAGTCCGTCAATTCATCTAAGTCGTAACTAATGGTCGCATTTGTGACCTGCAGGTCGGCTGCAAGTGTATATAATTTCACCGGTTCTTTTGCTTCAAGCAGTGCACACAAGATTAAAAGCTTCCGTTCATCTGAACTATATTCAATTTGGTCTTCATTTGAAATATGAGACAGAAGCCGCTTTTTGTCTTCCTGTTCACCGACCGCCTTCAAGCCCTTCCCCGGCTGTTTATCAAGTGATAGGTTGTAATTCTTTAAAATAGATTTAATGGATTTAAGCTCTCTATGAATGGTTCTTGTACTGACCTGAACAGAATCGGCGATCTCACGAATGGTGACATAACGATTTTGCTGAATCATATATTTGATCACTTTCTGTTCTCGTGCCGTTATGTACATGAAATGCCTCCTTCCGCTTAAATAGGTCTATTGTCACAATTTAATATAAAACGCTTTCACTGATTGATGCAACCTGAAGTTGATCTAAATTTGGCACACCGGGCTGTGACAAAATGAAAGACTCACACGTTTCTCCAAAATGAAGGTCCATAATCCTTTTGATAAAATTGAATCGTTTGTTCATGAAATGGCAGTGTGCCCCCGACCTTTAATGAATAGGTAGGATTATAGACGGGAGAGCCAAAGCAATACTCCATCGTCCCTTCCTCCGGCCGAAACATGACGGTTCGCATCGTCCCAAACAGCTCTTCATAATTGTGCACAGTCAGACCAGCAGGGTATTCTGCCCGAAATAGTTCCGTAAGAGACTCGCTTGACGGCTGTTCTTCTAAAGCTTGAATTAACATGTCGTACCTGACAACAGAATGATGTTTCGTCAACCCTTTTGCCGTATGATCAGCAAGCGGATGGTTCGTTGCCGCAATAAATCCATGCTCCGGCCTTCTTACCTTTTTTTGCCCATCAATCATTTCAATCACAGCCGCCTCTCCCTGCCGATCGGCAAGCATCAGGTGAACATTAGACGCAACAGGCATTTCCTGTACCAAACGGACGGCATCCTCCACCATTTTACAGGACTCTAGCACAGCTCGAATGACATGATATACTTGCAAGCCAGCAACAGCCGGCGGCTTTAAGCCTGGTTCGTTGCCAATAGGCGGACCGCATGCAGAAAATGTCACCGATAGACCATGCTCATTCATCCCATCCGATCTACCAAATAAGATTAATGATGAGCCTGTATGGACTGCTGAGCCCTTCACATGTGTAGATACAAGACGCATATCATCAAACAGCGGTGAAAAATCATAGTTGCGAAGCATCACCGTCTGTTGATTGGCAGCCTCATTCCCCTGCATCACACAATGGGAACAGCCTGGCTGAAGATGCGAAGAATAGAAAAAGGTCAAATCGCTTTCATCTATTTTCATTTCATCACAAAATCCCGTGAGCTCTTCCTCTAACTGAGGAAGAAACGGGCGAATCAGCTGCTTCGTTTCCTTCACAGCCTCTTTTGATAACGGTTCTGATTGAATATATTGTTTTTTAAGCAAAGGGTGATCCTTCAGCCAAACAGCCTGCTGCTTTCCTACCTCATAAGCTGTTCCTTTCAATTCATGAAAATACGCGTTCATTTCCTGCATGCATACACCTCTTTTGTCTTTGTTTCTTTTATCATATCGAAACAGTCCACCATTTAAAAGAATGAAAAAAACTGCAATCCTTTGGGATCACAGTTGCTTAGCGGATTGTTGAAACAGCGCTTTTGCCATTGCTTCATATCCTTTTTGGTTCGGATGAAATTGATCAATCGATAAGTATGCTCTTTGATGACCTTCAAAAACACGGTAAATATCCACCACTTCTACATGTGGATTCACAGCAAGCTGGCGAAGGTGATGGTTGTATTGCTGCAGCCATCTTTCCGCGATCGGAATCTCAGGAAAAGGATTATATAAATTCAATAAATATACGCAGTATGGTTGATGCTGCCCTCTTTTTATCAGAGCGATTTCTTGAACCATTTTGCTAAAATTCGCCTGACAATGCATAGACGCTTGCAGCAGTGTCTTTTCATCTTCACCTTTTTCATACTGCAGAACAGCTTGAACAAGATCATTCCCGCAGCCTGTGATGGTGATGATGTCAGCATGAGCAATCGCCCGTCTTACATCAGACCGCTGAAAAAGCTGCAAGATCTCTTCCGTTGTTAACCCTGATTTCGCAAATACGGACAGTTTCACCGGTATATGCAGCTTCTTTTCAAGCTTCGCCGCATATCGCTCCGTAAAACCGCCGCCAAATAAACGTGCCCCCACCCCAACCGTTAAGGAATCTCCAATCGCAACATAGGATCGTCCCACTCTTATCCCTCACTCTCTCCTGCCTTCTCTTATATATACGAAAAAGAAGAACAAATGCTTGTAGCAGATGGCTTAAAGGCATCCACCTTTTTTTCAAAGACGCAGGATGAGCGCATTTACAAACACTTTACTTGCGATATCGATCCATTTTTTGTTCAATGGGAGTAGGTTTTTTTGCTTAAACCGTTGCTTTGAAGCGTTTCAGAAAAATTTACAAACTTTTTATCTTGATTTCAAGACTTTATACCTTGACTTCAAACTATATAGTGATTACAATGAAAATATCAGTTTTTATGTAACTGTGCTTGTTACATCTTTTTCATAGCATTCCAATATGATTAAAGATGCCACATATTCAGTGTATCTTTGGGATACGCTAAAAAAATCATTGAAACAGGAAGGATTGAATGAACATGGCAAAAGTTTTATACATCACTGCACATCCGCATGATGAAACAGTTTCTTACAGTATGGCTACTGCTAAAGCATTTATCGAATCTTATAAGGAAGCAAATCCAAGTGACGAGGTTGTACATATCGATTTGTACAAAGAAAACATTCCTCACATTGATGCAGATGTATTCGCTGGATGGGGCAAGCTTCAATCTGGTGCTGGCTTCGATACACTTTCAGCTGAAGAGCAAGCGAAAGTTGCTCGCCTAAACGAATTAAGCGATCAATTCGTTTCTGCTGACAAATACGTATTTGTTTCACCACTTTGGAACTTCTCATTCCCACCAGTTCTTAAAGCATACATCGACTCTGTTGCGGTAGCTGGTAAAACATTCAAATACACTGAGCAAGGTCCTGTTGGATTACTAACAGACAAAAAAGCGCTACACATCCAAGCACGTGGCGGATATTACACTGAAGGTCCTGCTGCTGAACTAGAAGCAGGTCACCGTTACCTTGGAACAATTGCAAACTTCTTCGGTATTCCTTCTTTCGAAGGCCTTATTGTTGAAGGTCACAATGCTGAGCCTGCAAAAGCAGAACAAATTAAAGCAGATGCAATCGAACGTGCAAAAGCTTTAGGTAAAACTTTCTAATCATGAACACGCAAAAAACCAATGATCTTAACGGTCATTGGTTTTTTATTTGTTCAGATGCAAAACCTAATTCTTTTGAAATGCCGCTGGCCGCTTTTTTGACCTGCTCAATTAAATAAGGGAGCCGTTCCTTTTGATAGCCGGCCTCAAACCCTGCAATACTAATGCCTGCTGCCACTTCTCCGTGATGATTGAAAATGGGCGCTCCAATAGCGGCAGTATAGTTTTCAAGCTCTGAATAGCTTAACGTATATCCGCGCCTGTTTGATTCTTCGATCATGTTTCGCAGGACATCTTTATCGGTAATGGTCCCGATCCCGATTTTCCCGAGCTCTACCGAATCAATATAGGCAAGTCTCTCTTCCTCTGGCAAAAAGGAAAGAATACTTCTCGCACAAGCTCCCGCATATAATGGGGATCTTCTTCCGACAGCGGTATAGAGCCGGACAGGCTGCGTTCCTTCCATTTTCTCCACATAAATGGCTTCATCTCCTTCACGAATAATGAGCTGAACAGCCTCACCTACCTCATCACGCAAGTTTTCCATAAAGGGCCTTGCAATTCTACGGATATCGAGGCGCTCGGCAACAAGCTGACCGTATTCAAGGAACATCAATCCTAATCGGTAAACACCTGAAGGATGCTTTTCTAATAACCCCGTATCAGCTAACGAGTTGGCCATTCGGTGTACAGATGTTTTGGGCATGCTCGAGAGCTCAATCATGTCATTTAACGTTAATTGTTCGTTTGTAATAAAAAGCCGTAATATCTCCATTGATTTCACAACGGTTTTATTTGTGTTCTGCATGTTTCTCACCTTTTCTAAAACGAAAATGCTTCTAGTTTTAATCTTGCCGTCAGGTCCTTCATCTCTGCTTCTTGTGTGAATAAGGCTTGCTCTGCTTCTTGGCGTTCAATTTGTTGAAACGTGAGATTCGCTCCAGGCATCGCCTGCGCAATGAGCGGCAAATCGACTGTTGCCACCTCACCAATACGGGGATATCCACCTGTCGTCTGGCGATCTGCGAGCAGAATAATTGGCTGGCCGTCAGGAGGAATTTGAATAGAGCCAAAAGCAACCGCTTCTGAAATCAATTCAAGTTTTTGCTTTAAACGAATCGGTTCTCCTTTCAATCTGCATCCCATACGATCAGATTGGGGAGTGACCTGATAAGACCGTTCGAAAAAAGCTTGCTGCGATTCTTCCTGAAAATGAGATAGATGTCTGCCTGCCAGCACCCGAATGACTGGTGATTTCCCGAGAGGCAAAAAATGAGCATGATTGACTGTCCAGTCTGGCGCACGTTCCCCTTTGCTTTTTAACATGTGAACGAGGCGCTCCGCCAGTGGTGACGGTTCTCTAATTGGCAGGACGTCTCCTTTTTCTAGCGGACGCCCTTCTATCCCGCCTATCTTCGCTCTGACGTACGTACTTTTACTTTTCATCACCGGCTCAACATCAAATCCACCGGCTACAGCGAGGTAGGAGCGGCATCCCCTCTTACAAGGGCCAAAGGTGATCGTGCTTCCTGCTCGAATGAAGAGCGGTTTCCATAGAGGCGCTTGTTCCCCGTCAATCTCAACCTCCACATCAGCACCGGTCAAGGCGATCAGCTGATCCTTCTGACATGTAAACACTGGGCCGGGTCCCATTAATGTGATTTCCAGCACCGCTTCATTTTCTTGATTCCCGGTGAGGATGTTGGCGATTCGGAGCGAGAGCGAGTCCATGCCGCCGCTCGTTAACACACCGTACTTCTGATAGCCTATTCTCCCTTTATCTTGAATGGTGGTGAACATTCCTGGCTTGATGACATGAATACTCAACGGTCTTCCTCCTTCATGCTGAAAAATTCCTTTTCAGACAGTTGAACAAATCGAACCTCGTCCCCTGCCTTTAGTAGACTAGGTCTCTCAGCATTCGGCCGAAATAAGGACAAAGGGGTTTGTCCAATGAGCTGCCAGCCTCCGGGTGTAGATATCGGATAAACCCCTGTCTGCTTCCCCGCAATACCCACAGACCCTTTCGGAATCGACATTCTTGGTGTTTCTCTACGCGGAGCTGCAATTTTTTCAGAAAGTCCGCCTAAAAACGGGAACCCAGGAGCAAACCCAATCATATAGACAAGATACGTCCCGGATGTGTGAATACGTACAACTTCTTCAGGCGTCAAACCATTGATACGGGCGACTTCTTCTAAGTCAGGACCGAGCTCTCCTCCATAACATACAGGAATGTCGACGATCCGGCGCTTTGCCTGATTCCCCTCCTGCCAGTTGTCTTCAAGGAGGTTTTCAATATAGTCTTTGACCCATTCATACGGAGAGATTGCACGTTGCTTAAGCTGAGCAGATTGATACACCTTATAAGGCTCATAAAAGACGGTCACGTTTGTAAAAGCTTGAACAGCTTCCACATATCCTTCAAATGGATGCTGTTCAATACATGAAAACAGCTGCTTCACACGCTTATGAATGTCTTCACTTATGTCAGTCCCGGCTTGAATGACAATGGCTGCGTCTCCTAGCGGGTGGAACGTGATCGTATCTTTTATCGTTGAAAATGCCAATCTTATGACACCTCTCTTTCTACAGGACACCGAGCTTTTGATCTCTTAAGTCTGTGATAAACATATGACCGGGTGCATGGGTGATCGCAATGTCTGGCTTAGTGTGCATAACGATGGCTTGCGGCGTCACACCACATGCCCAAAACACCGGGACTTCCCCTTCTTTGATCACAGATGGTTCTCCAAAGTCTGGTTGATCTAAATGTTCAATGCCAATCAAAGCTGGATCACCTATATGGATAGGACCGCCATGTACTGATGGGAATCTAGACGTCACCTGAACACTTCTTGTGACTTGATGCGCTGGGATCGGCCTCATACTGACAACCATCGGACCATGAAATACACCTGCCCTTTCACATGGTATGTTCGTTTGATACATTGGGACATTATGACCGTCTTCAATATGGCGGACAGGAATGTCATTCAGCATGAGCGCATGCTCAAACGTAAAGCTGCATCCGATGAGGAAGGCGACCATATCATCTTCCCAATAGGAAGAAATATCTGTTACCTCTTCTTGAAGAACCCCTTTTTGGTAAACACGGTATTTAGGAAAATCCGTTCGAATATCCGCATCAGGTGCTGAACGCCTCGGCACTGGATCACCTACATCAAGCACATCAAGCAAAGGGCACGAAGCCGGATTTCGCTGACAAAATAAAAGAAAATCGAAGGCTAGTTCTTTTTTGACGATCATTAAGTTGGCTTGCGTAAATCCCTCTGCAAAGCCAGCGGTTGGTCCTGTGATCTTCTGCTTACGAATCAATTCCCTGATTTGTGACGGCTCGTAGGTTTGATATGCATTCATATGATCAGCTCCATAGTTTTGGAATTTCATTGATGATGGTATATCCGCCCATAATTGCCATGATGACAACAACAAACGCACCTGTTGCTGTCAAAAAGAATGGATGGCGATAATCACCGACAATCTCTTTTTTATAGGCGGCGATCAGTAATGTTCCTAGTGCAAGCGGCAAGATCAATGCATTGATGGCCCCAACCAAAACCAATATGTTCACAGGTCTTCCAATCGTGATAAAACAAATGGTCGAGAGCGCAATGAATCCAACGATAATGCCTCGTTGATTTTTCTCGATTTTTGGTGAGAAGGTTTTAAAGAAGGAAACGGAGGTGTATGCCGCTCCAATGACCGAAGTAATGGCAGCAGCCCACATAATGATGCCGAACATTTTATACCCAATATTTCCAGATGCTAATTGAAAAACAGACGCAGGCGGGTTCGCTGGATCAATCTGTAAGCCTTTTGAGACAACTCCTAGAACGGCTAAAAATAAAGCCACACGCATCACGGATGTGATCAAAATACCGAAAACGGAGCTTTTTGTCACTTGAGGCAGTGCTTCCTTCCCCTTAATGCCAGCATCCAGCAGACGATGACCACCAGCAAAAACGATATAGCCACCAACTGTCCCGCCGACAAGTGTGACAATCGATAACATGTCAATTTTCTCTGGCACGAAAGTTCTCATAACCGCTTCTCCAACTGGCGGTGCTGTGGAAATAGCCACATACAGCATCAGACCAATCATGACAAAACCAGCGATTTGTGTGAATCGGTCCATCGCTTTTCCTGCCTCTTTGATGACAAAAATGAGAATGGCAATGACTGCACTGACCCCAGCCCCTATGCGGGGATCGACGCCGAATATGACCTGAAAACCGAGACCCGCACCAGCGATATTTCCAATATTAAAGGCAAGACCCCCAATGACAATCAAACAGGCTAACACATATCCGAGCCCCGGCAGAACCATATTGGCAATGTCCTGACCCCTTTTTTCCGAGACGGCAATGATACGCCATACATTTGTTTGCGCAAAAATGTCTAGCAAAATCGAAATCAAGATGACAAACCCAAAGCTAGCTGTGAGCTGCTGTGTGAACACCGTTGTTTGTGTTAAAAATCCCGGTCCAATGGCGGACGTTGCCATTAAAAAGGCTGCGCCCATCAGCATAGAACGGTTCCCTTTTGGAGCTTTCATGTGTTTGGCTTTCTCTCTTCTCATGCTGTTTCCCCCTTTGATGACGATTTATCGAAAGGCCTTGAGTTGAATATTGGCTTCTTTTAGCTTCGCTGTAATGGTTTTTGCAAATTGAAGTGCGTGACTGCCATCCCCGTGAATGCACACCGTATCTGCTTTGAGCTGAACATCTTGCCCTTGTACTGTCCGCACTTTCCCCTCTCTTACCATACGGATGACCTGCTGAACTGCCTTTTCATCCTCTTCAATGAGTGCATGAGGTTCACGGCGGGACGTCAGTGTCCCGTCTGGTTGATAGGTCCGATCAGAAAAAACTTCATGTGCCACTTGAAGATCGATTCTTTCCCCTGCTGACGCAAGTTCACTGCCTGACAGTGCAAATAGCACAAGGTTTGGATCAAAATCATATACAGCTTTCACAATTGATTCAGATAATTCAGTATTTTTAGCCGCCATGTTGTAAAGGGCGCCGTGTGGTTTCACGTGCTGCATCGTACCGCCTTCTGCTTTCAGAAAGGCTGATAGTGCACCAATTTGATAGATCACAAGATCATAGGCTTCCTCTGCTGAGATAGCGATTGGACGTCTACCAAAACCGATTAAATCTTGCAGACCTGGATGTGCACCAATTTGGACCCCTTTATCCAGTGCCATTTTAACCGTCTTTCTCATCACAGTTGGATCTCCCGCATGAAAACCGCATGCAATATTGGCTGAGGTAACATATTCAAGAATTTGTTCATCTGAACCGATGGTGTATTGACCAAAACTTTCTCCCAAATCACAGTTAATATCCACTTGATACATAGGACCCCTCCTTGTCGTTCCGAATTACGGAATAGAAAGTCCGAATATTCGAATTTATATTGATTATACCAACTTTGGATAGACTGCACATGAAATTGTTAGAAAATATAACAATAGAACTAGGGGATTGTGTCCCTTGCATACTTTCGGTCTCATTCTCAAAAAGGTTATTCTATCAACCTTTTTATATATTAAACAAGAACAAACGTTTGCAAACAAATGCAGATAAAAACATTCATTTGGGGTAGTATCGGGGGAGAATTGGGGGAGTTTTTTAATAATGGACAGACGTAAAAGGAGCGTAAAATGAACATAAACAAAATAAGATCACTTCTATATAAAACATCAAAATACCTAGGTGACGTCAACGCCGTTCAAAAAGGTACTATCGGAAAACGTATCATGCGACGTGCTGCGGGTAAAACAACCGGCAAGCTAATGAAAAAGATATTCAAATAAAAAAGCCCCGTATAGGGCTTTTTTAGGCAAAATAACCAATACTTGATGTATGTCCTCTTTGGGCTTCATTGTAGGTATCGTTTGACGAAACATAACTAAAAGCACCTAACACACTTACAATTATTAATATGGTTACTACTGACTTAAATTTCATAAAGACAGTCTCCCCTTTTAATTTGGTGTTGGAAATAAAGAACCTTCTCATAAAATTCGTTTGCTCGCTCTATATCTCCTGCTTTATTATAATGCTTCGCTGCATCTTTCGATAAATCTTCAAGATTCGCCAAAAAGGACTTTGACTCCAAGTATTCCATTGCTTCTTTTATCCGGTTTACATTGTTTTCTATGTATAATGATTTCAATAAAATAAACGTATTCACAAATATGTCATCTTTTAATTTTTCAGCTAGTTCAATGCCATTGTTTAAAGCGTATAACCCTAGATCACTTTGACCACTTTTAAAATAGGATTTCGTCAACATGACTAGCGGATCGAGAATTTTGTTTAAATGTTCATATCCTCTTTCTTTGAATGAATTTATTGAATCGTTAAAGTATTTAATTGCAACAGATAATTCGTCGTTGTGAAAATAGCTTAATCCTAAATTATATAGCGCTGATCCTTCTAATCGTTTTGTTGAGTTTTCGGCAGCTTTTTCTAGTGCGTGTTCAAAATGCGGTGAGGCTTTTTCTGGGCAGCCCATATCTATATAGTTTAACCCAATGACAAAAGAACATTGTATTTCTCTAACTGTGTATGTTTCTTTTTCTCGGTAACATTCTATCGCCTGTGCTATATGGTGCATAGACATGTGGTTTTGTTTCATGTGGTAATAGATTTCAGCCATCTTGTAATTAAATTCGGCACGTTCAATATCATCACTTACAAGAGATAGCTTTTTTTCTGCTCGTTTGTAGAAGGTAATGGCGTTGAGGTATTCATAGTTTTCAAATTCGTACATGCCATAGAAAAAGTTAAAATAATAATCAAGTAAACCCGTTAATTTCTCTTGGTCCCTTTTGATCTTCATTGCTAACTCTCTAAAGTTGGCACGCTCTTTTCCATTTTCCAATGGATTCAAATAATCCAACATTAATTTATGTCGGAACTCCATAAGTGAGAAGTATAATAATAAATCTTGGTTTTCTTCCATATCATCGAGCAAAGATTTTATTTCTTCTTTATATGCTTCGGCGTCCGGTACGTTAAATCTTTGAATATGGTAATACCATTCATTGATTTTCATACCGACATGAGAAGAAAGCACTTTCTCCATAAGACCCTACACCTTCCTTGATATTCCCTATAATGACATATATTATCATTTTCTGAATAATTCCACACCGAAAAGAAACCGCAAAAGCAAACACAAAAAAGACCTCTCTTAATCAAGAGAGGCTTCTAATTCTTCAAGAAGAAATTCACATACTTTAGGTTGAATATGTTGTCTCTTCAAACTTAGTAAAAGGTACTTAGAATTAATGCTGTCAGAAAAGATTTTTTCTTTTAGTAATTCAAATTCCTTTATACTTGGTTTTTCATCTTTTGTTAAGTCTTCCGGCAAGATTGAGAAATTCTCATATAAAAGTTTATCTTCTTCGCTAACATGTTGATGATATTCATTTGAATTTTGATCAGTGTCATCCGTTAGTCTATGCGAAAGTACATTTAACACTTTACAAATCATCTTTACTTGTTTTTCATCGAGATTGTGATCCAATGCATACATAAAAAAAGGATGCTCTTCATTTACCACCATTTTTTTCAAAAGGTAAACTTGGTACTTTAATAATTCTAATTCTTTTTCAATAGACATTTAAACAACTCCATTTTTTAAATACCTTGCATAATGGCCCAAGCAATTGAGCGAGCAGCGCTAATTGGAAAACCTAACTCAAAGTGCATAAAATCAATCATCGTTTGTTCAATATCTTTTGATAGTTTATCAAGTTTGTTTGCAATTGCTTTTGAGTTCTCGGCTACCCGCTTGCCATTCTTTGAACTTAAATTGCCTAGCAATTTACCTATAAGGGGGCCGCCATGCCTTAGGGCAAATACTAAAGCATCTTTTTTCAAACCTTTTGTGCTTGCTTTAGGTTCATTCATTTCAACAGCTGTTTGTAAGACTGTTCTTTGCAATTTAGTTTCTACATTTGTTGAAGTCTTTGTCTCCGCTGCAAAAGAAGTTACTGGTGACAAAATTGAAAATAAAGTTGTTAGTGTTAGTGTCCCTGCAATGATTTGTTTTTTCATTTTGAATTCTCCTCAAAAGCAGATGCATCCACAAGTGTTTTTTGGCCTGAAAAAACATTAGCAAATCCAGGCAATATTTTATACATTTTTTATCAATTTTGAACACATTTAGTCTTTTAATCCTTATTTAGTTAACAAAAATCAGGATATATTACTCTTTATGGTAAATACTTTGAAGATGCAATCAATTTATAAACTAGGGGAGGTTTAAAATAAATACCCTAAAAACCCCTTTATACCAGTGTATTTCAAGCTCATATAACATTAGAACTAGGAGAAAATAAAAAGTGAGAGGTCATGTCCTCTCACTTTCAGCGTGTCGACAAACTCTCGCATTCTTTGTTCGTCCTGCGCGCTAGTGCTTACGAAAAATCGCTCCGCAAAAGTAGTTGTCCATCCTAGACTGCAAAGGTTTTTTGTCAACAATCTGTTTTTCTACTCGTTTATTTAGACAGCACCCAATGTTGGATGGCTTTTGCTACCCCGTGCTCTGTATTAGGAGCCGTAATCCAATCAGCCGCTTCTTTCACAACTTCTTGTGCATTGCCCATTGCAATGCCTAATCCGGCTTCTTGAATCATCGCCATATCATTCAAACTGTCGCCAAGTGACATGACGTTGTCCATTGTACAGCCTATGCGTTCTGCTACTTTTGCAAGAGCTGCCGCTTTGTTAATGCCTGCTGCATTGACTTCGATATTGGTTGGACTGGAATTCGTGATTTCTAGCTGTCCATTTGTTTTCAATGTATGGAGGACTTCCTCACGAACAGCATCGTCATGAATATCAAAACCGAATTTCAACCATTCGTGGTCATGAATGCGTTCTGGGAATTCTCCTCTCCACACTTTATCCACAGTAGATGCCCAGTAATCGGTTTCGTATCTGTTTTTTAGATCCCACATCATCTGAACGTGATCGGGATGCAACAGTTCTCGTTCGATCAACTGGAAGTTTGAATCCCAAATTTCACTTCCGTTCGCTGTGACAAGATAGGAAGAGAGTTTCAGCGGCTCGACCAGCTCTCGGCATGTCATCAGCGTACGTCCTGTGCTAATCACCACATGGACCCCTTTGGCTTCTGCTTCTTTAATGGCTTGTTTATTTTCCTGAGGAATGACGTGCTCACTGTTTAACAGCGTGCCATCCATATCAATGGCAATCAATCGGATGTCTTTCTTATCAGCTTGTGTTGACAAATTGAGTACCCCACTTTGTATCATTTTTTGAATCTATCTTTATTTTAATATAAAGATGAAGATGGCACAAAGGGACGAGTTTGATCCCATAGAAAAAAGACCTTGTGACAGGTCTTTTTACTTCTTCTTAACGTTCACACGCAATGCCGTCTTTATCACGGTCAAGGTGTTTATTTTTTAAGTAAAGTGCTTTTGATACATAAGGCTTGTACTTCGTTTTTCCACCTTTGTTTTTCGTATTTTTGCTTTTTGCCACGCCGCCTTTATACACTTTGTTGAGTGCTTTGCAGTTTTTGTACTTGACTGTCTTTGCATCCGCTGTGTGTGTGTCAACTTGTGTAAAGCTAAGTAAAAGACCGAAAGACAAGACAGCGACCATGATTTTTTTTAACATGTAAGTTCCCCCTATTTTTTCTCATTTTACATTTTTATCATATGTCACCACATTTTGTTTTTCAAGACGATCGAGGTGAAAATATTGGTTTTTTTGGAATTCAATGAATCTTATGACCCATGTGGTAAAATGAGTGGGAAACCTTTCCGGTTTTGACACGTATATGAAGAAAGGAGCTTTCCATATGAAAATGAAATATACCATTCTATATGTAAACGATGTTGAAGCAAGTATTCAGTTCTACCATCATATCCTCGGTTTCCCGATTAAATTGAGGGTTGAATCCTATGTTGAGTTTGATACAGGAGAAGTCACCCTATCGATTAATTCACGCCAAGATGTGAAAGAGGCACTTGGGCTGCCTGTTCCAGAGGCAATCAGCTCATCACAAACGTTTGAGATTGGCTTTGTTGTGGATGATGTGAATGAAACCATTGCGTCCTTGAAGGGAAAAGGGGTACCTGTCATCAAGGAACCTGCCAAGAAGCCGTGGGGACAAACGGTCAGTTATGTGTCTGATCCTGATGGACATTTCATTGAAATATGTGATGCGGTCTCCTCATAGCTGTCCGAAGGAGTGAAGCGTAATGAGTAAGAAACATGCTTTTTTTGCTGGTGTTTGCTCCATGATTGTGATTTGCAGTGCGGCGCTCATATTACAGCACCATGAATGGATTGGGTTTGTCAGTGGTGGAATCTCTATTATTGCGTTTGTTGCATCTGGATTTCTTATGGGTGCATGGACCAGCGGGGACGAGGCACGAGCGGCCTATCATTCTGAAACAAAAGAACACCGGATGTGGCGTCTTGATACGGCTTTTCTTTTCATCATCTTTGCCCTTCCGCATATGGGTGCTGCACTATTATATATTTTTATGTAAATAGTTGGTTTGTTCAAAGGAGTGATCAACATGGCTGTTTTTGTCTTATTCGTTGTATTTGGTTTACCTATGATCTCTGTGCTGATTGGGATTTTCGGCACATTGTTTTTAAAGAACATTTGGTTTCCTACCTTGATTGTGCTGGTAGCGAGTGTGATTCTAATGTTCACCTCTATTGGTGGAAATAAAACCTTTCTCATTTGGGTCATCATCTACACAGTCTGTGCATTTCTCGGTGCATTCATTACAAAGCGATTCCAAGCTGTTTCATAAATACTCATCAAAAAAAGAACAGTTTGCACTGTTCTTTCAGATTGTTGACAAAGGGCTAAAATGACCTTGATTTTAGCCCTTTGTCTTCTTTTCAGCGTGATAGAAAACCTTTGCAGCCCTAGGAAGGACGAGTACTGGCGCGGAGCAAATTTGACATTCGTGAGCACCAGCACGCAGGACTGACAAAGAATGCAAGGGTTTGTCTACACGCTGAAAGAACAGTTTGCACTGTTCTTTTTTTAATTAAATATCCGCACACCATAGCTCTATTTCGATTTTCAGCTCTGGCCACCCTAATGCCGTCACATAGGCAACGGTCATTGATGGATATGCCGTTTTGAAGATTGCATCCCACTGTGGATATAGATGATCCCAATCAATTTCTTCTGTTGCCCAAATATTGACTTTGATGACGTGTTCTTCATTCAATCCTTCTGATGCAAGGACTTTTTTTATATTTTCAAACGTATTGGTGACTTGGTCGTTTAAGCTTGATGGGATCTGTCCATCCGCTCCTGTCCCTACTTGACCTGATGTCACAAATAACCCCGCACCCTTTGGCACCCTTGTGATATGACTGTAGTTGCCAACGGGTTTCGGCATACTTTCTGGATTTTTCCTCGTGATTTTTTCCATGTATATCCCTCACTCACTATGATTTTTCTGCGTGTTTTTCCTCCTGTAGACAGACTTCACCAATTTTTGTCTATCCTAAAAGAAAACAGCAGTGGAGTATCCGTAGCCACAAGGTAAGAACATCAATATTTTCTTTTTCATGGTCGAAACACTCCTTTTTAATTGCGTGAGCAAGGTTTAGATTCATTTCATCCTACCTGATAAATGAACCACAGTCAAAAATAAATGATAAACGATAACGTGCAATATTTTGATTCTTCATACCCATTATCTAAAATCGTTCTTTTCTTGTTCATGGTTTGTTCAAATTTCTTCTATATAGTAGATGGTAATAGGAGGTAGGATACATCATGGCAAAAATAAATAAGAAAATGATTAGTCTTTGCACCGCAGCTATCAGCAGCTTATACATCACTGGTTATGCAACTACCCATCATGCGCAAGCCGTTCAGACAGCACAATCAAATACACAAACAGACACTTCTAATAATACATCTCTCACATCAGATACTACTGCCACTCAAACAGAAGATACCACTTCAGAAACTGAACTCAAGGATGGTACTTACTCTGGTACTGGATCAAATGAGATTGGCTCTATCAGTGTATCTGTTACCATCCAACAAGGAAATATCACTTCTGTCGAGATTACGAGTGATAACACTAGATACGGGCAAAGCTCCATCTCATCATTACCTAATGAAGTGGTTATCAGACAAAGTGCTGATGTAGATACGGTGAGTGGTGCAACATTAAGTACTCAGGATTTTGAAACAGCTGTTGCTCAGGCTTTAGAGCAGGCAAAGGCATAGAGAGGAGACACTATGATGAAATGGTTAGGACAACAAAAACTGATGACTTATCAAAAATCCATGCTGGCTATGGGAACTGTTATCAATATTCAAGTGGTTGCCTTTGAAGAAGATCGACGAGCTGTTTTAGAAGACATCAATCGCGCTTTTTCCATTTTTTACGATATCGAGCATCGGTTTAGCCGTTTCCGCTCTGATTCTGAAGTCATGAAGTTAGCCAATCGCTCCAAGCAAGAGGTATTTGTCAGTGAAATGCTTTTCGATTTAACAGCCTATGCGTTAGAGTTAGCTGAATTAACAAATGGAAAGTATGATCCAACCATCGGGAAAGTCATGGAACAAAAAGGATTCAATCGGTTGTACACGACAGGACAAACTTTTTCATCAGATGACGTACCACATACAGCTGTTCATTACCGTGATGTCCAGTTAAACGAGAAGAATCGGACTATCTATTTGAACAAACCGCTGATTTTGGATTTTGGTTCTATTGCAAAGGGATTCGCATGCGATCTTGCAGCAAAAGAACTTGAAGCATGGGAGGGCTTTATGATGAATGCTGGCGGGGATGTGTTGGTATCTGGGTTTAACGAACAACAAGAAGAGTGGACAATTGGGATTCGGCATCCCATTCACAAACAGACCAACATCTCGGTCATTCAAACAACTAATTGTGCGATTTGTACATCTGGCAGCTATGAACGGATCAGCCGTTATGATCCTCATACACACCATTTGATTCACCCTCAAACGAAACAGTCTGAACAAAGTTTGTTAAGCTGTACCGTTATTGCACCACTCGGCATGCTCGCCGATAGTCTATCCACAGCTGCTTTTTTATTAGGCCGAGAAGAGGGTTATTCATTTTTAGCCGAACATGAAATACCTGCCGTGATGGTGGATCAAGATGCTGATATGACCATAACACCGGAGATGAAGGAGGTTCCATCATGGAATTACAGCCAGCACCAATCACAGACCAAACACTTTTGAAATCATCGCCTTCACTAAAAACCTACATTCGGACGCCGAAACGGTATGTCATTGCCATTCTTTTGGTTCTTCTAGCCGCCGGCAGTCTGCACACTGGATTTCTTAGTGGTCTCACTACAGTTGCCACCAGCATCGGGACAGCACTGATTATTGACACTTTTATTTCAAGAGTGATTCGGAAACGTCATAAACACACATTCCCTGATGGAGCTCTGCTCACAGGGCTGATTATTGGCATTGTTCTCAGTCCAGCTACTTCTTTTGCTGTATCTGCTTTCACAGCCGCAGCGGCCATTTTATCTAAGCATGTCATCACTTATCAAAAGAAACCAATTTTGAATCCAGCCGCATTTGGTTTATGGCTCTCAGTCATTTTATTTTCTTCCAATCAAAGCTGGTGGGGCGGTATGTCTCTTCTACCTTGGTGGACCATAGTCCTTGTGGTGGCCGGCGGTTATTTGGTGACAAGCCGCGTACAAAAGTTCCCGCAAGTTTTCGCCTTTCTAGCAGCATACGGCCTGATCCACCTCATATTGGGGTTCATTGGCTTAACGGATGCTTCATCTGCTTTTGTGACGCCCTACTTAAATGCCGTCTTGTTCCTTGCATTCTTTATGTTGACTGATCCACCTACTTCACCAGCAAAGAATCGTGATCAAATCATCTTTGGTATCCTGTGTGCTGTCGTTTCATGTGTGGACTTCTATTTATTTAACAGCTTATCTTACTTACTCACAGGGCTTTTATGTGCCAATGCTTGGAAAGCCTATCGAACGTACCAAACAAATCAAAAGCGACGGGCAATACGGACGAAAGTCGTCTAAATAAAAAACGGACATCGACTTCTCGACGTCCGTTTGACCATACCTTATAAACGATAACGTGCAATATCTTGATTCAATCGCATGCTTAGCTCATTGAGCCTTTCTGCTGCCTTCGCCACATTGGAGATGGCGGTGACTTGTTCGTCTGTAGATGCAGTGATTTCTTCAATCGCTGCGGCATTTTCTTGAGAAATATGCGCTGCACCATGCATCGCTTTTGTGATGAGGTCGTTTTGTTCCAGTAATGTGTTCAGCTCTTTTGCCATCGCATTCGTTTCAACGATGGTTTGTGAAATCGATGTAGAGATGGAATTGAATTCTTGTTCTGTTGCGTGAACCGCTTCATCAAGCTCGGCAAAACGATCCATTGTTTTGGACATCATGCCAGCTGTAGCGGTCGTTTCTTCTTTAATGCCTTGAATCATCTGTTGGATTTGAACAGCTGATTGCTTTGTCTGTTCAGCTAAATTCCGCACTTCACTCGCCACAACCGAGAATCCTTTGCCATGCTCTCCTGCACGAGCTGCTTCAATGCTCGCATTCAGGGCCAGTAAGTTCGTTTCATTTGAAATGCTTTCAATGGTATCTGTGATTTGAGAAATATCTTGTACTTTTGTACTTAACTGCTCGATCCCTAATCGAATGCCTTGAGATGCCTGAATGGATTGCTCATTTGATTGTTTTAGCTGCTGGACAATTTGCTGACCCTGCTCGGAAGATTGATTCGACTGGTCTGAAATTCGTTTGATCTGGTCGCTTTGTTCTTTGACATTTTCAATGGATTGATTGAACTGAGTCATTTGTTGATTGGCTACCTCAAGGTCTGATGCCTGATGAAGGGTCCCAGTTGAGATATCTCCAATTGCTCGGCCAATTTCTTCGCTGCTGGCTGATGTTTCTTCAGAGATGGCGGACAGATCTGTCGCAGATTCGACGAGCTGGCTGCTCGTTTCCTGCAAACCGCTCACAAGTGTTCTGAGCTCTCCTGACATATGATTAAAGCCTTTTGCCAGCTGCCCAATTTCATCAGAGGTTTCTTTTAAACTGGTGCGTTCAATATTGCCCGCCGCAATTTCTTTTGAAGCAGCCGTGACTTGCTTGAGCAGTCTCACTTTACCTCGGGCTGACAGGTAAAAGACACCCATACTTAAAAGAGCAACACCTGCTGTAATGAGAATAATATAGAGCTTCATCTGCTCTAGTTCTTTATAAAATTCATCCTGAAATACGGCGATTCCTATACTCCAATTCCACGGAGTAAACTGATTCATATAAGCGAGCTTTTGCTTTTCTTCCCCCGTGGCATCGTCTTTATCCATATAGGTGATATAGTGTGCATCTTCGCCTTTTGCTGTGGCGCCATCAACCATTTTTTGGCGATTTGTCGTGTTATCTGGGATGACGCCGATGTCGTTAACCGGATGAACCTGTGATGAATAATCGGCTCCATATGCGACAAGATAGCCTTTATTTTTATAGATAAAATCTGATTTTTGAAATTGGTACCCTTTGCCGTCGTCATTTTTAGGCCCGTTCAAATAAATACGGGCTTGTTCCTGCGCCTGTTCAAGCGTCAGCTCCTTTTTCTCCACACGGTCGTTCAATTGTTCAAGAGTGGCCATCGCTCCATTTACGATGTGTTTTAAATCTGCTTTCCCTGCATCAATTAATACATTTTTCGCTAAAAAATACCCCGTTGTTCCTACAAGTCCGCCTGTTAAAATTGTCATAACGATAATGGCTAACATCAATTGAAAAAAGACACTTCTCGAAGCAAACGCTTTCTTTTTCATGTTCTAATTCCCCCTTACTACATATATCGTCATGCAGGGGAAAGTATTAAAAAAGTCATGAAAAAAAATCCCTTTCTTACGTTAGAAAGGGATTTTTTGATTAAAGCTCGGTTTCTTTGAGGATGTCTTGATAGAGATCGTCTTCAGGTTTGAGTCCACATACCTCTTGAAGCACACCTTCAATGCCTTTTTCTTTCCTTAATGCCTGCAAGCGAACCGCTTCTTCGTCTTCTGCAAAGTCGTAAGCCAAAGCGGCAGCGATACCTTTGATTAAGTACACTGGCTGCTTGATCTTTTTCGCTGGACCGATTAAACGGTCATCTGCTCCCAGCTTTCTAAGAGGAGAGCGTGCGACACGAGTCACTTCATCGGAAATAAAAGCATTTTCAAATCGCTTGATGATTTTTTGAATATACGCATCATGTTCTTCTTTTCGGAAGCCATACGCGTCAATTAAATAACTGCCCGTTTCATGAAGGGCACCTTCGACCACCTGACGAATGTCTGGTGTATCAACAGCTTCTTTAATGGTTTTTACGCCTTGCTGATACCCAACATAAGCCGCTAGTGCATGTCCTGTATTGACGGTGAAAAGCTTCCGTTCAATATACGGCGTCAAATCTTGGACAAAGGTCGCTCCGTCAATTTGAGGAACATCTCCAATAAAGCCCGTCTCATCAATGACCCACTCGAAAAATGGTTCAACTGACACTTTGAGAATGTCCTCATGGTGCTGAATCGGAACAATGCGGTCAACCGCAGCGTTCGGAAAGCCAATGGTTTGTGATATCGCTGCTTGCTCATCTACTGTTAAATGAGAGAACACCGCTTCTTTTAAATGAGCACTTCCCCCAATCATATTTTCACATGCCACGATGTTGATGATATGGTCAGGCTTTTTTTGTTTTAATCCTTCAGCAATCGATGAGGCAATGATCTTCAATACGGCTGGTCCAACAGCTGTTGTAATCAAATTGGCTGTGGCAACGGCCTCTGTTAATGCCGCTGGGTTTTGCGAAGAATTGATCGCTGATACGGGCCCGACTACTTCTTGCTTCTGCCCTGGTGCAGCGAGTTCAACCGTGTATTCTCCTCTTTCATTCAGCTCATTGATGACCGCTTCATTCACATCGGTAAAGACAAGCTCAAAGCCTGATGTCTTTAACAAAGATCCGATAAACCCTCTGCCAATATTCCCTGCTCCAAAATGAAGTGCCTTCATGTTAGTTCACCTCGTTAAAGATGGCGATCAGTTCATCCTGATCCTTTGCATGAATGATACGTTCTACATTTTCTTCTTCTGAACAGACAATCGCAATTTGAGACAGAATATCAAGATGCTCGTTGTTTTTCCCAGCGATCCCAAAGACGACTTTCGCCATATTTCCTTCACCGTATTCAACGCCATCGGGAATTTGGATAATGGAAATCCCTGAATGAAGGACAGCCGCTTTCGCATCCTCTGTTCCATGAGGGATCGCAATGCCGTTTCCCATAAATGTAGAAGAGATCTTTTCTCTTTCAAACATTTTGTCGACATAATCACTTGTGACATAGCCGTTTGCTACGAGGACTTCACCTGCTTTTTTGATGGCTTCTTCTTTAGAACCTGCTTGTTCGTTTAGAAAAATATTGTCTTTAGAAAGTACTTGTTTCATACATGATCACACACCTTTTTTAGAATAAAAATCAGGAAAACAACCAAAACGGGGAGTTCAATTAGGAAAAATTGGACTCAACCCGTTTCGTCATGTTATTTTTTCAATTTCTCAATCAGCTCATCATATTTCGGGCTGTTTAAGAAATTATCCACTGAGATATGCACAGCGCCTGGCAGCTTTGCCTTTGCTCTGTCTGTTAAATCTTTATGAGTAAAGACCACATCCGCATCGTCTGGGATGTTGCTGATAGATGTGTTTGTCACATCGATATCAAGCTCTGCCTTTTTCACTTTGTTTTTCAGAATGGACGCACCCATTGCACTTGAACCCATCCCTGCATCGCAGGCAAAGATGATTTTGTTCACGTCATCTGGATTGACGTCACTTGGAGATGCTGCTTGCTCGTTTGCTTCAGCGTCTTCTTTTTGTGCTGTAAGGGCAGCGGCGGCTGCACTTTTCTTGCCTTTCATGTCCTGCATCTTTTCTGTTGCTGCTGTTAAATCTTCGTCAACTTCTTTAGATGCTTTCAAAATGACCGATGCGACAAGGAACGATACGATAGCTGCTACTACAACCCCTGCTAAAACGGCAAGGTGACCGCCTTTTGGAGACATCAGCATAAGCGCAATAATACTTCCTGGTGACGGCACAGCTTTTAATCCTGCATTTAATAATGTGAACGTCAGGACACCACTTGCTCCCCCTGCAATGACAGCCAAAATAAGTTTTGGTTTCATTAAGATGTACGGGAAGTAAATTTCATGGATTCCCCCTAAGAACTGAATGACAATGGCACCTGGTGCAGACTGTTTCGCATTTCCTCTTCCAAAGAACATATACGCAAGAAGAACCCCTAAGCCTGGCCCTGGGTTTGTTTCAAGCAAGAACAGAACAGACTGCCCTGTCTTCGCTGCTTGCTCGACCCCTAACGGACCTAAAATACCTTGGTTAATCGCATTGTTTAAGAACAATACTTTTGCAGGTTCAATGAAGATACTTGCCAGCGGTAGTAAATGAGCATTGACAATGATATCTACACCTGCCGCAAGGGCTTTATTCAGACCTAGTACCACTGGGCCGATGGCATAAAATGCAATGGCAACAAGAATGGCACCGAGGATACCTGCCGTAAAGTTATTCACAAGCATTTCAAAGCCAGATTTGATTCGGTCTTTGAACAGCTGGTCGATTTTCTTCATGAGATAACCGCCCAGCGGCCCCATGATCATGGCACCTAAAAACATTGGAATGTCTGAGCCAACAATGACCCCAATCGTAGCCGTAGCACCGAGCACTCCGCCTCGATGGTCATAGACGAGTTTACCGCCTGTGTAACCAATTAAGAGCGGCAGTAAGTAGTTAATCATCGGTCCAACGAGTGTAGCTAATTGCTCATTCGGAAGATAACCACTTGGAATGAACAAAGCTGTAATGAGTCCCCATGCAATAAATGCACCAATATTCGGCATAATCATGCCGCTTAAATAGCTTCCAAAGCGCTGTACTTTCACGCGGAATCCGCTTTTTTCCTGCATCTGTGAAAACCCCTTTCTTCTCTCCCTTTATTTCGGGCTTTATAGGTCAAAAGATATAAGAACAAGAGTCAGTGAAGCCCTTATACCTATCGTAAAACGCTTTCACTTTCCCTTCAATTGAAACTAAATGTCACTTTGTCACTTAGTGTGTGACAAAATTGAAAAATAATGTGACACCTCTCGGCATACGATAGATGATAGCGGGGTAAAAGTTGAATCTACTGTTGTTTTGGCGCAAAATTCATTGGAATTTCACAACTTTCAAATGGTCACTTCTTGTTTCCTCTACTTAAATCGAATAGGCTTATATTGATCAAACATTCAAGAAACGTCTGCGCAGACAAGACATGACACAGAAAAAGTGAACCATCTTGCTATTTGTTTCGTTTACCTTTTAGAGTGAGCGGTACAATAGAAAGAGCGGTTTTTTCTGTGACTCACAGTTTACTGCCGCTTTCTTTCTGATACATGAGACATTTTCATAGGTAGAAAGGCGGTTATTCACATTGTTGAAATATTGTAAGTGGCTTCTGCTGCTTCTCTTCATGTTCTCCTTTTTCATGCCAAAAGAAGCGTTTGCTCATGCATATGTGGTGAGCTCAAATCCAGTAGCAAATGAAGAACTGGATCAGCAGCCTCCGGCAGTCTCCATCACCTTTAGTGAAGGAATCGAAAGCGGATTTCATGCCATTAAGGTGTTTAATGCAAAAGGGGATCGTGTCGATCAAGGAGATACGGTCATCAAAGAGCAAAAGATCATGGAAGCAGCTTTAAAAAAGAATCTACCTAAAGGCATTTACACCATTCAGTGGAACGCGGTATCAGCCGATGGGCACTCTGTGTCTGGCATGATTCCGTTTAGTATTGGAAAAGCGGATGGAGGATTTGATCAATTAGATCAAGGACAATCAAGTGAATCCATCGATATGGCTTCAACCATTGACAAAGCCTTTCTGTATACGTCATTTAGCTTATTTCTTGGAACCATTTTATTTGGGCTTCTATGGTTTAAAGCGCCCATAACCGACGTTTTAGCCCGGCGAATGAAGCGACTTTTGACTGTTTCACTGATCATGATGGGCGGAGCACTCTTGTTTCAGCTGCCGATTCAAACTAAATCAGCGGCAGACGTGTCCTTTTTAGGGGCATTTCAACCATCGCTTTTACAAGAAACCATTGCGTCGACTTCGGGCGGGAGTATGTGGATGATGCTAATGGCGTCATTTGTTCTACTGACGATCTGGACGATTGTGACGATGAAAAAAGGAAACTTCACTTCCTTCCGGGTATGGCTGTTTCCACTGCTCATTTTCATCGTGCTCCTTTGGCTAAAAGCACAAATCGGTCATCCAGCCGCAACAGATAATAAAATACTGACAACGTCACTTGACTTCATTCATCTCGTTTCTGCATCCATTTGGGTCGGCGGCTTAACAGCCATTGTCCTTCTTTTGATGAAGAAACTGCCGAATGAAGATCAGCCGCTCATACGCAGCACCCTGACAGCTTTTCATCCGTGGGCACTGCTCTCGGTTGGACTGATTGTGTTTTCTGGGTTTGTGAATGCGATTTTTATTCTGCAATCATTTGATGCCCTTTTCCAATCAGCTTATGGACGCACCTTCTTAATCAAACTTGGTTTATTTATCATCATGGGTCTCCTTGGGCTCGTCCATTATTTGATGCTGAGATGGGAAAAGAAGCAGAAACGAAACGTATCTTTACGAGCAGAGTGGATCATTGGGATCGCTATTTTACTATTAACAGCCGTATTCACCAATATCCCAAGTCCTCCGCCGCCTGCACCAGAGCCATTCTTTGCAGCCAATCAGGTGGAGCATCGTGACCTTGTATCTTTGAGCATTACCCCGAATGCTCCTGGTAAAAACACGTTCGAGGTGGCATTTACGAAGAAGGATGGACAAACGATCACAGACATTCAATCTGTGACAGCTAAGATCCACAAAGTCTCCTTGTTCGGTGATGAAACGCCAAACGAATTTCAGCTGAAACGATTAAAGAATGGACACTTCTCGGCTGAAAACCTCTTACTAAATGAAAAAGGCACTTGGAAAATTAACATTCATGCGTTAACTGGTTCTTTTGAAAACATCAATACAACATTCATTAGAAGAAACTAAAAGGAGTTTATATGATATGAAAAAATACGTTAAAGCTTTATTACCAATGCTTCTCGCTTCATTTTTACTGGCGATTCCTGTAAGTGCACACGTGACAGTCAAACCTGATACATCTGCAACAAATGCTTGGGAAACCTATACGTTAAAAGTACCTTCTGAAAGCGACAGTCCGACAACAAAGGTTGTCATCACGATGCCTAAAGGCGTAGAATTCCAGCAATACGAGCCAGTGCCTGGCTGGAAAACAACAACTGAAGAGAAAAACGGAAAAGTCACAAGAGTCACTTGGGAAGCAACTGGCGATGGTGTCCTTGCTGGGCAGTTCCAGCAATTCGTGTTTGTCGCAAAAAACCCTGAAAAAGCCAGCGAAGCGGCATGGGATGCGTATCAATATTATAAGGATGGAACAGTAGTTGAATGGACTGGCGACAAGGACGCTGATAAGCCTCATTCGATCACAAACATTGTTGCGTCTAATACCGTAACGGATTCACATGGTCAAGAAAAACCAAAAGAAGAAAAGGCATCTGAAACAGCCTCTGCTTCTTCTTCACCACTTGTTCTTGGTCTGTCCATTGCAGCCTTAGTTGTGGCATTGATTGCACTTGGGCTTGCTTTTAGAAAGAAATAAACCTTACATGAGCGATCGTTTTTTCAAGCGGTCGCTTTTTATTTTCCCAACCTATCATTTCCAATATAGGATTGAATAGGATACTCGTGCATGCCATAATGAGACACATGACCACCTAGGAGGCTATGAGATGAACCATCTAATCATATTTGCTCATCCCCAGCAAAGCTTAAATCAAACCCTATTAGATCTTGTTGTAAGCACTCTTTTGAACAATGGTCATGATGTGACAGTTCGTGATGTGTATGCCATTGGCTTTCCGCCAGAGCTGACAACAGCAGAAAAGGCTGCCATGAAAAATGGGCATGTGCCGGTAACGGTTCAAAGAGAGCAGAAGCTGATTCAACAAGCCGATGTCCTCACATTTATCTTTCCAATATGGTGGACAGGCTTGCCAGCAATGCTAAAGGGTTATGTAGAGCGCGTTTTTTCAGAGGGGTTTGCGTATGAAATCAATGAAAACGGTGTGGTGAAAAATCTGCTTCGAGACAAAAAAGGGGTCATTATTAATACGCATGATGCACCGAGGACCTTTCTTGATTCAAATATGATCATCACCCCCAGCCATCACATGACGACAGATACAGCCGCCTTCGATCTGATCGGCGTTGAGCCAGTCGAACGGCTCTTATTCAGCAGCATGGAACAAGCATCTGCAGACGACATCCACGAGATTCTCAAAGAAACAAAAGAAACGGTGGATCAACTTTTTCCACCGGCTGTTTAACATAAAAAAGACTGCCGAGGCTTCTCGGACAGTCACAGATTGTTGATAAAGGGCTAAAATGAACTTGATTTTAGCCCTTTGTCTTCCTTTGCAGCGTGATAGAAAACCTTTGCAGCCCTAGGAAGGACGAGTACTGGCGCGGAGCGAATTTGGCATTCGTGAGCATCAGCACGCAGGACTGACAAAGAATGCGAGGGTTTGCCTACACGCTGAGACTGCCGAGGCTTCTCGGACAGTCTTTTTCACACGTTATTCGTCTAAACCAATTGACACATACTTCGTTTCTAAATAAGGTTCGATGCCTTCGATGCCGCCTTCACGGCCAATACCGCTCTCTTTCATACCGCCGAAAGGTGCCTGCACAGCGGATGGTCCCCCGTCATTCCAGCCAATAATCCCGTAATCTAGATTCTCAGATAGATAGAGACCATTGCGGTAATTCTCTGTAAAGAAATAAGCCGCAAGTCCAAAAGGTGTATCGTTCGCTAATTGAATGGCTTCATCTAAAGTACTAAATGTCGTAATTGGCGCAACTGGCCCAAACGTCTCTTCATGCATAATGTTCATGGAAGGGTCGACATGAGTTAGCACCGTCGGCTGAACAAAATAATACGACTTCTCATCGTCAAAATGTGTATCGCCGCCGACAAGAACTTTCGCCCCTTTATCCACAGCATCTTGAATTTGGTCGACAATTTTATTAAAGCCTCGCTTATTAATAATCGGTCCGATGGACGTGCCTTCTTCAAACCCATTTCCTACTTTCAGCTTTTCTACTTCTTTGCTAAAGCTTTGCGCAAATGCTTCATGAATTTCTTCATGGACGATTAAACGATTGGCACAAACACACGTCTGGCCTGCATTACGGAATTTAGATGCCACTGCTTGTTTGACAGCCAGCTCAAGGTTGGCGTCCTTATCGACGATCAGCGGGGCATGACCGCCAAGTTCCATAGAAACGTGTTTCACTGTGCTCGCACTGTTTTTGATTAAATGCTTTCCAACTGGTGTTGAGCCAGTAAACGTGATCTTGCGGATCAATGGACTATCTGTGAAGATTTCCCCCACTTCTTTTCCATCTCCAACCACCCATTGCAAGGCATCCTCTGGAATTCCGGCTTCATGGCCTAATTTGACAAGCTCAATGGCCGTAAGCGGCGTGTCTTCAGCAGGTTTCACGATAAACGTACAGCCCGCTGCAAGCGCTGGTGCCGCCTTCCTTGTAATCATCGCCGCAGGGAAATTCCACGGTGTAATGGCCGCAACAGGACCGACTGGCTGCTTTGTGACAAATAGGCGTTTGTTTGTCGTATGAGACGGGATCGTTCTGCCGTAAATCCGCTTTGCTTCCTCTGCGTACCATTCAATATATCCAGCGGCATAGACGATTTCCCCTAATGCTTCTTGATACGGCTTCCCGTTTTCTTCTGTGATGATTTTTGCAAGTCTTTCTTTATGCTCGATCATGAGATCAAACCATTTGCGAATGATATTTGCACGTTCATGGGCTGACGTTTTTGCCCATGTTTTGAATGCTTTGTGTGAGCGAGTGATCGCATCTTCAATCTGTTCTTTTGTATGCTGAGCAACTGAGGCAATTTCTTCTCCGGTTGCAGGATTATACACTTTGAGTTCGTTTGTCATGCTCTATCTTCTCCTTCGTTCTTGGATTCATTACATATAGTATATACCCAATGAGTGCCCAACCTAAAAGCAAGATCCATTCAGCTGGCCATGACAAGGAAGCCGGCATCCCTGGAAAATAAAATGAAAGAAAAAGGAGACTAAGTCCAATGGCAAAAACGCCGGTCGTCCGCCAATATTTAATGCGGTATGGACGCTCAAGCTCAGGTTCTGTCTTGCGAAGTTTCATAAAGGCAATGGACACAATCAAATACCCAACGATGATGCCCACACCGCCTGCATTGACAATCCACACGAGGGCAGGTCGGCCTAGTAATGGTGCAAAAAAGGCCAATGCACCTAAGAACAAAATGGCATTTGTCGGAGTTTTATACTTCGGATGAATATACGCAAACCATTTGGAAATCATGCCTCTTTCCGCCATTGCGTAGAGGATACGGCTTGCACCAATAATAAATGCATTCCAGCTCGTCACAATGCCTGCTACACCGCCAATGACAAGCACAGTCCCAAACGCCTGATGACCAAGAAGCTGTACCATGGCATCTGCTGTTGCCAGTGATGAAGCCTCAAGCTGACCTTTTGACAACCCTGCCGCTACTCCAAAGACAATGAGCAGATAAAATACAACCGCACTCACAATGGAGATAATCAAAATTCTCCCGATGATCTTCTTCGGTGCGTTAATCTCCGCCGCTACCTGCGGGATGACATCAAACCCAACGAATAAAAAGGGAATCATCACTAACACAGCCATCAGACCGCCAACCCCGCCTTGAAACATCGGCTCAAGGTTTGCAAAATCTCCATTAAATGTAGCTCCGCCTAATAGAAGAAAACCTGTCAGGATAATGGCCACTGTGAACACCGATTGAAAAATGGCAGCAGGCTTTGCGCCAATGTAGTTCAGAGCTGTTAAAAACAGCGCACCGCCAGATCCAATCAACACCCATGTAAAGTAAACATCCCATCCTCCTATATTCCATAGGAAACCAACATGCTGTGTTGGAATGACATAGTCAATGACTGTCGGAAGTGCGACCGCTTCAAACGTAATCACGGACACATAACCGAACAATACGCCCCATGCGGAGACAAACGCTGATTTGATCCCAAATGCCCGCTGGACAAAGACGAGTCCTCCGCCTGTTTCTGGAATTGCAGAGGAAAGCTCTGCATACGTTAGTCCAATAAAGATCACGAGAATGCCCCCTATGACAAAGGCAATCACACTTCCTAAAAATCCAGCTGTTAAAATCCAATCTCCCGAAAGTACAACCCAGCCCCAGCCAAGCATTGCACCAATGGATAAAAACAGTACGTCTGACTGCGACATGGTTTTAGCCATTTGTTGTTTTTGCATACAACCATCCCCCTTTGTTGTTTAGCGTGCTGTGAAGGCGTCTTCGATGATCCCTAGTCCTTCTTGCAGCAGCTCATCTGTGATGACAAGTGGTGTTAAAAAGCGAATAATATTCCCATTGATCCCTGCCGTTAATAACAGTAGTCCGTGCTTGTTTGCATAGGCTGCAATCGCTGCGGCTGTCTTCTTATCTGGTGTACGCGTTGTTTGATCTTCCACAATTTCAATGGCCGCCATTGCCCCTAATCGCCGGACTTCCCCGATGAATGAGTACTTACTTCTCCACTCATTCGCTTTGTCCTCAATGACTTGTCCAATGTGTTCAGATCGTTCATTCAGTTGTTCTGTTTCAATAATATCAAGTACAGCCAAAGCTGCCACACAGCCTAATGGACTGCCAGCATACGTCCCTCCTAGCTCCCCTGGGTCCGCTGCATCAAGTAATTCTTTTCTGCCAACAACACCGCTCAGCGGCAGGCCAGCTGCAAGTGATTTTGACACAGTGATTAAGTCTGGCACCACATCGTAGTGCTCAATCGCAAAGTATTTCCCTGTTCTTGCGAATCCTGTTTGGATCTCATCTGCCACGAATACGATTCCATGCTGCTGACAGAATGAAGCGACATGCTGGACAAAACGCTTCGATGGTACAATGAATCCGCCCTCCCCTTGGACTGGTTCCATCACCACACAAGCAACTGTTTCTGGTGCAACGGTTGCGACAAAGAATTGATTGAACTGATCAATGATGTATTCGTCGTAGGCTGCATCGCTTAATCCTTCAGGTTTTTGATAGTAATAAGGATACGGCGCTTGATACACCTCTGACGCAAATGGTCCGAATCCAAATTTATAAGGCTTGACCTTGCTTGTCATGCTCATCGTCATATTCGTTCTTCCGTGGAACCCTCTTGTAAAAGAGACAACCGCTTGTCTTTTCGTATATTTACGGGCAATTTTCACTGCGTTTTCAACTGCTTCGGCACCTGAATTTAAGAAAATGGCTTTTTTGTCGTGGTCGCCTGGTGTGA
Organism: Bacillus sp. FSL M8-0077; assembly: GCF_038050255.1. Taxonomy (NCBI): domain Bacteria; kingdom Bacillati; phylum Bacillota; class Bacilli; order Caryophanales; family Bacillaceae; genus Bacillus; species Bacillus sp. FSL M8-0077. The sequence continues at coordinate 478,102 of NZ_JBBPAF010000001.1, read as the reverse complement.
GGTGGCATAGTTTTTCTGCCAATTCGATATAGGATTCGTACATCATGACATTAAATCCTGGGTGAATCAGGCTATCTGCCTGTGCTTTGACTGCTTCCACAACCTTTGGATGGGAGTGTCCTACATTTAATGTACCGATGGCGCCTGCAAAATCGATAAAACGATTGCCATCAATATCGAAAAGCTCGGCTCCCTTCCCTTTCGCTGCAAGATGACGGTTGCCATTACTTACGCCTCTTGCGACGTATTGATCTCTTTTCCCCTGCCATTCCTCTGTTGAAAAACGGTTTGTTGTCGTTTGACTCATTGTCATCCATCCCCTTTATGTCTTTTTTATTATTCTGAATATTTTTTGGTATGATAGAAAGTACCAATATCATTTTTTTCATGGTACCAGAGAGGATGGAATGACGAGATGCTGACAATTCAACTAGATCAAACAGGGGAAAACGGATTTATTTATCATCAAATTTATACAAAAATTAAAGAGGAAATTTTAAACCGTAACCTGCAACCACACGATCAATTACCATCTAAACGAGAGTTAGCAGATACTTTAAACGTCAGCGTCAACTCAGTGAATGGCGCCTATCAGCAGCTGCTTGCCGAGGGATATTTATATTCAGTTGAACGGAAAGGCTTTTTTGTGGAATCACTGGAAACATTTCATGAATCAGGTCAGCTGAAACCCTCTTCCCTTCCAGCTGATTTAAAAGAGAATCCGATTGAGCGAGATGACTGGTATTCCTTTTCTCATATTTCTGTTGATACAGCCAATTTTCCTTTTAAAAGCTGGCTGAAAAGTGAGCAAAAAGCGATTCATCTCCACCAAGAAGCCTTTGGTGAGCTGCCGCACCCACAAGGCGTCTATGAGCTACGGGAAACGATTGCCCGGCTGATTGGACTTGCACGAGGGGTCAAATGCTACCCTGAACAGCTCATTTTAAGTGCAGGTACACAGTCGCTCATTCATTCGTTATCTAGCATCCTTCCAGCTGATCAAATATATGGATTAGAAAACCCCGGCTATCGCAGACTGTATCAAATGCTGAAAAATAATCATCACCGGATTGAAACGATTGGCATTGATCGAAAAGGGGTGCGGATGAGCGATATTCAGAAGAAAGAGCCAAATGTGTTGATCATTACGCCTTCTCATCAATTCCCAACAGGGGTAATCATGCCGATTTCTAGGCGGATACAGCTATTAAACTGGGCAGCTGATCAGCCAGATCGTTATATCATTGAGGATGATTATGACAGTGAATTTAAGTACGGCACAGACAGCATCCCTGCGCTGCAAAGCCTTGACCGCTATGACAAAGTCATTTATATGGGGACCTTTTCGAAATCATTGCTGCCCGGCTTGAGGATCAGCTACATGGTGCTACCGCAGCATTTATTAAGACGCTATAAAGAAGAACAGCACTTTTTTATTCAAACGGCCAATCTTTTTACACAATACACCCTTCTTTATTTTATTAAAGATGGAGCCTATCAGCGGCATATTAAAAGAATGAATGGGCTATATGAGGAAAAACGAAAACAGCTCATTGGAGAGCTCGACACTGTCTTTGGTGGCAACGTACGGATTATCGGGGAAAATGCAGGGCTGCATTTTATCGCAGAATTCCGCTCAGATCGTACGCAGCATGAGATTTTACAGCGTGCCAAAGACAGAAAGCTGAAAATGTACGGGATGGACCGTTTTACCCTTGATGAGCATGTGCCCGGTCACAAAGAAGGCTTTGTCCCGCTTGTCCTCGGTTTCTCTCATATGCGGCCAGAGGATATTAAGCCAGCGGTGAGACGCCTGTATGACTCGATTTATGGGAAATGAAACAGCTCATGTAGATGAATCGTGGCGCTCCTTTGACGGGACTAAACCTATAGAGGAGTGTTACGATCACATTCTTTCATAAACGTAATAGTTGATGTGAATATTTTTTTCTAGCAATTTCACGAGTGTTTGAAGGCTTGTTAAGCTGGTTGGCAGTAACGCAATACCATCTCCCTGTTCAACGATTTTGATCATTCCTTCAAACGAATCTAACTCAAATAGGGTTCGATCACCCAGCATACGTCTGGCCTCATGTCTTAATGGGCAAAGCTGATCACGATTCACGATCAATGAAATATCATTATCGTATATCTCTTTGGATTTTCCATATACGTTCAATGCCAAGCTCTTTACCTCTTTTAATTGATATTCCGCTTTTTCCATTTGATTAAAAGAAATAATTTGATCATACACATCCTCTGTTAACTTTTTGTTGATCGTACTTGATGAAGCAATGATAAAATCAGTGGCTTGAATATCCTCTAAAACATGTTGCTCGTACAAAACGTTAAATAGAAGTTCAGAGCATAAAACGGTCTTTTTCTTTGAAGTCAATTTTTGTTGAATGTCCTTCGTTTCTTTTACGATTTTTTGAGCGTATTGATAAAATAAATCCCCCTGTCCTGTTGGACTGATTCCATGATGATGCCGGATAAAAAATGTTGCATCATATAAAGTTTCAAGCGCTTTAATTCTTTGAGAAATATTGGATTGCGCATACCCTAAAGCTTTAGCCGCTTGATTAATCGATTCTTTTTGATATACCTCTATAAAAATAATCAAATCATTTATATTCATCATGATCACCTATCACTTTTTGTGATAACAATAACACAAATATGTATTATTCAACTGGCTTGAAGTCGATTATGATGGCTATTGAAAGGGAGTGTTTCTATGCATGCCATGCAATATCATGTGGATCTGCCTGCGGATTATGATATGAATATCATTAGAAAAAGAGTACGAAACAATGGATGGAAAACAGATGGATATCAGGATTTATTATTTAAAGCTTATTTGATCACTGAAAAAGACAAACATAGGAGTTTACACAATGGCTATTGCCCATTGTATATTTGGAAACAATCTGAGGGCATGACGGATTTTGTGTTTAAGGGGTCATTTGATCATATTTTACGTTCTTTTGGCTGGAAACAAATCAATATTGGCATCACATATTCCGTTCATTTAACAGATGATTTTCATCGTAGCACATTCGTTCTTGAAGAGTATGTGACGATTCATCCTACTGATTGCCTTGAAAATCTAGATATCGCCCATCTCTTTTCCCATTTTAACGACAATAAGGGGGAAGTCATCGTATATAACCCCGATAAATGGAAATGCGTCAAATATTCTTTTCTAGACTCATTGCCAGTGAATATAGAGAAGCAAATTCACACTTATGAGATTATCCATCTGTCTATGGATCATTCAATGGCCTAATTCCGTTTTACACGAGACGCATCACAAATCCCCAAGGTTACAATGCCTTGGGGATTTGTCATTTATTGATGCAAAATTCTCTTACCACCGCTCCTTGTCTACAGCTAATACGGATGACAAGAGGCCTGGAAAAGCGGTATCAATGTCGTCCTTTCTGAGAGAGTAGTAACGGTGCTTCCCGTCAATTCTCACTTTCACGATGCCTGCTTCTCTTAGTACTTTAAAGTGATGCGACAGTGTGGACTTGGCAATGTTCATATCATACGTACCGCATGTTCTCTCACCCGCTTCTGCTAAGCAGCGGACAATCTCCAGCCGAACAGGGTCAGCCAATGCTTGCAGCACAGAAATGAGTCTCATGTTTTCTTGGGTTGGATGATTTGGATTATTCATACGATAAATGTATCGTATTTTGTTCTAACATACAATCTCGTTACTCGCCTATGACAAAGAAGACAAAGGGCTAAAATAAAGTTCATTTTAGCCCTTTGTCAACAATCGGATACATGTCATTGAGACATGTATTTTTTTAAGTTCATTTTCTTGTCATGTGCCATTGGTTTTGTTATCATAGCAAAAGTGACCACTCGGTTTCCATTGTGACTCTATGGTTTTGCCGATTCGGAAAGGACTTATGAAGATGAATGAAAAGCAAGAAGAGATTTTGCGGGTGTCGAAGAAATTATTTTCTCAAAAAGGCTATATGAGTGTCTCCATGCAGTCAATTGCTGATGCCTGTAAAATATCAAAAGCGTCTATTTATAAACTGTTTGATTCAAAGGAAGCTCTTCTATTGGAACTGATTAAATACAATCAGCGCAAAATGAGAGAGATTTCTCAGATCATTCATTCAGAAACGACGCTGTCCAAAAAGGAAAAATTCACAAAGAAGATTAAGCTTGAGCTTGAAGAGTTTAAAGAGAATCATAAATTTTTGAATATGCTGTCCTTTGAGGCATTTTCTCAGCATTCACCCATTGTCATTAAGCATTTACGTGAGACACGCTCCATTATCATGCAGCGGCACAGAGACATGATTTTAAGCACATATGGTGAATCTGTTGCGCCTTATGTGTGGGATCTTGTCATTGTCCTCAACGGATTAATGAGAGAATTCATCTTGATGTTGGCGATTGAGCACAAGAACATCCAATTAGAAAATGCCGCTGAAATGATCATCGGTGTGATGGACCGTGTATCAAAAAAGCCTTGCTCTATTGAGCCTGTGCTAACAGATCAGCTGATGGATTCTTATTTGCTTTCCACACAGGAAGAATATGATGAAGAAAAGCTTGTCATCTCGTACTTAACAAAGATGAAACAAGAGCTTCACACACTATCAAACGGAGTAGAAAAGGACGATCTCCTCTCTGCATTTGAGCTGCTGAGTCAAGAACTGTCAAAGGACCAACCGAGAACCTTTTTAATCAGCTCATTGCTTGATTATTTAGGTAAACACAGCGTTTTATCACAAAACGTGTCACAGCTGAAAAGCATTATTTTATAGATAAAGAAGGGATAATATGAACCAATCAACAACATCGTATAATCGGTCTGTGATTGTTGGGATTTTCCTCGTTGGGGCGTTCGTTGCGATCTTAAACCAAACGCTTCTCATTCCAGCGATCCCGCATATCATGGAGGAATTCAATATTGATGTCAGTAAAGGTCAATGGCTGACCACAGCCTTTATGCTGACAAACGGGATTCTCATCCCAATTACGGCCTTTTTAATTGAGAAATTTTCAAGCCGTTCCTTAGTCTTAACAGCTCTTAGCATTTTTACAGCAGGTACAATCCTTGCTTCGTTCGCCACAAATTTCCCAGTGCTACTTGCAGCACGTATTGTGCAGGCAGCCGGTGCAGGGATTTTGATGCCGCTTATGCAAACGATCTTTTTAACCATTTTCCCGAAAGAAAAACGCGGGCAAGCCATGGGTATGGTCGGACTTGTGATTTCATTCGCACCGGCGCTTGGACCAACACTTGGCGGCTGGATTGTCGATTCCTTTAGCTGGAAGTTCCTATTCTATATTGTTCTTCCAATCGGTATTATTGATCTCATTCTTGCTTTCTTCTTAATGAAAAATGTCACACAGCAAAGAGACACTCGTATCGATGTCTTATCGGTCATCCTGTCTTCCTTCGGATTTGGCGGGCTGCTGTACGGATTTTCAAGTGTCGGAACGTATGGCTGGACGAGTGCGACCGTTCTGATTTCACTCATTGTCGGCGCTGTGAGCTTGTTCTTCTTTATCCTGCGTCAGTCGAATTTGAAAAGACCGATGCTTGAGTTTGGCGTCTTTAAGTTTGCGATTTTCAGCTTAACGACCTTTCTCGGTATGCTCGTCTTTGCTTTACTGATTGGAACAGAGACGATTCTGCCGCTCTATACGCAGAATGTCAGAGGATTATCTGCCCTTGATACAGGGCTGATCTTATTGCCAGGGGCTCTCTGTATGGGATTCCTATCACCGATTATCGGACGAATTTTTGATAAAGTCGGCGGTAAAGGGCTGGCTCTAGGCGGGTTTACGATATTAGCTGTCACTTCCCTGCCATTTATGATGCTGAGCCTTGATTCATCGATTACCCTCATTACAGTGGCCTACACGCTTCGCTTAATCGGGGTTGGGATGATCATGATGCCGCTGACAACAGCCGGTATTAACTCTTTACCACCGCACTTGATTCCGCACGGGACAGCAATGAATAATACGATGAGACAAATGGGCGGCTCTATCGGGACGGCTGTGCTTGTCTCCATTATGAGCAGCTCTGCTGCCAATGCAGCATTATCCGATCCAATGAAGTCAGCCGTTCATGGCATGAATACGTCATTTATCGTGTCTTGTGCTATTGCGGTCATTGGACTCGTCCTCTCATTCTTCTTAAAAGAAAAACGTAAAAACAAAGTGATGAAGCAGGAGCTATCTTCTTCCTCCTCTTCTTCATAAAAACAAAGAGCTCGGCATATAGCCGGCTCTTTTTTCATATATTCACATATAACGTCCTTCCTGAAAATACATTTGTTCACACAGAAAAGAAAACCCTTGATAATTTGAAGAAAAGAGTTGATAATAGAAACTATTCAATTTGTGAGAAAATTTTTACTATAGGAGATGTATGCATTGAAGGTCGTTAAATTTGGTGGCAGTTCTCTTGCTTCTGGCAAGCAGCTGCAAAAGGTATTTGACATTGTCACAGCAGATCCAGCTCGAAAAGCAGTCGTTGTTTCCGCACCAGGAAAACGGCATTCAACGGATACGAAAGTCACCGATCTATTAATTAGCTGCGGTGAACAATATTTACGCTTAGGTGAAGCACACGATTTACAAGAAGCTGTCATCGAGCGATATGCTTCGATCGCGGATGAGCTGGGGTTAGGTGATGACATTATTGACACCATCCGGCAAGATGTAAACACGTTATTACAGGCTGATTCTTCTCATCCTGAGCGTTATCTTGATGCGATTAAAGCAAGCGGTGAAGATAATAATGCAAAGCTGATTGCAGCCTACTTTCAGCATCAAGGCGTCGAAGCGCACTATGTGAATCCAAAAGAAGCCGGTCTATTTGTCAGCGACGAGCCTGGTCAAGCGCAAGTCCTTCCAGAATCGTATGATCATTTGTACAAATTAAGAGAACGCTCTGGCATCATTGTGTTCCCTGGGTTTTTCGGTTTTAGTCTAGCTGGTGATATCGTCACTTTTTCCCGCAGTGGATCAGACATTACCGGTTCCATTTTGGCAAATGGGCTGAAGGCGGATGTGTATGAAAACTTTACGGATGTGGATGCAGTCTATGCCGTCAATCCAACGATCGTTCATGAGCCAAAGGAAATCACAGAGCTGACGTATCGTGAAATGCGTGAATTGTCCTATGCGGGTTTTTCTGTATTTCATGATGAAGCACTTATTCCAGCCTTTCGGGCAGGTATTCCTGTACAGATTAAAAACACCAATAATCCAGCGGCCAAAGGCACGAAAATTGTGAATCAACGGGATCATACGAATGGCCCTGTTGTGGGAATCGCGTCAGACAATGGATTTTGCAGTATTTATATCAGTAAGTATTTGATGAACCGAGAAGTGGGCTTTGGACGTAAGGTGTTGCAAACGTTAGAGGAATATGGACTTACGTATGAACACGTGCCTTCTGGCATTGATGATATGACCATTATTTTAAGGCAGGATCAGCTGGAGGCGCAGCAGATTGAACAAGAGCTTTTAGACCGATTAAAGCTTGTGCTTGATGCAGATGAAGTGGTTTTAGAGCGGAACCTCTCGCTTATTATGGTCGTAGGAGAAGCGATGCGTCATAATGTTGGTACAACAGCAAGAGCCGCAAAAGCGCTGTCAAAAGCCAAAGTGAATATTGAAATGATCAATCAAGGCTCTTCAGAGGTGAGCATGATGTTTGGCGTCAAAGCAGCTCAAGAAAAAGAAGCCGTTCAAGCCTTATATGAGGAATTTTTCTCTATGTCCACGGTGCCCGTCTCCATTTAATCAGCAGACTGTCAGATCTCCGGATCGGCAGTCTTTTTGATCTCGCATGATTCGAGCTGATTTGCGCATTAAAGTATATCTATTTCTCGTTTGATTTTGTATGATAGAGACAAATCAACTATTGTTCCGGACATTGATCGGAGCTACAAGGAGTCCTAATCCATGCCTCGTCAACAACTATTAAAACAGTTTCGCAATTTTCATGATGCTTCTACAAGTATTTTAAACATGATGAGTCAATTCATTCATGTGAATACACTGTTTATTGCTAAAAATGATCAAAACACCAATCAGATTGTGAAGGTGCTAAATCACGACGAGCAGCTTCTTGAAGAAGGGGAAGAAAATCCTTACGAGAAGACATTTTGCAAGCTGGCGGTCGATCATCGCGATACGCTGTTGATCCCTGATATCCGCTTGGACGAGCGTTCAAAAAACTTAGACGTCACGAAACAGCTGCAAGGCGGATCATTCATTGGGGTTCCTATCGATTTTACTGATGGTACGAACTATGGAACAATTTGTGGACTTGATCTAAGGCCGCAGCAATTTACAGAAGAGCATGTTCATATGTTTGAAACGATGGCATCTTTATTGAGTTACGTCCTAGAACTCGACCAAGCCAACCGGCAGATTCAGCAATTATCTGTACCGATCGTACCTGTTGTTGACGGTGTCGCCGTGCTCCCTCTTCTTGGTGATATCGAAGAGACACGTGCGCAGCATATTTTAGAAACCATTTTACAGGAAAGCTACAGGCTGTCGCTCTCTCATTTGGTCATTGATGTTTCAGGGACAAAACGACTCAATGAACAAAGCATTCAATACTTGGTCAGCTATGCGCAAACGTTAAGACTTTTAGGCATTTCAGCTGTTTTAACAGGAATTAAGCAAGACCTTGCGCTGAGTGCGATTCAATCGAATATTTCATTTAAAGACATCACCATTCGTAAGGATTTACCGCAGGCACTTGCTCATATCGGCTTAACGTTCTCCAAAACAGAATAAGTGATGATACACCAAAAAGGGCTAAACCGAGTTTAGCCCTTTTTCTTCTTTTCAGCGTGATAGAAAACCTTTGCAGTCTAGGAAAGACGAGTACCGGCGCGGAGCGAATTTCGCATTCGTGAGCACCGGCACGCAGGACTGACACCGAATGCGAGGGTTTGTCTACACGCTGAGGCTAAACGGAGTTTAGCCCTTTTCTTGTGGTAGCGGTAAACGAATGATAAATGTTGTTCCCTTATGTTTTTCGCTTTTTAAATCGATATGTCCTTCATGCAAGTCCACAAGCTGCTTGACAATAGACAAGCCAAGTCCGTATTCTCCATATGGTGTATTCGTTCTCGAAATATCCGCTTTATAAAAACGTTCCCAAATGTGTTTGACTTCTTCAGGTGCAATGCCGATTCCCGTGTCTTCTACTTCAATGATCGTTTCCCCATTCTCTTCTTTCCCTCTCAAAGAAATACGGCCGCCTTCTGTAAATTGAATGGCGTTCTTTGTGATGTTGACGAGGATTTGAATGAGCCGGTCATAATCTGCGTATACCTTTTGTTCAGGGTGAACCTCTACCATGAGCTGATTGTTTTTCTCTTCAGCCATTCGGCTCAGCTGCTCCTTAATCACTTCAAACGTATCAATGAGTGGATAGTGAAATTTTTGAAGGGTGATTTGATTCGACCTGATTTTCTCATAATCCATATTTTCATTGACGAGACGCAGCATTCGTTTTGTCTCATCAGTGATGAGCGCATAGCATTTCTCTTTCTCTTCTGCCGGCACATCGGCAGTATTCAGCCATTCGACCAATCCTCGAATGGTCGTCAGCGGTGTTTTCAATTCGTGAGACACATCCGCAATGAATTGTCGCCTACGCTTTTCGAGCCGGTCAATTTCCTCTCTTGATCGTTGGAGGCGTTTGGCCATCATATTAAAATCCTCACTGAGTGTACCAATTTCATCAAGGTGTTTGTTTTCAAGATTGATGTTGTAATCACCTTGAGCGATCTTCTCTGTTGCCTCTCTCAGTTTTTTGATTCGGTTCACGTGAAATTTAGACAAAAACAGACTGAGAATAAAGGTAATTGTCAGTGCCACAAACACGATGATATACAGATAACGATTCATCTGAGCAATCAGCTCTTCCGCTCCTTGGATAGGGGCAATGAGAACGACACCGCCCTTTAGCTCTCCGTCCTCCATCACAGGAAGTGCCACAAGCGATGCTTCTTGATCAAGACGGCGTGAATCACTCCGCTTGACAATGATTTGCTCTCCTTTTGAGAGCTTGGCCCACAAATCTTTTGTCAACAAAGCTTCATGCGGTGGCATCCCTTGCTGCTGAGACAAAACATCCCCTTTCTCATCAAACACGAAAAAGCGAATTTGTCTTGTCGAGAGAATATCTTCAAATGGACGCAGGCGGAAAACCATCTCGGTTTTTGGCAGCTGTTTAAAATTCTGCAAAATTTCATTCCCATAAGAACTCATTTCATCTACTCTGTTTTGATAGGCAATATCTTTTACAAAATGAGACATGAGGGTGCTGATAATAATGATGGCAATGAGCAATAACCCAAGGTGACTAATCAGCAACTGGTAAAAATATTTAATCTTCATCGAACTTATACCCTACGCCCCATACCGTATACAGAAAGGGCTTAGGTCCGTCTCCGATTTTTTGGCGCAACCGCTTAATATGAACATCAACCGTTCGTTCATCACCATAAAATTGGTATCCCCAAATTTGCTCAAGCAATTGTTCTCGTGAAAATACTTGCCGAGGATGCTGTATAAAAAAGCACAGCAAATCGTATTCCTTTGGCGTTAAATTTTCGATCCGTTTCCCCTCTAGAAACACTTCTCTCGTTTTTTTATCTAACTGAAAATGTTCGGTCTCCAGCCGTTTATCCTCTTTCGCTCCTTCTTGAGTAGATGTTGTTTGAGCAAAGCGTCGTTTCACTGCTTTGATTCTTGCCATTAAGGTGAGCGGACTAAAGGGTTTTGTCACATAATCATCTGCCCCAAGATCGAAGCCTAGCACCTGATCAGATTCCGTTTCCTTTGCTGTCAGCATGATAATCGGAACATCACTGATCTGGCGTACCTTTTGACAAATGGTCAGACCATCCATTGAAGGAAGCATGACATCTAAGATGAGCAGATCCCAATCCTCCTCTTGCTTAAATCGATTCAATCCTTCTAATCCATCATGGACGAATTCCGCTTGAAATCCTTCTCGTTGAAAAAACATATCCGTCATTGTACAAACACTCTGGTTATCTTCAATCATTAATATTTTCATCATCAGCCTCCGCTGTTGCCTTTGTTTTTCTTTATGTAGCTTTATTTTACATGTTCCTTCTCAAATCTCAATTGGATTGATACGATTTCATGAACTTATCATGCTTTGGTCATCTTTTATTCATACTTTTTGATGGAGCTGGGTATTGAGGGGACCCGCATTGATTTTTGTTATTAAAAAAAGCTCATCTGATTGATGAGCCCAGATTGTTGACAAAGGGCTAAAATGAACTTGATTTTAGCCCTTTGTCTTCTTTTCAGCGTGATAGAAAACCTTTGCAAACTAGGAAGGACAGCTATTTTCACGGAGCGAATTTGACGTTCGTGAGCACCAGCACGCAGGACTGACAAAGAATGCGAGGGTTTGTCTACACGCTGAGCTCATCTTATTGATGAGCCCTTTTCCTTGTCATGCCAGCAGCTGCAAGTAAGTAGCGTCGTTCCCCTCTTCAACCGCCTGTAAAAGCTGCTTTGCCTGTGATGTGCTGGTGACGCTGCTTAACTTTTGTATGATGTCTTCTGTCGATAACGCACAGCCTGGTGCTCCCCGAGGGATATCGACCCGTTTGCTGATGGTGGACCCGTCAGATAAGTTGAGCTTTACAATCGTAAATCGCCCTTTTGGCACTGCGTCTGGATGGGGTTCTATCGTTTGATCATATACTCTATTTACCCGCTTCATCCATGTCCGCAGCTCTGGTGAAATGGCTTTTTTCGTAAAAGCATCCAGTGATAAGGGTTGTCCAAACACCGCTAGTGCGATGACATACTCGACACTAAATCGTCCCTCTTCTCCCGTCAAAGGTGCCCGCTCCGTGAGTGCGGCATCTCCGCCAGGCGGAAACATGACGTCGACCTGTTCGATCTTCCCCTGTAAGGAAGAGTGTTCTTGTACTAATGACTCGATCGCATCAGCTGCATGATGTGCCGCTGAACAGAACGGATACACTTTAAACCATAGACCTGGCGACACGATACGCCACGCAGTGCCATAGTCCTCTAGCAGACGTCTTTCCGCTAGTTTCTGATCCCCATAGAGAGAAAAGAAGCCCAGCTCTCCATCCAGAACCGATTCACTCCCGCCAAAACCTGAACAAGCTAAATCCATGGACCATACGGCTGTTTTAGCGGCGAGGCCAGCTTGTAATGGTTTCATATCAGTCCCAAACTGCTTTCGCATTCCAGCTGATTGCGCACCAGCAAAGCCGATCGCTTTCGCCAGCTCTTCCTGTGAAACTTGTTTCAAATAACCAATGGCACAGACCGCTGCAATGGCTCCCAGAGTTCCGGTATTATGCCAGCCCCGCTCATAGTGCGACTTGCCGATGGATTCACCTAGCCTTGCCATTACTTCGACGCCAGTAATATAGGCTGCTAGAAATCGATCACCGTACGCCTCCCCGTTGGTCAGCTGGGAAAGCAAGGCCGGGATGATGACCGCACTTGGGTGTCCTCTCACATCAGAATGCACATCATCATAATCAAGGGCGTGAATCAGGTAGCCATTTAGCATGGCTGCGGATTGACGGCTGACCTTCTTCCCTTGACCAATGACGGGAATTTGAGCCGCGCCGCCTTCTTGTTCCACCAGCGCCATGAGCTTCTGAATCCCTTCATCCTCTTTTGCAGCAAGTGCTGCTGCCGCAGCGTCTAACAGACCGTTTCGAGCCATTTGAACGGCCTGTTGATCTTGCAGCGGATCAGCAGAGAGCACTGCCTCTGCGAGCTGTTTCGTTAGTTCCATGATCTTGACTCCAACGCCCGAACCGCAAGCTCGGAGAAGAAAGCAGCGGCAACAGGGAGTGCGTCTTCATTTAACGTAAAGGCAGGGTGATGCCATTCCTCGGTACCGCTTGTCCCCATCCAGACGAAAAAGCCTGGAATGCGTTCTTGGTAAAGGGCAAAGTCTTCTCCGCCTGGTGACTGTTCTGCCTCTACTACTGCGAGATCAAGTGCTCCTGCCGTTTCTTCCACAACCTTTGTCAAACGCTCGTCATTCATCACAGAAGGCAAATACGGATGCCATTTCACTTCTGCCTTTGCGCCAAATCCTTCTGCGATACCGCTCACGATCTGTTTCATGAGATCTGGAATCATCGCTCTCACTTCAGGTTCAAACGTCCGAACGGTCCCTTCCATCTCGACGCGATCAGGTATCACATTCCATGATGTGCCGCCTTGAATACGTGTGATACTGACAACCGCATGATGCAAGGAGCTGATGCGGCGACTGACGATTTGCTGAAGGGCGCTTGTGATCTGACCGCTGATGGCAATCGGATCAATTGTGTGATTTGGAATTCCAGCATGACCACCCGTTCCTTGAATGTCGATTTCAAACCGATCGACACTCGCCATTAACGCTTTTTCTCTTATCCCGATGGTGCCAACTGGCAGGTTAGGTTTATTGTGCATACCAAATATCGCATCGACTCCATTTAAGACGCCTGCCTCTATGACGTGTTTCGCTCCTTGCGCCACTTCCTCAGCCGGCTGGAACAAAATGCGGACTGTTCCCTTGAGCTCATGTTTCCTTTCGTTTAATAGGACGGCCGCACCAAAAATCGAAGCGGTATGGAAATCATGGCCGCATGCATGCATTTTTCCCTGTATCTTTGAAGAAAATGGTTCACCAGATGCTTCTTCAATTGGAAGTGCGTCAATATCGGCTCTCAGAGCAATCGTTGGTCCCTCTTGTTCTCCTTTGATTTCACAAACGACTCCTGTTTGAAGATCTGGGAAATCGAGCACTGTGATCCCTTCCTCTTGTAACCAGCCTCGTAGTTTTTTTGTCGTTTCATACTCTTCAAATGCTAGCTCTGGATGCTCATGAAGCGCTCGGCGCATGTTAATTAAACGTTTGTTTAAAGCTTCATTTCCTAATGATTTCACTGATACTCACCCCTCTAAAGAGTAAAAAGCAGCTTATGCTTCTTCAGCCGCTGCTTCTTTTTGGATAAATCGTTTTGTTCGTTCATTCTTCGTTTCGTCAAATAGTTCGGTTGGTGTCCCTTGCTCGATGATATGACCATCTGCCATAAAAATCACATGATCTGCTACTTCTCTTGCAAACGCCATTTCATGTGTCACGATGATCATCGTTGTTTCTTGAATGGCAATGGATTTAATGACTTGAAGCACACCTGAGACAAGTTCTGGATCGAGTGCTGATGTTGGTTCATCCAGCAGAATCGCATGTGGATCGACCGCTAACGCACGGGCAATCCCGATTCGCTGCTGCTGACCGCCGGACAGTGTAACCGGATAGCTGTCAGCTTTTTGTTCTAGCCCTACTTGTTTCAATAACTCCATGCCGATCTCATTTGCCTGCTGTTTTGTCATTTTTTTCGTCACAAGCAGTGACTCTGTAATGTTTTGCAAGGCTGTTTTGTTTTTGAATAAATTATAGTTTTGAAACACCATGGCCGTTTGCTGACGCAGGTGATGGGCTTCTTTACGTGTATATTTAGACGCATTCAGCTTCGCATCGCCAATTTCAATCGTACCTTCATCTGGCGTTTCTAATAGATTTAGACAGCGCAGCAATGTTGATTTACCGGAGCCAGAAGGTCCGATAATGGCCACAACCTGCCCTTTTTGCACATCAAGATTAATTCCGTCTAAGACGACCAGGTCGCCGAATGATTTTTTCAAATTGGTGAGCTTGATCATGTCCACACCTCCTTAATTCCGGTAAGGTTTGCTGATTTTTCGTTCAAATAGGTCTTGTAGGAAACTATAAATGATGGTGAGCACCCAATACACAATGCCAACCGCTAAATACGTTTCAAAGTACTTATAGTTGGCCGATGCAATCATTTTCCCTTGTGCAAACATTTCTGCCACCCCAATGGTAAAGGCAAGCGATGTTTCTTTTAAAAGTCCAATAAAGGTATTCCCCGTCGCTGGAATGGCATTTCTGACGGCCTGCGGGAAAATAATTCTGACGTAAGACTGCCATCTTGTCATGCCGACAGATAAACAGGCCTCAAGCTGCCCTTCATCCACTGAATTAAGAGCCGCTCTAAAAATTTCTGCTAAGTACGCTGAGTTTTTAATACTTAATCCGATAATGACCGCTGTTAGGGCATCCATTGAGGTCATCGCAGGGAATAGCTGCGGAAGACCAAAATAAATGAGAAAGAGCTGAACCAAAGTTGGAACCGCTCTGAAAAAAGAAATATACAGCTTGGCAAATTGGTATAAGACAGGTATCCGGTTTTTCGTTATAAGCGCGAATACCACACCAATGATAATGGCAAATACCATGGAGACAATCGCCATGAAGATCGTTATCGGCAAGTATTGAATCAAGGTTGGAAAAACCGTCACCATATACTGCCAATCAATGTAATTCATGTCTGCTTTTCACCGCCGCTGTTGTTATTTTTTAATTGGAACTGTGACATCATCTTTGAAATATTTCTCAGACAATTTCTTCAGTGTTCCGTCTTCTCTTAATTCTTTGATCGCTTGATTGAATTCTTCTCTTAGCTTGTCGTGCTTTTCATCTTTGGCAAATGGGTAGCCGACTTCTTCATATACGATTGGGTTGCCGACGATTTTGAGTGGAAGTCCTGTTTTTTCAATTTGAGCTAACAAGACACTGCGTCCGTTGACGTAAGCATCTACACGGCCATTTGCGACTTCATTTAATACACCGTCTTGTGTTTCATATGTTTTGATGTTGATTTTCTTGTCTGGGTCTTTGCTCTCTAGGTTTTTGGCGTGGTTTGAGCCAAGAACAGCCGCCACCGTTTTTCCTTTTAAGTCGTCAAGTCCTTTAATGTCCTTGTTGTCCTTCTTGACAATGATTTGTGTTCCTGCGTATGCATACGTATCTGTAAAATTGAACGTTTGTTTACGCTCATCTGTAATCGCAACTTGGTTTGATACGGTATCCAGCTTACCAGATGTCAGCTGACCCATCAGTCCGCTGAATTCACTCAGCTGCCAGTCTAGTTTGTAGCCTAGCTTTTTCGCAATGGCTTCTGTGACTTCGACATCAAATCCTACTAGTTTGCCGTTTTCTTTATAAGCAAATGGATAGCTTTGGCCTGTAGCGCCCACTTTAAGCACTTTTTCGTCTTTGCCTTCACTCTGATTGCCCCCGCCGCATGCCGCTAACACCGCAAGCATTGCCGCAAATAAAACAACTAGCCACTTTTTGTTTTTCATGTTCGTACACCCTTCTTTCCTCTTATGGTTGTGTAATATCTGATCTTAATTGTTTTTTAAAGTAAATGGTGATATGACCTTTGCCTAGATCCTTTTCACCTGCTCTGACATAGCCTTTACGCTCATACATGTCCCTGAGCCACGGATGCTTATCAGCTGTACCGAGAGAGACATACGGTACCTTTAGTGTGTCCCTTAGCACTTCAGTTTCAACCCACTCAAGCAAGGCTGAGCCTGTGCCTTTTTTTGCCGCTGGTTCTGAAGCAAACCACCATATATGCGGAACGCCGAATGGTCCTGGCTGTTCTCCCCAAGGCATACGGAGTGATAAGGTGGAGAGAAGCTCTCCGTTTTCTTCCATTACATAGCAAAGGTTCTTTTGTACATTTTTCTGAACGAGGGCGACATCTGCATGTGCTGCTTGGAACTGGATGCCGAGCTCACGGATCGGCTCGTAGGCTCTTATTGTCAGTTCCAGAAGCGCTTCTATATCTTCCTCAGTTGCCAGACGAAACGTATATCCCAACGTTGGTCACCTCACCTTTATGTCGTGTAGCGATTTTTTGGCTGTTTTAATCCGAGATTTTCTCGTAAAGTTTGTCCTGTGTATTCTGTTTTGAACAGGCCTCTTTCCTGAAGGATCGGAACGACGCGGTCTACGAATGTATCAAGTCCTTCTGGCAATAATGGCGGCATCACGTTAAAACCGTCGGCTGCTTCCTCAACGAGCCATGTCTCCATCACATCTGCTAACTGCTCAGGTGTTCCAATGAAGATATGGTGCCCACGGGAACCTGCAACAGATTGGTAGAGTTGGCGAATGGTCAGGTTGTCCTTTCTCGCCATATTCATTACAAGGTCAAAGCGGCTTTTCACGGCATTTGACGCGCTTGGATCAATCTCTGGAAGCGGTCCGTCTAGTGGATACTGCGAAAGATCAATACCCCCTAAGTAGTTTTGTAAAATGCTAAGGCCGATCTCTGGAACAATCAGCTCTTGTAATTCTTCATACTTCGCTTTTGCTTCTTCTACTGTATCGGCAATGATTGGGAAGATGCCCGGCATGATGCTGACATCCTCTCTAGCTCGTCCAGCAGCCTCTACTTTCCCCTTCAAGCTTTGGTAAAATTCCTTCGCTTTGTCGAGATCGTTTTGTGCCGTAAAAATAAGCTCAGCCGTTTTAGCCGCAAGCTTTTGACCATCTTCAGAAGACCCTGCTTGAATGATCACCGGCTGTCCTTGAGGGGTGCGTGATACGTTAAGCGGACCCCTTACGGAGAAGAATTCACCTTTGTGCTGCAGCTCATGAAGCTTACTAGACTCAAAGAATTCTCCTGTTTCTTGGTTTCTGACAAGTGCGTCCTCTTCCCAAGAATCCCACAGACCTTTGACGACATCGACGAATTCTTCAGCTCGCTCGTATCGTTTGTGGTGCGCTAAATGCTCTTCTCCGCTAAAATTTTTCGCTGTTTCTTCAATAGAAGATGTGACCACATTCCATGCTGCTCGTCCGCCTGATAAATGATCGAGTGAGGCAAACTGTCTCGCAATATGGAATGGCTCACTGTATGTAGTTGATGCTGTTGCTGCTAAACCAATTGTTGAGGTAGACTCTGCAATCGAAGAAAGCAGGGTGAGCGGTTCAAATCTCGTTAATACATTTGGATGAGATGTATGATTAATTGATAAGCTGTCGGCTAAAAAGAGCAAATCCAACTTCCCTTCCTCGGCCTTTTTCGCTAATTGTTTAAAGTAATCAAGATTCATGGCTGCGTCTGGTACTGCTTTCGGATGTCTCCAAGAGGCGACATGATGTCCAGTTCCTGCGATGAATACGCCTAGCTTGAGCTTCCGTTTCGGCTGTGACACTTGTTCTTCATCCTTTCTATATCTTCCTGTATCAAGCAGTTCTTTTTACAAGATACATTTTTCTGATTGAATTAATCGGTTTTATCCATAAAAAAAGGGCAAATGTTGTGAAAAATGAAAAATAATTATTACTATATGCCCTTTTCACATGATTGTCAACCGCCTTCTGAACCTCCAAAAAAAGGGATTTACAGGCGTTTACGGCGGATCAATTTCAATATTTCCGATGAGCCGGTCCGTGGAGTGTGTCATCAATTGACTGCAGTCCAGTACGTTATGGGCAATCACCGAATGAGTGGAAGATATGGTGCGGACGGCAATCGCTTTTTGAGGAGAGAGATTAATGATGTTATTCCGCAGCACACGTGCTGAGACAACCTCATCAAGAAAAACGGCTGTCGGCTGTCCGATCGAACGATTTAAATAAAAGCGGTTATCTCCAATTTGAGGTGAGCCATTTTTAATATACATCACCACATATAAGGACGTTTCTTCAAAGGAATTGTCTTTAATCTCTAAAGGAGCGGTCGTATTGCTGTAGACGGCATAGTTTTGATAGTGCTTAAAACGATTCTGCCATATGAAAGCCTTTGCATTTCCTGTCACGCTGATTGTATACGAAGATGCGAGCTGTGAATGTCCTTCTTGAATAAAGTGATTGCCGTTGATCCCCGCTTCTCCCTCCTGCACCCATATCCCTCGACTGAATTCCTTGAATTGATTATGCTGAATTAAAATATTCGTTCCTCTGACCATCGCCGCATCGATGACAGAGTAGACGGTATTGTTTGAAAAGACAATGCTGTCTGATTGATAAATACGCAGCGATGTACTTCTAAGCCGTGTGTTTGTCCCTGACTCAATATGATTTCCTTCTATTAAAATACGATTGGCCATATAGACAGATACAGCCGCATCTTCAAAAAGACTGATTTTATTACCTGTGATATGCACGCTGTCTCCCCTCACATCAATCCCCTTTTCAAATCCTTCAATCATATTGCCAATAATGATCACATTGTTTTCCGATTGATCAAGCGGCACTCCTAAACTCGTAATCCCTGCTTTTGTCACGCCCCCTCCCACTGCACGAATCAAATTATTTGCAATGATCGTTTCAGTGGCGAAGCCATAGGAGATACTGCTGTCCGTTTGATTGCCTTCAATGATCACACCATAGCCGTTGAAATTATAGATTGAGCTGGCTGCGCCGCCTCTGACAATATTGTTGCGAATCTGAATATTTAGCGGCTCTTCCAAGTTGGTCGTATTTTCCCCGTATCCTTCAATATCAATGCCCATTTTTGGCTCGACCCCGTTTACCCCTGCCCTTTCAAGCAAACAGTCTTCCACAATGACACCATCACAGCCTGTAATAGACATATTGTTTCGCCTTGAGTCAGTGATGGTGCAGCCAGAAATATGAATAGACGAGGCAGGCGAGTACGATTCGATATGGGTCAATAAACCGTGAGGACTGACAATGATACCGTCTCCCGTACAATTGATTATTTGAACACGATCGATATTCACATGGGAAGCACCTTCAATACACACCCCGAAGCCCCATTCATGTGTTTTTCTTTCTGGCGGGAGTGACTTGTACACATGCTCATCACGGTCGCCTTCAATCCGTCCACCCCGAATGGTCACATGCTCTACCTCTCCTATATAAAAGGCTGCATATCCCCACGAATCATTTGGTTTCACTTTGATGACGGCATCTGATGCCATCTCAATACAAATATGACTTGGCACTCGTATGCCGGCATTACGAAAAGGAAAAAATTGATCCCCCCTGTACACCGCATCTATTAGATACGTTCCACTCGGCAGCCAGACGTGGGAGTAGCCCTGTGCTTTTGTCCATTCCAGGCATTCGTTCAGTTTCGCTGTACAGTCCGTTTTCCCGTCAGCAATCACGCCAAAGTCTAATACATTGACAATGGGTTTCTTCAGATCAGATTCATTTATATCCCCCAATGAAAACCCCTCCTTTTTACATATGTCCTCTTGTCATCCTATGCATGTGGGAAAGATTTGCTTGTACGATATTTCAAATTTTATATAAATTCTTCTGGAATAACTTTCCGATGATTTTCACTTGAGCGATTTTTTTATCTTTTTGAGTCTTTACGCCTATTGAACTAACATTTTCCTGTTTTAGAATAGTTTTATATTGACACAAGAACTATACAAGAATATCATTTTTCTCATATCTCTTTTTTTTAAGAAAGGATCTATGCCATGTCTACAATTGACCACGATAAAATTGTTAAAAGTGTTCCTCAAAAAGGGTTTTTTGGACATCCTAAAGGACTTTACACACTATTTTTCACTGAATTTTGGGAGCGTTTTTCTTATTATGGCATGCGTGCACTGCTTATTTATTATATGTACACAGAGGTGACAAAAGGCGGTCTAGGCTTCGACCAAACAACCGCTAATTCGATCATGTCTGTCTATGGTGCGCTTGTCTATATGTCAGGCATTATTGGCGGATGGCTCGCCGACCGGGTATTTGGTTCGTCCAGTACGGTCTTTTATGGCGGGGTTTTCATTATGCTTGGTCATGTCATTTTGGCACTGCCAAGCGGTGCAACAGCGCTCTTTATTAGTATGGCGCTGATTATTATCGGGACAGGCCTCCTAAAGCCGAACGTGTCAAACATAGTCGGTGACCTGTATACAAAAACAGACCCTCGCAGGGATTCTGGATTCAGTATTTTCTATATGGGGATCAATATGGGTGGTTTTATCGCCCCATTAATTGTCGGAACACTCGGTCAAAAAGTGAATTTCCATCTTGGTTTCTCACTCGCTGCCGTTGGTATGCTTGTTGGGCTCATTACATTTGTGATCACGAAAAAGCCGAATCTTGGGCTTGCTGGCACTTATGTCACAAATCCACTATCAGCTGCTGAACGCAAGAACTTCAAAATTTTCGGTACATTGATCTTGATTGTACTTGCTGTTTTTGCTGTCATCGGCATTCAAACAGGAGCGCTCACGATAAATCTATTCACTTGGTTTGTCAGTGTCCTTGGTGTGCTTATTCCAATTGTTTATTTTATTGTGATGTATTTTAGTAAAAAAACAAGTGCAGTGGAGCAGTCGAGGGTACTCGCTTATATTCCATTATTCCTAGCTGCGGTGATGTTCTGGGCCATTCAAGAACAAGGCTCAAATATTTTAGCCACATATGCAGATCAGCGAACAAACTTGAATTTCCTTGGCATGACATTAGCCTCTTCTTGGTTCCAATCATTGAACCCGATCTTTATTGTGCTCCTGTCACCAGTATTTGCTTGGTTATGGGTCAGACTCGGTAAGAAACAGCCGTCTACCCCGATTAAGTTCTCACTTGGCCTTCTGTTTGCCGGATTATCCTTTATCATCATGATCATTCCTGCCTACATGTCTGGTCCGAATACACTTGTAAGTCCATTATGGCTCGTTCTGAGCTTCTTCCTTGTCGTCATTGGAGAGCTCTGCTTATCACCTGTTGGGCTTTCAGCGACAACAAAGCTGGCACCTGCTGCCTTCTCAGCGCAGACGATGAGCCTTTGGTTCCTTTCAAATGCAATGGCACAGGCGATCAATGCGCAAGTGGTCAAGCTATTTGATAAAGTGCCAGAAACCGTCTATTTCGGAATCATCGGTATGCTCGCTATCGTTTTATGTGGCGCTATGCTTCTGCTTACACCAGTGATTAAGAAAGCGATGAAAGGCGTGCATTAAATTGAAAAAGAAGCCTCCCAAATTGGTCTTACCCCTGTCAAGTAGACAATTATAAAAAGCCTAACCTGCCAGTGTGTGACGGTATTCTACCGGAGCACACTGGTTTAATTTTTTCTGAAATCGATCGTGATTATAGAATTGAATGTAATCTTCTATGCTTTTATGAAGCTCTTCTTCCGTTTGACACGAAGAAAAGTAAGTGTTCTCTGTTTTGAGATGGGAGAAAAATGATTCGATACAGGCATTATCCAGGCAGTTTCCCCTTCGGGAATGACTGCCCTTCAAACCAACGTTTTCTAGTCGCTTTTGATATGCTTTTGTTGTATATTGAAATCCTTGATCTGAATGAAGTAGGGCTCCTTTGACATCCCGCAGGGATGTCAAGTTCTTTAATGTCTCCATGACCAGTTCAAGATCATTTCGTTTTGACAGTTTCCATGCGACGATTTCATTGTTGTATAGATCTTGTATAGCTGAAAGATAATAAAAGTGATGCTGGCAAGCGATATAGGTAATATCAGTCACATATAGCTGATTGTATTGATTGGCTTTAAATTTTCGGTTTAATCTGTTTGGATGGACAACCGAAGCTTGTCTTCCGAAATACCGCCGTTTTTTTCGAATGATTGATTGGATGTTCATCTCTTTCATCAACCTGTAGACACGCTTATGGTTGATGCGAAATCCTTCTTTCTTTAAAGCGATTGTCACCCGAGGATAGCCATAGAAGGGTCTTGAATGATGAATGGCCATGATGTGTTCTTTGAGGATTTGTTCTTTCAGTTGTCGTTCCATTCGAATCTTTTGATTCTTACGCCATTTATAGTACCCAGATCGTGATACTTTGGCGATGCAGACGAGCCATGTCAACGGAAAAAAACTCTTTAATTCGTGAACAACTTCAAACCTCACATTCTTTAAAATCCATCCTCTCCGTGTAGATTTGGATAACGCTTTTTTAAGTATTCTACCTGTGCCTTTAAATAATCTCTTTCTTCTTCCACATTTTTAAACATGAACTTGGGACGTCCGTTAAAAGGATTTTCTGACTTTGTATGTTTTCCTCTTTGATCTTCAAAAGATTGCCCCTCACGAAATTTTCTGACCCAACTTTTTAACTGAGTGGAGCTTTTGATACCTAATTCTTCAGACAATGACTGATAACTTTTGTTTCCTTCTTCGTACATTTTGACAGCTTTCATCTTAAATTCTTTAGAATATTGTTGAAATTGTTGTCCTTTTCTCGCCATAAAAAATCCCCTCCAAGTATAGTGTAACAGCCAAGATATGTTCTTGGGCTTTTTACACTGTCTACTTAGAGGGGATAATATCAAATGGGAAGGCTTCTTTTTTTTGAATTAAAACCGAATCTCATCATCTCCGTGGATTTGCAGCTGGAGCGGTTCACTTTTCACCTGATGCTTTTTCACATAGCGGTGATAGACAACATATCCAATGATCATAAGCGGTACGCCGACATACAGCCCAATCCGCTGCTCGGCATCAAAGGCAAGACTGATTAGCACAATCGAGTTCAGCGTGATCGCAATGATCGGCAGTACCGGATAAAGAGGGGTTTTAAATTTTAAGTTTTCCAGTTTTCCGCCTGCTTTCAAATATCTTCTGCGGAAAAGCAGCTGTGATAATGTAATCGTAATCCAGCCGGTTTGGGCGCTCATGCCTGCAATAGACACGATCCAAGCAAAAACGGTTTTCTCTGCAAAGAAGCCTGATAATAATGAAATACCTGTAAACAGGAAAGTGAGCAGTAAGGCATTCATCGGAATGCCCCGCTGATTGACTCGTCTAAACGCCTTCCCTGCCATTCCTTCTTTCGACAAGGAGTACAGCATTCTCGTAGAGGCATATAGGCCCGAGTTCGCCACAGATAATAAAGCAATGATAATGACAAAGTTCATGATATCTGCCGCATAAGGAATGCCCGTTCTCTCAAACACAGTGACAAATGGGCTTTGCAGCACACTCGCTTCCTTCCAAGGCACCATGCCCGCTAAGACGAAAATAGATAAAACGAAAAAGACAAGGGTACGCCAAACGGTCTGATGAATCGAACGAGGTACGGTTTTTTCTGGATTTTCACTTTCTCCTGCCGCAATCCCGATCAGCTCTGTCCCTTGAAACGAAAAATTCACCGTGATCATCGTAACGACAACGGCCAGCAAGCCATTCGGAAACAGACCATCACTCACAAAATGACTGAAGTAAGGAGCCGGTTCCCCGCTCGTCGTTTGAATAAAACCAAACATTGCCGCTCCGCCTACGCCAATAAATAGTAAGATGGCGACAATCTTAATGGTTGAAAAGAAAAACTCCGATTCCCCGAACGCTTTCGCTGACCTGGCATTTAATAAGAACAAACACATCCCAAATATGAGACACCAAATCCACACATCCACTTGTGGCAGCCAGCGTCTCATCAGCTGCCCTGCTGATAAAAATTCCAGCGCGACGGTGGCTGCCCAGCCAAGCCAATAAATCCAGCCAACAGCAAATCCTGCTGCAGGACTCACAAATTTCGTCGCATACGTATGAAACGACCCAGACACTGGAAGCGCGACTGATAGCTCTCCCAGACACAGCATGGTTAAATACATAATCAATCCGCCCACAATATAGGAAAGAACGGCTCCAACTGGCCCTGCTTGTCCAATCGTATAGCCTGTTCCAAGGAAAAAACCTGTCCCAATGACACCGCCAAGAGAAATCATAAATAAATGGCGGGAGGTCATCGCCCTTTTCAATTGTTCGGGCTGATTTTGTCCAACATCCACAATGATGCCCTCCTTCTTCTAAGATGTTCTGTTATCAAAACATGTCTCCATGTGATTATTCCATTTTCAAAACAACCTACTAATTATACATCTTTTATAATAAATATGCTTCCTTCTATCGTCACTGTTACAAAGTCTTTATTTTAGTAATGTTCGCGCAACTTAAAGAAGAGACTCACCTTGACATTCGCGAACCATCAAAAAAACCAGTGTGTGTCTACCTGAAGACTTCCACACTGGTTTTCAGTTATTTTTCTGACAAGAAGGAAATAGAGAATATCATGGAAGGATCTTTTTCTTTCGTGTACCTGTCATAACAATGATAAACAAAGCCATATTGATTTTGTTCAACTCTCATCCCCGAACCTCTATCATGATAACCAGGCATTCTTTCCTCTTCCCAGATATTGAATAAATTCATAGTACCTCCAACACAAGTTACCATATGTTCATCACTTCCCTTATTCTCCCAAAATATTAAAGTAGAGACTTTGTCACCCCCTCCTACGATAAAACCATTTTCTGATAAAAGAACAACTCCCTGTCTACGTGAAGACGCTGTATGATGGATTTTCACTTGTATCGACTGATCATTTGAAAAATGAACCACATCCGTTTTCATCACTTGATCTAATTGGCCATCTACTTCTTGGTACTCCTTCTCTTTTCTAATTCGCATGCATTTGTCGCTCCTCATTACTTTTTTTATGATCATTGTGATTGTTCAAAGTCACTTTCAACAAATAAATCAAAAGAAAACACGGCATACAAATAATGGCCATTCCTAAGAATGCATAGGATGGAGATATAGAAAATAAGTACCCACTCACGATTGTTAACAGACCGTTACCAAGACTTAATCCTAAAGCTGCGTATAACCCGTGAGCATATGGGAAAAATTGATTTTTTATATGTGTATCTAGATATTTCATAAAGGCAACTTGAGTAAGACCAAACGTAAAGGCATGGAGTAGTTGGGACAGGATGAAAATAAACACATCTTCAAAAAGGAAGAGTGACACCCATCTTATAATGGATGCCGTTACACTAAACATCAATAAAGTCGTCACCGAACCCTTTTTAAACAACGAATCCGAAATGAAAAAGAAGACAATTTCTGCGATGACCGCTATTAACAAAAGAAACCCTATATATTCTGGCCGTACCCCTAAATTACCTAAAAAAAGAACAGCGTAACTGTAATATGCAGCATGAGCCGACTGTAAGATGACACAAAGAAGCAGAACAAACACAAATGACTTTGACTGAAATAGTTTTTTGATGTTCATTCCCGCTGGGTCATTTTTTTCTCGCAAGGTACTAGGAGCTCGTAAAGAAGCCAATAAGGCAAATAGCAGCAGTCCCCCAAGCATCACATAAATAATGACTCTTTCCCCAAATAAGGAGATCATAATCCCCATAAGCAGCAATGCTACAATATATCCAAAAGAGCCAAAGGATCTACTGCGTCCATAAGCAATCTCTCCTTTTTTCATCAGTCTAGAGGCCATCGCTTCATGCATAGCTAAAGGCATTGGATAGAGAAGACTAATGAAGAACGTGGTCACAATGACCGCTGAAAAGCTATTTGCCGGTATAAGAAGAACAAAAAGAAGCACCGATAAAAAAACCACCCATTGATTTAAACGAGCCAAGCCCATATACTGACTTGCCAAAGGAAATAGAAAAAAGGTAGTCATCGCTCGGGTTAGTAACCCAGTCGCAATAATGATCCCAGCTTGATCAGGTGAGAAGTTCTTATCTGCAACAAGCCATATCGACCAATAAGGAACAAATATACCAAATGTGAAAAAGAAGCCAAAAAACTGCATAGACATCCACTTGTTAGCATTCATATTCTTTCTGCCGATCTGACTTTATTCAATTGCCCTTTTATAAATTCACTCATTTCTTGAAAACAGCGGTCTTTAGAGGGCGCTTTAAAAGCCTCTGAATAGGGGTTAGCAAATCCATGTCTTCCCTCTACCATCTTCACACGAACCCCTTTCTTTTTCTCCAAAACTTCGACAATCTCCAAGGGTTTAAAAGCATTTTCAATGGTCGGAAAAAACAACAACGTTTCACATTTAGGCGAAATCGTCATGTAATCTCTTATTCTAGAACCATACAACCCGACGATTCCAGTAAATAAACCGTCATATCGACTACATAGCCAAGCGACTGTTGCTCCCACACTGAAACCTAATGCAAAAAGACGGATACTCTTATCTTTTGCTTTTAATTCTCTTGCTAATTGAAGGACTGTGTCGACTGATCGGTCAAAACCTACTTCTTTCATAAAATAACGATAAGCATCATCTTCACTATCACGATCAAATGGTTTGATTTGACCTAGTAGCTGCGGGCAATAGACTTCAAAACCAGCTCTTTCAAAATATTTGATCGTCGTCTCCATATGATCATTTATGCCATAAATCTCATGTATTAAGATAATGACTGGTTTTTGTTGATGATGTAATGTTTGCAAATGTCTATCATTCCCTTCTTAAGAGTGAAAAACGAGAAGACTTTCCCCACCCTTAATTCCCATTCACCTTTACTTCCATGTGTAAAATACCTGTAAATGTAGGATTAGAAGTCCATTCTGGATTTTCAAGATCGTATAAAGGCTGTATATCAGGACATCGTGAAATGACTTCTTTTAATATCTCCATGATTTCTGCTCGAGCAAATGCTGCTGCGATACATGTGTGATACCCTCCACCAAAGGCCATATGACGAAATCCCTTTCTCGTGATATCCATTTGGTCTGGATGTGCGAAAACTCTCTCATCTCTTCCAGCAGATGCCAAGAAAAAGTAAACAGAATCGTTCTTTTTAATTTGCTTTCCATGCAACTCAATATCTGCGGATGCATGTCTGACAATATATTGGATAGGTCCTTCTAACCTCATTGTTTCGTCTAGGACTTTAGGTAATAATGACATATCCTTTTTCAACATATTGAGAATCTCTGGATTTTTAAATAACAAATGCAGCGAGTTACTGAGCACAAACTGTGGAATTTTATGTCCGCCAAAAATGAGATGCATCGTCTGGGCGATTAATTGATCATCTGTTAACTCGCCATTAACACCCGGTGTTTCTGAAATAAGCCGGCTTAACAAATCATTCTTCTTCTCTTTTCTTCTCTCTGCTATAGCATTTGATAAATATGCATAAATCTCTTTTACGCTTCCCCTGACTTGTTCGCTTATTTCTTTACTAGGTACATGAGATACGACAAAGTTTTGCATAAAAAGAGCAATATCATCGGACCATTTGATAAATTTATCTACTTCTGCACCTGGAATACCAAGCATTTTACACAGTACCATCGCTGGGATAGGATGTGCGATTTCTTCTACGAAATCAAATGATTCTGTGTGGCCCTCAAGAACACGGTCAATAATTGTCGCAACTATTTTTTTAATTTCAGGAGTGATCAATTCAATTTCATTTACTAAAAACGCCCGATTCATATAACCCCTTAGCTCTGTATGGTCAGGACGATCATGATAAACCATCCATGTTTGAATGATGTCAATGATATCTTTAAAGTGCTGATCTTCACCTTTTTCTAGGTTATTCATCTTTAAAGGAATCACTTGGCTCGATATAAACCGATCGCCCGGAAGGTTTGTGGTCATGTCAGCATGTCTTGTAATGAACCAAGACTTCATCTCTTCATTCCAACACACAGGAGCTTCATTTCTTAATTGCTGATAAATGTCATATCGACGTTCAAAATATTCATTACTATACAAACTCAACTGTTCCACACTCTGTTCTGTTTTCATTTTCAACATCATCCCTTCTGTTTTCACATACAACATTCTCGATTCATTTTTGAGATTAGTGGAAATATTACGACCTTCTCTTCACAGCAGGCGGGAGCATATAAAAAACCAAGATAAAGAGAACCTGCACCATCACTGAATAGCGCGAGAAGTTCTACCTGATCTTGGTCTTAAAGAATGTATGATTGAAACGATTCACAGAGGTTTTTAGTTAGAGGCATCTAACAGTATAAAATGATATAGTTCCTGTCATTTTTCCTATAAGTAAGATTAAGTAGCAATCTTCTCGTAGTCTAATTCTTTACGGGAATTAGGTAGAGACTCTCAGACCATATTTCTGAAGGTATACGAGTATTGCTGCCTACATCAAATTTGAATCGAATGTAAAAAAATACAATAAAATACTTTATTTTTACATTTTCATCATAGCATATTTGCCTTTGAATTGGTTCAAAAAATGATTACATTTTTCAAATATCTTGACGATCATTTCGCTATTTGCTCGATTTTAGTTTGATCTCTCTTTTAATTCGGGTATATGGATAGCGGCATTAGTTGGCCTATTTCATACTAGAAGGCTGTAACAGCAGGCATAAAGTTGGTGAGATTCGCTCAAGCTAGTTTCAAATGCTTTACTTTTAGGTTGCTTCTCTGTAAGATCATATGTTGTAAATACCAACAAGAAAAGTGGGGAATAAAATGAAAAAAATGTTCTTTGCCATTATTTTAGGCGCTTGTGTTGCATTGATCACGGCATGCGGATCAGCTGCAAACGACAGCGCGAATAAACAATCTGGGTCTAAGGAGTCAGGTGACCTTTGGAAATCCATTCAGGATAAAGGCGTATTAACCATCGGTACAGAAGGTACATATGCTCCTTTCACCTTCCATGACAAAAAGACAGATAAACTAACTGGCTATGATGTCGAGGTCATCACAGAAGTTGCAAAACGTCTTGACTTAAAACCAGAATTCAAAGAAACACAATGGGACAGCATGTTTGCTGGTCTGAATTCAAAACGTTTTGATGTGGTAGCGAACCAAGTTGGTAAAACTGGACGTGAAAATCAATATGATTTCTCTGATAAATACACAACATCTCAAGCCATTGTTGTGACAAAATCAGATAACAATGACATCAAGAAACTTTCTGATGTGAAAGGCAAAAAAGCAGCACAATCATTAACAAGTAACTACAACAAATTAGCTACAGATGCTGGCGCTAAAATTGAAGGGGTTGAAGGTCTTGCACAATCCATTCAATTGATCCAGCAAGGACGTGCTGATTTGACATTCAATGATAAATTGGCTGTCTTGAATTACTTGAAAACAAGCGGTAACAAAAACCTAAAAGTTGCATTTGAAACAGGAGATCCACAAGAAACTTACTTTGCATTCAGAAAAGGCAGCGGCGAAGTCGTTGACAAAGTGAATGGCGCACTAAAAGAAATGAAGAAAGACGGTACACTTGCTAAGATTTCTAAGAAATGGTTTGGTGAAGATGTTACAAAATAATATCCTCGGAGTCGTCATTCCGTGGGATCTTCTTCAGCAATCTTTTTGGCCAATGGTGATGCAGGGAATTTATTATACAATTCCCCTCGCCATCATTGCCTTTATCATTGGTCTTTTTATCGCACTTGTGACAGCTCTTGCTAGAATGTCTAAAATCAAAGCCCTCAGATGGATTTTTTCCATTTATGTGTCGGCCGTTCGTGGAACGCCGCTTTTTGTGCAATTGTTTATTATTTTCTATTTCTTTCCGACATTTAATATCACACTTGATCCATATCCAAGTGCCATTATCGCTTTTTCTTTAAACGTAGGTGCGTATGCGTCGGAAATTATCCGTGCATCCGTCCTCTCTGTACCAAAAGGACAATGGGAAGCGGGGTATTCAATCGGAATGACCCATCGGAAAACGCTCGTCCGCGTGATTTTACCGCAGGCAGTGCGTGTATCGATTCCGCCGCTGTCTAATTCTTTTATTAGTTTGGTGAAGGATACATCGCTTGCCTCCCAAATCCTTGTGGCAGAGATGTTCCGTAAATCACAGGAAATTGCTGCGGCGAACTTGGATCAAATATTATTTATTTATATGGAAGCAGCCCTGATCTATTGGGTATTCTGCTTCATTCTATCGCTCGTTCAGCACCAAATTGAAAAACGACTTGATCGATATGTCGCAAGGTAAGGAGGGAACGACATGCTAACAGTCAAAGGCTTAAACAAATCCTTTGGTGAAAATGAGATTTTAAAGTCGATTGATTTTACGATCAACAAAGGGCAGGTTGTGGCGATTCTTGGTCCATCAGGTTCAGGAAAAACAACGATGCTTCGCTGTTTAAATGCACTTGAAATTCCAAATGCCGGCTCCTTTACCTTCGATGATTTCTCGATTGATTTTTCTAAAAAAAATAAACAAGCTGATTTGCTCAAGCTTCGCCGGAAGTCAGGCATGGTGTTTCAAGATTATCATCTGTTCCCGCATCGCACTGTTCTTGAGAATGTGATGGAAGGTCCAGTCCAAGTCCAGCGCCGGCCAAAAGAAGAGGTGCGAAAAGAAGCGATTCAGCTTCTGCAAAAGGTAGGACTTGAGGATAAAAAAGATTTGTATCCCTTCCAGCTGTCAGGCGGTCAAAAACAGCGTGTCGGCATTGCCCGTGCACTTGCCATTCAGCCAGAGCTTATGCTTTTTGATGAACCAACCTCTGCGCTTGACCCTGAGCTTGTAGGGGAAGTCTTAAAGGTCATGAAGGATTTAGCGAAAGAAGGCTGGACGATGGCAGTCGTCACACATGAAATTAAGTTTGCCCAAGAAGTGGCAGACGAAGTGATTTTTATTGATGGCGGCGTGATCGTCGAACAAGGTCCTCCTGAAGAAATCTTCAAACGACCTAAGGAAGAACGAACAAAGCAATTTTTAAACCGGATTTTGAATCCAGTATGATAAAAAAAGGCTGTTCTCACTTGATGAGAACAGCCTTTTTTTATATCTCTTTTTGCAGCCGAAGCGCCAGTAAATCTTGCAAGAGCAATCTCGCTCCCTCTGGGCTGACAACTACTCCGCCTGACAGCGCCTTATTGGAACATGTGACTTGCCCTGTGACGATACAAGGCTTATCCTGCCAATAAGGTTTTATCACAATTCGGCCTTCTTCTTGATAGATCTCTATAAAGTCTTGCGGTCGAATTTTTAATTGTTTTCTAATATCTGTCGGGAGAACAACTCTCCCAAATTTATCTATATGCCGTACATAGTCTTCATTTATCAAATTGACCCCCTCCTGCATCTATACATACTATATGGACGATCACCTCCTTATCGGACGATCTGCTCGATCGGTGGGAAAATGAAGGAGGAGCCGCAGGCTGGATCAGTGTCTACACACGCTTTCCATATATAATATATCTGTTTGGTGCAGGACCAATGAAAGAAAAAGGATAACATGTGGTTAAGACAAGTTCTTCTTTTTTATGCTGCAATGTAATAATACTTGTATCCTCTTTTTTGACAACCTTTGTTTTCTCAATTTCATAGACAAATCGACCGTATGAAAGCTCAATGAAGAGCTGATCCCCCTTCACAAGCTCTCCTGTTCGTCTAAATACAGTATCTCGATGCCCAGATAACACAATTTGTCCCTGCTCATTAGGAAAATAGCTCTTTTGATAATGCCCAACACCTTTTGCCAAGTCATCTGCTTTTGTTCCTTCTACTATCGGCAACTCAGCATTTAGTTTTGGAATATGCAAAAGTCCAATGGTTTCACCAGCCTGTGGCGCAAAAGAAGAATCCTTTTGCACCTGATGCTGGATGACTGCCTGAGCAGACTGAATCGATGTCTCTACTTTCCTTTGTCCATCAATGATACTCAAATACCCACCAATCACTAAACAAAAACCCACTGTGATCAATACGGCAGAGATGATTTTTTGAAACATGGCTGATTATCCGTTTCTTTTTCTTCTATTCCATACCATAAGAGATGCACCAATGAGAACAAGAGCAAATCCGGCAAACAGAAGATTGTACATGACGGTTGCAGTATTCGGCAATTGATGACCAGGTGTGTCAGTTTGAGGCTCAGATGGCTGTTCTGGCACTGTTGGCACCTCTGGTTCATGAGGCGGTTCAACTGTTGTCTCGTTTTTAGGTTGATCTGGTTCGTCTACATTCTCGCCCTTCACAACTGCGATATTCATGATTGTCTGACCTTCAGCACCTTTGACAACCTTTGCCTTGAACGTCACGGTATGCCAATCTGTATCTTTAATATCGCCAAATTGTCCCGTCACCGTACCTTTTGTGTAGTCTCCGCTGTCATCATCTTTTGCATCTGTCACTGTTTGTCCATCTACTTTGAGTGAACCTGCAACATATGCAAGACCTTCTGGCAGTTTATCTGAGATCACTAGATCTTGGATGATACTGTCTTCTACACTATTTTTTGTTTTGATGGTGTAAAGAAGGGTGTCGCCTACTTGCACTTGTTTTTTATCTTTATTGCCTTCTGCTTTTTGATGGAGCTCTGACGTTTTTTCTGATTCAAGCTTTGGATCTCTTGGATCAATGTTTGTTTCGGTTGTCGGCTCATCTGGCGGCGTGTTTTCACCTGTGACTTTCGCTATGTTTTGAATACTTTTACCTGATTGGCCTTTAGCGACCTTTGCTTCAAAAGTAATCGTATGCCAGTCCGTATCTTTGATATCGCCAAATTGACCGGCCACTGTTCCCTTTGTATAGTCTCCGTTGTCGTCATCTTTTGCATCTGTGACGGCTTGATCATCTACTTTTAATGATCCTTCGACATATTCAAGACCTTCTGGTAGTTCATCTGTGATGACTAGATCTGTAATGACACTGTCTTCTACACTATTTTTTGCTTTGATGGTGTAAAGGAGAGTATCGCCTACTTGAGCTTGTTTTTCATCTTTATTACCTTCTGCTTTTTGAGAGATTTCAGATATTTTTTCTGATTTAAGCTTTGGATCTCTTGGATCAATTTTTGTTTCTGTTGTTGGTTCGTCTGGCGGCGTATTATCGCCTGTGACTTTGGCCGTATTTTGAATGGTTTTACCTGCTTGGCCTTTTGTAATCTTCGCTTCAAACGTTACTTTATGCCAATCGGTATCTTTGATCTGACCAAATTGTCCTGTCACCGTACCTTTTGTAAAGTCTCCGCTGTCATCATCCTTTGCATCTGTCACCGCTTGTCCATCTACTTTAAGTGAACCTGCAACATATGCAA
Source organism: Bacillus sp. FSL M8-0077 (assembly GCF_038050255.1). Lineage (NCBI taxonomy): Bacteria > Bacillati > Bacillota > Bacilli > Caryophanales > Bacillaceae > Bacillus > Bacillus sp. FSL M8-0077. The sequence goes on along the minus strand of NZ_JBBPAF010000001.1, from coordinate 444,367 downwards.
GACCTTCTGGCAGTTCATCTGAGATCACTAGATTTTCAATGAAGCTATCTTCTTCAAGATTCTTTGTTTTAATCGTATAAAGAAGGGTATCTCCTACCTGTGGTTGCTTTTCATCTGTGTTCCCCTCTGCTTTTTTCTGAATGACGGACGTTTTTTCAGAAACTAGTTTTGGGTCACGTGGATAAATTTCTGTGTTCGTGGTTGGTTCATCTGGCGGCGTGTTTTCACCAGTTACTTCGGCAGTGTTTTGAATGTCTTGACCAGCCTGCCCCTTTTCAACTGTCACTTCAAAGGTGACTGTATGCCAGTCTGTATCCTTGATATCACCAAAATAACCTGTGACAGCTCCATCTGTGTAGTCCCCATTATCATCGTCTTTCACATCTGTAACTGAATCCCCGTCAATTTGAAGGGAGCCACTGACATATTTCAGCCCTTTTGGCAATTGATCTGAAATGACTAGATTTTCAATGAGACTGTCTTCTATCGTGTTTTTTGTTTTAATTGTGTATAAAAGAGTGTCTCCTACTTCTGGATGTTTTTCATCTGTGTTACCTTCTGCTTTTTTCTGCAAGACGGCTGTTTTTTCTGATTCAAGCTTTGGATCACGAGGATAGATTTCTGTTTTTGTTGTTGGATCGTCTGGTGGTGTGTTTTCACCTGTGACACTCGCTGTATTTTGAATATCTTTGCCTGATTGTCCTTTTTCAACCGTCACTTCAAATGTCACGGTATGCCAATCTGTATCTTGAATGTCACCAAATTGACCTGAAATGGTACCATTTGTGAAGTCCCCGTTATCGTTATCCTTTGCGTCAGTGACTGCCTCTCCGTCCACTTGAAGTGAATTCGGCACATATACTAATCCTTCTGGCAGTTCATCTGAAATCACTAAATTTTCAACGAGACTATCTTCTATCGTGTTCTTTGTTTTAATCGTGTAAAGAAGAGTGTCACCCACCTCTGGATGCTTTTCATCTGTGTTTCCTTCTGCTTTTTGTTGCAAGACCGCTGTTTTTTCTGAAGCTAGTTTTGGGTCACGTGGATAGATTTCTGTATTCGTTGTCGGTTTGTCTGGTGGTGTGTTACCGCTTGTAACGTTGGCCGTATTTTGAATGTCTTTGCCTGCCTGACCTTTTTCAATCGTTACTTCAAACGTCACACGATGCCATTTTGCATCTTTCACCTCACCAAACTTTCCAGTAATGACGCCATCTGTCATATCTCCATTATCGTCATCTACTGCATCGGTCACTGGGTTTCCATCTAGCTGAAGTGAATTGGGTACATATGCCAATCCTTGAGGCAGCTTGTCAGAAATCACGAGGTCTTCAATCACGCTGTCTTCCATAGCATTACGGGCTTGAATGGTATACAGTAATGTATCTCCTACCTCTGGATGCTTCTCATCTGTATTACCATCTGCTTTTTTTTGTAAGACCGCAGACTTTTCTGATTCAAGCTTCGGATCACGAGGATAAATTTCTATGTTTGTTGTTGGTTTGTCTGGCGGTGTGTTTTCCCCTTTGACATTGGCTGTATTTTGAATATCTTTACCCGCTTGACCTGTTCCTACTTTCGCTTCAAATGTCACGGTGTGCCAAGCGGTATTTTTCACATCGCCTATTTGACCCGTCACGGTGCCATTTGTATAGTCACCTTTGTCTTGGTCTTTTGCATCTGTCACGCTTACGTCATCTACCTTAAGACTACTTGGAACATAGGTTAAGCTGCTCGGAAGGTTATCTGAAATGACTAAGTTTTTAACAATACCATATTGAACCGTACTTCTTGCTTTAATCGTATAGAGTAATGTATCTCCCACTTCGGGGTGCTTCTCATCTGTGTTACCCTCTGCTTTTTTCTGTAAGACAACAGATTTTTCTGATTCAAGCTGTGGAGGATATGGATCAAATTCTGGCTTCACCCGTGAAGCTAAATCGTATGATAATGAATCACCAGCCGTGCCCATATAAGTCGTACTTAATGTTTTTGCATCAAGTGTATAAAGAGTAGAATGGCCGATCGATTCATTTAATCCAGACTGCAACAGCATTTGTCCATTTGGCAAAAAGCTAATTCCTCGAACGCCTCCATCAATGCTTTTACCATCCGCATTTTTAATTGGAATAACACGAATGACTTCTGCCGTATCTGGATTCATTTGTGCAATGGCTCCACTTTCATTAGATGCGAACCAAAGATAGCCGTCTTTATCGATGACAAGATCCCCGCCAACGACAGAGCCGACATCATAAGCTGTAATTTTTTTTGATGTTTTTTGACCAGTAACTAAATCGTATGTTCCAAGGAAATATTCTCCGTTAACACCATACGAATGTATATATTTACCGTTATATACAACGGCATTAGAAGCACCTCCACCTAGTACACCTACACGCTCAGCTTGTCCTGTCGTCGCATTTATTTTATAAAGAACAGGCTCTCCACTTGCTGTCGTCGTTGCATACACAACGTTCTCTTGATCATTGACAGCAACACCGTTCACTAAAGTCGAATTGATCCCTTTCACTTGGACACTAGCCTTTACGTTAGTTGGGTTATTCCCATCAAGCTGATAAAGAATTAATGGGCTACTACCAATCATATAGGAATCTGTATTGTTCACTGCTACCGTTCCTGCAGCCTTCGAGATAGATGGTGAGACCGTTAATAAATTTCCAGCAATCAGAACCAAAATAAGAAATAATTGACTCGTTCTTTTTAATAAATTCATTCTTTGACCTCCCTTTTTTCTTGCTTCATTTAACAAAGGTATGTACCAGTTCACCTCCCACACTTTGGTAAAGAATATCAGTAACATTTCAGAACCCTCAACATGACCAAAAGACTATTTTCGACAAAAATAGCCCTTTGGTCATATACAGCTTTCGACATCTGATCCATCTATGTTTTTTCCAATAAAACAAGTTTTTTTATCGTGTATCAAATATTTTATCTATCAATAAAAACAGGCCTAACGACGCAATTTACATACAATCTATTCTATTTTATCTTCAATATTCTTTAATTGGATAAAGGTTGGTTTTTTGTCATTTTATATTGAATTTTTTTCTTGTTTTCATAAAAATTGTTAATTATTGGTTCGCTTTGTTAAAAAAAACAATTCAAAAGTCTTGCTCCAACATTTGATGTTTTCTGCTCTTTTTATGGAAAAAATTCTTTTTATCGAGTAAGCGATTACAATTGAGCAAAGCCATTTAAAGGGGCGTGCGAGTATGTTACGATTGAAATCGAGTGTTTAAGAAAGAAGGGAAAGCTTTTGAAGCGGGAACATCTTTTACGTTGGTTTTTTTATTTTGTTGGATTGATTGTACTTGCTTTTGGACTATCGCTGACAGTGAAAGGAAAGATCCTTGGCATTGGTCCTTGGGACGCTTTTCATTATGGACTGTTTCAGCATTTTGGTTTAACCATTGGACAATGGTCCATCATTATTGGTGCACTCATTGTGACACTGACATCTGTTTTCACGAAATCTTTTCCAAAGATCGGCGCCCTGCTCAATATGGTGCTGATCGGCGTGTTTATTGATTTCTTTAATGCAGTATTACCTGCACCACATGGGTATTTACCTGCTTTATATGTGTTTATTACGGGCGTGATTGTGTCTGGGTATGGCGTTGGCATTTATGTCTCAGCTAATCTTGGCGCTGGGCCAAGGGATTCATTAATGCTGCTCATCTCAGCAAAAACGGGGCTGAACGTACAGTGGGTTCGAAATGGTATTGAGTTAACAGTGCTTCTATTTGCATGGATGCTCGGCGGACCGATTGGCATTGGAACGATTCTGACAGCCATCTTTACAGGACTCGTCCTTCGCTTTTCCTTGCCGCAATCGACACGGCTCTTGCAGCTGCTCATTACAAAAACAGCGGAGAAACCTGTTCAAACCCTTACCCGATAAGAACAAGCCATTCTATGAAAAGAATGGCTTTTCTTGTGCAGACCAACTTTACCCTTCTATTGAAAAGGATGCTTCGCAAGGTGTTCATCCAATGGTACAATAAATGTAAAAAATTGAGGTCCGTTATGAAGATTTTCGCTATTCAATTACAACCTTTAGATGATAGAAATGCACGAAAACAAATAGAACAGCTGATGCCTTTTGTATCAATTGAAAAACGCGCCGCCGCTGAGCGCTTTCGTTTTTTGATCGATGCAAGAAGAACGCTGTTAGGTGAGGTGCTGATTCGTCACATCATTCATGAGATGTACGCACTGCCTATGGAACAGGTGCTGTTTGAAACAGAAGGGAATGGAAAGCCTGTTGTCCGGCAAATTCCTTCGTTTCATTTTAATCTTTCTCACTCTGGTGATTGGGTCGTCGGCGCAGTAGATGATGCGCCTGTTGGTATTGATATTGAAGAGATCAAACCGATTGATCTAGCCATTGCCAAACGATTTTTTTCAGCTGACGAATATCAAGATTTACTCTCACAGCCGGCAGAACGGCAGGAAGCCTATTTCTTTCATTTATGGTCCATGAAGGAGGCTTTTATCAAGCTGACAGGGAAGGGAATATCCTATGGTCTTTCATCCTTTACCGCTCGCTTGTCAGAGGATGGACAGGCTACTTTGAGATTACCTGATCACGAAGCCCCTTGCGTTGTCCAAACATATTCACTTGATCCTGCCTACCAAATGGCGGTTTGTACAAGAAAACCCGCTGCGGCTGAGCACGTCGAGATACTCACTTGTGAGAATATGCTGTCTCGCCTTAATAACGTGTGATTTGTTGAAGTGATGACTTTAGCAAATCGACGCCTCGTTCGATTTCCTCTTCTTTTACATGCCAAATGTTCAGCTGAAGTATAGGCTCCTTTTGATAAGTAGAAATGAAATGGCGGTCAATCGGCTGAACCATCACAGAAGCCTTTTTTAGCTGCTGAATGAGCTGATTCATCGGAATGGACCGGTCGACACGAATGTGGGTATGGGTCGCTGGCTCCTCTTCTCCCAGCTCATAAGCGCCTTGATCATTTTTCAAACAGGCCACAAGTTGTTTGGATCGAGCTCTATAGGTCGCCTGCATCCTTTCTCTATGACGCTCAAACATCCCGCTTTTCAAATATATTTCTAAAGCAGCCTGCGACAGCATCGAGCTGTCGATATCAATCAGCCGTTTATGTTCACTGAAGGGGCCAATCAGCTCGTTTGGTAAGACGACAGCACCTGTTCTAAGCCCTGGAAAAATGATTTTTGAGAAGCTTTTTAAATAAATGACCTTCCCCGCCTGATCATATGAATAGATCGGGTCTCTTTTTGTATCGAATTCTAAATCAGCCAAATAATCATCTTCAACGATGTAGACATCATATGCTTCGGCAAGGGCTGCAATCGCTATTTTTTCTTGTTTCGACAGACTCGTTCCAAGCGGGTTTTGAAACCTTGGCATCGTATAGAAAAAGCGAATATCCTCCTCTCGGAAGATACGCTCCAATTCCTGAAGATCGAGTCCTTTTTCCGTACGCTGAATCCCCCGGACAGGCAGCTTGTTTTTCTCTAAGTATTGGAGGAATAGGTGATAGCCTGGCTGTTCGACCAATATGGTCTGTTTTCCATTTGGAAACGGGATGGTGCTTAAAATCGATAAAGCCAGCTGAATACCAGAGGTCATAACGATCTGTTCTGGAGAGGCAAACACTTGATAATCCGTTAAACGCTTTGAAATGATTGGCAGTAAAGATGGTAATCCATTGCTGGTGCCATAGATAAATAAATCATTTTGATACAGATCAATCGCTTGATTGATGCAGTGCTGAAAATCGACATACGGAAACACAATGGGATCAGGCGCAGAGGAAGCAAAATCAATCCATGTGCTTCCCTTCTTAACGGCTGACTGATTGGTTTTCACGACAAAATAGCCACTTCTTTCTACAGAGTACAGCAAGTGTTCACGCTCTAATGTGTCTAGTGCTTTTATGACAGTGCTTTTGCTCACAGCATATTGAGCCGCTAAGTGACGAATGGATGGAATTTTCATTCCAGCATTGTATTCACCGCTCTCGATTTTGTTTTTTATATTCAACACAAGCTGATCATATTTCCTCACAGCACTACCTCCTTGTACCGGTACAGATATCAATAACTCTTATTGTACACTTTACTTGACCCGTTTACGATAAAAAGACAGAACCGGTCAATTCAACTGAAGCATGCATGCTCTTGTAAGGAGAATTCTGATGGATATGTCAAAACAAAAAGCGTATGCTGCCTCGATCGCATACGCCTGTATTATTGGTTTTTCATTCTTGTTTGTCAAAGTAGCCTTAGCATCAGCGAATCCGATTGATGTATTGGCACACCGATTTACCGTTTCTTTCGCAGCTGCTCTTTTGTTATTTCCATTTTTACGAAAAAAGTACCGTTTTTCCATTCAATGGCGTGATCTTATTTACATTGTGCCATTTTCCTTGCTTTATCCTGTGTTGTTTTTTGCATTTCAAGTGTGGGGGCTGATGTTCACCTCTTCATCAGAGGCCGGCATTATTCAGGCGACCATCCCTATTTTGACAATGGTGCTTGCAGCATGGTGTTTAAAAGAACGTCCTACCTCGATTCAGGTGATGTTTACCATTCTTTCTGTGTCCGGGGTGATGCTCCTCTTTGTGGTGAAGGGAATTGATGTGAAACATTCTCATCTCATCGGCTATGTGCTGATCTTACTTTCAGCCTTATCATCCAGTGCCTATAGCGTATTTGCCAGGGTGATGACACGGCGATTCCATGTCATTGAACTGACTTTCGTGATGACATTCTTTGGATTTGTTTTCTTTAATGCTGCTGCTCTCATTCGGCACTCGGTAAATGCTACACTACCGCAGTTTTTCAATCCGTTTACGCAGCCATCCTTTGTATGGTCTATGCTCTTTTTAGGCATTCTCTCATCACTGCTCACAGCATATTTATCAAACTATGCTCTTTCTCACCTTGAAGCAGCAAAGGTGAGTATCTTTAACAATCTTTCTGCTTTCATTACCATTGCCGCTGGCGTGCTGATTTTACATGAAACGATTGATATGGTTCACCTCATCGGGGCTGCGCTCGTCATTGGCGGAGTGATTGGCGGGAATGTGGTGAGGAAGGGGAATTCATAAAGAAAACGGCCCTCGTTTGACGGGGCCGTTGTTTTCTTTTATTGGCTGATGAATTGCCTTTTTGTTGTCTGCTCAATGACATGCCTCATATGTTCTGCGAACTGCTCGAGGTGTGTGTTGATATACATGTGGCCTCCTTGGAAATCAGTACGTTCGATGGAGTTTGCCCATGTTAGCCAGCCGGCTGCGTCTTCCATGCATTTTTTATCTTGCTTTCCGTTCAATAAATAAACGGGTGATTCAATGATCGTTTTGTCCGTATGCTGGAAGGATTCTAATGCTTGATAGTCGGCGCGTAAGGATGGTGTAAAGTAATCCATCATTGGCTTGTTCTCTAACAATTCCTTTGGAATCCCGCCCATTTCTGCTATATGCTGAACAAATGCTTCATTCGATAAATGAGTCAACATTTGTCTTTTTGTTTGCGGCGGCTGAATGGCAGAAATGACAACTGCTGCCGGATCGATGCCTTCCTTTTCTAGCAGCTGAGTGAGCCTGTACACCACAAGTCCACCCATGGAATGTCCGAACAAAATAAATGGACGGTTTAATTTGCCTGTCAGTCCTTCTTTATACAATTCAGCCAGCCGGTCTATGCTTGTTTCAAGCGGCATGAGGTTCGTTCCATGACCCGGGGGCTCTGCTGCTGTCACTTCGGCCGTATCCTTCAATTGTTCAAAGAGCGGACGGTAAGAGGCGGAATATCCGCCTGCAAAAGGAAAACAAATAAGCTGAATGAGATCTGATTTTTTTTCAAAGGTTTTAAATAATTGCTTCATACGTCCTTACCCCTTTACGATCGTTTCAAGAATTTGCGCAAGTTGATCTGCCTGCGGTCTTTTCATCATGGTCACATGGTCGCCTTTTATCTGAAAATACGAACACGTTTCTCTCGTGTAAGCTTCCCAATCGGCAAATTTCTTCTGGAAATCTGTGGCGTGATCACTGCTTTGTATAATATAAAACGGCACAGAGAATGGGTCCTTTTCTAATTCAATGGCTTGTGACATGATGGTATTATGTGTCTGCATTTGCAAGTATTTATCTAAATAGTGATCATTCATAAATTGATGAACGACTTCATCCTTTTCTGCTTCTTTAAGGATTTTCTGCTTCACTTCTTGGAAACTGAGCCCTTGTAATGCTTCCGGTTTGATGCCGACGAGGTTCCCCATCCCAAGGACGAGGGCAAGCATTTTCACTTCTTCTTCGTTCATATCGGCATGAAGCGCTTGATCTGCCTCATCTCTTAATACAGGAACCGTATCTAAAATGATCAATCCCTTTGGCGCTTTTCCTGCATGACAGAGTCTCTGATTCATTCCATAAGCAAGATGTCCACCCATGGAATGCCCTGCCAAATAATCAATGCCTGGTCGATAGAATGTCTCAATGGCTTCAATAAAAGTGGTGACAAGCTCTGTATAATGAAGGAATTGTGGTTCTTCATCCTCATACAAGCCTGGAGACTGCAAGGCGTAAACAGCTCCTTCATGTGTCATGAGCTTGGCCACATCGATATACCCCATCACCGTTCCACCAGCAGGCGGTGCAAAGAAAATTCTCGGTTCAGCCGGATCCCCTTTTTTCAACTCGATCACATAGTCTTTCGGCGCTCTTTCGACAGGCTCGCCTGTTTTTGGCACTGTGTCCAAATATGCCGCTAACTGCGCTGGCACTGGGTGCATGAAAATCCATTTCGGATCAACACGGACACCCTTTTCTTTTAATTTGGCAACGGCTTGAATACTCATAATCGAATCTCCGCCTAAATCAAAGAATGAATCATGAATTCCTACTCGTTTGACACCAAGCACTTCACTGAAAGCTGTCACAATCAGCTGCTGTGTTTCTGTTACCGGTTGATCGTCTTCATGTGAGGATGAGACTGCGTCTGTCGGCTCCGGCAATGCTTTTTGATCGACCTTCCCATTCGTTGTGACAGGAATTGCGTCAAGTACGATAAAGTAACTTGGAATCATATAGCCTGGCAGGCTTTCCTGTAAAAATGCTTTCCATCCGGGAACAGGCTCTCCCCCATCTGTGACAAGGTAGGCTGCCAGCCGTTTTGAGCTGCCGTACGTTTTGGCAATGACGGTACATTCTTTTACTTGTGGGTGTTTGAGCAGGGCTGTCTCAATTTCTCCACATTCAATTCGGTAGCCTCTAATTTTCACCAAGTTGTCTTTTCGGCCAAGGTATTCAATACTGCCATCAGACCGCCATTTCCCTAGGTCACCGGAACGATACAGTTTGTCGCCTTTTAATGCCGGGAATGGATTGTCAATAAACCGCTCCTCCGTACGCTCTGGGTCATGCAGATACCCTTTCGCCAGCCCTGTTCCGCCGATATAGATTTCTCCTTTTACGCCTGTTGGTACTGGATTGAGATGATCATCTAGTATGACAACCGTTGAGTTGGCGACTGGCACACCGATTGGCACTGATCTTGCATCCTCCGGTACGTGTGTGACTTGATAAGTGGTCGCTAATGTTGTGTTTTCTGTTGGACCGTAAGCATTGATCAGCACACCCTTCATATGCGGCAATGCCTTTCGTGCATGCTCACTAGACATGGCTTCTCCGCCAACAAGTAATGTACGGTATCCAGCCACACTTTTTGGATCATGCTCAATCAACCGGTTGAATAATGCAGTTGGCAAACAGTTGGCTGTGACTTGATGCGTTTTGATTAAACGAGTTAATTCGTCCATATTCAGAGCAGCATATTTCGGGATCAGAACCAGCTGACCGCCATTGAGCATCATTCCCCATAATTCAAAGGTAAAGGCATCAAATGCATAGTTAGACAGCTGAAGCATTTTATCTTCTGAACCAAGCTCAATATAGTTTGTTTCTTTCACTAAGCGGACCACTCCTGCATGAGGAAGCATCACGCCTTTTGGTGTGCCTGTTGAGCCTGAAGTGTAGTTCACATAGGCAAGCTGGTCTTCTCCTACAATCGATTTTTCCCTTTGATACACTGCGCCTGTTTCTGGTAACGGCTTGTCCATTTCAATCTTTGTGCCGCTCAGATCGGCTAATCGATTGATCAGATGCGACTGGGTTAAGATGATATCGCTTTGTGTATCGCGAACGATCAGACCGATGCGGGCATCTGGATACTCAGGTGACATCGGTACATAAGCAGCACCCGACTTGACGATCCCTAGAACTGAGACCATCATGTCAAACGAACGATCAAACAGCATCGGGACAAGTGAACCTGGACCAACGCCTTTTGACTGTAAATAGGCAGCCAGTTTTGTCGCCTTCTCGTCTAAATCTTGATACGTCATATGCTCTTCCATATAGGATACAGCAATCCGGTGCGGGTCACGCTGCACTTGTTCTTCAAATAATTCTTGCAGCGTACGCTTTGGATAAGGCGTGTCAGTTTGATTTTTCCCTATGATCATGGCATCCTGTTCTGTTTTGTCCATGACGCAAAAGTCAGCAAATGTCCGTTCAGGCTGAGCCGTCATGCCATCTAACAAATTGAGATAATAATTCATCATACGGTGGATCGTTTCTTGCTCAAATAAATCCGTATTATATTCCACATGGATAGACAGCTTGTCCTCCTGCTCAAATACATGCAAGGTGAGATCAAATTTAGAGACGGTATGATGGACCATCACTTGTTCCGATGTCAGTCCTTTTAGGTTGATATCCAGCGAATCAGTGACATACCCCATGGCGACTTGGAAGATTGGTGAACGACTTAAGTCTCTATCAATTGAAAGGTCATCCACAAGCTTGTCGAATGGATAATGCTGATGCTCAAAGGCTTTTAACGTCATTTCTTTCACCTTTGCCAATAAATCAGCAAATGTATTGGCTTTTGAAACGTCCTGTCTCAGCGCCAATGTATTGACAAACATGCCAACGAGCTTCTCTGATTGTTCGACATCACGGCCAGCGATCGGCGATCCAACAATGACATCTGTTTGCCCAGACAACTTGTGAAGCAGGACATAATAGGCTGACAACATCGTCATAAACAGTGTTGTCCCCTGCTCCCTCGACAAGGCATGTAAACGCCGAACAAGCGGTTCATCTATCACGATTTGCTCTGTAGCCCCATTAAATGTTTGAACCGGCGGACGAGGACGGTCAAACGGGAGCTCTAATACCGGCAGCTCTCCTTGTAACGTTTCAAGCCAATAGCTCTGAGCCTCCTGGTGGTTCTTTAATTGCTCATTCTCCCAATGAACATAATCGGTCCATTCAATCTCAAGTGCAGGTAGCTCAGGCGTTTTCTCTAATAATAGCGCCCCATACACGACTTCTAATTCTTGAATAAGCAGGCTGAGCGACCATGCATCGGAAATGATATGATGCTGCGCACAAAGCAAGTAATATTCCTCTTTCCCCATATCAACAATTGTCCACTGCGCAAGCGGCCCCCGTTCTAAGTCATAGATGCGGTTCGCTTCTTGCTGAATCAGCTGTTCCAGTCTTCTCGCTCTTGTTTTTTCATTAAATAATGAGAAATTCGCAACGGTTACTGATGGCGGAAGGTCTTCACGGATGACTTGAACCGGCTTGCCGTCAATGGTTTGAAATGTTGCGCGCAGTGCTTCATGACGTTTTGTTAAGAGACCGATCGCCTTTGTTAACGTTTGGATGTGTAATTGGCCCATCAGCTTCCAAGCACCTAATATATTGTAATGATGGCTCTTTTCTAATGTAGATAAGAACCAAATCCGCTGCTGAGCGTGTGACAGCTCATAGCTTGTTCGTTTTTCCAGCTTTGGAATGCTGGCTTCCTGAATGGCTGGTGCTCCAATGATGTCATCGACCATTTGTGCCAAGTGTGCCAGATTCTTGCTTTCAAATAATATTTTTAGCGGTGCCTTTATTGAAAACTCATGATTAATACGAGAAATCGTTTGAGTGGCCTTTAATGAATGTCCACCAAGGTCAAAGAATTGATCCTCTTTGTACACACGATCGACTTCTAAAATATCCTCCCATATGGCCGCAAGCACCTGCTCTGTCTTCGTTTCTGGCAATTGCTTTTCAAACGGCTGTGCGTGTTTTTGATGGAACTGTTTGAGGGCTTCGTGATCAATAGAGCCATCTAGTTTTTTCGGTATATCTTCCACTTGCCTGATGTCCCAGTTCCCCTCTATGATGCCTGTAATCTTGTCAGCATCCACTTCTTTGCTTGATTGAACCTTATAGTACAGTTTCTTTTCAAAAAGCGGCATTGGTGCTGGTTGAAGATGTTCAGCGATTTCTTGATTCGCCCCATCTAGGCCAATAAATAGATGCGCTTCATTCATTCGAACACCTAGACATAATGAATCGAGTCCTTGTTTTTTTCCAATCAACTGAAAGCCCTTGCGAACGGTTAGCGCGGCCCCAGTATGCCCCTTAGACAAACCAAGATTATCCCACATGCTGAAATTCAACGAAATCGCTCTTCTTCCCTCATGATAGGTAAGGTCATGTGCGAGTCCATCTAAAAAGCTGTTTGCCGCAGAATATGCACCAAATGTGGTGCCGCCAAAATAGCCATTCACTGATCCAAAAAAGACGAGTGGAACTGACGGGTCATGCTTGAAGGCTTCTTGCAGCACCCAAGCGCCATCTGCCTTCCCTGAAAGTTCTTTGACGAAATCTTCTTCTGTTGTATGAGCCAGTGTGTACGTATCCACATGCTGAAAATGCTCAGATACATTGCCAGCACCGGCTAAATGAAGCGCTCCTCGGATCGACTGTCCGAAATGCTTTTCTGCTTCATAAATCGCCCGCTCGACGTCACATAAATTCGTCACATCGGCTTGTACATAAAGGACGTCTCCCAGATCTTTAAGTTGTGAGAATGACGCCTCTTTTTCTCTGTCTTCTTCAAGGGATGTCCGTCCAATTAGCACGAGTTTCAAGCCAAATTGGAGCATTTGCTTAGACAGTTCAAACCCAATACCGCCAAGCCCGCCAGTCAGCAAGTACAAGCCTTCATATTCTAAAAACCCTTCTGTCTGAGGTGCCGCCATCATGTTGACTTTTTCCAGCTTTGGTACGAGGCGCTGGCCATGCCGGTAAGACACTTCCGCTTTCAAATGAATCGCACCTAGTTCGTTCGCAATATGCTTGGCATCCTGTTCCACATTCTCCGCTTCAATATCAAGGTGAGACACTTCTGCCCCTTCCCATTCTTGCGGGATGGTTTTTAATAATCCGGCAAGAGACGTTTTCTCCACATGAAGCTCATCTTGCGTTTTTACAAATTGACCACCTTTTGTGACAACAACGAGACGCATCGGCTCTTTATTTTCTTGTCTCAATGCTTGATACAAATACAAAATGGATTGGCTAGTGCTTGCATTCAGTTCTTTGAACTGCGCAGGGCTGGCAATCATCTCCTTGTCTGACACATTCCACAAGTGGAGCATACGGTCAATCTTTAATTCATCGGCTTCAAGCGCCGCCACAAGCCTGACGTAATCCCCCTTGATTCGAGGGTTCATCTGATACATCCCTTTTGACAGGCGTAAAAATTCATGACCCTTTTTCACAGAAACATAAGGCAGGTTCATTTGTTCAAATTGAGCATAAAGCGATTGATAAAGCCCTTTTTCATCCTCAAATACGAGTACATGATCAGTGGATATCGGCTGAGATGGACCGATATTCTCTTTTACCCAAATACGTTTAAAGAACCAATCTGGGAGGGTTTGTTCATTTTCCGAAGCAAGATCAAGTGCACGTTCAATGTCTCGAAACACCCCATCTTTCAGTGCCGCACCTAGTTGGGCACGTTGGATTTTTCCGCTTTCTGTTTTCGGAAATTGGTCTTTTTTCACCGGAATGATGTGGTCAGGTTCGATTCCCATTTTGCGAATGATGCTCTCTCTAATCTGCTGAATCATTGTGATTTGATCCTCTATCGAATCCTTTTGCGTGACAAAAAAGACGGCGAGTGTGTCATTACTTGATTCGGGATTGTAAATGCCGTACGCAGCGGCAAAGGTGACTTCAACCCCCTCAACCTCTTCCACAATGGCTTCAATTTCGTAATTTAAATAGTTCGCTCCGTTGATGACGATGATATCCTTTTCTCGTCCTGTGAGGACTAGGCGCCCTTCATGAATAAATCCTAAATCTCCTGTATGAAACCAGCCGTTTTCCGCAAATACTTCTTCATTCGCTTCCTCATTTTGATAGTAGCCCATCATAATCGTTGGACTCTTCACCTGCAAGCGGCCGACTTGATCTTCTGGCAGCACATGGTGATGCTCATCTACAATTCGAATCCATACAGAAGGGATTGGTGCACCGACTTCTGTAAAGGTCATCTTGTGCGGATGATCGTGCGCCACATATTGAATCTCACTTGTTAATGTGGTCTGATCAATGGTCAGTTGTCCATTCTGATCATCATGACGCATGAATTCTTTTGACTGGACAATGGCTGATGATGTTTCTGACATGCCATAAGCCGGCACCATCGCATGGCGGCTTAACCCGTGCTCACCCATGATGTGCATGAAACGCTGCGTCACTTTTGGAACAACTGCTTCGGCGGCGTTCATGATATAGGTCAAGGTGGAGAGATCCCAGCTCCCTTTGCGAATGTCGTCTTCATATTCATTCATCATCGCAAAGGCAAAGTTTGGCGCCCATGTCCTTGTGACACCGTATCTTTCTACCCAATCCAGCCATACCATCGGCCGTTCGATAAATTGATCAATGGATGGACTAATTTGCTGGCAGCCGAGGTAGACATCATGGACATGAAACATGACAATGCCCCCTACGTGATCAAGCGGCATCCAGTTCATTGATACATCCTCATGCGTGAAACCATTTGCCTGCTCAAAGGAAATGATTCTAGATAAAATGCTTTGATGGTTGTGACGGATACACTTTGGCACACCTGTACTTCCTGAGGACAGCAGCTGAAGCACAGGCTCATCCGGCTCTGGCTCATAATGCTGTTCATCTGGGTCACAGGAAAGTAATGTTTCGATTGTTAAAATTGGTATCGCTTTTGATTCAAACGTTTTACGCAGCCCTGCAATGTCCTCAGCACTCGCTTCGTTTGTAATAATGAATGGTTCATTTTGCAGCTGAAACACGCCCTTGAGCTTGTTCACACCTTGATTCATTTCATCGTACACAGGCGGTACAGAGACTGGGGTTGGAATGATTCCTCCGAGAATACAGCCCCAGAATACCGTGATAAAATCTTGATGGTCTTTCAATTGAAGCAGCACTTGATCGCCGTTTGAAAGTCCGGCTGCCCTTAATCCAGATAGGACACGTTCCGCACCTGTGAGCAATTCCGGGTAAGTCTGGAACACCTCATGACCGCCTTCTTTGAGATACGTGACTCCGCGATTTGGTGACATAAAAGCTGCTCGGATCAGTACCTCTGTCAATGTGACTGGTGTACCTGGTTTTTTGATGACATCACCTCCATAAACAAGAGCTGGTGGTTTTTCTTGTACGGAGGATTGTATTGTTTGGCTGACTTCATCTTTTGTGAGCGATTCGTTTCCATTTGTACGCTGTCTATCTGGGAAAAGGTCATCTAAATGATAGGGTGTTTGTTTTTCTGTCTGACTCTCTATCACAACGGCTGCTTCCTCTACTCCATCTATGGCTTTCGTGCGTTCTTCTATCTTTCTTCGTTCCTCTTCATCTAGTACATCAATGGCAAGCAGCGCCTCGGTATCGACCGCTCCACTTTCTTTTCGCGGCAAGGAAGGGACTAGGACGAGTGCGGCTGGCACTTCATCAGGATGAAGCGGGCCTTTCATCAAATCCTCTCTTGTCAGCGAAGGGTCCTTCGCCTGTGCAAACAGCACAAGCGACAGGCCTCCTTCTTGATTTTTCTTCGGGATGAGTGCACATTCCTTTAGTGGAAAGTGAAGCATGAAGACTTTCTCTAATGCTTTGAGATCGATTCGTTTTCCATTGATCCTGACAATATGATTTGCTGCATTTCCTTTTCGTCTACTAACTAGCATTCTTCTTCTCCTCCTACATCCAATCCAAAATCTGAATCTTGCTTTCTTCCGTCCAAACGCCGACATCCCCTGTCGGATAAAGGTATTCGCCTGTTTGATGTTTGAATGGATGCGGAATTTTATGCGCCTCCATCCAATCGGCTAGCTCTCCAAAAAGTGCTTTGATCTCTTTTGCGCCGATAAAAATATCTCCAGGAAATCCAACCGGCATGAGCTGATGTTCTTCATTCAGGACATATATTTCCGTTTCATAGGCAGGATCATGTACGCCTGCATAGACTTCTTCTTGGTCTGGGTATAGCACGCTGACATGTGCGTTTTTCGCCCAAGCACTGATCATCCGCTCTTTTTCCTCATTTGTCACAATGGTGAAGGAAGATAGCGGCGTATCCACTTGTTCTGTCATGGCTTCAAGTGTGTGAATCAATTGCTGCATCAGCGTTTGTATTTGCTTTTCTGTATATTGATGTAAGTTGTATGTGATCCGGAGCTCCAGCGTATCTCCCGGCACTGCGACAAGGGTTAAGTCATAATTTGTTTCTTCATGACTGGCGATGTCTAAAATGCGTACGCCATACGGCTCAATGGATTCAATTGGATAGTTTTCAAACACGACAATGCTGTGAAACAATGCCTCTCCATTTGGAATTTCCGTCATCTGCTGAATATCTGGCAGTACGGTATATTCGTATTCTCTCATCTGAAAAACGGTTTCCTGTGTATAGGCGAGCAATCGCGCAATCGTCCAGTCCGAATGGATCGGCAGACGAAGCGGCAATGTGTTAATAAAGAGCCCTGTCATGCTTTCCACTTCTGGTAAGTCGGCTGGCCGGCCAGATACGGTTACCCCAAATATGACATCCTCTGCGCCTGAATGAAGGTGCAAGAGCAGTCCCCACGCTGATTGAATCAGTGTGCTCATCGTGACCTTCTGCTTGCCAGTCATCTTCTCCAGCTTCAGCTGCATCTCTGGCGTCAGTTTGACGCTGGACTGCGCCATGCTTGCTTCTTGATCTGAAGCATGTTCTTCGCCGTCTCCTGGAAGCGGTGTCGCTTCCTCTACTCCTGACATATAACGCTGCCAGAATTCTTGCGCCTTCTCTTGATCCTGCTTATGCAGCCATTCGATAAAATCTTTATACGGACGGACTGTAGAAAGGCTGATCTTTCGTTCGTCCACAAGGGAGCGATACAGCGCAAAGGATTCCTGAATAAAGCTGAACAAGCTCCAGCCATCGATTAAAATGTGATGAAAACTAAAGACAAACGTGCATCTTGCCTCATCACAACGGAATAAAGCAATACGAATAAGCGGTTCATCCATCTGATCTAAATGGAAATCCTTTGAACGATCAGATACTAAAAAGTGTTCGAGTGTCTCTTCTTGCTCCGCGTCACTCAGGTGGCGCACATCGTGCTGAGTGAGATGGATGCTTCCTTCTGATTGAATGAACTGAACAGGCTCCTTTAGCCCTTCCCAAGCGAATTTTGTTCTCAAAATAGAATGACGTTCTACAAGAAGATTCCAAGCTTGTTCATAGGCATCGCCATTTGTTAAGCCTTCGAGTGTCATATGCACCTGACCAAAATAAGCTTGTGAGTCTTGATCTAGCAGTGCATGAAACAGCATTCCTTGCTGCATTGGAGACAGCGGATACACATCGACTACATTGTCTGGAAGTTCATCTATTTGCTTTTGCGTGAGCTGAACCATCGGAAAATCAGAAGGTGTAAATCCGCCGCTCGTTTCAACACAATGCGTCAAGATGATCTCCATTTTTTCTTTAAAACGTTCAGGTAACAACCGCACCTCTTGATCTTGCAGCAATTCACGATTGATCATAAAATTCATCTGCAGCTGACCATCTGTCACATATCCATACACATCGATCAAATGCTGTCTTTCCGCTTTCGGATCGTGAACATGTCCATTTCGTTCGTCTGCTATATAAAGCTTGGCTTCGCCATCTGCCTGATCTAACTGACCGAGGTAATTAAAGCTCATCTGCGGCGTTACCGTTTTGAGTAAACGAGATTCTGTCATGTATTGAAGCAAACCATAGCCGATTCCCTTTTGCGGCACAGCTCGTAAGGTTTCTTTGACGTCTTTGATTTGTCTTGCAACATCGGTTTGTATAAAAGGAATAAAAATAGGATAAGAGCTTGTAAACCAGCCGACTGTCCGTGACAAATCCATCTGTTCAAATAAATCCTCGCGTCCATGCCCTTCTAACGTGATGAGCATTGGCTTTCCAATGGCTTGCGTGAGTCCTGATAACAGTAAATCGTTAATCTCTGTTCGGTATGCTTGTGAGGCCTGTCTAAGTAACCTATCTGTTTGTTCCTTTGTGAGCTGAACCGACAGGATCTCTGCATGTTCTTCTATATTAGAAAGCGCAGGCAGTTGGAAAGGAGAACCTTCTTCCTCTTGATCCTTGATTTTTTGCCAAAAAGAGGCCTGCGCTTGTAATTGATCGGTTTGTGCATATTCGTATAAGGCATCTGCCCACTGCTTATAGGAGGCGGTTTTTTTCGCAAATATGATGTCCTGCCCCGTAGCAAGCTGTTTCAATCCATTTAGTACATCTTCTTGTATCATGCGCCATGATATGCCATCCATGACGAGATGGTGTGCAGCAATAAAGAGCTCAGACGTGTCTTCACCTGTATGGAAAAGAATCGCTTTGATCACTTCTCCTCGCTCTAATGACAATGTTCCTTGACAGGCACTTGTCTCCAAGCGGATTTGTTCCCGTGCTTCCTCTTGAGACACATCCGTCACATCAAAGAATGTGACACAAGGTGTGACACCAGGCTCACGAATGGTTTGAATCCATGTGCCATCTGCCTCTTTTGTATATATAGCTCTCAGCATATCGTGATGATCGACCAGTTTTGAAAGAACCTGTGTTAACTGTTCATGTGGAACAGATCGCTTCATTTCAATATGCGCCGATAGATTCCAATAATCTTGATTGGTCATCGATTGCTCAAAGAACCATGATTGAATCGGGAGAAGACGAACCTCTCCTGTCACAGGTGATTGATCATAGACCATAGAGACCTCTGCCTTTCTCATCGCTTGTGCGAGTTGTGAGATGGTCTGTTTTTCAAATACATCTCTCGGCTGGATGACGTAGCCTTCCTGTGCTAAGCGTGCCACCATTTGTATGACAATAATGGAATCTCCGCCAAGCTCAAAGTAGTTATCATGGACGCCAATAGAAGGAGCGCCTAGCAGCTGAGACCACACTTTTTCTAACACACGTTCTTCCTCAGTAGCTGCTTTATCAATGGCTGTTTCTACTTCTTCTTGTCTCCACTCTGGCGGTGGAAGACGCTTTTGGTCTACCTTGCCATTTGGTGTGAGCGGTAATTCATCCAGCTCTATTAATAGGCTTGGCACCATATAATCTGGCAGGATGTCTTTTAAGTTTTGGCGAATGTCTTGCGAAGTCATGCCGCCTTTTTGGACAAAATAACCGATCAATCGCTTATGACCACTCTCGTGCTGATGCGGGATAACGGCACATTCTGTGATGTCATCAAATGTCAGCATAGCGGCTTCAATTTCTCCACATTCCACGCGGTGTCCACGAATTTTCACTTGATGATCGATTCTTCCAAGGCAGTCAATAATGCCATTTGACAGCCAGCGGCCCATATCGCCTGTTTTATATAAACGCGCTCCTTCTTGGAAAGGATGCGGGATAAATGATGATGCTGTTTTTTCTTCATCTCCAAGGTAACCAAGTGCTAGCCCTGTGCCGCCAACGTAAATTTCGCCGATGACGCCTTGCGGAACTGGCTGCATCTGATCATCTAATACATAAGCTTGTGAATAAGCAATAGGCTGTCCAATCGGGACCGTCACCTGATCTTCTTCCAGTGCTCGAATGTGATGCACACAGGAGAATGTCGTATTCTCTGTTGGTCCATAACCATTTAAAAGCCCGTCAGGCAAATATGGCAGTGCTTTTCGGATATGAGCGGCTGATAAGGCATCTCCGCCGACCAATAATGCATGAAGTCCAGATAAAGCTTCTGGATGCTCTTCTGTTAAACGGTTGAACAGTGGCACAGTCAGGAACCCTGTTGTAATCTGATAAGTTTTTAGTGCTTCCGCTAATGTATCCATTGATAAAATGGTATTTCGATCCGTCAGTATGAGCCTTCCCCCGTTTAAAAGGGCTCCCCATATTTCATACGTAAAAGCATCAAAAGAGAAGCTGGCAATTTGTAAAATGCGCGTTTGTTCATCAAGGGTGACATAGTCTGTTTCACACACAAGCCGGACGACTGCTTGGTGAGGAATCAACACTCCTTTTGGCTGTCCAGTTGACCCCGATGTGTAATTGATATAAGCAAGTCCAGCAGGTCTTAGTGCAGCGGGCATGACTTCTGCTTCTGGTAAAAATTCTTCATACCCTTGATCAAGACAAATGAGTTCCGTTTGATGGATGGATACTTTTTTCAGCCATTCATTTTTTGTCAGTAAAAGCTGAATCCCTGTATCTCTCAGCATATAATCAATGCGGGCATCTGGATATTCAGGATCAATTGGCACATAAGCCCCGCCTGCTTTCACAATGGCCAGCACCCCAAGAATCATTTCAGGCGATCTATCGATGAGCAGTCCAACTGGTTCATGCGGTGTCACGCCTCGCTGCTGCAAATAGCCTGCTAGACGATCGGCTTTCTCATGTAACTCCTGGTACGTCCACTCATCTCCCTGGAACTCGAGCGCCACTGCCTGAGGTGTCTTTTTCACTTGCGCTTCAAATCGTTCCGTCATAAGCAGCGGACCTTTTGGTTGATCAGTCTTTCCGCTCCATTCATAGAGCAATTGATGCTTTTCTTTCTCTGGCAGGAAATTCACTTGTCTGATCGGCTGCGCTGGATTTTCACAAATTCCTTCAAGCAGGTGCTCGTAGTATGCGAGGAATCGCTCCATCGTGTTGTCAGAGAACAAATCCGCATGATACTCAAGTTTTAACTGAAGCCCTTCAGCCCCTTCAAACACAAACAGGGAAAGATCAAATTTTGCTGTATCATTATCTTCGATGGCTAAAACCGACGTTGCCTCTCCCATTGGAGAAGCTTCCAGTGGTAGGTTTTGCAGAACAAACATGACCTGAAACAATGGCTGCTTACTGGCATCACGTACAATATTCAGTTCATCAACCACCATCTCAAACGGCACATCCTGATGCGCATAAGCACCGACCGTTGTCTCCTTTACTCGCTCTAATAATTCCGTAAAGGCTGGATTTCCGCTATGGTCGATTCGCAGGGCCAATGTATTCACGAAAAATCCAATTAAATGCTCCATTTCCGTTCGATTTCTCCCAGCAATGACCGAACCAATGACAAACTCATCCTGTGAAGACAATCGATGTAATAGCGTAGAGAAAGCCGACAGCAAGGTCATATACAGTGTGCTGTCTGTTTTCTTGGATAGTGCCGCAATCTTTTTAGATAGTGACTTCGACAGCTGATATGTTTTCGTCTTCCCTTTGTAGGATTGAACGGCCGGCCGCGGATAATCATACGGCAATTCCAAATCTTCAACAGGTGCCGCAAATTGCTCCTTCCAATAGGAAAGCTGCTTACCTAGTGGTTCTCCTGTCAAATACTCCTTCTGCCACAGTGCATAATCCGCATATTGAATTGGCAGTGCCGGCAAGTGAGGCTCCCTCCCTTCGATCCCCGCTGTATACCACTCGGATAATTCTCTTGCAACAATGCCGATCGACCAGCCATCTGACACGATGTGGTGAATGGACATCAGCAGTAAATGATCTGCGGGTGAAAGTTGAATCAGCTTCACTCGAAAGAGCGCTTCGTGTTCTAATTGAAAAGGTGTGGATGCCTCTTCTTTCGCCCATTCAGCCGCTTTTTGTTCTTTCTCTTCCTGTGACGCTATGCCTGAAAGGTCCATCACCTCAAGCTCTGGAAGGGCCATCTGTTCATGAATGACCTGTACCGGTTCATCCCCGCTCATCGTAAAGGACGTTCTGAGCGATTCATGTCTTTCCACCATATGATGCAGACTTTCCTGAAGCACCTTGATATCTAAAGGCCCGTTCATCCGAAACGAAATCGTATTATTGTAAAATGGCAGATCCGGCTCTAATTGATAGAGGAACCACTGTCTTTGCTGGGCATAAGACATCGGAATTTCCTGACCCTTCTCCATTTTTCTCATCGGAATCACTTCATCTGCTTTGGCATTTGAATCGATCCAGTCTGCTAATTCTCCGAGTCTCGTATGTTCAAACAACACAGCAAGCGGTACGTCAAACCCTGTTTTTTGTCTAACCGCAGACAGCATTTGCGTCGCCTTCAGCGAATGACCTCCTAGTAGAAAGAAATGATCGCCGCAATTGACATCTGAGACACCAAGCAGCTCTGACCAAATGTGTGCAAGCAGTTTCTCCGTCTCTGTGTGAGGTGCTCTGTTGTCAGAATCCATTCCGATTTCCTCTATTAATTCATGAAAATATGCCTCGTCTGGCGATCCATCTTCTGTTTCTTTCCAATATTCCTCAGGAAACAAATGGACTGCATATTCACCAGATCGTTTGGACTGTAAACACGTATGAATCGATTGATACAGCCGCTCTTCCACCGCCTTTGTTTGATCGGTTTTGAAGAAAACATAAAAGATCTGCTCTGTTTGCATCTGCGCATCCGTATGAACCAGCCCTTGAATCTCTTTCTTCGTTCGATCCAATCCCGTATAAATGAGCGGAGCATCTGTCATCAGACATGCGAGCATCGTTTGGAAGCCTGCCTGCTTTGAAATTGGGAGATAACCTCTTTCTTTTAAAATGCCTTTTATCATGGAGCCTTCACTCATGCCAATCTCGTCCCACATGCTGAAACTAAAGCAATATGGCTTCACTGTAGATGTCAGCTTCTGATAATGAGCAAATTGTTCAACGAACTCATTGGCAGCGCAATAGGCGCCGACAGTCATACCGCCCTTTAGCGTTCGGGCTGACGAGCTGGAAAGAAATAAAACATTCCTGCGTTTGGAGGCAGCTTCATGAAGCGCAATCGTTCCATATACCTTCGCTTCGTACATGTCATTCAGAGACACAGATGTCATATCAGCAAGCAGTTCTTCTTGAATGATACCTGCGAAATGAATGATGCCATCCAGCCTTCGATTTCCAGCGACCTCATGTCTAGAGATGATCGCTTCTACCTCTTTTTCAGCCGTGATGTCTGCTTTCTCATAAAGAACCTTGCCGCCATGCAATTTTGCCTGCTTTTCTAGCAAAGACAATGTCTCTTGCTGGTCACTAGAAAGTGCCTCTCTCTCTTTCCTTCCAAGCAACACGAGATGTGCTTGATAAGATGTCAGCAGGTATTCACTGACTAAACGTCCAATTCCGCCTAGCCCGCCTGTTATGACATAAAGCCCAGATGATTCAAATGGCGGCTCTTTCCTTTTCTGTTCCTTTTCCAAATGAAGAGGTGCTAAAAAGGGAATATAACGAACGCCTTGACGATAAGCAGCGACATGACGGTTTTGGTCATGTGTGAGTTCTGCCATTATCGCCATTGCATGGGAATGACTAGATACCGATTCTGCTAGAGAAAAATCAAGACATTGCACCTTGATAAACGGCCATTCATGCTGAATTGCTGTCATCAGTCCTACTGTCGTTGCTTTTTCTACATCGTGGATTTGATCCTCCGGCACATTCATCGCATGGGCTGAGACAAAAGTGATGGCCACCTGCTCCTCATAGACGGAAATGGCTTTTGTTAAAAATAATGCACTCATGCTGCCCGTTTTCTGCGCTTGTTTTGCCTTGTCCACATAAAGCTTGTCTTCTTGGTTTGTATAGTTCCAAAGGTGAATGATGTGTTTCACCGAAACGCCATACGAACGGAGCGTCTCAAAGAGTTGTTCGTAGTCAGACGGCCGATTCGGGTGGATGATGAAGTGAGTGTGTGTGAGTTGTTTGAACGCTTGACCCGGTTCAACCGTAATGTATGTTTGTTCACTGTTTGCAAAAGATTTCAATTGATCTGCCAGTCCTAATGGATCTGCAAAGATCACAACGTCCCCTATGATCTGCTTGTCAGCTACATCAAGTGGAGCAGGTATCCACTTCTTTTGATAACTCCAATCAGGCAAGGTATGTTCATTTTCAAGTCTCATGTCCATTTCCATGATCATTTCATCAAATTCGCCTTCTTGCCATCTTGTCTTGAGCTGTGCCCTTTCTATTTTTCCAGAGCTTGTTTTGGGAAATGCATGCTTCTGGACAGGAATGATGCGAGATGCAGACAAGCCCATTTTTGTTGCAATATGGGATTTAATGTGTTGACTTGCCCTCATAATATAAGCTGGCTCATACAGCTTCGGTGTAAAAAAGAGAATCAGTTCATCGGATGCAGAAGCCTCCATTCGGACAGAACAAGCAGCCACAAAGCTCGTTTCTACTCCCGGTACTTCTTCTGCTATGGCTTCAATTTCATAGTTGTGATAGTTTTTCCCGTTGATGATAATCATGTCTTTTTCTCTACCGGTTAGTGTCAGCCTTCCTTCGTGCAGGAAACCTAAATCACCCGTGTGAAACCAGCCATCCGCTTGAAATACTTCTTGATTCGCTTCGTCATTCCGGTAATAACCCTTCATGGTGGTTGGACCTTTTATTTGCACACGGCCAATATGATCTTCTGGAAGAAGCTCATGCTGATGATTGACGATGCGTATCGTGATACCTGGAATCGGTTTGCCCAACTCAGTAAAGCTGACGGTTCCCGTCTCACGTGCTTCTGCTGGTCTTAGCTGCTCTGTCAGCGACGTTTCCTCAAAGGTCAGAACCCCGCTGTTTTCATCTCCACGCTCAATCGCAAAGGAAAACACAACCGCTGATGAGATTTCAGACATGCCGAAAGCCGGTCTGATCACATCTCCCTTTAAGCCGTGCGGAGCAAGCAGGTGTAGAAATCGGTGGATGATTTTTGGAACGACCGCCTCTGCCCCATTGATCATGCAGGTCATCGCCGACAGATCCCAAGACCCTGATGAAATCTCTTTCTCATAATCATTGATCATCGCAAATGCAAAGTTAGGTGCCCATGTCTTCGTTGCACGGTAGCGGTCCATCCAGTCAAGCCACCGCAGCGGCTGAGCGATAAAGTCATCTGTTCTTGCCCGAATCTGCTCGCAGCCTGTGTACACATTGACAAGGTGGAACATCACGATGCCACCAATATGATCTAAAGGCATCCAGTCTAACGAGACATCCTCTTGTGTAAATTGATTCGCTGCCACTGTTCCTTTGACGTTCGCCAGCACACTTCTATGGGAATGCTCTACACACTTTGGCATCCCTGTACTTCCAGACGTTAAGATAAAGAAGACGGAATCATCCGGCGTGGCAGGGTGAGCGTCTGTATCTCTTTCTAATGTCAGCATCGGCTCAACTGCTGCGACACGTAATTGGTCTGTATGCCACAGTAAGGCTAACCCTTGCACCTCCTCGATCAGTGAGTCATCTGTTAGGATGAGCGGATGCTCGAGCAGCTTCCAAGCGTGATGAAGCTTCTTCACTGCAGCATTCATCTCCCGATAGGTTGGGGCAGCCGACACAAGCGTTGGAACAAATCCGCCTAATACACATGCCCAAAAGGCAGTGACCATGGCATGATTCGATGAGAATTGAAAGAAAACAGGATCGCCTGCCTTAAGCCCCAGTGCCCTTAACCCAGTCAGAACCCTCTCGGCGTCTCCTTGTAACTGCGCATAAGATTGTGTGAGTTCGTTCTTGCTATTCACGATATACGTAAGCCCATTTGTCGTTTTTGCAGCCTCTGTTAAGACGTCCTGTAAGGTCTGTGCGCCTTGTGTGACGTCGAGATCCCCTCCATAGGAAAGAGCGGGCGGCATGTCGGCCAAAGCAGGTACAGCCGTTTTCGTCTGTATCGTTTCCGCTGCGGCCTCCTGCTCAATGTGCTTGTCGAGAAATAAATGAGAGAGGTGATACGGCCGCGGTCGAATGGTTTTTTCACGTGAAAAAACAGCGAAGCGTTCGATTTCGTTGGTTTGTAAAATGGTTGTTTTTACATCTTGTAAAATCGCATCCATTGATTCATGTATACTCGTTTGGTTAATGGTTGATGGTTTCATATGAGTTCCTTTCCTTTTTTGTTAGGCAGGACTGCAAGGCTGCATCCTGCCTAATCTAAAGTTTACAAGACTCGTTCTCTATTTGTTTGATTGACAATATGTTTGATCAGCTGTGCATTTTGAGCTGCACATTCTTTCTGTTTGAACATATCAGCATGCCGGCCATAGCCTTGGTATTGGGTAAAAGATCCGGCCGTTGCCTGTGTCCACTCTTCCATCCAGTCCGGGATCGCTATTTGTTCTTCAGATTGGATGAACGTAATATCTGCCTGTATTTTGCCTTGATTCACCCCCTTAACAAACGTTTCATAGTAGGCGCGCGTCTTTTGGGCAAGCGCTTCTTGAACGATCTCCCCTTGAGCAAGTTCGTTTTGTTTCGATTGATGAACAATCGCTTCAATATCATCATCAATGGATCGTCCTTCTAAATCACTTTCTCCAACTTTCTTATAGGAATCGATCATGATGACCTTCTCGACTGTCCGCCCTGCTTGTTCAAGCGCTTGAACAAGCTCAAAGGCGAGGTAACATCCGCCAGAGTACCCCATCAACGTCAGCGGACCTTTTGGCTGAAGGTGCTGAATATGCTGAACGTACTGCGCCATTCGGTTATTCGTTTCAATAAAATCAAAGGCAATCAACCGAATATCATTAAGCGTTTTTGCTGCTTCCTGATAGATAAAGCCGTAGCCTGGTAATGGCGGAAGAGCAAAGACTGTTGATGATTGAGATTCATTGAATACAAGATAGCCAGCAGTTTCCCCGTCCTGATGCTGAATATAACGACTAAGCGCTTCAATCGTCGGGGTCTCAAACAATAAATGAATCGGCACCTGAACCTCAAACTCTTTTGATACTTTGGACAAAAGAGACATCGCTTTTAAAGAATGTCCGCCAAGCTCAAAGAAATGGTCATCTGTGCTAATATCCTCTCGTTCAAGTACTTCCCGCCACATCACCAGCAGCTTTTGTTCCACTTCATTTGCGGGCAGTTTCACACGGCGGTTTTCTTGCGGCGCCTCTGGTTTTGGCAGCTGGCGTTTATCAACCTTCCCGTTTGGCGTAAGCGGGAGGTTCTCTAGTTCAATCAGCTCATGAGGCAGCATATAAGCTGGAAGACGCTCTTTCAGCCCTGATTTGATGTCATCGAGTTTCCCTTTCCATGCATCATCACACGTGATATAGGCAAGCAGTCTTGTATGATTTGTTTCATCATGATCCGCTAGGAGTACAGCCTGTTTTACACCTTGATGCATGAGAAGGTTGGCTTCAATTTCTGTCAATTCAATTCGGTGCCCCCGAATTTTCACCTGATCATCGACTCTGCCTGCATACTCAATCAGACCGTCTTCTCGAAAATAGGCTAAATCCCCCGTGCGATACAGCCGCTCGCCCGCAGCGAATGGATGGGCGATAAAGACTTGTTTTGTCAGATCAGGACGATTCAAATACCCTTTTGCCAGTCCTTTTCCGCTCAGACAAAGCTCTCCAACCATACCAATCGGCTGAAGCTGCCTGTGCTCACTCAATATATAAGCGCCTGTCTGGTTAAGCGGCTTCCCAATTGGAATAGAATGCGCCTCTAAAGGGATCGCTTCATCTATCGGATAATACGTGGCAAAAACCGTTGATTCGGTTGGTCCGTATACATTCAACAATCTGCCTTTTCCCATCACATCAAAGGCTTTTCTCACAT
This sequence comes from Bacillus sp. FSL M8-0077, assembly GCF_038050255.1. NCBI lineage: Bacteria > Bacillati > Bacillota > Bacilli > Caryophanales > Bacillaceae > Bacillus > Bacillus sp. FSL M8-0077. The sequence goes on along the minus strand of NZ_JBBPAF010000001.1, from coordinate 416,407 downwards.
GCTGAACCGATGCCCTCTCTCCTCCAAACAGTACCTTACGCACACTGCGCATCCAGTCTGTTCCTTCATCAACGAGAAGATGGAATAAAGCCGTTGGAACAAACATGACAGAAACATGCTCCTCTTTCATCAGCTCAGTGAGTCTGCTCATGTCTAAAATGGTTTCTTTGGGTGGCAGGACAAGCTTTGCTCCGTTTAAAAGCGCACCATATACATCAAATGTAAAGCCATCAAATACGCTATTTGATAACGACAGCAATGTATCTGTTTCTAAAATGGTTAAATAATTCGTATTTTTGACCACCCGGGCAATATTGGAATGGGTCGTCATGATGCCTTTTGGCTGTCCGGTTGTTCCAGATGTATACATGATGTATGCCGTATCATCTAAACCCGCTTCAAGTGGCAGATTCTCTGAGCTCATCAGTAAAATTTCTTGATCATCTGCAAAAAGATACGTGCCATCAAATGCGAGTGACCTCATCTGACTGATACAAGATGAATGAGTCAGAAGATGCGTCGCTCCGCTGTCTTTCAGCATATATTGGATACGACTTTCTGGATAATCGGGATCAATCGGCACATAGGTAGCACCTGCTTTTAAGACAGCGAGTAAGCTGACAATGAGTTCAGGCGTCCGCTCTGCCAAAATGGCGGTCACCGTTTGATGACCCACCCCATTTTTTTGCAAATGCCTTGCCAGTCGATTGGCTTGTTCGTTCAGCTCCGCATATGTCATCGTGTGATCACCTGCTGATAATGCCACTGCATTCGGCTGTTTTCGGACATTATGCTCAAACCACTTTGTCAAATAAAGCTGATCATGCTCCAGCTCAGGTGCATTCCATTCCTCTAACATTCGCTGCTTTTCCTGCTTTGTCACAAGTGTCAGTGTATGAACTGACTGATCTGGATGTTTGATGATCCCTTTGATCAAAAGGGTCAGCTGATCCTTTAATTTACGGACAAATCCAGGATCAAATGCACGCTGATTAAAGGCAAGCTTCAGTTGCAATCGTTCCCCGGGCGACGCCAGTAAATTGAGATCATAGTTCGATTTTTCATATACATTCATGTCTTCTACTGTAAAACCGAGCAGCGACTCCTGCTCGTCTTTCTTTGCAGCAGGGACATTCTCAAACACCACAATATGATCAATAAGCTGCTGCTGACCTGCCTTAGCCTGAATATCATAAATCGGGATATATTGGTGCGGTTCAGCCGCTAAAGACTGCTGCTGCGTCTCTGATAATAGAGAACGGAACGTCATTTGGTCTGTCAGCTGAATTCGTCTTGGAATGACATTGATGAACAACCCCACCATCCGGTCCACACCAGCTAAATCTGCCGGACGTCCTGATACAACCGTTCCAAACAACACATCGTTTGAGCGCTGATACCTGCTTAGTAAAATGGACCAAGCCGATTGAAGCGCACTGCTTAACGTGGCATTCTGCTGCAAGGCTAACTCTGATAAAGCAGCTGTTTCTTCTTTACTCATGGCCCATTCGATTTCGCCTAATTCATGCTCATTTGTTTTTTTTCGCTGTTCTTTAAAAGTCGATTGCCCCTCAAAGCCAGCCAAAGATTGCGTCCAATATTCAAGTGAGGCTCGTTTATCTTGTTTTTCCAGCCATTGAATATATTCTTTATATGGCTTAACTGGCTCCAGCCTGTAATGGATGTCATGCAAAAGTGCATGATAAATCGCAAACAATTCCTGCACAACTAGACCAAAACACCAGCCATCTAGAAGGATATGGTGATAGCTCCATATCCAGCGATAGCTTGAAGGACCCGTTTGAAAAACAGATGCCCGCATGAGCAGATCCTTCGAAAGATCAAATCCTCTCAGCTGATCCTTCTTTTTAAAACGATCAATACGTTCAAGCTGTTCACTTTCAGAAAGGCCCTGTATGTCCACAACATCAAGCTGGAAAGGTCGATTCTTCAATACAACTTGGACAGGACGCTTCACTTTTTCGTGGAGGAACACGGTACGAAAAATATCGTACCGTTCCACGATGATATTCATGCTTTTCTCAAGCAGATCATACCGAAGTGACCCCTTCACGTTCATATCCATTTGTTCTACATAAAAGCCTTTTTCTTGATGATGGAGGGTATGAAACAGCATTCCTTCTTGCATCGGTGACAGATAGTACATATCTTGAACTTGATCCCTTTTAAATTGACTCATCTATTTCATTCCTCCTTTCCTTTTTCATGACTGATCTAGTGGTGTTAGGTCAATTTCTCCTCGAGCATGTCAAAGATATCGTCCATTTCATCCATTTCAAGATCTGCAGCCGAGAAGTCACTTGGCGTAAATTCTCGCTCTTGATGCGCTAAGCAATGAGTGATGATGGACCTGATTTTCTCCTTCAACAATGCGATGAACTGCTGTATCGTTTGTTCTTCATATTCACTTGCACAATATGAGCACGACAGAATGAATTGATTGTGCTGAACAAGACCGCTAAGGTTCAGCTTATAAACAGCTTCTGATTCAGGGCTTGCTTGACGGCCCATATCATAGGTTGAGGGCCCAAAGAGTTCTGTCGTCACTTCCTGATCAATCTGCCCCAGATAGTTCAAGCTGATTTCAGGATGCACGTGTTTGACTGACGGTTCGGATGGTGTCATGTATCTGAAAACACCGTAGCCAATCCCTTTATTCGGTACACGACGCAGCATCTCTTTCGTTCCTTTGATAGTATCTGCAATGGTCTGATTCGGTTTCGCTTCAAGAACGACTGGATACATGCTCGTAAACCAGCCAACCGTGCGGGATACATCTAATCCTGATAAAATATCCTCTCTTCCATGACCTTCAAGCTGTACATGTACATGAGATTGACCTGTCCATTCCTGAACGGCCAGCCCGAGCGCACATAGAAGAATATCATTCATTTCTGTTGTGTACGGAAGATGGATATTCGTTAACAGATGCTCGGTTTCTGCTTCTGTCAGCTGCATTTTGACTGCTTTCGTATCCGCGACTTTTCTTTCTTTTACTTCATGGTCAACAGGTAAAGTCGTAAACGGTCTATTTTCAATCGCTGCCCAATACTCCTTCTGGTTTTTTAGCAGCTGTGACTGTGCGTATCGTTCAACCGCTTCTGCCCATTCTTTGAAAGAGTGCGTTTTTGGCGGCAGAACCATTGCTTCTCCTTTTTCTGCCTGATGATAAAGAGACATAAAGTCTTCTAGTAAAATCCGGCATGAAACGCCGTCAATCACAAGATGATGTGTGATCATGAGTAAGTGATCACCGTTTTCTGTATGGAAACAAATCACTTTCATCAATGGACCTTTTTCAAGATTCAGTTGACGCTGATACTCATTGGCGTATGTGGAAATCGCCTGTTTCACATCTTGCGCTTTTGAAACATCACAAGAAATAATTGAAAATGGTTCTGTCAGCTCCCGCTGATTGTATTGCAGCATGTCATCATGCTCCTGTCTGAACACCATGCGCAGTGAATCATGATGTGAAAACAGCCTTTGCAGGACTTGTTCTGTGACCGCCAAGTCAAACCCCTTTGGTGCATGGAGCATCATTGAGAGATTCCAGTGGTGCTGGTGATCAAAGTTCCGTTCAAAGAACCAGCGCTGAATCGGTGTTAAAATAACCTCTCCTTCGACAGCTGATTGATCGGCTGTGAGAAGATCGGCTTCTTCGATATATGGGCGAAGCTCCGCAATCGTTGGGTATTGGAAAAGCAGCTTCATATCGAGCTTCCAGCCCGCTTGCGTAAGTCTGCTTGCCATTTGAATGCCTTTAATCGAATCTCCGCCAAGGAAGAAGAAATGGTCGTGAATACCAACTTGGCTGACGCCAAGCACATCTTCCCAAATGCCGCAAAGTAGTGTTTCCACTTCATCTCTTGGCGCTTCGTATGCTGTTTGATTCGCTTCCACATCAGGTGCTGGCAGTGCTTTGAGATCGACTTTGCCATTTGCCGTCATCGGCAGTTGGTCTAGCTCGATGATCCATGATGGCACCATATATTCAGGTAAGGTGCGCTTTAAGCTTTCTTTCAAAGTGCCCGTTTCTTTATCTGTGATAACGTAAGCGACAAGAGCGTCTTGATCACTTGCATCTTTGACCGTTGTCACGATGGCTTCTTTCACTTCATTTAGCGTAAGGAGCTGTGCTTCAATTTCTGACAGCTCAATACGGAATCCGCGGATGTTCACTTGATGGTCTTTTCTACCGAGATAAATCAGCTCGCCATCCTCGGTCCATTTCACCAAGTCACCTGTACGGTACATGCGCTCTCCTGGATAAAACGGATCTGGGACAAACCGTTTGTCCGTTTCCTCTGGTAGATTCCAATAGCCTCTTGCCAATCCTTTCCCGGCAATCACGAGCTCACCCGGTACGCCTTGCGGCGAGAGGTCATATAACGAACCCATAATGTAAAAACGAGTATTGGCAATCGCCGTTCCGATAGGAAGCGTGCCTTGATCTGGATCAATGATCCCGCTTGTCGCCACGACCGTATTTTCTGTTGGGCCGTAGTTATTCACGAGTTTGTATGGAACGGGCTTCACCTGTTTCAGCTTGTCCCCGCCTGTCAGTAAGTAACGGAGAGAATGATTGTCCATCGACATAAACTGCTCACATAGCTGCGTTGGCAGGAACGCAATGGTGATGCCTTCGTGATTAAAATACGAATTGAGCTTGATCATATCGAGGCGAATCGCTTCGTCGATGATATGGAGCTCTGCGCCGGCCATCCACGTAGGGAACATCTCCCAAATGGAGGCATCAAAGCCAAAGCCGGCATATTTGGCGGTTCGGTCTTGTTTCGTCACCTGGAAAGCATCATTGTGCCAAAAAGCAAGATTGACAAGGGACTGGTGCTCGACCATGACACCCTTCGGCTGTCCAGTCGTTCCAGATGTGTAAATCATATAGGCGAGATCCATCGGTTTGACAGGAACCTGAATCTCGTGCGCTTCTCCTTCTACCGCCTCTTCTATTGAGAGGGTAAGACCTGTGAAAGAAGGTGGTGCAATGAGCCCTTTCTGAATCAGAAGGACCTCTGCCCCGCCATCTTCCAGCATGTAGGCAATGCGCTGCGCTGGATAATCGGCATCAATCGGCACGAATGCCGCGCCTGCCTTGAGAACTCCTAGAACAGCGGCAGTCATCTCGAGCGATGGGCGTGTGAGAATGCCGATGCGGTCTCCCGGTTTTGTGCCGCTGGAAATAAGTGTTGCGGCGACTGTATTCGCCCGGTTGTTCAGTTCTTCATACGTCCAGCTTGACCCGCAGAAGGATGCGGCTTTTTGATGAGGCACTTCCTGTGACTTCGCCTCAATCAATGCATGAACCGTTTGATCTTTCGGGACATCTAAGATAGGTCCTGACCATTCATCAAGCAGATTTCGCTCTTCTTCTTTTGTTAAGATGGATATGGTTGAGATCGGCTGATACAATTTCGCAAGCATTTCGTCTATGATTCGCTCAAAATATTGACTCCATCTCTGAATGGTACTCTTTTTAAATAGTGCCGCTGCATATTCAAAGCGCAAACCCACTTGATCTTGTTCCTCAAAGATACCGAGCGTTAAATCAAATTTTGCCTGAACGGCTTCTTGCTGTTTGTGCGAAAGCGTAAGTCCATTCAAATTCGGTAACGTCAGATCACGGTCATCCGTTGTCATCATGACACTAAACAACGGGTTGCGGCTCGTGTCTTTTGGAAGGTCTAACTGCGCGACCAAATCCTCAAACGGGAACCCTTGATGTTCATAGGCTGATAGATTGTGATCTTTTATTTTTTCTAGCAAATGCTCTGTAGTTTCTTCTAACTGAACATCATGTCGAAGGGCCAGTGTATTCACAAACATGCCCGGAATCCGTTCGATTGACGCATGTGTACGTCCAGCCGTTACAGCACCTATGACGATGTCATGCTGCCCAGTCAATTTATGAAGGAGAATGGCAAAGGCCGTTTGCATCACCATGTTCAAGCTCACATTTTTTTCAGCCATGAGTGCTTTGACATGCTGCGCCTGTTCAGCAGACAGCCATCTATCCACCCTGTCTCCTGCAAATGACTGCACACTAGGCCGAGGGAAATCAAGCGGAAGTGCCAAGTCTTCTGGCGGCTGTGCATATTGCTCCAGCCAATACTGCCGCTGTTTTTCAAGTGCTGCTTGCTGCTCTTCCTCTTGCTGCCATACCGCATAATCCTTGTAATGTAGCTGAACTGGCGGTAACGTCTTATGCTCATACAACTCCGCTAATTCTTGAATGAGCAAACTGCGTGTCACCCCGTCTGCGATGATATGGTGCATGTCCATCATGAACACATATTTGTCATCAGACAGCTTTGCCACTTTCGCCCTCATTAGAGGTGCTTGATGTAATGAGAATGGTGTCATGAAATTGTCTACGACAGATTGTACCTGATCGCTTTCTACTTCAACCACCTGTAACGTAAACGGCACACGGCGATATACTTTTTGAACGGGGATACCGTCAATTTCAACAAAGGCTGTCCGCAATGACTCATGTCTATCAATTAAAGCTTGAATCGCCCCTTCTAGCTGCTTCAGATCAAGGTTTCCTTCCATCATGAAAACGGCTGGCATATGGTAGGTGACGGATTCTGGGTGTAGCTGCTGTAATACGTACATTCGCTTTTGTGCGGAAGAGACTGGATAGAAATCTTGCTTTTCCGCTGGCTGAATGGATGTGACGAGCGAAGCATCAGCTTCTTCTAAATAGGCAGCTATCGCCCGTATCGTTGGCTTTTCAAAAAGAACTTTGAGTGGAACATGCTGATTCAGCTTGGCTTGCATTTTAGAAATGAGTACCATGCCTTTCAGAGAATGCCCGCCTAATTCAAAGAAATGGTCATCAACGCCGACTTTCTCAACCCCAAGAACATCTGACCAAATATCACAAAGCGTCTTCTCAAGCGCCGTTTCTGGTGCTGCGTGTGCCGTGCGGTTCATATGTGCCTCATGAGGAAGCGGTAGAGATTTCGCATCTACTTTTCCGTTTTGTGTCAGCGGAATATGATCCACTTTGACAAAATAAGTAGGAATCATGTAATCCGGCAGTGTCTCTGAAAGCTTTTCTCTAAATGCCAGCGTCCCAATGTGATCAGGTGCAGTATAATATAACGCCAGCTCCGGTAAACGAGATGTGTTGATCACTTTGACATACACTTTTTGAATGGTTGAAAGGGTACGTGCGGCATGCTCAATTTCTTGTTTCTCAATTCGATAGCCACGAATTTTCACTTGATCGTCTACTCTTCCAAGGAATTCAATCTCCCCATTTGCATGCTGCCTGACCAAATCTCCGGTCCGATACATCCGCTCTTGAGGGAAATAAGGATTTTCAAGAAAACGATCCGCTGTTAATTCAGGCTGATTCAAATAACCGCTGGAAACACCATCACCTGAAATATAGAGCTCACCCGGTGCGCCATAAGGGACAAGGCGCTGCTCGCGATTGCATACAAGCGCTCTTGTATGAGCAATAGGCTTTCCGATGACAGAACGCTCCTTTAAAACATCCAGCTCATGCGGTGTCATTATCTTGCTCACTGTACCAATCGTTGTTTCTGTTGGACCGTAATGATTCATCACTGCCACGCATGGATGCTGCTTCATAAATGTCTCAACATCTTCTGAGGCAATCGGTTCTCCTCCCAATACCACAAGCCGTAAAGCGTCAAATGTATAACCCTTTGAATCTGCCATCATATGAAATAAGGATGGTGTCATTTTGATATAAGTCAGCTCTTGTTCTTCAATAAAACGCATGAGACGTACAGGGTCTGTATACACGTCTTCACAAGGAATATAGAGTGTCCCGCCTGCTTTTAGAACCGGGAAAATGCTTGTGTAACCAAGGTCGTATGCATAAGAGGACAGGAGTGCCGTTCGATCGCATTCTTGTAACGTCACCTCATGTGTCAACCAGTTGACGTAGTGTGATAGATTACGATGCGTGAGCTGTACACCCTTTGGCTTCCCTGTTGTTCCAGATGTGTAAATCACATAAGCCAGTTGATCAACCGATACGTCCGGCAGGTCTAGAGAATCGTTTCGTTGTACGGCTTTCTCCACATGTACGACCTGAATCGACTTGAGAGGCTGATAGGAATCGTCAAGAGACTCATTTGCCACGATCACCTTTGCCCCTGAATCTTCTAATGTGTAGCGAATACGTTCCGCAGGAAAAGCTGGATCAATTGGTACAAAGGCACCGCCAGCTTTCATTACACCTAGCATCGAGACAATGACATAGACAGAACGATCCAGAATAAGCGCCACTATGCTTTCTTTCTCAACACCTTGCACCTTCAGCTCACTGCAAAGGGCATTGGACATGTGGTCCAGTTCGCGGTAGGTGAGCTTCCTTTCACCATCCATCACCGCAATGGCATCAGGCGTTTCCATGGCTTGACGTGAAAATTGCACATGATACGGCTCATGTTGACCTGTTTGTTCTCCATCCCTTTTCTCCAGCCGCTCCATTTGCTCATGCTGATCCAAGAGATTGAACAAGCCAATTCGTTCATTCGGATGCTGGACCGCCTCACGAATAATCGCAAGAAGATGTGTTCCGAACCGGCGGATGGTTTCCTCTTTAAATAATGCCGTTGCATAGTCTAGGCTTAGTTTTATTTCTCCCTCACGTTCAAATGCTTCTAGAGACAGATCAAATTTGACGGATCGGTGCTGCATTGCATAAGGCGAAATGTTCAGATTGCCGAGCTTTAGTGCAGGAACATCCATGTTCTGCATATTAAACGAAACACTAAAGAGCGGGCTTCGGGTTGTATCACGATCGAGTGGCAGACGCGCGATTAACTCTTCGAGCGGGTAGCTTTGATGCGCAAAAGCATTTAGACTCGTTTCTTTTATTTCTTCAAGCAGCTGTAAAAATGACTTTGTTTGTTCCGGTTTTCCGCGCATCGCAATGGTATTGATGAACATCCCCGGCATGTCCTGAATATCAGGATGTGTTCGCCCCGCAACAGGTGATCCGACAATAATATCTTCCTGTCCGCTGTAGGAAGCGAGCAGCACTTGAAATGCTGATAATAAGAACATGTACAGCGTCGTATCTGTTTTCTTGAGCAGCTCATGAATACGCTGAGTCGTCGCTTGATCACAGCCAAACATCACTCGTTCTCCAGAAAAATCACGTTCCACTGGACGCGGGTAGTCTGTCGGCAAATCTAAAACCGGTACATCTCCTTGGAATTGTTTCAGCCAATACGTCTCATGCACACGCTGTTTCTCTGTTTCTTCTTCACTTAACTGCCAGACAGCGTAGTCTTTATAATGAATGGTTCTTTCTGCAAGCGTTTCTCCATCATAGGCTTTCGCCAAATCCTGAATGAACGTCTTCATGGAGCTGCCATCTGTAATCAGGTGATGTGCTTCCAGGACTAAAAGATGACGATCATGACTCACTTTGAGCAGCTGTGCCCGCAGGAGGGGAGCGGCTGTCAAATCAAACGGCGCCTGACGTTCAGCAAGAAATGCCTCGGCCTCTTCTTCCTTTACATCATGGATGGGGAGATCAAATGCCGCTCGTTCATGTACCCTTTGGACAATGTTCTCGCCTTTCATATGAAAACTCGTTCTTAAGATTTCATGCGTTTGAATCATCTCATCAAATGCTGAGGTGAGCCGCTGATGATCGAGCGTACCTTCAAGCGTTAAGACGATCGGAATATGATAGTTCGTACTCTTAGGCTCAAGTGTTTGTAAAATGTATAAGCGCCGCTGAGCTGGTGACACTGGGTAGTCCTCCGCCTTCGCTGCGGGTAAGATCGGATGTCCTTGTTCTTCTTGACCGTCCTGATCAATGTATGCCGCAAGCGATCGAACCGTTGGCTTTTCAAATATCACTTGAATTGGAACTTCCTTTTGGAACACTTCTTGGATTTTGGCTGACATCATCATCGCTTTGAGTGAATGTCCGCCAGTCATGAAGAAATGCTCATCTATTCCCACCGCTTTCCCAAGCAGTTCCTCCCAAATTTGAGCAAGCGCCTTTTCTGTCTCAGTTTCGGGCGGAATGATCCTTATTTCTTCACGATGAGTTTCATCAGGCGTTGGTAAAGCTTTTCGATCGACCTTTCCGTTTGCAGTAAGCGGAAAAGCATCTAGCTTCATGACGTGATGCGGTACCATATATGCTGGCAGTGCTTGATGAAATAGAGCCCGCACTTCTTCTTCCGTGATCGTTCCCGTATAGTAAGCGGTCATTTCTTTTTCTTCTGAAGGAGACGCATGGATGAGCACAACCGCATCATCAATCCCCTGCTCTTGTTGAAGAACTGTTTCAATTTCACCGAGCTCAATACGGAAGCCGCGGATTTTCACTTGATCATCTGTCCGTCCAAGGAATTCGATTTGACCATTTGAACCGTACCTAGCCAAATCTCCTGTTCGATACAAACGCCCTTCTGCCTTGAAAGGATCAGCGATAAATGCTTGCTTTGTTAATTCTGGACGGTGGAGATATCCTCTTGAGACACCGTCCCCGCCGACATACAGCTCTCCTGGCGCGCCAATTGGCTGAAGTCTTTGATTGTCATCTAAAATGTAAGCGGACGAATGATTGATCGGCTGACCAATTGGAATCGTGCCCGTTTCATCCCCTCTCACCTCATAAATGGTCGAGATGGTGGTGTTTTCTGTGGGGCCATACGCATTCAGTAAAACAAGTGATGGATGGTTTTTCTTCACAAGCTCTGCACTTTTCACATTGATCACATCACCGCCTGTGATCAATTTGGACAACCCTTTAAACATATTCGGCCGCTGCTGAGCGAGTTGATTAAACAAACCTGTCGTTAAAAAGAGCGCCGAGATTTGATGCGTTTGGATAAATCGTTCAAATCGGTTGATGTCTAATAACGTGTCACGGTCAACAGGATAAAGCGTTGCACCGTTCAGCAGTGTTGTGAAAATTTCAAAGGTAATGGCATCAAAGCTGACTGCTCCTGTATGTGCCATACGATCCGATTTGTTCAAGCCCAGTGTCTCCTGTGAACATGCTAATCTGACAATATGCTGATGCTCAATTTGAACACCTTTTGGCCGGCCGGTTGACCCCGACGTGTACATGATATACGCCAATTGCGAAGGAGAGGTCTCGACTTCAAATGGTACGTTTGATTGATTCGATATGTCCGACACATGAACGGCTTGGATGCTTTCATGAACTGGTGGCTGGCTGTCCGCATAGAGCAACACGGATGCGCCGCTGTCTTCAAGCATAAAGCGGATTCTCTCCTCTGGCTGAGCTGGATCAATTGGCACGTAAGCAGCCCCTGCTTGTAGAACCGCTAAAATCGCGATCACTGCTTCAGCAGATCGATTCATATACACTGCGACGGCATCTTCTTGTTTCACTCCGCTGTCAACCAAATGACCCGCCACACGATGGATTTCTTGGCCGAACTCTTCATAAGTGAATGCCCGCTCCCCTTCGACTAACGCCAGATGATCTGGCTGCGTTTGAATGCGTTCTTTAAGAAGCTCAGGAATAGACAGATGCTTTGGATAATCTCGTTTCGTCTTGTTCCATGCTTCAATCTGCTGTTTTTCTTCTTCCGTGATACACGTCACGTCATGAAGGCGAACCTCCGGGTTTTCGATGATCTGCTTCATGAGATGGGTGAGGTGTTTCGATATTTTTTCAATAACCTCTTCTTCAAAAGCCGCCGCATTGTATTTGATTTTCAATGTCCATGTTTCACCTGGATATACGAGGACATTTAGATCGAAATTCGTTTGTTCAAATCCGTCTTTTACATCAATGGAAAACCCTAGACGTTCCGACATGGTGTCACCAGATAGCTCTTGATCTAAAGGATAGTTCTCAAACCCGACCAAGTGATCAAAGAGCTGTCCGCCAGTAGCTGTCTGTTGCTGAATGTCATAAAGCGGCATAAAATCATAATTTTCCGCTTCCAGCGCATGCTGCTGAACTTTTTGAAACAGCTGTTTGAAGGTGTCTTCCTGATTCATTTCTACCCTGACCGGTATTGTATTGATAAAAAGCCCTGCCATCTGTTCTATACCAGCCACACTTGGCGGCCTGCCAGATACGACTGTTCCGAAAGTGACATCATCTGCCGCGTGGTAAGTGCCTAAAAGAACCGACCAAACAGCCTGGAATAGATTTGGTGCTGTTACTTGGCAATTCCTTGCGATCTCTTGAATGCTGCTGACCATTTCAGCATCCCATGTGAACGTCCATTCTTGATGGTCATATTGTCCGTTCGCTTCTTTTTGCTGCAAAAGCCCTTGATGCTGAATCGCACCATCTAAGCGCCCCTTCCAATAGCCTTCCGCTGCTTGTTGATTTTGCTTGCCAAGCCACTGGATATAATCTGCATAAGGTTTTCCTTGTGAGCGATCTGGCGTTTTGCCGTTCCGATAAGATTCGTAGTAATGAAACAATTTTTTCATCAAAACTCCCATGGACCAACCATCCATGATGATGTGATGGTTGCTCCAAATGAGATGCCAGTTTGTTTCATTCAGTTGAAAAACAGCGACCTTCAATAACAAATCATTCGTTAAATGGAAGCCTTGCTTTCTCACTTGCTTTTTATATTGATCCAGTACCTTTTGCTGTTCCTGATGATTCAGGTGAGATAGATTCTCTCTATACACATCTAGATTGCGCTCTGCCAGTACAACCTGACGAGGCTTCTGTAATTGCTGATAGACAAAGGCTGTACGGAGAATGTCATATGTGCCGATGAGCTCATTGAGACTTTTTTCAAAAAGATCGAGATCAAACTCCCCTCTTATTCCAAGCTCCAGCTGTGTGAAATAAGAGGAAGAATTAGGGTCTAGCATGGCATGATATAACATGCCTTCTTGCATTGGTGTTAAAGGATATACCTTTTGAATCTTCTGTTTGCTCATAGTCCACCTCTTCGTTTGCTTAAAATATATCCATTAGCTTTTCAAGTTCATCCATGGTCAGGTCATCGTCACCTACATCACTAGGCGTAATTTGCGCTTCATCTTGTGATACACAATGTGAGATGAGTGCCTTCACGTTCTTTTCTAAAAGGTCCTTGAACTGTTCCATCGTCTGCTCTTCAAATTCAAGCTGGTGATATGAAATCGTCATATGGAACATGCCCTGTTCTACGAAACCAACAATATCTAATGCATGAGGTTTCTCTGATTCTGGACTTAATGATTGACCTGCCTGCCAAGCGGATCGACTTAGTTCACCCTCGCCAATCTGTTCATCAAACTGACCAAGATAGTTAAAGCTGATATCTGGCGTGACATCAAATGCGATACCGTCCTTCATTTTGTCAGGCGTTAAGTATTTTAAAATGCCATAGCCGATTCCCTTGTTCGGAATGTGTCTGAGCTCTTCTTTCAAAAGCTTGATTTGATACGAAAGATCCTCCGCATGCGACAAATCAAGCAGCACAGGATACATGCTCGTAAACCAGCCGATGGTCCGCGACACATTGACCGCCGGAAGGATGTCTTCCCTTCCATGTCCTTCAAGGTGAATAAAGTGTCTGTTTTCTCCAGTCCACTCTTTCAGGGTCAATCCTAAAGCGGTTAGCAAAATGTCATTGATTTCCGTGTGGTACGCCTCATGTACTTCTGTCAGTAGACTGCGTGTTTCTTCCTCAGACAGCGTAAAGCGAATGGTTTTTGTATGCAGCATTCTTTGATCCTCTGCGACTTGATCCTTTTGCAGAGGTGCGGTTGAATGCCCAAGTACCTTTTTCCAATAGTTCCTTTCTGCCAGCAGCTCATCTGACACCGCGTATTCCGTCAACTTCTGGGCATATTCTTGGAATGAATGTGTTTTTTCAGGAAGTGTCAGCTCCTCCCCGCGCTTCGCCTGCTCATAAAGAGCTATGAAGTCTTCAAGGAAAATACGCCATGACACACCATCAATGACAAGGTGATGTACAGCGAGCAATAATTGATCTCCATGATCAGTACGGAAAATGGCAGGTTTGACTAATGGTCCCTCTGTTAAAGAAATACTCGCCTGCACTTCATTTGCCAGCTTTTCTACGTGCTGGATTTGCTGTGATCGTTCTCCTTGTACTTCTACCACGTCCACCGCTACATCGTTTTCGTCTACTCCACGATGACGCTGGATGATGCGTCCTTCTTCTATCGGATAAACCAATCGCAAAGCATCATGATGGGTCATCAACTGCTCGAGCACTTGTTTGACAAGCACTTCATCCAAACCATTTGCCGCATGGAGCATAACGGACTGATTCCAATGATGCTGCCTGCTGAAGTTCCGTTCAAAGAACCAGCGCTGAATCGGTGTTAAAATAACCTCTCCTTCGACAGCTGATTGATCGGCTGTGAGAAGATCGGCTTCTTCGATATATGGGCGAAACTCCGCAATCGTTGGGTATTGGAAAAGCAGCTTCATATCGAGCTTCCAGCCCGCTTGCGTAAGTCTGCTTGCCATTTGAATGCCTTTAATCGAATCTCCGCCAAGGAAGAAGAAATGGTCGTGAATACCAACTTGGCTGACGCCAAGCACATCTTCCCAAATGCCGCAAAGTAGTGTTTCCACTTCATCTCTTGGCGCTTCGTATGCTGTTTGATTCGCTTCCACATCAGGTGCTGGCAGTGCTTTGAGATCGACTTTGCCATTTGCCGTCATCGGCAGTTGGTCTAGCTCGATGATCCATGATGGCACCATATATTCAGGTAAGGTGCGCTTTAAGCTTTCTTTCAAAGTGCCCGTTTCTTTATCTGTGATAACGTAAGCGACAAGAGCGTCTTGATCACTTGCATCTTTGACCGTTGTCACGATGGCTTCTTTCACTTCATTTAGCGTAAGGAGCTGTGCTTCAATTTCTGACAGCTCAATACGGAATCCGCGGATGTTCACTTGATGGTCTTTTCTACCGAGATAAATCAGCTCGCCATCCTCGGTCCATTTCACCAAGTCACCTGTACGGTACATGCGCTCTCCTGGATAAAACGGATCTGGGACAAACCGTTTGTCCGTTTCCTCTGGTAGATTCCAATAGCCTCTTGCCAATCCTTTCCCGGCAATCACGAGCTCACCCGGTACGCCTTGCGGCGAGAGGTCATATAACGAACCCATAATGTAAAAACGAGTATTGGCAATCGCCGTTCCGATAGGAAGCGTGCCTTGATCTGGATCAATGATCCCGCTTGTCGCCACGACCGTATTTTCTGTTGGGCCGTAGTTATTCACGAGTTTGTATGGAACGGGCTTCACCTGTTTCAGCTTGTCCCCGCCTGTCAGTAAGTAACGGAGAGAATGATTGTCCATCGACATAAACTGCTCACATAGCTGCGTTGGCAGGAACGCAATGGTGATGCCTTCTTTATTAAAATACGAATTGAGCTTGATCATATCGAGGCGAATCGCTTCGTCGATGATATGGAGCTCTGCGCCGGCCATCCACGTAGGGAACATCTCCCAAATGGAGGCATCAAAGCCAAAGCCGGCATATTTGGCGGTTCGGTCTTGTTTCGTCACCTGGAAAGCATCATTGTGCCAAAAAGCAAGATTGACAAGGGACTGGTGCTCGACCATGACACCCTTCGGCTGTCCAGTCGTTCCAGATGTGTAAATCATATAGGCGAGATCCATCGGTTTGACAGGAACCTGAATCTCGTGCGCTTCTCCTTCTACCGCCTCTTCTATTGAGAGGGTAAGACCTGTGAAAGAAGGTGGTGCAATGAGCCCTTTCTGAATCAGAAGGACCTCTGCCCCGCCATCTTCCAGCATGTAGGCAATGCGCTGCGCTGGATAATCGGCATCAATCGGCACGAATGCCGCGCCTGCCTTGAGAACTCCTAGAACAGCGGCAGTCATCTCGAGCGATGGGCGTGTGAGAATGCCGATGCGGTCTCCCGGTTTTGTGCCGCTGGAAATAAGTGTTGCGGCGACTGTATTCGCCCGGTTGTTCAGTTCTTCATACGTCCAGCTTGTGCCGCAGAAAGTTGCGGCTTTATGATGAGGTACTTCTTGTGACTTCGCCTCAATCAATGCATGAACCGTTTGATCTGTCGGGACATTTAGATAAGGGCCCGACCATTCATCAAGCAGTTTTTGCTGCTGCGCTGGTGATAATAATTGCATCTGATCTAATAATTGATCTGGTGCTGACACCATTTGTTCGATCAGGTAAAGGAAATACTCCTTCCACTTCTCAATCGAAGACTGCTCAAAGATAGAAGAATTAAAATCAAACACAAGCTCGATTTGATCGTCAGATTCGTTTCCAGTTAAGGTCAAGTCAAATTTGGCTATGTTCTCATTGAATGATTGTGGAACAATGTGAAGTCCATCCATCGACAAGTCACGGATATCTGCATTTTCCATCGAGAACACCACATCAAAGATTGGATGACGGCTTGTGTCGCGAACCGTTTGCACTTGGTCCACCAATTCTTCAAATGGGTAAAGCTGGTGTTCATTTGCCTCTAATACAAGCTCATGAACTTTTGACGCAAATTGAGAAAATGTCTGGTGTCCTTCTGGCTTTGTTCTGAGTGCCAGCGTATTCACAAACATGCCAATGACTGATTGAATATCAGGATGGGTTCTGCCCACCACTGGAGAACCGATCATGATGTCTTCTTGTCTCGAAAGCTTGCTTAAAAGCGTACTGTAGCAAGCAAGCAGCACTGTATACGTCGTACTGTTGAGTGATCTAACCAACTCATCCAATTGCGCTTTAAGCGCACCCTCTATAGAGAATTCGACGCGGCCCCCTTCAAACGTCTGAACCTTTGGTCTCGGAAGATCTTCAGGCAGCGCCAAAACAGGCAGTTCCCCTTGTAATTGTTCCAGCCAAAACGCCGCTTCAGCCTCTTTTTGTGCAAGAGATTCTTCACTGTTTGACCAGACCGCATAGTCCTTATATTGAATAGGCAATTCCTCAAGTTCGTCTCCTCGATACAAAACCGAAAGCTCATCAATTAAAATACCGACAGACGCACCATCTGAAATGATGTGGTGCATATCAATCAACAGATAATGAACACTCTCCGATTCAGACACAAGCCCCACTCTGAATAGCGGCGCTTTTTCTACATCAAATGGACGGATAAAATCATTCATTAATTGCTGAATGTCTCGGCCATTCCCTTCGATGTTTTCAATGTTCACAGAGACATTCGTTTCAATCCGCTGAACAGGTTCCCCTTGAACGAAATCAAAACTCGTACGGAATGCTTCGTGACGATGAACAAGCTGTTCAATGGCTTTTTTAAATCGTTTTTCATCAAAAACACCTTCAAGTTTTAAGGCAGCTGGCATATGATAGCTCTGCTCGGCATCTGTCATTTTTTGCAGAACGAACAATCTTTTCTGAGCAGATGTCACTGGATAAAAAGCGGCTTCTTCCGCTTTCTCCACTCGCCTGATTTCAGTTCGATCTGTTTGATCCACCGCAAGGGCAAACGTCTCTAAAGTGGGTGATTCAAATAATGTTTTCAAAGTACATTCCACATGCATCTCTTCATAGAGCCTGTTCAGCATTTTCATGCCGCGCAGTGAATGACCACCGCATTCAAAGAAATGATCATGTCTGCCGATTTTCGGCACTTCAAGAACTTCCTCCCAAATGTGTGCCAATATACGCTCTGTATCTGATTGAGGAGGGACGTATTCATTTGCCGCCTGCTCACTTACATCAGGTACAGGTAATGCCCGTCTGTCTACCTTGCCATTCCCCGTTAGTGGCAGCTCGTCTAATTGCATGAAGAAAGCTGGCATCATATAAACGGGGAGTTCTCGTCCTGCTTGCTCACGTAAATCCGACAGCGGAACAGCACCTTCTGCTGTGAAATATGCACACAATGTATCATTTGATATCGCAAGGACAACGGCTTCCTTCACTTGCGGATGTTGCAATAGCTGGTGTTCAATTTCGCCAAGCTCAATACGCTGACCTCGAATCTTGACTTGATGATCTATTCGCCCAATGAATTCAATATCTCCATTTGAAAGCCAACGTGCGAGATCACCCGTTTTATACATGACTTCACCAGATCGGAAAGGATTTTCAACAAATTTTTCACTCGTTAACTCCGGCTGGCGATAATACCCCTTGACCAGTCCGTCACCTGCGACACAAAGCTCTCCAGCAATTCCCGGCGGCTGCACATGTCCAAACTCATCGACAATATAAACAGCCGTTTGACTCACCGGCTTTCCGATCGGAATCGACAGTGCTTGTTCTTCAATGTGATTCACCGGATAATACGTTGTAAAAATCGTGCTTTCAGAAGGTCCATACATATGAATGAGTTTGTCTTCTCCAACCGTTTCCAGCGCTGCCACAACATGCGGCACAGAAGCACGCTCCCCGCCAAACAGCACTTTTCTGACGTTTTTCAGGCTGTCTTTTTTCAGATCAATCAGTAAGTGAAATAGAGCGGTCGTGATCATTAAAATACTGACTTTTTCCTTCTCAATCGCGCCAGAAAGCTCATTCATATTTAAAATGTTATCTTTTGGCAAAACAATGAGTTTCGCTCCGTTCAATAAAGCGCCAAACACATCAAACATAAATGCATCAAATACATAGTTTGAAATGCTCATCACCGTGTCTTCATGATGAATGGTGAGATAATTCGACTGCTTCACTGTTCTCAAAATGTTCCGGTGCGTCACCATGTTTCCTTTAGGTTTGCCTGTCGTACCAGATGTATAGGTCAAATTCGCCAAGTCCAAAGGCGAAACACATACAACTGGATTACTCTCTGACTGCTGATCAACGGCTTGATCTTCTGTTTCTATGATTTTCCCTTCAAACGCAGTAAGCACAGAGCGATGACGCAGCACCTGATGGGTCAGGACAAACTGTGCACCACTATCTGTCAAAAAGTGCTTGATGCGCTCATCAGGGAAGTCAGGATCGATTGGCACATATACACCGCCAGCCTTTAGCACAGCTAAAACCGACAACACCATCTCATTGGAACGTTCAAAGAATAAAGCCGCTTTCATCCCTTTTTCAAAACCATGTTCATGTAAATAATGAGCAAGCTGGTTTGCTCTGTGATTCAGCTCTTGATAAGAAAGAACAACGTCTTTATATTGCAAAGCAGGCTGGTGACCATGCTGCTGTACTTGCGATTCAAATTGCGTCACAATGGTTTCTTCCACAGGATAAGGCGTAGGTAACGGGTTCCATATCTTCAATTGAGCCTCTGCCTCTTGTTCAGACAGTAAGCGGTATGATTGAATCGCTTGCTCCGGCACTTCGACCATCTGCTCCAGAAGATAAACATAATGCTTGAGCAGCTGCTCGGCTGTACTTCGTTTAAATAACGCCGTACTATAATCGAGGACAAAGGAAAGACCATGACTTGACTCCATCGCTTGAAGTGTGAGATCAAACTTTGCAATATGGAAATTGGTTTCCTCAACTTCGACTTTCATCTCTCCAATATGCTGGGCTGTTGAATGATCTGGCGTTAGAGTAAAGACCGTATCAAATAATGGATGGCGGCTAAAATCTCTTTGCACATTTAGTTTTTCAAGCAGCCGCTCGAATGGATATTGCTGATGCTCAAACGCCCTCATCGTCTTTTCCTTTACTTGCTCAATCAACTGCGTCATTGAACCGTTCGGATCTACCTCTGAACGTAAAGCAAGTGTTTGGACAAACATGCCGATCATGTCATTCAAATCTGCATGCACCCGGCCTGCTGTCGGTGTCCCCACAACAAACTCCTTTTGACCTGTGTATTTCGCAAGCAATGTATAGTAAGCAGAAAGCAACACGGTATACAGCGTCGTATGATGATTCGCTGCAAGCTCCTGCAAACGGCCTGTTAACGTCTCATCTATATGCCTGAGAACGCGGTCTCCAGCGAAAGACTGAACTGCCGGACGCTGATAATCAGTTAGCAGCTGCAAAGCAGGGATATCTCCTGAAAATTCTTTCAGCCAGAAAGCTTCATCTTTTTGACCGCCTTGATCTGCCTGTTGTTCTTGCCAAACCGCATAATCTTGATATTGAAGCTTCAATGGCGCTTTCACTGATCCCTCATATACGTCAGACAACTCACGAAGCATCAAATCGATCGAAAGACCATCTGAAATCAGATGATGCATATCGAAATAGAGAAGATGCTCCTGATCATGTAAAGACTGCAACCCAACACGCAAAAGCGGAGCGTGCTCAAGATGAAAGGGTCTGACAAATTGACGCATGTTCTCTTCCATCGTGCTGCCTGTCACCTGTTCTATTTGAAATGGAACGGATGAAGCTACCCGCTGACGAGGGACTCCTTTGACTGTATGAAAAGAAGTTCGCAGCATATCATGACGTGCGATCAGTTTTTCAAAAGCTCCCTCCAACTTCTCTCGTTGCAGCGTTCCTCTTAATTTCACAACGGCAGGCATATGATAGGCGATGCTCTGCTCCAGCTGAGTCACCATATAAACACGCTGCTGCGCTGGTGACAGTGGATAATCGGCGGCAGTCGGTGCTTTCGGTATGACCACTTGTGAAGACTTTTCCGCTTGTTCAATATAAACAGCAAGTGCTGCAATCGTTTGCTGTTCAAATAAAACAGATAAAGGGACCTCCACTTGAAAAGCCCGCTGAACGAGTGTAAGAACTTTCATCGCTTTGAGTGAATGCCCGCCTATGTCAAAGAATGAGTCGTACACACCTATGTTCTCTTGATGAAGAACGTCTTCCCACAAACGAACAAGCTTCGTTTCTACATCGTTTCTAGGCGCTACATAAACAGCACTGATAGCCATGTCTCCCTTTAATGCAGCAAGCGCACGCCGGTCGACTTTCCCACTCACTGTCAGTGGAAATGCCTCAAGCTGCTTGAAATAAAGCGGCATCATATAAGCTGGCAGCTGATGTTTGATAGCGGCTTGCAGGGTGTCCACGGAAAGAAATTCTTGTCGTGCTTGATAGTAAGCACTTAAAGCCTTTCCACCGTCCGGTTCATCCACGACAAGGACAACAGCCTGATCGACTCCGTCTACCTGCTCCATGACCGCCTCAATTTCACCTGTTTCGATGCGGTAACCTCTTATTTTTACTTGGTCATCTATTCTTCCAAGGTAATCAATTGTGCCGTCTGGAAGCCATCTCACTACATCACCTGTGCGATACATCCGTTCTTCAGGAAAAAATGGATCTGGTCTGAATGCCTTCTCCGTCAATTCAGGCTGATTCACATAGCCCCGTCCAACTCCTATTCCCGCAATGCATAGTTCTCCCACAGCTCCCTGCACCTGTAGTTGTTCATGTTCATTTAAAATATAAATCCGGTGATGGCCCAGTGGCTTTCCAATTGACACATAGCGCTGTTCTGGTGACTTCTGCAGCTCACTGAGATCTAGACGGTGAACCGCCGCATCCACACACGTTTCTGTCGGACCATACACATTCCACAAGGCAAAATCCGGCTGGCTGACACGCACAGCTTCAATCAGCGCCTGCGCTGCTTTCGCAGGGAGTGCTTCTCCCCCAATCAGCATATGAGTCAGTGCAAGCCCATCCAAATCAGCTGCAAGTAAAAGCTGCACATGTGCTGGCGTTCCATCTGTTGCCTTAATTTGATGTTCTTTGTAATAAGCCGCTAGCTGTACACCGTTTCGTGTCGTTTCTCTTGGCACAATATGAAGCGTATGTCCAAATAAAAGAGCAGCAAAGATTTGTTTAACAGATGCATCGAAATGGAACGGTGCAAGAAGCGCCACTTGAAGCTGATTTGCCCCCTCATACACTTCGTGATGCAGGGCATGAACCAAATGATGCAGCTGAAGATGCTCGATCATCACTCCCTTCGGCTTTCCAGTCGTACCCGATGTATAAATGAGATAAGCCAAATCCTGTGATGTCGTCTGATCGATCAGCTCAGGCAGCGGACGATCTTCTAATTCCATATGCTGCTGGACAATCATTTTTTCCGCAATGGATGAATATCGCTGAACAAACGATTCTTCTGTTAAAACGATAGAAGCACCGGAATCTTCTACAATAAATTGAATGCGTTCCTCAGGTAATGCCGGATCGATCGGTACATATGCACCGCCAGCTTTTAATATCCCAAAAATGGCAGCCATCGCATCTGCCGTCCGTTCCATTAAAACGGCAACTGGTACATCACGCGAGACACCTTTCATCTGTAAAAATCGTGCCAGTTTGTCCGCTTTTTGATACAGCTCTCCATAAGTGAACGTTCCATTTTCCGCAACCACAGCTGCCCGTTCTGAATACTTTTTAGCTGCCTCATCAAATAAGTGGTGAACTGGTTTCGCTCCTGGTAAATCAAATGCTTCTCCCTTAGATAATTGAAGCAGCTGCTTTTGTTCATCTGCTGGCAGTAAAGAGAGAGCCCCAATTAGCTGATCTGGCTGAGAGGCTGCCGCCTCCAGCAAAATGATCAATCGATCAAACAGCTTACTCATATCATCTTCACTAAATAGGTCTGTACGGTAATCCAAATCAATGGTCAATGTATCTGTATCCCAGCGGTCTTTCACATGAATCGATATATCATTCATTCCGCTTCCACTAAAAATCGGCTCCGTAATGAACGAAAGATTCTCTTTTTTCTGCCACTGCATGACCTGATACTCTAAAGAAATATCAAACAGGCGTCCTGTAAATCCATCTCTTTCCCTTAAATCATTCATGAGCACATTGTAAGGATATTTTTGATGACGCAAGATCTTCATCTGATCCGCCATGACCTGCTTCACGAAATCAAGAAACGTGAGGGATCCTTGCACAGATGCGCGCATCGGAATGGTCGACACAAACATCCCAATCATCTTTTTTTCCTTTGCATTTGTCCGGTTGCCCATAAAAGTGCCAAGGACCACATCCTCCATGCCGCTGAATCGGTGCAAGTAAATATAGACAGCGGACATAAACATAGAAAGCATACTGACTTTCTCTTCTTCACAAAAGACTCGAAGCTTCTCCTTTAAAGAATCAGGAATATCCCCTGAAAATCTCTCCGCATGTAAGCTCATCTCGTAACCTTTATGCGGTGTTAAAGAAGCGAAATCTGGAATATTGGCAAATTGCTCGTTCCAAAAAGCTTGGTCTTTCTGAAAACGTTTAGAAGATTCATACGTTTGCTCACTCATGATGTGATCAACGAAGGAAATGTCTTCAATTGGGGAGATGTCTGTCCCCTGTAGCATGTCATGGTATAGATCAATGATTCGGTTTCCCATCAAGATAATTGAAATACCATCAGCCACAATATGATGTGCTTTACAGAACAGCCAGCACTCTTGATCACTGATTTGAAAGACCGTAAATTCAATTAAGGAACGATCAATCAGTTCCATCGGCTCACGAATCTCCTCGTTCGCCCACGCCCTGACTTCCTTTTCACTCCAGCCTTTCACCAAACGAATCGGCTGTTTTTCATATGGCTTAATATATTGAACGGGCTCCTCCTGCTCATGTCGATACACCAGCCTTAAACGAAGAGAATCAGTTTCACGAATGTACGCTTGAAGCACATCAACGATCAGAGAAGGATTTAGACCTGATACCGATCTTAACTTGGCAAACCCACCCAAATTAGAAATACTAGTGCCTGGGTAAAATCTTTCCGTGTAGAATACTCGCTTTTGCGCATGTGTTAAGGGGTAATAAACTGTACTCATTCTCATCCTCCGCTCTTCTATGTTTTCTCCACCAACTGTGATACCCTGCACCCTCTATATCAAAAGAACCAAGTCTATTTCATTAAAATAGACGAATAACAGAAAAGGAGCCCACCCCGAATAAAACGGAGGGACTCCCATTTTGATTCGGTAACCTGCCGACCATAGTAAAAAAAGAAACTTTTACCTTAGGACATGGCTTTGCGTCTCTATGTTTCCATAGATTTGCCTTTTTCTTCTTTTCTTTTAGATATTTTCTATTTACGTCCACTTTATATGAAATTATTGTTTTTTTCACCGAAAAATGGGTGTAAAGATTCATGCGTTATGCCGAAGGGATCACATCATAATTTACGATATTTACCGAAAATAACTAATAATAGTTGCGTTCCACCGAAAATAAATGACCAATTACCGCAAAAATTTCATGTTTTTCCTTAAATTTTGCAAATATGACCGAAAATGTAGGAGAGAGGTCTCCTATCACGCCTCGCATTTTCTTAAATCTTAAGAACTATATTCCCTAAAACTTTGAATATTTTTACCATAAAAACAATACAAAAAGAGCTGCCATTTCAAATGACAGCTCCTTGTTTCTTCATTATATTTACATCACCTTAGACAGACCAATCGTTTTCTCAATAATGAGCAACGCAATGATAGAAATGATAATAAATATGACGGATATCGCATTGACACTCGGATCAAAAGTTTGCTCAATGTAATTAAACGTCCTCACGGGAATCGTAATGGTTTGAGGTGAAGAAACGAACAAACTAATCGAAATTTCACCAAATGATGTCACAGCAGAAAACACCCCACCTGCGATAATACCAGGCTTGATTAAGGGCAGTGTCACACGAAAGAAAGTACGTATCGGCCCTGCACCAAGATTCATGGAAGCTAGCTCAAGACGTGGATCAAGATTTGAAACACTGACACCAACGGTTCGTACCACATAAGGAAAACCAATGATGACATGCCCAATGACTAATGCCCACAAAGATCCTGTAAAGCCCATAGCCGTAAACAAATACAGCATCGCAATCCCTAACACCACCTGAGGAATCATAAGAGGTGACAAAATAAAGGCCTGAACAGCTTCCTTTCCCTTAAAGGAAAGCCTTGCTAAAGCATAAGAAGCCATCGTTCCTAAAAGAACAGTAAGCGGTGTCACAATCAATAACAGGATCACGCTGATACGCAAAGATTCCATCCATTCTGGATTCGACACGACCTCATGAAACCAGCGAACGGAAAACGAAGTCGGCGGGAATTCAGGAAAAGCATTCGGACTAAAAGCAGAAAGAACAATGACAAGAACAGGTACGGTTAAAAAGAGATAAACGAGTGAGCCTGCGGTCCATATCAGAACCGAAAGCAAACGGTCACCTATTGATTTTTTACGCATGCATCCTCGCCTCCCAACGCTTCAATAGATAGCTTAATAGACTGACGACCGCTAGCACACAAACCAATAAAGTAAAGGACATCGCAGCGGCAAGAGGCAAATTATACACCTGCATGACCTGCTGATAAATGGACAGCGGCAAGAGCGGTTGCATCCGTCCGCCGACTAGCAGAGGAGTAATATAGCTTCCTGCTGCAAGTGAGAAGACAATAATTGCTCCGGTGATCATGCCTGGAATCGTCAGTGGCAAGGTCACATGAAAAAATGTCCGAATACGACCAGCACCAAGACTCATAGAAGCCGGTCTTAAGTGACGGTCCATATCAGTTAAGCTCGTTGCAATAGGCAGCACTGCAAAAGGCAGCATCACTTGAACATAAGCAATAATGACCGCATTCATATTCCACAGCATCGATAGCGGTTTCTCAATCAGATGTAAATCGATCAGCATGCCATTGATCAAGCCATTTTGCGAAAGAAGAACGATCCATGCAAATGTCCGAATGACGACACTCGTCAAAAGCGGCGATACAAGTAAGATATAGAAAAAAGCCCGCAACCTTGGGTGAGGTGCTTTCACTAGCACATAAGCTGCTGGATATGCCATCAATAAACAAATCACCGTTGTCTGTAAGGCCACCCACACAGTACTTCCAATTGCCTTCACATATGCATCTGTCGTAAATACATGTAAATAATGAGACAAACTATAGGATTGCAACGTATTCATCATCGAATCCACATCACGAAAACTGAGGACAAACATCATCACAAGCGGAGCAAGAAGGAATACAACTAGAAACAAACAAGCTGGCAGCAGCATAAACCAATGAAAGCGCTGATTCTTTTTTTTGATTCGCATCACGCATGCACCTTCGAATCTAAGAACACAATATCTTCAGGCTCCCAATGAATATGCACAGTTTCTCCAACTTGAGGCAGCTCGGGAAACGCTGCGTCTGATGCATGGACAATGATTTCACCTTGATCAAGACCAACGACCAAACGTAAAGAGTGCCCAATATAACTGACATCTGCCAACACGCCTGTGACATGGTTTGGCTGAACTTCCTCCCCGACAGAAGATAACTTGATTCTCTCAGGACGCAGCATGAGTAAATGCTTCTCGCTCTTCTCTTTAAATGCGGCAGCTTTTAGCTGAACTTGCTTCCCGTTTGATTGAGTGAAATGTGGAACAGTGTATGTGGAACTAACTTCATCATACTCTGCTTCAAATAGATTGACCTGTCCGATAAATTCAGCAACAAAACGATTATTTGGCTGACGATATACCTCTAAAGGTGTCCCAATCTGCTGAATTTTCCCCTCACCTAATATCCCAATTCGGTCGGAAAGACTTAAGGCTTCCTCCTGATCGTGAGTCACAAGAATAGTCGTAATTCCGACATTCCGTTGAATATTTCGCAGCTCCGTCTGCATATTTTTTCTTAGCTTTGCATCTAGGTTACTGAGTGGTTCATCCAGAAGGAGAACAGACGGCTGGATGGCAAGTGCCCGTGCAATTGCGACCCGCTGCTGCTGACCTCCACTTAATTGGTGCGGCATACGTTTGGCAAATGACTCTAATTGAACAAGAGACAAACTCTCCATCACCTTTTGCTTGATTTCCGCCTTCTTTTTCTTTTGAACCTTCAACCCATATGCAACATTATCAAATACGGTGAGATGTGGGAAAAGTGCATAGCTTTGAAAGACCATCCCCGTTTTTCTTTGATAAGGAGGTAAAGTCGTCACATCCTGATCACCAATATAGACGACCCCTTTTGTCGGTTCTAAAAAACCGCCAATGATATTGAGTAAAGTTGATTTTCCACAGCCACTAGGGCCAAGAAGGGAGAAAAACTCTCCCTCTTTGACCGTAAGACTGACATCATCGAGAGCAATCTGCTCGCCGAAATGCTGGCTGATATGTTCTAAATTGATTCCACTCATGCGATCACCTATTTTCCTCCGCCTAATACTTCATTCCATCGATTTGTCCATTGACCGAGCTCCGAAGTCGCTGTTTCGTAATCTACCCAAGTCAGCTTGCTATAATAATTTTCGCCAACCTTCACTTTCCCCTTAATTTTGTCTCCGTATTTCACATCAGAATTCGACATGCCATAGTAAGATTTTTCTGAGAAGGCTTCTTGAGCTTCTTTCCCGCTAAGGTAGTTTAATAGCTTATAAGCCGCTTCCTCATGCTGACTTCCCTTTGTTAACGCCCAGCTCGCAACTGCTGCCACAGCGCCTTCTTTCGGATATGAGAATCCAATATCCATCCCTTCTTCTTCAAGTGCAAATGCTCGGCCATCCCAATATGGAACTGCCGTCACATCACCACGTTCTAACAGTGTTTGAATAGACCCTGGGTTATCTGGAAAAGCAGCTACATGGCCTTTTAATTGTGCGAGGCTTTTAAATGCTTTATCAATATCCTTAGGATTTGATTCTGTCCCTCCTTGAGCATGGACAAGTGCAGAGAAAAATTGTAAGCCCGCTGAATAGGTTGGAGAAGAAATTGCCACTTTCCCTTTCAGCTGATCGCTCCATAAATCTGTCCAGCTGTTCGGCTCTTGTTTGACAAGGTCTTTTCTATAAGCAATTCCAAGCTGTCCCATACTAAAGCCTGCAGCATATTGTTTTCCATCAACAGTAAGTTTCTTTTGAACAGAACGATAAAGTTTTTTCACATTCGGTGCTTGATCTTCATCAATAGGCGCAATAACGTTTGCCGCAATACCTCTTTGAATCGTATCAGGCTGTAAAATGAGCAAATCGTACGGTGGATTTTTACCATTTGATGCTTTTAATTTTGTAAACCATTCAGAATCTGCCCCAGAGACCGTTTGAACTTTGATACCCGTATCCTTTTCAAATTTTTCGAGGATTGGCTTAATATTCTTTTCCCAATCTCCTCCGTAGACACCAACAATCACCGTCTGCTGCTGTTTACTTTGGTCTTGCCCATTTCCACCACATGCAGTCAGCAGTAACATGATGGATAGGACACCTGCAAATATGGTCATTAATCTTCTTTTCATAATTCGTTTCCCCCTTTTTGTTGATTCAACTGAAGTGCTTGAATAATATCCATCTTTGTTAACGGTTCCTGTCTATGACTAAAATGAGAATGAACCGCATGTTTATAGTGCGTACGCTCATTTGCTGGGTATGAACGCAGCTGCACAGCAAGTTCACTGCTGGCTTCGTCTGTCCACACTTTCTCATAAGCTGCTCTTTGTTTTCCAAAATCCCAAGCGACAGCATCATTCATCTTTTCACGAAGCCTGCTCGTCTGTTCGTCATCAATTTTCCATTCATTATGATCTCGATAGACTTTGACACCATATTGCTGAAGTGCTCTTTCTTCACTTAATAGCCCTGCTTCCACTTCATGAAGGACTTTTTCTTTCTTTCTAGCAAATGGATTCCCCCATCCTCCTCCACTTGGTGAAATCAATTGAACAATATCGCCTTTTTCAAGACGCATGACATCAATTTTCGGCTGGTTTTGTGTCTCCCCATTTGGTTTGGTCAATTTCACCTCACCAATTGCTCCTGCACGGCCGCCCATTAACCCCCAAGGTTGAAACTTCATTCTTTCCATTCCTCGTGCCGTCACCATTGATTCTGGCTTGATCATTTCAAATTCTAAACCAATTGCATGTCCGCCTCTATTTTCCCCTGCTCCACCTGTGTTCGGCAGCAGTTCATATCGGTGTACATGAATATCAATATGCTGTTCCAAGCTCTCAATAGGTGTATTTTTTAAAAATCCTGACGAATGATCAATTCCATCTACTCCATCAGTCCCTTTTTGAGCACCGCCGCCTCCGCCTAACGGTTCGACTACAGACATTTTTCTGCCCCCTGTTTGATCATCAGGAACAGAGAGAACGACGATAGCGGATTGACCTGCACCTGCCGCCGGTACTGCTTCAGGCAACAGCTTACCAATAGCACCTAGTACGACATTATACAGTCTCATTGTAATGGAATGCCGAATACCGACAGAAGCCGGATATTCTGGATGGACAAGCGTTCCTTTAGGTGAAATCACGTCTATCGGATACGTAATCCCACCATTAATCGGAATAAAAGGATCTTTACTAATGATGTAATTGATCAATCCTTGATATAAGAAGGAGTGCTTTTGACCATTGGTGACAAGATTAAAAGCTGTCTTAACTTGCGGATCACACTCAGAGAAGTCCAGTGTCAGCTGTTTCCCTTTGACCGTCAGCTTGATTTTTAATCGGATCGGCACGTCCGAAATCATATCATCATCCAAGTAATCAGCGAATTCACTCGTTCCATCAGGGATGGCTTCAATGACTTTTCCTGCGCGATCCTCTGCTTGCTTCAGCAGATCAATCATTCCTTGTTTCACTTCGTTTTTTCCAAATTTCTCGATCATTTCTTTTAACCGAATTTCTGCTGTATTGACAGCGGCAATCATCGCATTAATATCTCCATCATTTAAATGACTCGCTCGGCTATTAGCTCTTAAAAAGGTACGAACCACCTGATTCTCTTTTCCACCTTCATAGATTTTCACTGGTGGAATTCTTAATCCTTCCTGATGAACATCTGTTGCAGTTGGAGAAATGCTTGAAGGGACAAGACCGCCCACATCACTTACATGAACAAAAGACCAAGCATAACTTACAATTTCATCTTCTATAAAAATGGGCTTGATGATGTGGACATCTGGCAAGTGAGTCGCTAAACCGTCTGTCGTATAAGGGTCATTTGTGATGATAATGTCACCCGGCTGCATCGGTCCGCTTTCTTCAATCGCTTTTTTGAGACTCAGCCCTAAAAAGATCGTGACACCGACTGTTTTTGGGTAAACAAAGAAATCTCCAGAAGGCGTGGCTAATGCTGTGGCAAAATCCGCCGATTCTTTTACGAATGTTGTAAAGGATGTCCGCTCAATGACATGTCCCATGCCTGATGCAATCGCATTAAAATAACTCCTCATCATCTCAAGCTTTGCTGGATCAGTTCCCATGTAAAGCCGCCTCCCTTGAAATCACCAAGTTTCCTGAATGGTCTATGCTGCCTGCCCAGTTTGGCAAAATCAATGTTGTCGTATCATCTTGCTCAATGATGGCAGGTCCTTTCACAACAGCACCTAATGACAAAGTACTCCGATTGTAAACAGATGCTTCGTACTCTTTTTCTTCTATAAAGATTCGTCTGTATGATTGTGGTATTAAAGACTGTCCGCTGCTTTCATCAACAGGAGAGAAAGGAAGCGAAGGCGTTTCACCTATGACTCGAACTCGCAAATGAGTAAATTCAATGTTCGCCTGATCATCTCTATGGCCATATTGACGCTCATGCAGGTTGTGAAAAGCTTCAATCAGATGATGGACGTCTTGTTCCTGCTTTAGCCAGTCCACCGATAATGGCAATTCAATCTCAAATGCCTGTCCTTGATAGCGGGCATCTGCTAATAACAAAATGGACGTCTGTTTGATATGTTGAATGTTTTGCTGGCTGAACCAATCCGTTGCTTTGCGGGAAAGCATTTCATAATCTTGTTTTAATTCGTCAATCGTATAGTCTTGTAAGCAGATTTTCTTAGACAACACAGCATCATGAATAAAATCAGCTGTGAGTGCACCTAGCGCACATAATGTCCCTGGACTTGGAGGGACGACCACATTTTTTGCATGAATTTCTCTCGCAAGGAAATTCGCAACAACAGGCCCTGCCCCGCCAAATGCCAGCAAACTAAAATCTCTAGGATCAAACCCTTGCTGCTCCATGACATTGCTTAGTTCCGTGTACATATTGGCAACAGCCACTTGAATTAGCTGGTCAGCCGCTTGTTCGACCGTTTTATGAAGCTGATCAGCAATTGGCTGAAAGGCTATTTCCGCTGCAGACCGCTGCAATTGTAAATGTCCTCCGGCAAACCGATCTTGATTGAGGTAACCGCATATGAGAAACGCATCGGTTAATGCTGCTTTTTTCCCCTTTCCATACGATGCAGGTCCGGGCTGCGAGCCAACTGATTCCGGTCCTGCTTTGAGGAGTCCGCCTTGATCAAGCCACGCGACAGAACCTCCGCCAGCCCCTATCGAATACATCGCAACAGATGGAAGAATGATCGGAAATCCTGAAAGCTGATTCGATTGAGCCATTGTAGGCTGCCCATTTTGAATGATCGAGATATCTGCACTTGTCCCTCCAACATCAAACGTAATTAAATTGGGTTCATTTGCAGATGCTGCAATTCTCGCCGCACCAATGACACCAGCTGCCGGGCCAGAAAAAAGTGTTTTAACGGGTGAAGTGGCTGCACTTTCTGCATCCATTAAACCACCATTTGATTGGGTAATGTATGGAGAAATTGGTACACCTTCTTCTTTCAAGCGGCTTTTCAATGTTTGTAAATATTGTTTCACCTTTGGTTGAATGTACAAATTGACAACAGACATCACTGTCCGCTCATATTCCCTCATTTGTGGCCATAATTCAGAAGACGTCAGGACTTCTAATTGTGGGTAATGGTGATGAATATAGGCTTTAGCTTGTAATTCATGAACTGGATTCTGATAACTATGTAAAAAAGAAATGACAATGCCTGCTAGTTTTTTAGACATGACCTGCTGGACAGCATCATCTAATTGCTGCAGTTGGAGAGGTTTTTTGATCGAACCATCGTGTATGAGCCTTTCAGAGATTGGGTATACATGTTTTCGTGGTATCAATGGTTCTGGCAATCGAGAATTGAAGTCATAAGGGATGGGTAGACGTAAACGCTGCAATGACAAAATGTCTTGAAAACCTTCCGTTACAAAAAGGGCTAAATCTGCTCCCTTTCTCTGCAATAAAGTATTAAGGCCGATTGTCATTCCGTGTACGAGATATTGGATGTTGGATAAATCGACACCTCTTTCTTTTAGAAGTTTCAGCCCATTGATAATTCCTTGAGCTGGGTCATCTGTCACTGTAGGTGTCTTGAGTTCAGTGAGCTCTCCTGTTGCTTCATTCATCAGCGATAAATCAGTAAATGTTCCACCTATGTCTATTCCGAGCCGATAAGAGACATCCGCCATTTGTACTTCCCTCCTGCCATGTAAATGGAATCATATTTTGATAAATTACGACATTTTTTGATATTTGACTCCATAATATTAAAGCATATCGGTTTAGTCAATTTTATTTTTTGAATTTTCTGTGTGTTAAAATCTTGAAATTAGTCCAAAAACCAATAATAAAGCCATTTTGCATAAGTATAAATGTTTTATGAGCAGTAAAATAAAATTTTTATGATTTTTGTACAAATGTGAAAAGAGCATAGAAAGGTAAAAAACGTTTTTCGAACTTTAAAAGACGTTTTTTCAAAACGAGGAGAAATTGGTAAGTAATTCTGCTATACTTCTGTTTACAAAATACGCTAAATAGAAAGAGAGCTAGCATCTATGAAACTTCTTAAAACCATTCTCTTGCTTTTATTGATTGTCATTGGTGTAGCAACAGGCTATGTCCAACTAGAGCAACATAAACAAGAGACGACAAACTCTTCTTATGACAAAACCATTCACTTTCCATCAGATCGATATCCAGAAACCGCGAAGCACATAGAAGAAGCAATTGATGAAGGTCATTCTTCCATTTGCACCATTGATCGCAAAAATAGTGATGAGCAAAGAGACCGGTCACTTCATGGCATTCCAACAAAGCGTGGTTATGATCGTGATGAATGGCCAATGGCGATGTGTAAAGAAGGTGGAACAGGGGCTTCTGTCAAATATGTACGTCCTTCAGATAATAGAGGTGCAGGCTCTTGGGTAAGTCATCAATTGTCAGATGATCCTGATGGCACAAGAATCCAATTTATTATCGAGTAGCGCTATTTTTCCTTTTTTCACAACAAAAATTTCTGTGTAAGTGCATACACGTATATCAAACATTTTTTTCATGCCGATAATCCTTAAGAAGGGATAACCTACCTTATAACTAAAGGAGTATAAAGCATGAAGAAAAAAGGAAAACTGAGGCTTGGCGCCAAAATAATGCTGATCTTTTTAAGTGTCCTCATCGTATTTTCAGCAGTTGTTGGTTATGTAGTGAACCGCGAAATGACAGAGAACATTAAGCAAATGGCCACCGAAAAAGCAAAAGGCGATCTAAAGCTAGGATACGCTTACCTAACTGAAAAGGTTGCTGGCTCGTGGCAGATAAAAGATGGCAAGCTTTACAAAGGAAATACTCAAATCAATAACCATGACACATTGGTTGATCAATTAGCCGAATATACTGGTGATACAATCACGATTTTCCAAGGAAATACCCGTGTTGCCACAAATGTCATGTTAAACGGGAAACGAGCTGTAGGAACCGAAGTCTCGCCTGAAGTAAAGGCCGCTGTTTTGGATAAAGGCGAGAATTATTACGGAACAGCCAATGTTGCCGGGAAAGACTACCAAACGGCTTATATGCCCATCAAAAATGATACAGGGGAAACGATTGGTATTTTCTATACCGGTGCAAATCAAAGCATGATTTCTCAAATGCTTCAGTCTTTCTTTATTCAATTTGTCACGGTTCTACTGTTAAGTTTAATTATTTCTGTTATCATTATTTCTATTTTCACAAAGCGGATTCAGACACGTCTCAAACATATGGCATCTGCTATTAAGAGTGCAGGCGAAGGAAATTTAACCATCAACGTGACAGATCACACAGGCGATGAACTTTCTGAGCTGGCAGGTCACTTTAATAAGATGCGTGAGAAATTAAATCAAACCATTTTAAATGTCATCAAAACATCTGAATTAGTAGCCACCTCTTCTGAGGAGCTGTCAGCTAGCGCAGAAGAAACGAGTGCAGCATCAGAAAAAATTACCCATACCATTCAAGAAGTCGCTCAATCGTCTGAACAGCAATCAGCCCAAATGACAGCTAGTGAGCACACGATGAGACAAGTATCTAACGAGCTGGTAAACATCACTGAAAATGCTGGACAAATGGCAACAAGAAGCCAATCCGCACAAGAAATGGCCCAAAAAGGTGTACAAAATATCGGTGAAGTCAATTCACAAATGACATCTATTGCAAAATCAATTGAAGAGAATGGTACAGCAATTCAAGCGCTAGAAACACGTTCAGCCGAGATTGATCACATTTCCAAAGTGATTACAGATATCGCTAACCAAACAAATCTACTTGCTCTTAATGCAGCCATTGAGGCAGCACGCGCAGGTGAACATGGAAAAGGTTTTGCGGTTGTGGCAGACGAAGTGAGGAAGCTCGCAGAAGAATCGCAAACATCATCCAACATGATTTCACATCTCATTTCCGAAATACAAAAAGAGATGAATCATTCGACGAGTGCCATTAAACGAGTACGAGAGGAAGCGGCTCAAGGGGCTGTTCTTATATCTCATACAGAGGAATCATTTATTGACATTCAGCAGTCAATGAAGGAAATGGCAGATGGCATTACACATTTATCAGATGCATCCCAAAAAATCGCAGCTTATACAAATGATGCGAAGCAGACCTTTGCCTCTATCACGGAAGCCGTTAAACTGACGAGTGAACATTCACAACAAGTAGCCGGTTTAACAGAAGAACAATTTGCAGCAATGGAAGAAGTAACAGCTTCATCAGAGGCTCTTGCCCATTTAGCAGGAGACCTAAAAGAAATGGTTTCTCAATTTCACATCTAGATCCCTCAAACAGTAGCGCAAGACGGCGACAATCGTCTTGCTGCCTAACATTCTCTTCAATTATCAACCTTTCAAACTTTCACTTTTTAGCATGATTGCCGGTTGAAAAAATTTTATGAATAAAGGAGTTATTTACATGAATGATTTAAACAAAACTTATCCCCTATCCATCTCCTATCACCAAATCACCGTATACACTGGAAGCACGACGCCACCTGTGATTGATTGGACAAATGACGATATTCTTCAAGGATTCGCAACTGGGGATCGAGGTGTTTCTTTTGAAGGCATCAATAACGGAAAGGCTTCTATTATCGTGACATTAAACAGACATGAGCCTCCATCATCCGTTGATAGAGTCATCACAGTGCCATTTACTCATTCAAGTGATCAGGTTTATCTGACAAGCGTCATGGCACAGGTACTGTCTTTCTCCATTCCAAAAGGAGACTATCAGCTCACCTGCTATATATCTGAGCACCCTGATCAAGATCTCTATTATTTTGATTTTCAGACTGCTTAGATCACGTCTGATCGTACTGCTCAAGCCATTTTTCTGCAAAATCGACTGATTCTCTCATCGGCAATAAATACGAATTGGCTAGCCCGATTTGACTGTGGTTATAACTACATTCTGATTGTAAAAAATCACGACCAATCTGTTCAAATAGTTCTTCTCTTGTGATGATATCTTGATACTCTTTCCACACCCTCCAGCCATTCTCTAAAATGGGGGCCCCTCGTGTCATGAGGTCTTGGTGCGAGATTCGATATTCAGCTAAGTGAAAAGCTGTCACACTCTCGAATGACGTACCAATTAGCAGCACTTTTGCATCAAGATCGTACATACGTCCAAGAGGTGAATTTTCTCCTAAACCATAAGGAAGCGCATGGTGTTTCAACACTTCATGTTTCCTTTTCCCCCAGGCGGTGAATGAGAAGTGAGGATGATTGCTTCTTTCTACGCCTGGGTATTTCCAAAAGGTCTCCGCTACCTTTCCCATTGCTGTTGGAGCTGTGTAAGCCGGATCAAATGCAGGCATCGTGTCTTTGATCGGTTTCCACCAAGAATAAGGAACAGGCGGATTGATCCAATCAGCAGGATCAGATAGCTCTAACGTTTGTGCCGGCATAATCAGTGTTCCTTCTTCTGTTAAAATATCCATTATAGCTTGGATAACAGCAATGGTCCCTCCATTCACCCATCCAATAGATGACAAGGATGAGTGGACACATAAGATCATGCCCTGACTTACACCAAGTTGAACCAAATCTGCTTTGATTCTTTCCTTTGTGATCGGTTCAGCTTGATGTTCAATTAATCTTTTCATCGGTTATTTCCTCCTGCGCCTCATCTATTCTTGATGAGTGAGACGTTTCACAGCGATAGACAATTTATAATTTGCATGCTTTGTTAGCTCCGTTAAAAACTGATCAAGCTCATCATGACTGGAGAAATGTCCTTCAGCCATATAACAGCCCTCTCCACTTATTTTAAACAGGTTTTTGATTTCTTCCTTTTGATGGAGAAACGATAAAAGCGGTTCATGATCATGGCTTCGGGTAAAGAGCTGCAAAAATGTTTGCATGTTCTGCCGTGTCCGCCAGTTAATTGAAATGGTATAGGCTTCAATAATCCCCTCTTCTTCAAGCTTTAAGACTCTATTTTTAGCAGCTTGACCGGTTAAATGGACTTTTTCACCAAGTGCTTTCATCGTCAATCGACTATTCTTTGAGAGTTCTTTTAATATATCCATATCTGTTTTGTCTAGCATTGGCTCACCTCTTTCAAAAATCAAGTCGTTCCGCTGAAAGACTTTCATGATCCTCTGTCACACGAGGCTCTTTTAATATACTTTAAACTTAATGAGAAAAAAAGGAGGCCTTCTAATGAAAATAACACTCATTCGTAATGCTACTTTATACCTTCAATATGGTCCGTCAACTTTCTTAATTGATCCCTTTTTAGCAGCAAAAGGAACCTATCCACCGTTCCCGCATACTGCCAATCAACATGTAAACAATCCAATTGTGGAGCTGCCTTCAAACATTGATTTGGACAAGATATTACAGCCTGATGCTGTCCTGCTCACTCATTTACATGTAGATCACTTTGACGACGAGGCAAAAAAGAGATTAGCTCAAACTTTGCCGATCTATACTCAATCAGAGAAAGATCGCACGGAAGTGAAAGAAGCTGGATTTCAGCATGTCACATGTATTGAAGATGAAATGGATGTTTGTGGTATTCATATCAAACGAACTGGTGGGCAGCACGGAACAGGAGAAACCGCTAAACGGATGGGACAAGTGAGCGGTTTTGTTTTCTCTCATCCTGATGAGCCTACTCTTTATATTGCAGGAGATACCATTTGGTGTGATGAGCCGAAAGAGGTTGTGAATACATGCCAGCCAGATATTATTGTGGTCAATAGTGGGGCTGCCCAATTTTTAGAGGGCGACCCAATTACGATGACAAAGGAAGAGATTGTAGACATTCACCATTCTCAACCACAAGCTCAAATTATTGCCTGTCACCTTGAAGCCGTGAATCATTGTTTATTAACAAGAGCTGCATTAAAATCTTATATTCAAGAGAACGATGCAGATCAGGCCATTTTTGTTCCTCAAGATGGTGAGACGCTGACCTTTTAGCACATAAACAATAAAAACCGGCACCATGCTGCCGGTTTTCTTAAACTTATGGTCGATGATGCTGTGGTTTTTTTAGTAATGGAACAAACCCATTATTTTTTAAGTGATTGTAATGTTCATCCATTCGTTTTGTGATGTGCGTTCCTTGTTCCTTCGTTAACACTCCATACTGAACGTATTTTTCAATCACTTCTTTTCGTTTAGACAAAATTTGCTGTTCAAGTACTTCAATTTGTTTTTGTTGCTCTGTCGTTAATTTTACTTGATGCGTGACGGGGCGCTTTTCCATTTGAGGTGTTTCTCCATGAGCCGTATTCACCTGAAAACCAAATAATAGCACCATCGTTAGTATGATCAAACCACTTGTTTTTTTCATCTCTGTCGTTCCCTCCTTTATTCGATTTTAATTTGCACACTCTTTCCTTTTTTATACATTATTCACATCAGCAAATTGCACATAATATTCTTACTTTTTCGTTTTTCGTCTGAAAACGTTGTCCTAACTGAAAAAGCGTGCTATGTTTTGTTTTGTATAAAAAATAGAGGAGGATTCTTAAATGAGTCGTTTTTATCATAGAAAACCTATATGGGTGCTGCTTGTTGTGTCTGCTCTCATGCTTGTCATGTCTGCTTGCAGTCAATCAGGCTCATCTCAGTCTGGAGAATCAAAGTGGGATCAGATTCAAAAGAAAGGGAAAATCGTGGTCGCTACTTCAGGTACCTTGTATCCTACGTCTTACCATGATACATCGAACGGCAAGGATCAATTGACTGGCTATGAAGTGGAAGTCGTCAAAGAAGCATTTAAGCGCCTTGACGTAAAAGTAGAATTTAAAGAAATGGGTTATGACGGTATGCTCAGTGCCATTAATTCAGGTCAGGTGGATGCCGCTGCAAACGATATCGACATCACAGATGACAGGAAAGATAAGTTCGCCTTTTCAACACCTTATAAATACTCATATGGAACAGCTATCGTCAGAAAAGATGATCTGTCAGGTATTAAAACGCTAAAGGATTTAAAAGGAAAGAAAGCAGCAGGTGCTGCAACGACCATTTATATGGATGTTGCCCGTAAGTATGGTGCAAAAGAAGTCATTTATGATAATGCCACAAACGAGCAATATTTAAAGGATGTCGCAAACGGCCGTACAGATGTCATTCTAAATGACTATTACTTGCAAACACTGGCACTTGCTGCATTCCCTAAGCTAAATATTACGATCCATCCAGACTTAAAATACATGCCGAATGAACAAGGGTTTGTGATGAAAAAAGACAATACAGAACTTCAAAAAGAATTGAATCGTGTATTAAAAGAGATGAAAAAAGACGGAACCATGAAAAAGATTTCGGAGAAATTCTTTAATCATGCTGACGTCTCAAAGAAAATTGATGTTGATGTCGAAGATGTCGACATTTCTAAATAAGGAGCCGCAGCCGTGGGAGATATTCATTTAGAATATATCTTTAATCCTGCACTGGCAAAAGCGTCATTTCCGTTTGTCATGAAAGGCATCTGGCTGACGCTGCTCATTTCCTTTGTGAGCATGTTTTTTGGTACGATTCTAGGCTTTTTTATTGCCCTTGCTAGAATGGCAAATACGTGGTTCCTTCGGTTGCCTGCACGGCTGTATATTTCATTCATGCGTGGGGTTCCCATTCTGGTCATTTTGTTTATCCTTTATTTCGGATTCCCTTACATCGGCATTGAATTTACAGCTGTCACTGCTGCTATTATTGGATTCAGCTTCAATAGTGCTGCATACATTGCCGAAATTAACCGGGCGGCTCTCTCCTCTGTTCCAAGTGGTCAAGTGGAAGCCGCCAAATCACTTGGTCTCAGCTATTGGCAAACGATGCGCGGAGTCATTTTACCTCAATCCGTGCGCATTGCACTGCCGCCCCTAACCAACGTCATGCTTGATTTAATCAAAGCTTCCTCACTAGCGGCAATGATTACTGTGCCAGAACTCTTCCAGCAAGCAAAAATTGTGGGCGGACGAGAATTCGATTATATGACCATGTATATATTGGTTGCCTTGATTTACTGGGGCATATGCAGTGTGGTTTCCTTGCTGCAAGACTTTTTGGAAAAACGCTATGCAAAATATTTATAACAACAAAGAGCAGACCTATGGGATCTGCTCAAATTGTTGACAAAGGGCTAAAATGAATTTTATTTTAGCCCTTTGTCTTCTTTTTTAGCGTGATAGAAAACCTTTGAAAGAACGAATACTTGCGCAGAGCGAATTTGACATTCGTGAGCACCGGCACGCAGGACTGACAAAGAATGCGAGGGTTTGTCTACACGCTGGCAGATCCATTGGATATGCTCTTAATGTATCAACCATAACCACACATACAACCCCAATAACGTGATGATCAGCGTCGGTATGGTTAGAATGATTCCAGCTTTCATGTATGCTCCCCAAGAAATATGCACACCTTTTTTCTTCAAGACATGAAGCCACAGCAATGTCGCCAATGAACCGATTGGGGTCATTTTCGGACCAAGGTTTGAACCGATGACGTTGGCATAAATCAGCCCATCTCTCATCACACCTGCTGTATCTGTGTGACCGATGGCAATCGCATCAATTAAAACGGTTGGGAGGTTGTTCATGACAGAAGATAGCACTGCTGCCAGAACCCCCATAAACATCGTTCCTGCAAGTAAACCGTGTGACGCCCCCTGTTCAATCCACGCCGCTAAAATTTCTGTCAGGCCGACATTTTTCAGCCCATAAACCACGACATACATGCCGATAGAGAAAAACACAATCGACCACGGTGCTTCTTTGACAACTCGTTTTGTCGCCACCTGTGGACTCCGTTTTGCCAGCCATAAGAAAGCAATCGCAATGCCTCCTACAATGATTGACACCGGAATGCCAGCCAATTCCCCAGCAAAATATCCAACAAGCAAGCACCCTAACACATACCAAGATAACCGGAACATGCGCAGATCACGAATGGCCGAAGCTGGTTCCTTCGCCTGCGAAACATCGTACGTTTTCGGGATGAGTTTCCGGTAAAACACATACAGCACAAGCATACTAGCGCCAAGCGATACAAGGTTTGGGACGAACATGTTTGCTGTATATTCAAGAAAGCCAATATGAAAATAATCGGCTGATACGATATTGACCAAGTTACTAATGACAAATGGCAAAGACGTCGTATCTGCAATAAAGCCGCTTGCCATGACAAATGGCAGGATCATACGCTCATCCAGCTTCAACGCTCTGACCACAGATAAAACGATCGGGGTTAAGATGAGTGCCGCTCCATCGTTGGCAAAAAAAGCTGCTACCACAGCGCCGAGCAATGTTAAATAAATAAACATGCGGACCCCGTTCCCTCTTGCGGCTTTTGCCATATGAAGTGCCGCCCATTCAAAAAAACCAATCTCATCTAAAATCAATGAAATGATGATAATTCCAATAAATGCAAAGGTGGCGTTCCAGACAATTTGGGTAACTTCCCATACATCGCCCAAATGAACGACCCCAAAAGCAAGTGCAAGAATCGCTCCCCCGCACGCTGACCATCCAATGGTTAAACGTCCTGGCTGCCAAATGACAAGGACGAGGGTCATGATGAAAATCAAAATGGCCAAGGTGACTAATCCCAAAGGTGGCCCTCCTTTCACTTTCCTCATAAAATCTTTATCTATCATACAACGAAATAAGGCAATTGTATGCCATTTTATGATCTCGCATAAAAATCCGCAGGTCATCCTTTGCACCTGCGGAGTCCACGCCTATTGATCTTTTTTCATCAGCAT
This sequence comes from Bacillus sp. FSL M8-0077, assembly GCF_038050255.1. Taxonomy (NCBI): domain Bacteria; kingdom Bacillati; phylum Bacillota; class Bacilli; order Caryophanales; family Bacillaceae; genus Bacillus; species Bacillus sp. FSL M8-0077. The sequence goes on along the minus strand of NZ_JBBPAF010000001.1, from coordinate 375,179 downwards.
CAATTCAATAAATAACTCACATCGCTGGCTAAAATGACTTAAATCAATAGACGTCATTTCAAAAATTTGTTTCATTCGATAGTTTAGTGTATTTTGATGAATAAACAACTGCTCTGCAGCTGGTTTCAACTTGCAATTATTCAATAAGTAGACCTCTAAGGTTTTTAAAAATGATGTTTGGCTGTCACGGTCTTTTTCCTTTAGGCGCAACAAATCTGGATTAAAATCGTTTTTCTTTTTTTGGTGACTGTAAATAGAATCTAAAAACCGGAAGACCCCCAAATGCTCGTAATCGTATGGAATCAATTCCTGCCCCCCGACAATCTTCACTGCTTTCACGACTTCTATCGCTTCAAATCGACTTGTGCTCATTTTCATGACATCTCGATATTCTCTTCCCATCCCAATATATAAAGGAGATGGGTGTGTATGCGTTTTCGATTGAAGATGGGCGACGACATCCGCAGCGGTCGCTTTTGGTGAGTGTCGATCTGACAAACTGCCTAATATCACGACGATGTCTGCTTGCACAGAGTAGACGTGATTGACCTTGTCTTCTAGCTGTAAATAGGTTCTAATCACATCCTTCACATCTTCTGCCGTCTCACTTTTATTATCGGCGGCATGAACAACCATCACAGTAAAGACAGCTGGCAGTGGAATGCTTAAATTCTCAGCTTCCCATTTCAGCTCTTCTTCTGTATAAAAATGATCATCCATGACCTTTTTGAAGAACTCTTCAATCTTGCCTTCCTTTTTCTCCAACTGTTTCTTATTTTTATAAATGACTTTTCCAACCTGAAACGATGCCTCGTGTAAAAATTGCAGCTCCTCTTGAGAGAGAGAATCTTCAATGTCCTGCACCCAAATAAAGCCGACAACCTCTTGTTTGTGCTTGGCGCTTACAGCCACCCGGCGATTAAATCCGAGCTCCTCATGACCATTCACATAAAAAGGATTTGAATTTGTGCGCAGCTGCTCAATGACACCTGTTTTTTTTAACCAATCCACCACAGCCCCTGGACATTCCTTTGAGAAAATCGTTTGCTGATTGACTGGGTCAAACTGCTGGATGCTGTAAGAATTATAAGCAAGCAGCTGACATTCCGTACTTTCTAAAATGACTGGTTTTTTTAAATAACCACTAATAAATGCAATTAATTTATCGACATCAAAACATGTATGAAGCTTTTCTAATATCTCTTCCATCCCGATTGCTCCCTGATTAAGTGATACATTTATCATACTTCTTTCCAGTCAGATTTGTATAGAAACAAGTCGTAGACAGGTAAAAAAAGCATGAACCCGCCTTCACGAGTTCATGCTTTTCCATATTAAAACATTTCGCTGATCGTTTTGGCCTGCATGTGCAGAGCAAGGTAATCTGGACCGCCTGCTTTTGAATCAGTTCCTGACATTTTAAAGCCGCCAAATGGGTGGTATCCCACAATAGCTCCCGTACAGTTACGGTTAAAATAAAGGTTACCGACATGGAACTCCTGCTTCGCACGGTTGATGTGATCACGATTATTTGTAATGACCGCACCGGTTAACCCGTATTCCGTGTTGTTGGCTACTTCAAGCGCCTCATCAAAGCTTGAGACTTTTGAGAAAGCAAGGACAGGTCCAAAGATTTCTTCTTGCATTAAACGAGATGTTGGCTCTAGATCTGCAAACACGGTTGGATGAATGAAGTACCCTTCTGAATCATCACTTGTTCCGCCAGTGACTAGGCGGCCTTCTTGCTTGCCAATCTCGATATATTCCGTGATCTTGTCAAAGGAAGCTTGATCAATGACAGGTCCCATGTAAACATCGGCTGATAACGGATTCGCTGTTGTTTTCGTTTCTGTGATTTCCTTCACTCGCTCAACGACTTGGTCATACAGCTTCTCGTGGACGACAGCACGAGAGCCAGCTGAACATTTTTGACCTGAGAATCCGAAGGCTGATGTGAAAATGGCATTAGCGGCTAATTCGACATCTGCATCCTCATCTACAACCACAGTATCTTTACCGCCCATTTCAGCAATGACACGCTTTAAATGCTGTTGTCCTGGCTGTACTTTTGCCGCACGTTCAAAAATACGTGTTCCCACTTCTCTTGATCCAGTGAATGTAATAAGGCTTGTTTTCGGATGATCTACTAAGTAATCTCCTACTTCTGCTCCGCTACCTGGCGCGAAGTTGACAACACCTTTTGGAAGACCTGCTTGCTCCAGTTCTTCTACAAAGCGGGCAGCAATGACAGGCGTCGCACTTGCTGGCTTTAATACGACTGTATTGCCTGTGACGATTGGCGCTACGGTCGTTCCTGCCATGATCGCAAACAAGAAGTTCCACGGCGGAATGACAAGCGTCACGCCAGTTGGTGTGTACACATATTGATTGCGTTCTCCTTCACGGCTGTTCACTGGTTTACCCTTCGCAAGCTCTAGCATTTGACGTGCATAATACTCTAGGAAGTCAATGGCTTCTGCTGTATCTGCATCCGCTTCATTCCAAGGCTTCCCTGCTTCTTTTACGAGAAGAGCTGAATACTCATGCTTTTTACGGCGAATGCTTGCCGCAGCGCGGAAGATAACGCCCGCTCTTTCTTCTGGAGACGTATAGCGCCATGTTTCAAACGCTTTTGCCGCCGCTTGAATGGCTTGTTCTGCCTCTTCTTTTCCAGCCTTTGATACGGTTCCAACCACTTCTTCCTTGTTCGCCGGATTGATCGAGACAATCTTGTCTGTTGTTTCGATTCTTTCTCCATTAATCACAAGCGGATAGGTTTGCCCAAGCGATTCTGTTACTTTGGCTAATGCTTGTTCAAACGCTTGGCGATTTTCTTCCTGGCTAAAATCCGTGAATGGTTCATGCTTGTAAGGTGTTGTCATCTTTGTCACGCTCCCGTTTCAAATTATTTTCTCGTCATCCCTTTTAAAGCAAAGGCAATGTTTGCCGGCCGTTCTGCAAGACGTCTCATGTAGTAGCCATACCACTCTCGTCCATACGGGGTGTAGACCCTCATTTGATAGCCTTCCTTCACAAGTGCCTGCTGCGTTTCTGCTCTCATGCCATACAGCATTTGAAATTCAAACTGACTTGTCGGTATATTGTGTTTTTTCACAATATGTTTCGTAAATTCGATCATTTGATCGTCATGTGTCGCAATGGCTGTATAATTCCCTGAGAGTAACTGCTTTTCGATCAGCTTCTTGTAATTCTGATCGACGTCTTTTTTGTTTGGATACGCCACTTCGGCGGATTCCTTATAGGCACCCTTTACAAGTCTTAAAAATGGCTGCAACTCATTTAGGTCATCAAGATCTTGTTCTGTTCTGTACAAATACGCCTGCAAAACCGTACTGACATACTCATATTGAGATTTCATTTCTTTAAAAATGTCCAGCGTTTTTTGACAGCGCTGTTCATCCTCCATATCAATTGTCACCATAATACGGTGTTTCTCTGCCGTATCTAAAATGCTTTTCATATTGCGATACACAAGGTCATCGTCAATATCTAAGCCAAGCGATGTCATTTTAAGTGACACGTGGGAATTGAGTCCCGCCTCTGCAATTCGCTGAATGGTTTGAATACACTCATTCGTCCGCTCATTTGCAATCTCTGCCTTTGTGACAAACTCACCGAGGTGATCAACCGTTACGGCCATACCTTGATCGTTTAATCGTTTGATGACAGGGATAGCGCTCTCAAAATCCTTCCCACCGATGATTTTCTTTGATGCAACAGCACTTCCCCAATTACGAGCAATATGGTTCAAGAGACTGCTCTTTGACAAAAACAAGAAGAAATTTCTTGTGACCGACTCCATAAAGGGCACCTCCCACTCTTTGTAAGCTATGTCTTTATTGTAAGGCTCATGAGCTGTCCGCTACAATATTTGAAGATGACAAAAATTCTGACTTTTTTTGTGGTTTTATCACAATAAGAGATAAAAAAAGAGTCTGCCGCTATCCGGCTGACTCTCCCCTCCTACGCCCACACCTCATCAAGGGTAGACTGCAAAAGCTCATTTAATTCTTGCATCAGATTGTCTTTCGGCTGATTGTAGCTTTTCACCAATTCATCAAAACGCGCCAGCTCTTGATCAATAAATGGATGGACATGAGCGAGACGGTTCTCTACATCCATTTCTTCTCCGTCCATTTTACGTTTGAGCAGTTCGTGAATTTCTGCTAACAGCGGGCCTTCCTCCACTAGCTCCTTCAGCAGTTCATGAAAGTCCATGGGTGGAACCGTCCGGTAGCGTTCAATCCACTGGCAGGCAAGCAGTGGACGGAGCACATAGAAATACTTCTTGATTCGCACCTGCTCTCCTCGTAAATGCCGGCTTTCATTCCGCTTCGCCATATTGAGGTAATGATACATCAATGCCGCAGGATAAAATGCTCGATCCTTTAATTCTCTCAGCTGCTTGGCTAGAGAGAATGATTCAGCATAAATAATGTCAGAAGACAGCCATTCCATAATGGATGGATTCGATTTATTGAATAAGCGAAGTGCCTTTCTAAGCTCCCAGCCGCTGATATCAAGCATGTCATCAATCGGTCGTTCTATAACATCTCGATGTTCTTCCATCGCCCAGTACCATTCCTTCCGGGGAACGTATAAAAATCGAACATCATAATCGCTATCCGTCGAGGGAAAACCCCATGCCCTGCTGCCTGATTCGACGGCAAGACAAATCTTGACGTCATACGTTTCTTCGATGATTTTTAGCTCTTCCTTCATTCTCTCTCTCAAGTGTCCATCAACTCTTTCTATAGAATTCTGCATGACTTCTTCACCTTTTGGGAAAATACGAATAAGACATATATGAAAAAGGAGTTGGACCTCATGTCTATATCTCGCATCATGAAATGGATTACTGGAATTTTTGAAGCCTGCCTTGCCATCCCCGTCATTGGGGGTCTATTTGTCATCAGCAATGGCTATTCACCGCTCATGGTCATGCTTATTCTGCATATTATCACACTCGTCTTATCGAAGCGAGACCAAGGACCAATGATTGGAAGTATTATCGGCATTGTGACATCCTGCCTTGCCTGGATTCCGATTCTCGGATTCATCCTTCACATCATCACAGCCCTTGCCCTGATCGTTACAGCATTAGTGCCTGATGAAAAAACAAGACAGAACACCAGTTATTAAGCTGACCAATCCAATAGCTGAAAAAAGACAAAGAGCTAAAATGAATGTCATTTTAGCTCTTTGTCATGCTCTTATGTTGATAGAAGCAAATGCTTTTGTAAAAAGGACAGCTTCTCTGTTTGAAAAGCAGGAATAAACTCGTGCCCAAAATATCGGTACACTTTCAGCTCTTTATCTGTTTCTAAATGATTGTATGCCGCAAACACGGTGGATGGCGGTGTCACTTGATCAATCAGACCGATCGCCATCAATGTTGGCTGTTTCACCCAGCCGGCTAAATTGATTAAATCAAAGTAACTTAATGTCTCAAATACCTTTTCTTCAGCTTCAGGATCACTGTTTCTGCGAAAGTATGAATTGATTTCTAAATAAGGCTGCTCCAAGGCAACATCAACTGCACGCTCAAAATTTGATAAGTAAGGATAGTCTGCCACAACGACTTTTGGAATGTCTGAAAGGGCTGCCGCCGCAATCGCTAATGCACCCCCCTGACTTCCACCGATCACGCCGATACGGTGTTCATCTACTTCGGGGAAAGACTGAATGACTTCGAGTGCACGAACAGCATCTAGATAAACACCTCGATAATAGTACGTATCCTTCGATAAAATGCCTTTTGTCATCCACCCTAATGCATGCCCGCCTGGCGTCACTGATGTGTCTTCACTGCCACCTTGACCACGGACAAGCATTCCAAACGTCGCATAGCCATGCAGCGCCCAATTCACAATATCATGAATACCGCCGTCATAGCTTCCGTTATAGCCATGAAATCGAACAAGAGCAGGATGCGAACCTGTTTGATCAGGTACGGCATACCAGCCTTCAATACGCGATTGCCCAAAGCTCTGATACGTCAGGCGGTATACGTTGACCCCTTTCACTGGATAATCAAAAGGTTCTAATGTTGGTTTGGCCTTCACTTGATTCAGTTCTTCCAGAGATGTTTTCCAAAAGTGAGAAAAATCAGGACGTGCTGTTTTTTTGGGTTTATATTCTTTTAGATCTTCTAGTGGTAAATCGAACAATTGCATATCCTACTATTCCCCTTTGTTTTGTTAATTATATGTATCATATCATTGATTTCTCGACTAAGAAAGTCATTTAACAAAACCTTCTGACATTTCTATTGGCAAAGATGACTGAAAGCTTTATGATAAAGAAACTGGCTTGAAGACTAGATGCTTCAGGCAATATCACCGAACCATTCATTGCATGAAACGAATAAAGGAGGACGACCGACATGAACATCGCCCTGATTCAAATGGACGTACAAATAGGAGAACCTGATGTAAACTTTCAGAAAGCAGAAGCATTTTTAGAAGAAGCCATCCGCCAACAGCCTGATTTGATTATTCTACCTGAAATGTGGAATACCGGCTATGCGTTGGAACAAGCGGATGAGCTTGCCGATGCAGATGGTGAGCGGACAAAACAACTCTTCTCTTCCTTTGCTCGTAAACACAAAGTGTATCTCATCGCAGGGAGTGTCTTGAATAAGCGGACAACAAATGAAGATATCACCAACACGATGTATGTGTTTAACCGTCAAGGTGAGCTTTTGTTAGATTATGATAAAATTCATTTATTTCGCTTAATGGATGAGCACAACTATTTAACCGCTGGCCATCAGCTTGGTTTATTTAATTATGATGAAGATGTCAAGATTGGCACCATGATCTGCTATGACCTCCGCTTCCCGCAGCTATCAAGAACGCTCGTGAACAAAGGAGCGAAGGTACTTGTCAATACCGCTCAATGGCCGTCAGCAAGAGTAGACCATTGGCGAAGTCTGCTCATCGCAAGAGCCATTGAGAACCAGTCATTTGTGATTGCGGTGAACCGGACGGGCACAAGCAGAGACACTGAATTCCCTGGTCACTCCATGGTGATTGACCCGCTCGGACGCATTCTGCTTGAGACAAATGATGAAGAAGACATTTATTATGCAGACATTGATCTTCAGCTCGTAGATGAAGTGAGACAACAAATCCCCGTCATGACAGATCAGCGTCTAGATTTATATTAGAAAGCAGGGGGCTCCCCTGCTTTTTGCGTTTGATTAAACGTTTGTTTAAGCTTTTCCTTTATTCTGTTGAAGGTCCATGAAGACTTGAGCGGCTTTCGTTAAATATCTTTCTTCCACATATGCAAACACAAGAGTACGGGTTGGGCGTGAATCAATGTGTAAATAAGTGACTGCTTTCCTTTCCTCTTGTGCCACCATTTTCGGCACCACCGTCACACCTAGCTCATTTTCAACCAATGCCTGAGCTGTTTGAATATGACTTGTTTCAAATGCAATACTCGGCCGAAAGCCATGATGACGGCACAATTCCGTGACCACTTGCCGAAAGCCATATCCCTCTTTCAGCATAATAAATGGGGCATCTTCCAGAAGATGAAACGGGACAGACCCTTCTTGATCCGCTTGATTGATGATTTCATTCAGTTCATCCGTCAACCACGGTTGAGCCGTTTGCGGAATGGCGAGGAGAAGCGGCTCTGTCAGCATTTGTTTTGTTTTCAATGATTCATGCTCGACAGGTAGAGAAAGAATCGCCAGATCCAGTTTCCCAGCGAGTAAACGTCTTTCTAGCTCACGAGGCGATTCTTCTATCAAATGAACGTGAACGTGCGGATACGTTTGACAATAGGTTTTTAATAAACTTGGCAGGACATATCCCCCTGTGACAGCTGGCGCACCGATCATCAGTTCTTTCCCCACCTCATAAGCAGCTTCCCCCATCTCACGCAACAAATCATCTCGTTCCTTCAAAATGGTTTCTGCTCTTTTAATCAATCGGTTTCCCTGAGGTGTAGGAGTGACTTGTCCATACTTCCGAATAAACAGAGGGGTATCTAATTCCTCCTCAAGTTTTTTAATTTGCTGACTTAACGAGGGCTGTGCAATGTGAAGTTTTTCCGCTGCTTTTGTAAAGCTTTGCTGCCGGTACACTTCCATGACATATTCCATCATTCGTATATCCACTTCTCTCACCTCATAGGTTTTAACTATTCATATCATATCTTTTATGTCTTAGACAAATCACGGGAAGAACCCTACGATAAAGAAACAACAAAAAGGGGGTAAAGGAATGAATCCATATTCAAAAGCCGAGAAACAATTCTCACAAAATGCAGAGAACTACCGAGATTCACCCATCTTTGCAGCTGGAAAAGAACTTGAATGGATGAAAACGGCGGCGAAGGCAAAGGGCGATGAGCATCTACTTGATATCGGCTGCGCGGCAGGTCATACCGTTTTTTCCTTTTCAGACGTCATCTCTAAAGGAATCGGGATTGATGTCACACACAAAATGATCGAGGTTGCTACAGCACTTGCAAAAGAGCGCCAGCTGAACCACATTACGTTTGAGCAGGCATCCGCAGACGCATTGCCCTTCTCTGATGCATCATTTGATCTGGTCACATGCCGATTTGCTGCTCATCACTTCCCACATCTCCCGGCAGCCATGTCTGAAATCAGCCGAGTCTTAAAGAAAGGCGGCAAATTTCTGCTAGTCGATCATTATGCACCTGAAAACCAAGCACAGGATGACTTTATTAATCATTTAAATAGACTGAGAGATCCTTCCCATGTGCGAGAAAGCTCGTTATCAGAATGGAAAGAGCTTTTCGCTGACAACCATCTGATGAAAGAAGATATTCGTTACTGGGATCTGCATATTGAATATCAGGACTGGATTATACGTGGACGTACGCCAGAGAATGTTCAAAAGGAGATCGTTGCCCACCTTCATGCTGCAGACGATGAAACGAAACAGCTGTTTCAACTGCAATTCGACGAACATCGTCAGCCAACATCCTTTTGCCTAAAAGCCGCACTGCTTCAAGGGATCAAACATTAAACTGATCGAAAAAGTCTACCCTAGCCGGTAGACTTTTATATTTTGATTCTACATTTACACTATCTGATAGATATTACTTTTCATGTTCATGACAAGGAGTGCTGATAATGTTTCTATTATAAGATAATTGAACTGAGGTAGGTTAGGCTTTTTCAAAAGTGTACGTAAATCCTCTGAATAAAAAAAGAACCTACCCTCTTTAGAATAAGTTCTTCACTGCATGCATCACTTACGGTGCAATATCCTCTAATACTTTCTCTCTCGTTTCGATCATTTTAAAAGCAAGAATTGCTCCCACTACAGTCACACTTGCAAAAAGAATAAAAATAGTTGAAACACCGCTCACCTCTAAAATAAAACCTATCATAATAGGAGCGATCGCTGAGGCCAGCCTAAGCCACGCTGTAGCAAATGCCGTACCAATTACCCTCATACGGGTTGGATAGATTTCAGGTGTATATAAATAGAGAAGAACTGTAATTGTCCCCATCATTCCGTAGGCAGCGGACCCTAAATAAATAACGCTTTCTGGAGAATTTGCTCCGCTGATCCATAAAGCCGTTAATAAAGCACCTGTTACGATAAATGCAATGGTTGCCCAGCGCTTCCGTCCTACTTTATCGATTAAAAATGCACAAGCGAATACCCCTATGGTCTGTAAAATATTTGTGAGAGAGGCTGCCCTTAATGAATCTCCAACTGGCAAATTGTAAACCGTATTATAAAGACTCGGTAACCAATTATTTAATCCATTCGATACAAAGTAGGCAGAAAACCATAGTCCCCATACGATCAATGTTCTTTTACGATAAAAAGTAGAAAAGAGCTCTTTCCAGTCGCCTTTTTCAGTGCTGTTGGATACTTGATTTGCAACAGGCATTCGTTTGTCCGTACTAGCTTCAATCTCTTCAATGATTCTTTCGGCTTCATCTAACCTGCCTTTTGAAATAAGCCATCTTGGAGATTCACGCAACATGAAAAAGAAGACAAAGACGATCAAACCGCCAATTCCACCAATCAAGAACATCCATTTCCACCCAAAGCTAGGTACAACAAATGCACCAATTTGAGCTGAGATCATTAATCCTAATGGAAAAATCATCTCATAAAGCATAAAAAATCTCCCTCTCCCTTGGGCCCGAGACAACTCATTGATATATGAGGCCGCTACTGGCACTTCTCCTCCTACTCCAATCCCCTGTATAAAACGAAAAATAAAAAGGGCCATAAAGTTACCTGAAAATACACATGCGATACTCATAATAGACATGAGAAATACAGTCCACTTTGCACTAAATACACGGCCACGTCTTTCTGCTAACCATCCAAAGAAAATAGCACCAATCGCTTGTCCGATATAACCAGACCCAATAAGAAGACCAATTTGAGCAGGTGATAAATTCCACATGCCGATGAGAACTGGGAGAACAAACGCTAAAGATAGCGCATCAAAAGCATCAAAAAAGGTAGCAGATCCCATAATGATACGAGGTTTTAAATGCCATCTCGAAAAAGGTACACTTTCCATCCTAGTCAATAGTTGTGAAGCTCTATCAACAACTTGCTCATCATGAGAATTTGAATTTCCGCTGAGTTCTAACGTCATGGTATCTCCTCCTTAATAGAGGAAATGATGCAAAAGTACATGCTGATGAGCACAAAAGAAATCGCTTACATTTTAAATGAAGAGAAATTCTAAAGCGATCATACGAGTTTTCAGCATCTATCATTTCTTTTTTGGCGTTCCCGTGGTGCCACGATCTACATAGTACATCGGAAAGATATGTTCCATCTTCTCTAACTGTTCTCCTTCTACTAACTGCATTAGTAAAGAAACCGCTTTTCTTCCCATTCCAACTAAATCAACATGAACAGAAGATAAAGAAGGGGTTAGAAAACTTCCAATGGGCACATCATCAGCACCAACGACAGACAAATCATGAGGTATTGACACATTTGCGATATCTGCCGCTTTCATGACCCCTATCGCCAAAAAATCTGAAGAGCAAACAACTCCAGTCATGTGCTGGTTTCCTTGGAGAAATTGAGAAACCACTTCTACTACTTTTCCCCCATCAAATTCATCTAACTCAAACACAAGCTCTTTGTTCATTGTTAATCCTAAACTTTTCAGAGTACGCTCATACCCCTTATAATACCTCACACTATGCATCGAACTCATTGGACCATTGACCAGTCCAATGGTTCGATGACCTTTATCAAATAAGGCCGTTACAGATTGGCACACACCTTCTTCATCATCAGGCCTGACACATGGAAATGGAGAATCCTCTAAGTAACTTCCGACAACGATAATGGGAATAGCCAAACTTTTTAACCAATCCATGCTCAATTCTTCATTTCTTGGAGAAAATAAAATAGCACCATCTACAGCTTGCGTTTCAAGTAATCGCTGCTGCTGTACAGATGTAAATGACATCAACATATTGAATTCAGTCTCATCTAATTCCTTCGCTATCCCATCTAAAATCGTCGAAAAAAATGGATTATTCAAAATATATGAACCACGAGGAACCACGACAGCAATATTGCCAGTCTTTCTTTTAACGAGCCCTCTAGCTCCTAAATTAGGACGATAGCCTAATTCATCAATCACTTGTTTGATTCTTTCAGCCGTTTGAGCACCTACTCCTGGTTTGCCACTTAATACTCGGGAAACAGAGGCGATAGATACTCCAGCTTTCAATGCGACATCTTTAATACTTACTGACACATTTCATACCTCCGGGAGTCTGTTGTTTTATACTCTATTATAACCTGACTCACCTTCATCATGAAATCAATGGTCTGTTATTTACTAACGTTTTCCTTAAGTAAACCAACACTTTGAAGGCCCTGACGAATCTCTTCTTTTTCCTTATGAGTTAAAGGTAATACTGGTTTCCTCGCAAGCGAACTGCTGATCAAACCTCGCTGGAACATCGCTTCCTTCATTCGCAGATGAGAGGTAGAGGAAGGTTCATCCATTTTATACACAGCATGCTTTAATTCAAAGATTCTATCGTACACTTTATTAGCCGCTACAAGGTCTTGTTCTTCCACACATTTCACAAGCTCAGCAATCAAATCTGGTACAAAACAGCCGAAACCTACAAGCGCCCCATCAATTCCTTGAACTAATGTTGGCAATAAATATTCATCGTGACATGTGAGCAACGATACATCTGGTGCATGCTTTTTCAGTGCGCGCACATCGACTTCATATTGCGCCATGTCTCTTTGACCGATTTTAAATGAGACAACGTTTGGAATCTCCGACATTTCTAATAATTGACTGGTTGTATAAGAGGTTTTTGTCCATGTTGGATATTGATGGACGATGATTGAAATGTCAATTGCTTCTGCAACATCTTTAAAGAATTGGACAGGTGACTCAGGCTGCATACCGAATCTCAGCCATGAATGTGGCGGCATAAGAAGAATACCTTCTCCGCCAGCTTCCTCCACTGCTTTTGCATGCTGAATCGCTTCAATTGTCCCTTCAGCAGAAACCCCAGAAATGACAGGAATTTCTCCCTTTAATTCGTCGGCTGCAATACGCACAGCTTCAGCTCGTTCATGTGGCAGCAAAGTCATAATCTCGCCAGTATGTCCATTGACAACGATCCCATTAATCCCTTCGTGCTCCGCCACCCAGCGAACAAGCTTACGAAAAGCAGGTTCATCAATTGAATAGTCATCTTTAAAAGGAATTAAGACTGCCGGGAATACACCGCTCCATTTTTCTTTATTTTTCATCAACAAATTCCTCCCCATCCGTTATAGTAAACGTTTACGGTAAGCGTTTACGTTAATAATCATAGAATGATCTAACCGAAAGTGTCAACAATATTTTTAAAAATTATAATAATTCAAAAAACTATTATTATAAAGGATGCATACATTTTGATATAATGACGAAGGAAAAAACATCTTTTACTTCTTTTTTTCATCCATCATCCAACTTAGACTGTCATTTCTTTGACTACTCCTGATCTAATAGAAAAAGTCTACCCCCTTAGGATAGACTTTTTATTTCGAATATAAATCCCAGCCAAGCTTGAGTGTGTCGACAATATAATTGGCGACTTCTTCAGCTTCTAGATGATCTGTTTCCACTCTTGAGTTATGAAGGGAATAAATTTCCCGGCGCTCTTCAAACAGCTCTTTCATCTCGTCAAGCGTTCGGTTATGAAGAACAGGACGGTTTTCAATTAAAATATCCAGACGCTGCTTCCAATTCTCCCAAGATAGGTCAAGGAAAAGAACCGTACAATGCTTTAAGCAAGATCGTTTGATTTCTTCCTGTTTAAACGCACCGCCTCCAAGAGACACGATCTTTAGCTGCGTATGTTCACATAAATCGACGATATAATCCTTTTCAGCCTGTCTGAAGAAAGCTTCTCCTTTTTGCTGAAACATTTCTGGAATCGTCATGTTGTACTTTTTCTCAATCTCCTGATCAACATCAATAAAATCTCTATATAACTTTTTGGCAACTAGCTGCCCAATGGTTGTTTTCCCAACACCCATAAAGCCAATGAGGACAATATTTCGTTGTCTCACAGGAATCTCTCTATTGTTTTTCATGTTCGTGACACGTCCTCCTTACGACAAGGAATGCTACATAATGTTTCTATTATATGATAAATGGACTGAGAAAAGATAGGCATTCTTAAAAATTGTGTTTGACGACGTAACCGAGCTGTTCGGAGAGCTTCTTGGCATGTTTTTTCACTTTTTGCTGCAGCTGAGGGATGACATCCTCAGTAAATCGCTGGGTCGGTCCAGATATGGATAAACACGCCTGCACCTCCCCATGAATGTTAAAGATTGGTGCCGCTACTGCCGCCGATCCGACTTCCCGTTCATCAATACTGCAAGCCGTATACGTTTCAAGAATACGACGACATTCTTTTTGCCATTCCTCCATCGTCATGTGATCAGCCTCATTTGCGATAACTTGCTGTTGAAACTCTTCGCTTTGGAAAGCAAGCAGCACCTTTCCACCAGCACCAGCGTATAACGGCAGCTTCTCACCGATTTTCACAAGATGCCGAATCGATTGCAGCCCTTCGGCTTGTTCAATACATACCCTGCTTTTTTGATCCAGCACATACAGGTTGACGGTTTCCTTTGTTTCATCACGAAGTGTGTACATGAGCGGTTTTGCCAGTTCCCTCAATTTGATGGACTTCCCAGCAATATAACCGAGAAGATAAAGTCTTTGACCGAGCCGGTACTTCATTGTCTCTTGGTTCTTTTCCACAAAATGATTCATTTCAAGTGCCTTGAGCAGTCTCGTTGTGGTAGACATTGCTAAGTTCATCTCTTTTGAAATGTCCGTTAGCGTCAGCTCTTGACGTTCTTCGCTAAAGCAAGAAAGAATATCCAAAGCTCGCTGAACGGTACGCAATCCTGATTCTTCTTTTGACTTCTTATCAGCCATGTTCACTTTCTCCTTTTCCCCTTTGATTTCTTATCGACATGATTGACCAATTTTGCTATAATCCATTTTAAATGTTCCATTAAAGGAAAACAAATTCCACTAGACGGAATAAAATATATAGATGTTTTTTGATGGAGGAGATACCATGATCTACCTGCTCATTTTCACACTTCTTATTAGCTTATACATCGTTCATCAACTATTCCCTGCTCCCATTCTCTCCTATTTGGTTGGTCTGCTGGCGGCTGCTTCGCTCACCATTTCCTTTAAGAAGGCCAATGGACTTTATTTGAAAACGGGTGCTATGTTTCTCTTGATTGGATTAGTGTTATTTTTCTGGTCTGAACAGCCTTTGCATACGTTTTTTCTTCATTTCCATTCCATGCTAGGCTTGCTTTCTTTATTTTTCATGCTGCCTTTTATTCATTCTCTCATACATGTTGGACATTTCGATACTCAATTAAATAAACTGCTTACCTTACATACAACGAGTACAAATCAGCTTTATCGGAAGAGTTCATTTGTCACTCATGTTCTTGGCATGTTTTTAAATATCGCAACGATTCCCTTATTATATACATCCTTGAAACCGTCGCTGAGCGCCCTTCAGGAACAAGTCAAGCAGCACCTTTATACACGCAACCTTTTAAGGTCATATGCGCTATGTCTTAGCTGGAGTCCTGTCGAAGTACTGGTGAGTGTCACGATTGATGCAACCAAATTGAAATATTATCAGATTGCACCCGTTACCTTTTGTTTAATGGTGCTTGTGCTGTTGACGGATTGGTTGCTGTTTTCTCGTCAAAGCAAACGATTGCCGCATATCATCCAGCCGGCGGAAGCTCACTCCAACCCTCATCGCATCAAGAGAAAAACCCTTCAGCTTGCTTTCATGCTGCTCAGTTTTATGACAGTCGTTTCGCTTGTTGACGCCTGGGTTGGGAAAGGTTATCTGTTCGCTGTTGTGCTGACGATTATTCCTTTCGCTCTATTATTCTCGTCTATCATCAAAAAACGAAAACAATATGTGGCCGTCTCTATTCCTCATTGGAAAGAACGAACCCGTCAGCTCTCCAATTATATGTGTCTGTTTTTAAGCGCTGGCTTCTTTGTCGATATGCTGCTTGCCACAAACAGCCTCCAGCCGATTCAAGCATTTATCGTCAGTATATCAAATCATGCCATTTGGGTTTATTGTGTCATTGGGCTGTATTTTCTCATCACCGCTCTTTGCGGTTTTCATCCGCTCGTTTCGCTTGCTCTCTTAGTGAGCTTGATGGCACCTGTCATTCATGAACTGCCGGCCCTTCCCATCGCCATCATGCTCATTATCGCTGGAACCTCAACGGTCATGTTTAGCCCATATAATGTATCTGTCTCCCTATTAGCCGATTTGATGAAGGTCAACCCTTACCGAATCACTCGATGGAATATCTGGTTTGCTGGTTTTTATATCAGCATGGGTATCGCATGTGCAACGATCATCACCGTCATCTTTTATTCATAGAAAAAGAGAACCCGATGAGTTCTCTTTCAAAATTGTTGACAAAGGGCTAAAATGAATTTTATTTTAGCCCTTTGTCTTCTTTTCAGTGCGATAGAAAACCTTTGCAGCCCTAGGAAGGACGAGTACCGGCGCGGAGCGAATTTCACATTCGTGAGCACCGGCACGCAGGACTGACACCGAATGCGAGGGTTTGTCTACACGCTGAAAGAGAACCCGATGAGTTCTCTTTTTCTAGCCCTCTATTATTTTAATTGAATCCGTTCAATCTTACCTACAATAAAGATATACGACAACGCCCCTCCTAATGCCACTAGGCTGACGAATAAAATACCGCCGTTGTAAGAGCCTGTCGCCGATACAATGAAGCCGATAATCAGCGGGGTGATGATGCCGGATAAGTTAGCAAAAAAGTTAAATACACCGCCAGCCAGACCGA
Source organism: Bacillus sp. FSL M8-0077 (assembly GCF_038050255.1). Classification (NCBI taxonomy): domain Bacteria; kingdom Bacillati; phylum Bacillota; class Bacilli; order Caryophanales; family Bacillaceae; genus Bacillus; species Bacillus sp. FSL M8-0077. The sequence continues at coordinate 358,752 of NZ_JBBPAF010000001.1, read as the reverse complement.
CCATTTCTCTTGGTGCCACCTCAGACAGCATGGTCCAAGAAATATTAGACAGTCCCTGTGCAAAGGAAGCGATGGATAAAATGGTCAGCACAAGCGGAATATTCGTTGTAAAATTCGCTAAAACAATGGTACTTGTCAGAAGCAAGCCGACCACAACCGGCAGCTTTCTCGCTATATTGACCGATACACCCTTTTTAAGCAGCCAGTCAGACACATATCCTCCAAACAACACCCCAAAGAATGCAGCAATGTATGGCAGGGATGCCGCAAAACCTACTTTGAGAAAAGCCATATTTTTCGCCTCTGCTAAATAGGTCGGAAACCATGTTAAAAAGAAAAAGAGGGTAGACGCAACAGAAAATTGACCAATATAGAGTCCAATCAGTTTACGATATTTTAAAAGTGCAGCAAAGTCTGCCCATTTCAGTTTCTCCTGTGATGCCACTGTCAGTCCTTCGCCTTGACGGATCAATTCTAGCTCATCTTCATTGATCTTCGGATGCTCTTTCGGTTCGTGATAATACTTGTACCAAAAGAAAGCAAATATAATACCGAGCGCACCTGCAGTGATAAAGACGGTTCTCCAATCGAAAGTTGTCATGATCCAAAAAAGAAGAGGTGTCGCAAATGCAAGCCCCACATACTCTCCAGCGGTATAAACCCCTGTTGCAAATGCACGTTCCCGCCTTGGAAACCATGTAGTCACAATGCGATTATTCGCAGGAAATGCAGGAGATTCTGTAATTCCGATAAACAAACGGCAGCCAAATAAAAAGGCAAAGCTGTTCGCAAACGCCTGTAAACCGGTGAAAATAGACCAAGTCACAAGTGATATTCCATACGTTACCTTTGATCCAAACTTATCAAGAATAAAGCCGCCTGGAATCTGCATGGCTGTATAGGTCCAGCTAAATGCTGAAAAGATGAGGCCTAATAAGGCAGGGTTTAATTGCAATGAAGACTGAATCGCAGGTGCAACAATGGATACACTGGCTCGATCAATATAGTTAATAGCGGTAATAAAAAACAACAGAATCAAGATGCCGAAACGAGCTTTTGTTGGTTTCATATGAGCAGGCTGCAATTCGTTCCCCTTCAGTTCTGAATGCACTTTCATAACCATCCTCCTTTGTTTCCGCAGCGTGCGGATTGGCTTGAGCGTCTTAAATGACCCCTTTTTCTTCTAAAAGTTTACACTCTTCTTCTGTGAAGCCAAGCATTTTCGTTAAAATTTCATAATTATGTTCACCTAAATCAGGCGCAATATGGCGGATACTACCGGGAGTCTTTTCAAACTTCGGAATGATCCCAGGCACCTTCACTTTCCCAAGACGCGGGTGATGCACCTCGACAATATTTTCTCGTGCTTTAAATTGCGGATGCTCAAAGATATCCCGAATGCTTAAAATCGGACTCACAGGCACACCGTGTGTATCTAGAATGTCTAGGACGTCATCCCTTGTTTTGGACGCAATCCACTGCGAGACGATCGCATCCATTTCATCGTTATGCTTCAATCTGGCTGCATTCACAGAGAATTTCTCGTTCTCTAGTAAGTCTAAGCGATTCATCGCCTCTGCCAATCGATTAAAGGTCGAATCTGTACTCGTCACAAGAACCAAATAATGGCCGTCCTTTGTCTCATAGGTGCCGGCAGGGCTTGAATGACCGCTTAACCCTGGTGAACGCTCACGCACCTTCCCTAGCTTGTCATATTCAGCAACCAAAAATTCTAACATGCGGAACACAGATTCATAGAGAGCCAAATCCACCATTTGCCCTGTTCCTTCTGGATGTGTGTCACGGTAATACATCGCTGTCACAGTGGCAAACGCCACATAAATTCCTGCGATATAATCCGTAAGGGAAAAGGAAGGGCTGACTGGATGCCGATCTGGAAACCCTTGAATATATGTAAAGCCGCTAAACGCCGTCGCAGGTGTACCAAATCCCGCCTTGTCCTTAAACGGACCGGTTTGCCCATAACCCGAAACTCGAATCATAATTAAACGAGGGTTGATTTCTTTTAATACATCGTACCCAACGTCCCATTTTTCAAGTGTTCCCGGACGAAAATTTTCAATGATCACATCAACCTGCGCTGCAAGCTTTTTAAAAATGTCTTTTGCTTCTTCTTTGTGCAAATCGAGTGTAAGAGATTTCTTATTCCTTGAAAGCCCTGACCACCTCAAAGGTACACCATCTGCAAAAGGACCAACATGCCGCAGTGTATCCCCTTTTCCAGGAATCTCGACTTTAATGACCTCTGCACCGAAATCCCCTAGAAGCACCGCGCCATATGGTGCAGCAATCATCGTAGAAACATCTAATATTTTGATTCCTTCAAGCGGTGTATTCTTATTCATTGCTTGACTCCCTTTCATTCAATTGATAAAGGGCTAAAATGCTTTCTATTTTAGCCCCTTTTCTTCTTTCTCTCGTGCAAGGTTTTTTTAGTCCTTCGGAAGCTGCCCTTGCGGTGTATAGAGCCAAATCAGCCATAAAGGTTCGTCCCCTGTGTTCACATGCTGATGTGAGACACCATCTGGAATAAACATAAAGTCATTTTGTTTAAATGATTGTCTTTCTCCATCGCAAATGACTTCGCCAGACCCTTTAATCACATAATCAAATTCTTCTGAACCCGGGTGATTGTGTACTGAGCTTGCTTCGCCCGGCTCAAAAATGGTGAGACCTGCCATCATATGCTCTGACCCTACGGTATCTGGTGTTATCGTTTGAAACACTTTCCGAATCATTTTCTCTTCTGGATGATCTAAACCTAACCATAATGGATGACCGTCTTGAAATGGATTTAATACTTTAATTTTCATTGTTGATTCCTCCCTAGTAATGTTTAGTTCACACTGACATGTGAGCGTTTTGTATTTGGTGAATAAATATCATTAATGTTCCAATGTCCATCAGTAGGCACTGGATCATTTTTCATCGCTACATCAATGACACATGGCTCCTGAGAAGCGATTGCTTCAGCCAAAGCTTCTTTGAATTCAGAAGCCGCCGTAATTTTGATCCCCTTCATCCCATAACCTCTTGCAATGGCTGCAAAATCAGGCGAATAGCTTTCTCCATCTTTTCTAAAAACAGTGCCGTATGTCGTTTCATAGTGTGCCATTTGCAAGCCGGCGATCGTCCCAAACGCACTATTGTTCATCACAATCCACACGACAGGAATGTTTTCTTCCATGGCTGTTGCGAGAACAGATGGATTTTGACCGAATCCGCCGTCCCCAACAAGTGATACAACGACACGGTCAGGCTGGGCAATCTTTGCTCCAAGTGCAGCAGGAGCGCCAAATCCCATCGTCGCAAAACCACCTGGGGTTAAAATAGTTCCTGGCGTGTATACAGGAAATTGCTGTCCGACCCCATTTTTATTCCAGCCAACATCGGTTGTAATGAAAGCATCAGGCGGCAATACTTCCCGCACTTCCTGCAAAATACGCTGTGGTTTCATTGGGAAAGACTCGTCTTGAATATTCGTTAAATTGCTTTTCTGAAATTCCTCACGATATGCCGCAATGTCCTTTTTCAATTCAGGGCGATCCAGACCTTCTGGCAGCCTTTCTTTCGCCACACGATTGAGTACGGTCAGTGCCTGTTTGAGATCTGCTACCGCTCCAATTTCAACAGGATAGTTCCGGCCAATTTCATTCGGATCAATGTCAATATGAATGAGCTTAGTTGATTGGAAATTGAACGTATACTCCGATTCCCACGAACTCGCATCTGCTTCAGCAAAACGGGTGCCTAATGCCAATATATAATCCGCTTCTTTACACTGATCATTGATAAATTTCGTCCCCCAAAACCCTGTCATGCCAAGGGTCATTGGATGATCATCCGGCATCGCCCCTTTCCCCATCAAAGAATGGGCAACAGGGATACTCAAATGGTCAGAAAATGCCTTTAACTCTTTTGCTGCATCGGCTAGTAAAATGCCTCCCCCTACATATAAGAGCGGTTTGTCTGCCTGCAGCAATCGATCTAATATCCGATTCGCTGTTTGATCATCAATAGATGGTTTTTCAACGGTGTGTGTATGATGAGCGATTTGTTCAAATAACGACACATCTAAGTCTTTTGAGAACACATCCATCGGAACTGAAATCAGGACTGGCCCAGGGCGGCCGCTTTCAGCTAACTGAAACGCTTTTGATAAAATTTCTGGAAATAATTCTGGAATGTCGACTCGCCATGCTCTTTTCACAAATGGGCGATAAATTTCGTATTGAGAAGCATCGGAATGAAGATTGATTTCTTGGTGTGGGTGCTTTCCGTAGTAATGACTTGGAACATCTCCTGCAATAACAACCATTGGAATGGAATCGAGTGCGGCATTCGCTACGCCTGTTGCCGCATTGGTGAGTCCAGGACCTAAGTGACTGAGCACAACAGCCGTCTGTTTTTTCGCTCGTGCATAACCGTCTGCTGCATGCGCCGCTATCTGTTCATGTCTAACATTCACAAATTGAATACGGCTTTTTTCTAGCGCTGATAAAAAAGCAATATTCGTATGACCGCACAGACCGAAGATATGCTCAACTCCTCGATTTTCTAAATACTGAATGACCTGTGTAGATATATTCTTCTTCATGTTTCTCTCCTCTCACGGTGCAGCTATGAATCTGCTACTCACTGATTCTTTGAAAACACAATCGATAGAACGGCATTCAAATCCTGTATCGCAACTTGTCCAGGTGCCGAGCTTTCTTTCCCTACAGCAAAGGTCATGATAGACCCAAAGAGTCCACCTACCATTCTTGTGAAGGCACCATATTCCCCCATCGCCATCGAAATAACAGGGATAGACAGGTGCTTTTTCGCCTTGCCAGTCGCAGAGAGCAGTGTCAATGCATCCTCATAGGAATGCGGCATGACGGCGATCTTTGCGATGTCGGCACCGACCGATTCTGCATTGGTGAATAGCTCCACGAGCCGATCCGCCTCCGGGGTACGATGGAAATCGTGGTACGACACAATCAAGATGACCCCGTTTCTCTTAGCCGCCTGACTGACTTGCTGCATATGCGAGACATCATGCATTAATTCAAAATCAACGGCAGCCACAAGCTGAGTGGCACAAAGCTCGACAAGCAGGGACACTTTTTCATCCTCTGAGAGTGAGATGCGTTCGCCGCCCTCTTTTTCAGAACGAATGGTGAATAAAAATGGGATGTTATCTGCCTTTTCAATCATCCCTTTCAGGGTGGTGATGACTTGTTCCTTGTCATTGAGGTGATTGAAAAAATCCGCTCGCCACTCTATCACATCAGGCTTCTTCTCAGCTAACACCTCAACTTCAAGAAACAATTCTTCCTTTGTTTGTCCAATGAGCGGCGTACAAATCATCGGCTGACCGCCTGTCTGCGCACTCTTTACCTTTTGCTGAAAGACATTCACATCCATCTGCCCCCTTTATAGACCATTTGGCAACACAACCATTTTGGTTTCGGTCATCTCCTCGATGGCGAAACGCGGGCCTTCCCTTCCAATACCGCTTCGTTTAATCCCGCCATATGGCCAGTGATCTAGTCTGAAATTCGATGTCCCATTGATGACTACGCCACCAGTTTCAAGCTCTTTTGCTGCGTGTAACGCTACATCCAGCTGATTCGTAAAGACACCTGCCTGCAGACCATATCGACTATCGTTTGCTTCTTTGATTGCCTCATCCAGCTCCTCGTATGGAAGGACACTGACAACTGGACCGAACACTTCTTCACAGACGACCTTGGCTTGTTTTGGCGGGTTTAACAAAATAGCCGGTGTGACGCTTGCGCCCTTTCGTTGTCCTCCAGATAGAAGCTCGGCACCCATTTTCTCTGCCTCTTGTATCCATGCCTCCACACGTTTTGCTGCTTGTACATCAACCATACAGCCGATATCACTTTCACTAGACAGCGGATCTCCAACGACGAGCTGTTCTACTTTTTGTTTAAGTGTCTCAGTAAATGTCGACAAAATTTGCTTGTGGACATAAATTCTTTGAACAGAAATACAGCTTTGACCAGAGTTGCTAAAGCCTGTTTTGGCACAAAGAGATGCGGCTTGCTCGATATCTGCATCATGATGAACAATCGTCGCTCCATTTCCTCCAAGTTCCAGCAGTACCTTTTTTAATCCAGCAGAGTTTGAAATATGTTCTCCGCCCACCGCACCGCCCGTAAAAGAAACAAGATTGGTTCTTTCATCCGTGACTAACTGTCTGCCGGCGTCTACTCCTCCAATCACAAGCTGCAGGCTCTTTTCAGGGAACCCTGCTTCAAGCAGAAGCTTAACAAACGCTGTGGCAACAGCTGATGTTTGCGGTGCTGGCTTTAAAATAATGGCGTTCCCTGCCGCAAAGGCTGGACCGATCTTGTGACAAATTAAGTTGAGAGGCGCATTAAAAGGCGTAATCGCCAGCACAACCCCAACCGGCACTTTAAACGTCATGGCCATTGCTCTCTGTCCACGGGAAGATACATTGCCTGGAATGGTCTCACCGATTAATCGATTGGCTTCTTCGGCTGACTGCGCCAGCGTTTCAATTGATCGTGAGACTTCATCTCTTGTATTTTTAAGCGGTTTGCCTAATTCTAAAGAAATGAGTTTTGCAAAATGCTCTTTTTGTTCTTCCAATAAGGCGGCTGCCTTTGTTAGAAGCGTTGAACGTTCTAATGCTGATATTGCCGCTATTTGTTTTTTAGCTTGCTGCGCAATAGAAAGCGCCTGTTCTATATCTTCTGAGGAGGCAAGATAGGATGTACCGATCATTTCCCCAGTGTATGGATTGATAATGTCTTCTTTGTCATGGTTTGCATCCAGCCATTCGCCGTTTATATATGACAACGCTTTCAATTCACTCAAATTTTCTCACCCTCCTTCAAGTGACGCGTCCCGCCCCCCGCATAACGAACCAGTCTTTCTTCATTCGGACAAGGGCCTTTCACTAGGGCACCTTTTGTCAGCTCTTCATATGCATGCGCCACGATGCCCATTCCTCTGGATAAGGAAAAGATGCCTTTTGCCGCTTCAGCTGGAATGCTTAATTCACATTGGATCGCAGCAGATACGCCATCTATGTTCATCGTGATTTTTTTCCCTTTTAATTGTTCAAGTTCATGTCTAATCGCCTCAGCTAACCGTAAGTACGTTCCGCTGATATCACCTTGCTGCACATATGTTTGACTCAACTCATACAGACGTCTCACTCTCGGATCATCATCATGCAGCTGATGGCCGATTCCCGGAATTTTTTCCTTGCGGGCTAGCCATGTCTGACATACTTGCTTCGCAGCAGACTTCATATCCTTGTGAGCATCATAAACCGATTTGGCTTCGTATAACATACGCATCGCCTTTTCACCAGCTCCACCATGAATATCACCTAATAAATTCACCCCTGTTGCAACAGAAGAATTAAACGAAATGCCGCACGTAACCGCCATTCTTGCCGCTGCAATAGACGGTGCTCTTGGCCCGTGGTCCGCACCTGCGACAAGAACACTTTCAAAAAGAGCTGCCTTCGAATCATCTAGTAATTCACCAACAAGCAGTAAATAAAGCATTTGTGGATACGATAATTGACCAATAAGCTCTTCAATTGGATAGCCCCGAAGTTCAATTGAATTTTTTTGAATATGACTAATCTCAGTCTCCCACCAAGCGCCTCCTTCTTTGTATATTTCCAGTGCACTTCGATTTTTCATCGTGTGAATCATTCCTTTAGCCTCTTATTTGGAGATGAACGACTCCTTAGATTCCGTCTAGTGGAATTCAATTTCACTTTTTGGAATGTGTTTTCATTGTAAGCGCATTCGTTTTTATCGTCAATCATTTTTTCTGAAAATACTGTCTTTTGATGAGAAATTAAGTGAATCGAACTAATTATGTTTGCTTTTTTTAATCAAAAAATTGATATTTAGTTAAATGGAATTAAGTATATCGTTCTACTAATTTAATGAATTTTTGGTTGTTTTGTCAAACCCACTTCGACATAAAAAAACCTCTCCTTCTTCTGGAGAGGTCTCAGTATGATGTGAAATTGAAGTTTCCGTTTGATAAGTATCCAGAAACAGCACGAGACATAAAAAATGCTATAAAAAAGGGCGCTTCTGCCGTCTGCACGATTGATAAAGAAGGTGCCGATAAAAATAGAGAAGAATCATTGAAAGACATACCAACAAAAAGGGGATATGATCGAGATGAATTCCCTATGGCTATGTGTGAAGAAGGCGGTGCAGGAGCCGATATAGAATAAATATCTCCTTCAGACAATCGAGGTGCGGGATCTTGGGTGTCCCATCAACTAAATGAATACGAAGATGGAACGGCCGTACTGTTTGTTGTTGATTAGGGTTATGCAACTTTGAATTAGATCGCAGCTTATTCAAAAAATCCCTATCCAATTGGAAGGGATTTTTTCTGAGTGTCTGTTAGTGCATTGGTGTTGTTCCAGAAGAATTTCCAAATAGACAGACCCAAAAGGTCTGCCATTTTTCATGTACCTAATCGAATAGCCAACTCCATAGCAGTCTCGGTATGATTCAGATATGAACCACCAACCAACATCATGATCGCAAGACCAGCTAAAACAAAGCTTTTTCTAATGTTCATACAAACAGTCGCCCCTTCGAATTTGTTTTTGAGCGTACACCATTTGCTGATACAAATATACAGATTCCTCCATACGCTCACATTTAGTATAAAATTCTGCGGACTCTAATGCCAGTTCTTCTAAATATGGATAACCCCTAATGTTATCAAATCGTTTCAAAATATCCTTGAGATCATCAAGATTAAGTGGCTTTATATATAGGTTTACAAGAAAATCGTACAAAGATTCGAATAATTGATCAGGGTTTGATTTTAGATAATCTATGCCACGCTGCAAATATTCCTTGGCCAATTCATCGTTACCCAATTTAAAATGGATCAGAGCCTGCTGATAAAGGATTGCTCGTATGTGAGAATGACGTTTCAAATAAATTTCAGCTTCCTCCAAATGATCTAATGCCAACTGATATTTTTCCAAACTAGAATAACAGTGACCCAAGTTCATCAAACTTATACCAATCATTAATTCATCCTTAATCGCATGTGATTTTTCTAATGCTTTGTCTAAATGCGGGAGAGACTTTTCAGAACTGTTAAGATCAATATAATTTCCTGAAACAACAAAACGAGACTGAATTTCTCGGACAAGATAAGTCGGGTGCGCCTTATATGTATCAAGGGCTAGCATGATGTAATACATAGACATTTGAGTTTGCTTCATGTGATAGAAAATCTCTGCCATCTTGAAGTAAAACTCTGCTCTTTCAACTTCATCCGCCACTCGATCCAACCGTTTTTCTGCCTGTCGATAAAAAGTAATCGCAGTAATGTAATTACCTTGCGAAAACTCATACATCCCTTTGAAAAAATTAAAATAGTATTCCAGGATTCCAGTAAGCTTCCGCCCTTGCCCTTCAACTGATCGCAGGTACTCCGCTTTATTTAATTTCCGAGCTCCTAGATTCATGTATTCAAGCATTTGTTCGTGGCGGAATTCCATAAGCTGAAAATAAAGAACAGCTTGCTCATCTTCCTCCATGATGTCTAAATCCCTTCTGATCTCACTCCGAAGCATTTCCGCATCTGTTACATTCAGCCTCTTGATATTCTGATACCATTCATTAATCTTCTGACCGATTTTCGCTGAAGATACAGCTGCCATTCATTCATCCCCCTCAATTTTTGCCGTTTTATGTTAAATCCTAGCACATGAAATACGTCCAAAACCCATTTTAGTTCCAATTTTGAAAATTTTCGGTATCTTGCAAACAGATTTTCAAACTGATTTCAGTAGTCAAAACGAAAAAACACATTTAAAGCCCTTATAAGCGTTTTTGACACACCACCCCTACTTTTAATACCTAAACAAAAAAAGCGATCAGAATCAAATCTGAGCGATCTCAACTGAAATTTTTAAGTAAACCTCTATGTGAGTGTTAAAATCTCTTGATTTCCGTCAAGCGCCTTTCAAGAAGCAGCCTAGCTCTTTCTTTTTCGTTTTCGTTCCTCATTAGCTTTGATTAAAAACAAAACTGAAACACCTAGAATGAGAAATCCTATCTCAAACAGGTTTATTCCTACTTCTACCTTCACATGATTCACCTCCGCAGTGACTGGATTTTATCACAAAAAAAATCCGTCAAAATGAAGCACTGAAAAATAAAAAAAATGCTTGCGGACACCGCAAGCAAAATGGAATTTTTCAACAAAAACATAATATTTTTTTTTAAAAAAACAGGCTCTCCAGCCTGTTCATTAGCGATAATTGACAATCTAATTCTTCTCTATTCGAAATTTCTCCTCCCAATTAAAAGAACCTTAATTGCGGACACCGCAACTAAAAAATAAAATTCCCACCATATTACCAATTATAAAGAAATAAATGGTAGCATTGGAATATATCAAAGAAAGTGAGTGATTTTTATAAGCCCTTGTCTCTTATGACTCTTTATGCAACCATTTTTTAGACTCTCTTATGATCCCCCAAAATAGGAACCTGTACAGAACTACAAGCAAGAAAAAAGTATAAACAAACTCAAAGGGAGAGAATGGTTCATAATCAATTATGTATGCATTAATAAACACTATTACCAAAGAAAACAATTCCATCAAAGAATCTATAAATCTGTTTTCTTTGAACACGTCCCTTGTCTTTTTGAAATTAAAGATGTCTTTAATTTCCCCACTGGAAAGTCCTTTGATTAAAGCTAAACCTATCAAGTACACACCAAAAGACATCTCAAAGGAAAAACTCAACATCTGTGTGATTACACAATAAATCAAAGTGAATAAGAATAAATACATTTTATTACTCTCCTTAACCTCTAAGTATTCCACCCCAATAGAAGGAAATATCATGTATGCGTTACCCCAAAAAACAAATAGGAGTGGTACGTATGTTTAAAAAATTTCTAGTAGTGTTATGTGTGCTTACTATTACATTTGGTTTCTCTTCTCCAATGATTAGTCATGCCAGTCAAGGTAATAATGAGACCCCCCCAGTCAGTGTAGATAAAAAACAATTGGAATTAGCAGAGAAACTATCTAATTACTTCGAATTAGATAAGGATGGAAATATTCATTTTACAGCTGATAAAGAAACCCTTATGGAAATGGGAATTTCAGAACACGACAGTCTACTAATGACTTCAATGAAATCAGAAGAATTTAGCTTTGAAGAGAATGAGAAAAAAGGTGACATGCAGACATTAGGTTTTGTAGGTTTACACCTCAAATTAGGACCGAAAGTTAGAAGCATGAATGCCATAGTAGCAGGTGGATTTGCAGCCGGATATATCGGTTGGTACACAAGTCGAATTGCTGCTGCTGGACCATGGGGTGCTGGAGCCGCTGCGGCTATTACTGCTGGAACTTCTGGTGCTGTTGCATGGGCAGTTAAAAACAAATATAAGAAAGTTGATGTAGGCGTAAATATTATGTTTGTTAATTTAGCATATACTGTAAAAATACCTTAAAAATTACTGTTAAGCAACAATAAATAAAAAAGCAGCTGTGAGAAGAACTTGCACACTCACATTCTGTTTTCCCCTCAACCAACAGTAGCGAAGCCCATGCAGTTGTTTTGAATCTGCAAAGCTTCGCTCTATTTTTTCTTTTCTCTTTTTATATAACTTTTTTCCAGAGATAGACAGACGATTTTGTCTAATCTTTTCTTTTTGTTCCTCCCATACATGTCTTGAGATCACTTTTTGATGATTTTTCGATCTTGTACAGCTTTCAAGGAAAGGACAAGAAACGCATTTTTTAGAGTCTGATTTATAGTACCTATAACCTTTTCGGTCAGTTGTCGTATATGATAGCTTTTCACCATTTGGGCATATGTAATGATCATGTTCAAAATGATACTGGAATTTCCTCTTGTTCGATGAAAGCGTCTATGTGCGATGACACCAAAAATGTGGCGATCGGATAAATCCTTTACAGATTGATGTTGTCAAATAACCAGAATCAATGGCAACCGCTTCTACTTGAAAATCAAATCGGGTGATTTGGTGATCCAATCGATCAAGATACGGAACGGATACCGTACAGGTATGCGATAAATATCATTTTAAACAAAATAAGTTGATCAAGAGAAGGACGACCTTTATTCTCAATATAATAAGGTTTGACTTTGTCTATAATAAATGAAAAATCAATGTACTGATCAATTTTACGAAGCAGGTGATCCTCTTCGACCAGTTGATCTAGTAATACAAATTCGGCTTCGTGCTGAGAAGAATTTCTAGTGTGGAACATAAGAAAAAACACCTCCTTTAGTGGACTTATCTCTATTATAAAATTCGGAGATGGAAACTTTAAGGAAAAAATAAAGCTGTCGAGATTTTCTCGACAGCCTGAAACCTCTCCATCTTCTGGAGAGGTCACTTATTTTATTTCCACCAGTCATCAAACATAGAAGCTGGTACTTGACGTTTATGTTCTGATTGAACATAGCGTTTTTCAATCGCTTCTGCTGCTTGATCTGAAACGGGTTTTCCTTCTAAGTAATCATCAATTTCATTGTACGTAATACCAAGTTCTGTTTCATCTGTTTGCTGTGGCTTGTCATCCAGCAGATCAGCTGTTGGTTTCTTTAAGTATAAACGCTCCGGTGCCTGAAGAGTCTCAAGCAGCAACCGTCCTTGGCGTTTCGTTAAACCTGTGAGCGGAAGGACATCAGCGCCGCCATCACCATACTTCGTGAAAAAGCCCGTCACAGCTTCAGCTGCATGATCTGTTCCAATGACAAGTAAGCCTTCCTGTCCACCGACGGCATACTGTGCGATCATTCTCATGCGTGCTTTGACATTCCCTTTATTAAAATCAGACAGCGCGCCGCCTGTTTCCTTTTGATATTGATCACTGAATGCTGTCACAGCAGGTGCGATGTCATATTTCCAAGACTTATCAGGCTGAATAAATGATAGAGCCAGCTGCGCATCGTCTTCATCCTGCTGCGTGCCATGCGGAAGACGGACTGCAATAAAGACAGCATCCTCTTTTCCTTCTTGACGAAGCTCACTTACAGCAAGCTGTGCGAGACGGCCGGCAAGCGTTGAATCCTGTCCTCCGCTAATACCGAGAACGAACCCTTTTGCACCGGTCTTTTTCAAGTAAGCCTTTAGAAATCCAACCCGTTTTTCGATCTCCTGCTTTGGGTCAATTGAGGGCTGCACATGCAACTCTTGGCTGATTTTTTTCTGCAAACTCATACACTTTTCCTCCTAAGCATCCTCTACATGAAGAGAACAGGTTTTACTTCCATTTCAATTGATTTACCTACGATTTTAGCCACTTTATTATATCATGTTTTGAAAAAAGATATTTTTTAGACGTTCCCCTTTTTCGCAAATGATCAAACATTCACAAATGAAATAGACCAAGCCGCTTTGACTGGTCTTTCCTTTTCAATCGATCTCCACCCGAATGGATGTACAGCTTGAGCCGTTGCATTTTCCAATGTCGGCAGGACATGCAGACACCGCGACGATGAGGTCCATTTCTGCACGCAGACGAATGTAATCACCAGGGAGCGATTTTGGTAGCTCGACAGACAGTTTTCCTTTCTCATCAATGACTGTATTCATAAATGCATTAAAAGGATAATACATATCCTCCTTTGGAATCCCGAATGGCTCAAAAGCCGTTCGGAGATTATCGTAGCATGTATGCATGACCTCTAGGTGCGTCCTGCCATATAAGAGCTGATACATTTCTTGCCGGCACGCAGGCATATATAAATCATGACATTCGACTGTATCTTCAATGACCGTAAACATTGGTTTATATAAATTAGAATAAAGCTGATCTCCCTTTTTCACCTTGGAAGAGAACAGGCTGTCCATGGTAGCGCCTTGATCAAATTTTTCATAAAAATCCTTTTCATGATAGGCCATCACATCTGCTACTTGCTGTCCTTCGACATCAACCACTCGCATACATTGTCCTTTTCCTAATCGAAAGCCAAGCCCATCCTTTGGTAAAATCACGTATTCTCCGTTCATCACATGCACTCCTTTCCATGTTGACAGTATGCCCAAAACGTCCTCTTGATCATGTATAAAAAAAAGAGGCCGTCACAAGCTAATGCTATTGAATCGGAAAGGTGTTGCACACAAATTGAAAGAAGAACAATCTTTATCTTGGTGGCAGCTTTCTCTTATCGGAGTCGGCTGTACAATCGGCACTGGTTTCTTCCTTGGTTCCAGCATCGCCATTACAAAATCCGGTTATTCCGTCTGCATTTCATTTTTGCTTGCGGCAGTCGGCACATATCTCGTCTTTAAACACCTGGCTGCGATGACAGCCGAGAACCCAGATAAGGGATCATTTTGTTCCTATGCCCGAAAAGCCTATGGGCGCTGGGCGGGTTTTAGTAATGGCTGGGTGTATTGGTTTTCAGAAATGCTCATCACAGGGAGTCAGCTGACGGCGATTTCTCTTTTTACTCGTCACTGGTTTCCATCCATTCCACTATGGGTGTTTTCAGCGATTTATTCCGCTCTTGCCCTGCTTGTGATTATCATTGGGCTTTCTTCTTTTCAAAAGACGGAAAATGTCCTTGCCGTGCTGAAAACCGGGGCGATCCTATTGTTTGTCGTCCTTGCCGTTCTTGTTTTATGCGGCATTCTCACAGATCATCGGCCCACCCTCCACCTGCCAAATAAAGACCACGAATGGATGCCGCTCGGTCCGCTCGGTCTATGGAATGGGCTAATTTATGCGTTTTATGCTTTTGGGGGGATTGAAGTCATGGGGCTGATGGCGGTTCATTTAAAAGACCCGAAAGACGCCGCAAAATCTGGACGTGTGATGCTGATCATTCTTGCTGTCATTTATATTGTCTCCATCGGACTTGCGCTTTTGCTTGTTCCAGTAACAGCCTTTAACGAGAACAGCAGTCCATTTATTACATCACTGGAACCATTTCATTTATCGATTTTTCTTCATATCTTTAACGGCATTTTCATTATTGCTGGGTTTTCCACATTGGTTGCCTCCCTCTATGCAGTCACAACACTGCTTGGCACGATGTCGGAGCATCACGATGCACCTGCTTGTTTTAAACAAAAAGAACCATCTCATGTTAGATGGTCTTCGATTTTGTTAACTGCTGCTGGATTGATTGTCTCGATTTTGCTGGCACTCTTTTTGTCCAAACACATTTACGAGCATCTGACAACGGCAGCCGGTTTAACTCTTTTATACACATGGGTGTTTATTCTGCTATCAAGTAAAAAACTGTCAAAACCATCCACTCGCCAAACGTGCGAAATGGTTCTTGCCCTGATCTTAATTGGTGCAGCTGTTTCAGGTACTCTGACAGAGGCAAGCGGACGACCTGGCTTTTTTATTAGCCTTGGGATCATTGCTGTAATTGGCATCATGGTACTCTTTATGAGAAAAAAGTGGAAACAGGATCAGGCCGCATCATAATTTCATCATGTTTTTTAAAGCAGTAAATGGACATTTGGCGGAGGCTGGTTTCTCCGCCTCATCATCTGAGAGAAAATATTGTTTCCATTCTAAATTTTTCTGATCCCCATACCATTTTAATGCTGGATGTACATCAACTTGATCATACGCCTTCAGCCTCTTCCGAACGAGTTTACTCATTTTTTGACCAAATGTGGTGGAACCGTTCATCTTTTCAAACACCCACCTTGGTTGAAAGGCCCACATCACATAAGGAAAATGACGGCTTTTTCTTAGCTTATGCGCTGGTGTCGCGCATAAAATAAAATAAGGCTCCCCATGAAAACAAAATTCCCATTCATGATTTTCAGGATCTGATGGAATTTCCTCTGGCCATTTCATTTCATCCTTTTGATGTAATTGCTGAACCATCGACCAAAACTGCTCCTCATACTCTTCGAGCGAATACTCCTTCATATCCTGCGGTGTTTCAAAAAAGCAAATGAACGAAGCATATTGACCGGTTTCCCTAGAGCAGCTTTGGTATTCCCTTAAAAGCTCTGCTAACTCATTCACTGCCCCGTCTCCCCGCAGATCACCAACAAATCCATAGCGTAAATGATCGAGAAAAAATCCTTGTCTGCCTGGTACACAGGGAAATGTATCTGCCTCATCACCGACCATCTCTCCAAACTGTGTGAAGGCATCCTGCTTCCATTCTTCGAGTGATCGTAGATTTTGATCAAGGCAACTTTTTGCATACAGCTGGGCCATTTTCTTCCACCTCGTTTTAGCGTCTTCTCCCATAGCCTATGAGGAGGAAAAAGCTGTGGTGACTGTCCTTCAACGACTTTCACTGGACATTCACAAGGTGGTTGATTTGCCGAATGAAGCAGGAATTCACTTCCATTTATCTAATCATGTATGAGTATGCTTCTGCATATCATCATTTAGCCGCCTCTATCTAATAGAGTTGGTCATTATAAAAGAAATGGGTGAATGACATGCGTCTTCTTTTTCTCCATCCGATGTATCTGATCTTATTTACACTACCAGTGATGGCTTTCCTTTGGGGATTTGTTGGTTATCTGCTATTTAAACGGATATGGCCTGTCCTCATATTAACGTCCGTGATTTCGATGATTTTCATCTTCGCTTATACTGGATTTGACCTTAGCAATCTATATTGGGTCCTTCTGATGACGGCTCTTGCTTTTGTATCAAGCGGACTCTCGAAGGTCATACACGTTCATGTTCAAGAGAAAAAACGGGAAAAGCCTTTATGATTGTTTCTTCTTTAAAAAGACGGAATCAAGCAGCCAATAAATAAAGGCCGCGCAAAAGCTAAATAGATAAACTTTGTAGCTAATAAAGACAACAACACCATAATCAATCCATAATGCGAGCGCCGTACAAATCACCCACGCCCCGATAAAATAAACCAATAAATCACGGCGTCGAAACTTCTCAGGATGACGGTGTAAAACCATTTGGATAGGTGCAGCAAATAGGACATAAGCGATCAAAATGAAAAGACTGGTGACCTCCACATAACTGAATCTGGATTCAGGTGGGTCAAACAACATGATATAAACAAATGTCGCTGTGATCACAGACAACATCAGCATACACACATAGTTGAATGCTGGCAGGAACATACGCATGGCAAAAACTCCTTCAATTTTATGTATCTTCCATCATTATTGAAGAGTGTCCTATTTCTGTCAAATATGAAAAAGGGCTAAAATGATTTAGATTTTAGCCCTTTTTCTTATCAACCATTCTATCCAATGAGCGCCATGATTCCTTGATATCCAAAATAGGCACCGAAGCCAAGTAAAGAGAGACCTGCCAGAACGGATAAGCCGTGCAACATTCGTTCATTTAAATACCGTCTAAACGTACTCGCAAGCAGCGCCATACAGAAATCCCATATGAGCATGCCGATAAAAATAGCCATGCTGTACATCAGCATTTGAGATGCTCCGTACTTTTCAATCGTATTGGCCAAAATACTGCCATAGATCCCAAGCCAAAATAAAATACTAAGCGGATTGGAAAGAGAAATAAAAAATCCCGTCATGAACGAATGCCCGATCGACGTGTTTCCTCCGTCCTTCTTTGGGCTTTCCTGCAAATTGATTTTACGAAGGCTTTCAATACCAGTATAGGTCAGAACGAAAAAGCCGAACAGCCACAAAAAGGTTTTCACAAGAGGTGCAGTCAAAAGCTGGGCGACACCAAAATAGATGAGGAGCATATAGACAATATCCGCAGCCATAGCCCCCACACCAAAAATCCAAGCGTGCCAAAATCCACTTTTAATTCCTCTGTCGATTTGGGCTGCATTGACTGGCCCAACAGGCGCTGAAAGTGACAACCCTAAAAAGATATAACCAAAAAACACCGCCACATAGACGTCCTCCTTTTGATGCTGACTTGTACATGTTATTCACACTTTCGTTGTTTTAGTACAAGTCCTTCGTCACCTTTTCTGAAGATAAGCTATACAAAAGGAGGAGCCACCAGATCAGCTGCTTATCGATCGGCTTTCATCGCCGGCGGCTGTGTGGGTATGGTTCCTTTTTTCCGAGATCGATTCATTTGAATGGCAGCCGCAAAAAGGAGAACAGCTAAAAAGGCGAAAACAAAGACGGCGCTTGCCGCACCTGCCCACTCAAGGCTAAACCCAATCAAAAAGGACAAACAAGCTCCACCTAAACTAGCGGCAGCAATAAAATAACTCGTGGCCTCGTCGATGGCATTTTCAATCATTAATGCAGAAGCCGTCAAGGCAATGGGGAACATGCCAGCTGCGCACAGACCGATGAAAAAGATAAGAATTAGCTGCGCGGCGATGTGGGTGGCTAGAGCAAATATGGCGAGCAGCACAATCATCAGCGCTGCGCTTAACTTTAAAAAACGCAACGGATGCAGCTGATCGGCTTTTCTCGCAATGACAGTTCTGCCAATGACGATCGCTGTCCAAAAAGTAGAGACCGCAAAAAGACCCCAGTTGTCTCCCCCTTTTTCTAGCATGATCGACGGTAAAAAGTTCGCAAAGTTCGTTTCAATTCCTGCGTAGAAAAACGCAAAACAGATCATAAGCACCACAATCATTCGATTCCCTCGATCAAACAGCAAGGACGGTTTCTTCATGTCTTGAATAGGATCCGCCATCTGCCCACGAGGGAGTTTATTCATAAAGGTAAGCCAGAGCATGAGGAAAAAAGTCAGTGCACCGGCTTGAAATAAAAACACATAATGCCACGTTTCCTCTGTCACAGTCAGCAGAATCAATAGAGGAAATAATAGCGCACCTAATCCAAAAAAGACCTCCATGATGCTGATTCGCTTTGCACTGTTTGCCATTGAAATCACATACGCCCCGGCCGTCGTCTCAAGACTGCCTGCACCGCTCCCAAGGAAAAAACCTGCCACCACAAGAATCGTCCAGCCCGGCACCAAAAGGCCAAGAAGAAGCGCTCCGATCATCAGCAGCAATCCCATCGTCAGAACAGCGCCGTAGCCTTTTTTCCTCACAAGAATGGGCGACAAAAGAACGCCTGTCAAAAAGCCAATAAACTGAAAGAAGATTAAAGAAGATAATTCCCCAGGCCCCTTCTCATAACTAGACAGCAAATAAGGCGTTAAACTGCCAAAAAACACATGAATGGTCCCAATAAAAAAATAAAAGATACAGCCAAAATAAAACACCTTTTTCATCTTTTCACTTCCTCTAAAAAGGAGCGGAGTCATGATATCCTCCGCTCCACCTCTTCATTAATATGCGTGGGCAGAGACGACAGCCTCTTCCCTCTCGAAGCACGTATTCAGCGCAGCCTGCGCGCGATAACCATCTGCAAAATCAGCTACCTTCATATGAGATGGATATGAGTTTGTATTTACCCAATGCATCAGCTGATCACGGAATGTATCAGACCATCCATAAAATTCATTTGGTGGATCTGTCAGCAATGTTTGCGGCATTTGATGTCGCTCTACACACAAGCCATCACTGATCTCATATTCGTTTTTCATGTTTGTATGGTATTTAAAAACCTTGTCATGCCCCACCACTTCTACACTAAATCCACATTCCTCCGGCTGCGTACTTTTGGACGTCACCAAATGAAAGAACACTTGATTCTCCATTTGCCCAAAAATTTCGGTATGGTCATCGACCTGTACCTTTTTCTCTTCCTTTTCCTTTACATGTGTCAGCATCTTCGTATTAAGGGATTCTTTTTTCATTTCACTGCCAAATAAGTACCACAGCATATCAATCAAATGAATCCCTAAATCTCCTAATGCACCGCTTGTACGCAGACTTTCGCCGCTGTCTCTCCACGAAAATATCTTTCTTCTAAGGGCACTATTTTTCTTAAAATGTGTCCGTACTGTCAAAACGCGTCCTAATTCACCATTGGCAATCAAGTTCTTCAAAATATTCACAAAGGATAAATAGCGATAGTTAAAGCCCATACTGGCTTGAACCTGGAACTGTTTGGCTGTCTCCACCATTTCCTTCGCTTCTTTTAACGATACAGCCATCGGTTTTTCACATAAAATCGGCTGTCCTGCTCTAAGCGCCTGAAGGGCATGGTCCTTGTGACAGAAGTTAGGGGAAGCAATGATCAATCCATCTGATGCATCCGATAGTGTTTCGATACTGGCATACACCCGTCCGCCATACTGTTTAATAAACCCTTGTGCGACAGATTCGTGCAGGTCATATACTCCAGATAATTCTGCACCTTTGATCGTTGATAACGCTCTAGCATGTGCTTTTGCAATATTCCCTGCTCCAACAATTCCAATTTTCTTCATGAATGTGCCTCCTCATGTTTATACATCACTGTTTTCAATGTTTCATAGATTCCTTTTGCATACCCATGATGACAAATTTGATGATGATGCCGTTTGGCTTCGGCTGTTGCATTTTGGACAAGAAAGCCGTGCGTGACGGATTGAAGCATCCGCAGATCATTCCCACTATCACCAAAAGCAAAGCCCTTATCTTTTGACAGGTTATATTGATTCAGCATAAACCGAACGATTTCATCCTTCCCTGTTCCCACTGGTAAAAAATCAACGTCATAGCAATCCGCAGGGTCTCCCGCAAGCGGGTTGCATTTGTTGATGTTCACCGCCATCCCCCGCTCCTTCGCAAGTGTTTGTATGAACGATAGATGATGGAGGTCTGTCCGTTCATCCTGCTCCTGATAATAGAAATTCTTTTTATACCCAGAGCTGCCCAGCTGCGTTTGCGGCCTAAGGGTGATCCCCTTTTCACGTACGGCTTGCAGAATATCTTCAATTTTTTCGTCTGAAAAGCCCTGTGCATCAAGCCGTTTCATCCATTCTGCATCCGGCTGTCCAAATTTCCCATCTGATGTATACACAATTTCAGTTCCTAAATTCGACGCAATAAAATGCGGGAATTGATAGAAACCGCCTTTCTCCATTTTGCTCGTAACAGAATCGAGGCTGCTTCCCGTCACCCAGCCCAGCATGAGCTGTCCGGCTTCGCTCTTTTCTGCCACAAAAGCTTCCAGGCGCTTTACATCCTCTCTCTGCTCCTCGGTCATTCCGTGAGAATAATAGGTTTCATCGAAATCACAGAAGACGATCCACTGCGGATGTTGCGGTTGATGCACAAGCTTTTTATTGAATGGAAGATTTGATAACATGATGGACCCCCTCGATGACTTTCTCCTGATCTTGCAGCGGCATACCTGGGTAAAGCGGTAAGTGGAGTAATTGCTGTACGGCTTTTTCCGTATGTGGAAGTGCCGTTTGTTTATACTTTTGAGAAACAAGATTCGTTTGATGCTGATGCGATAAAATCGGGTAATAGACATCTGTTTCTATGCCCATTTCCAGTAATTGCTCTGCCAGCTCATCTCGGCTTCCCTTCAGCACTCTCATCGGGAATAGATGCCATACATGATCCTCTGTCAGCTTCGGAAGCTTTATGTAGCCTTCGTCTTCCAGCGTTTGCAGCTGATCTATGTATCTCTTTGCCAAGTAAAAGCGTTTAAAGTTTTGTAAACCTAAATATTTCATTCGTTCTAGCCCGATTGCGGCCTGTAAGTTATCAATCTTGGAATTAAAGCCATAGTCACTGCGCTTGACATTTTTCTTCCCTGCTTCAAAGCCGTGATAGCTGATTTCCATGCATTTTTCGGCTAAGGCTTCATCATTTGTTGCGATAGCTCCAGCCTTCCCGCAAACTCCAAGGTTTTTGTACGGGTTAAAGCTGAGAACAAGTCCATCCCCAAATGCCCCAAGCCCGCTGCTGCCAATCGCCTGACAGCCATCCTCAATGATCGATAGACCATGCCGTTTCGCAATCGTCGAAATGGCCTTCATATCCGCTTGCTTTCCATACAAATGAACCGGGATAATACATACTGTCTTATCTGTGATATGCTTTTCTATTTCATTCGGCGCTAGGCAGTAGGTGTCTGGATCAATATCGGCATAGACTGGAACCGCACCAATCGCAAGCACTGCATTTTCTGTTGCAGCAAAGCTGTTGGCAGGTAGGATGACCTCATCTCCAGGATGGACGCCTGCTGATATTAAACTGATCATCAAGGCATCTGTTCCACTTGATGTGGCAATGACATATTTTTTCCCTAAGTACGCTGCGAGCGTCTTTTCAAACTTTGGAATATAAGGGCCTGATGTAAAACGGCCTGAACTTAATACTTCTTTCAGCACCTGCATAATATCATCGATCTCATCCTCTGAAATCAGTTTATCAACCGGCAGGAACGGTATCTTTTTTTCCTTATTCTGTTTATAATGGAAGAGAATTTTTTCCAAACCCGTACGTGCAATATCTTGCTCAAGGAACGCAGCAAGCTTATCATTCGCTAGATTCTTTTCAACTGAATCAGCCTTTACTTGAACACCTTGATTGATCATATCCAGCAACGGTAGATAATCCTTGCTTTTACCTGATATCTTCGTCAATATTTGCATTCCATTCCCTCCAATTAATCAATTCCATTTGTTAATATTTAACTTGTTTCACATTGTAAATGATGTTATCGATTTCAGAACAATAACTTTGTGTAAAGGATTTGTTAATATGTGTACAATTTATGAAATTGCCAAACGCTGCGGGGTTTCAACGACCACTGTTTCTCGGGTGCTGAACAACCATCCATATGTATCCGAAGAAAAGCGCCAGCACATTTTACAGGTGATGAAGGAAATGGAGTATACACCAAGCTCAGCAGCCCGCACCCTTCGGTCACATCAGACAAAAACCATCGCTGTGTCTGTTCCAGCTGTGGACCATCCTTTTTTTGCACAATTGATTAAAGGCATTTCAAAGGAAGCACTGGATCAAGGGTATAAAGCCATCGTGCTCCAGACGTTTTATCAAGAATCAGTAGAACTTGAAGGGCTTCAATTATTAAAAAGAAAAGAAGTAGATGGTGTCATATTGGGGGCGTTAGAAAATAAGTGGGAAACAATCGATCCATTTTTAGCAAACGGCCCGATCGTCATGGCAAATGAGTATCATCAAACAGCAGACATTCCGATTATCGGATATGATGAGCGGGAAGCTGCCTATAAAGCGGTTGACTACTTGATTCAATCAGGGCGTACATCCATTGGATTTTGCTTTGATACAGAAAGCAGTGAAGCGCAAAAACAAAGAAAGCAAGGCTATCTTGATGCGCTTTCTGATCACGGTTTGCCGCTTAAAGAAGATTGGCTGTTCGGCGAGGCTTTTACCATTGAGGACGGCTTTCGTTTGATGGACTTAATCCACCGGATGCCGGATGCGCCGGATGCGATTTTCACCGGCAATGATCAAGTGGCAGCAGGCCTCATTAAACAAGCCATTTCATATGGATATCACATTCCTAAGGATTTAGCGGTGATCGGTTATGACAATCAAGACATTTGCGAAGTGACAGCTCCAACGATCACGACCATCGACATCCCCATCGTCGAGCTTGGCCAGCAGTCTGTGAAACAATTGATTCAGCTGCTGCAAGATCAAAAACCATTACAACGTGAACATATTCAGCTGCCTACTCGGCTTGTCACACGAGAATCCACATAAAAAAAGACTGAGGAATCTCTCAGTCTCAGCGTGTAGACAAACCCTCGCATTCTTTGTCAGTCCTGCGCTCTGGTGCTCACGAATGCCGAATTCGCTCCGCTCCAGTGCTCGTCCTTCCTTTTTCTTTCACGCTGAAAAGAAGACAAAGGGCTAAAATAAAGTACATTTTAGCCCTTTGTTAACAATCTGAAGACTGAGAAATCTCTCAGTCTTCCATTTTTCAATCAATCGATCAACCTATACAAATTGAGCAAGAATGAATGTCCATATACATACGATGGCGAGCAAAATGAAGCTGTACTTCACTGTTTTTTTGAAGAGCTCAGATTCTTTACCTGTTTCTCCTACAGCTGCTGTTGCAATGGCAATGGATTGTGGAGAAATTAATTTCGCCATCACACCACCGGTCGTATTTGCCCCAATTAACAAACCTGCCTGAGAGCCGATTTGAGAAGCGGTGACTGCTTGAAGGTTACCGAATAAGGCATTGTTACTCACAACAGATCCCGTAATAAACACGCCGATCCAGCCAAGCACTGGGCTGACAAGTGGGAATAAATCGCCTGTTTTAGCAAGCGCTAGTCCGATAGCAGAACTTAGACCTGCAAAGTTCGCCAAATTGGCAAAGCCCATGACAAAACAAATCGTAAGAACAGGAACCCAAAGCTCTTTGACCGCTGCATTTAAGCAGGCAGCCCCTTCTTTTAATGTAATATGTCTGCTGAACAATCCTGTCAGCATCACCGCAATTAAAATGGCGGTACCTGTTGCACTAATAACATCAATTTTAAAGATCGCATCAATCGGTGTTTCTGTTTGGGCAATTGGCGGTAATTTCACAATTTGCTGATGCAGAAACGGCATTTTCACTAAAATGGTTGTCCAATTAAGCGGGCCTCCCTCAGCAAAC
This sequence comes from Bacillus sp. FSL M8-0077, assembly GCF_038050255.1. Classification (NCBI taxonomy): domain Bacteria; kingdom Bacillati; phylum Bacillota; class Bacilli; order Caryophanales; family Bacillaceae; genus Bacillus; species Bacillus sp. FSL M8-0077. Next base: position 334,270 of record NZ_JBBPAF010000001.1, on the reverse strand, counting down.
AGTGCTTTAAACGCTGGCAGACTCCATACTGTAATGACAGCCGTTAAGATATAAAACGGAGACCAAGCCTTCAGCACCTCAACTCCGCTAAACGTTTGTTTTTGTTCAATGGCTGGTGCCCCTTCTTCACGATAAATATGTTTCGGCTGCCATTTTCGAAGAAATAAAGCCAAAATTCCCATACTCGCTAAAGCTGAAATAATATTGGCAAGCTCAGGGCCCATCGTGACCATTGTAACAGCCTGCAGAATCGCATAGCTTCCACTCACAACAAGCAAGGCTGGAAGCGTTTCTTTGATGCCCTTAAAGCCGTCTACAATGAGAATCAGCAGAAACGGAATACAGAAAGAAATAAACGGAATGGTGTACACAAGGGTTTGAGACAGCTCAAGCGGCGTCATATTTCCCATTTGCGCCCCGGTAATAACTGGAATACCTACTGCACCAAAAGCGCCAGACGCAGCATTTGCAATCAAGCAGAGCATGGCGGCTTTTAGTGGTTTAAACCCAAGCTCTGTTAAAAGAGCGGCACTAATCGCAATCGGTACACCGAATCCAGCGGCTCCCTCTAAAAATGCGTTAAAACTAAAACCAATTAATAAGAGCTGTAACCGTTGATCTTGAGAAATTCCTGCAATACTAGAACGAATGACATCGAACTTTCCAGACTTCACAGCAATTTTATAGAGCCATACGGCCATGATGACGATATATCCAATTGGCCACAGCCCATTAGATACACCGAGCACCACAGCAGATAATGCTTTTTCAATTGGCATATGAAAGAAGAAAACAGCTGTTACAAAACTGACGATCAAGGTAAAACAAGCGGCTAATACCCCTTTTAACTTAAATACAGTTAATGCTAGTAGAAAAAACAAGATTGGAAGCATGGCCACCAATGCACTGACGAACTCATTACCAAACGGATCATATATTTGCTGCCACATAGTGATTCATCCTTTTCTGCTCAGATAGGTTGCCTTTGATTGATTAAAAATGAGGAGCTAAAATCTCTTTTAACACATTCACACTGTGCGCGAATTTTTCTTTTTCTGTGTCGCTCAGTGCGAGCTCCATCACTTCTGTTGCCCCATTTCGGTTCACGAGGGCAGGTACACCAATGTAGACATCTTCTGCTCCGTATTCTCCATCTAAATAAGTGCTGACAGTCAAAATGCTATTTTCATTGTGCAAAATGGCTCTAGTAATGCGGGCTAAACTCATCGCTACGCCGTAATAAGTTGCGCCTTTTTTCTCAATGATTTGGTAAGCAGCATGACGGACATTTTCCATGATGTCGTCTAAATCTTCTTGTTTGTATTGGTCATTTCTCTTCATTAATTCTGTGATCGGTACACTTCCGATATTCGCATGGCTCCAAACAGCAAGCTCTGTATCCCCATGCTCTCCAATGATGTACGCATGCACATTGTGCGCCGCTGCTTCAAAGTACTCACTAAGCATGTATCTGAATCTTGCCGTATCAAGCGTTGTTCCACTGCCAATCACTCGTTCTTTTGGCAGTCCGCTGAATTTCCAAGTCGCATATGTCAAAATATCAACTGGGTTCGTAGCAACTAAGAAAATACCATCGAATCCGCTTTTCATCACATTGTCTACAATGCCTTTAAATATATTTAAATTTTTCTCAACAAGATCAAGTCTCGTTTCACCTGGCTTTTGGTTTGCACCAGCGCAGATACATACAATGTCTGCATCCTGACAATCCTCATAATCTCCATACCAAGTATTTACAGGATGCGGGGCGAATGCTTTCCCGTGGTTTAAATCCATGACGTCACCTATTGCTTTGTCTTGATTCAAATCGATGACTACCAATTCATCTGTGATCGCTTGATTTATTAATGTAAAGGCATAACTGCTGCCGACAAAACCTGCTCCAATAAGTGCTACTTTGTTTACTTTTTCGTTTGTCATTTATCTCATCCTCCTGAGTAAAACTAGGTTGTTTTTCTTATGTGAAGTATTTCACATTCTTATTGTGCAATACTTCACAAACTTTTGCAAGGGGATTGCTTAAAAAAATAATGTAGCCATTTTGTGAACACTCTTATTGTGGTTTTAAACCGCTGTCCCCATACATTTTCTCATAAGAAAAAAGCCACCAAACACTCTTTGGTGGCTTCAGATTGTTGACAAAGGGCTAAAATGTACTTTATTTTAGCCCTTTGTCTTCTTTTCAGCGTGATAGAAAGCCTTTGCAGTCTAGGAAGGACGAGCACCGGAGCAGAGCGAATTTGACATTCGTGAGCACCAGCACGCAGGACTGACAAAGAATGCGAGGGTTTGTCTACACGCTGAAGCCGCCAAACACTCTTCGGCAGCTTCTCTCTTATTTAATAAGGTCCCCAATTGATCATGACACCGATACAAATAAAGACAAGGCCGATGACGAACCAAATGAGCGCAAGCGGCACCATAAAACGCAGCCATTTCACGTAAGGAATCCCACTTGCAGCCAAGACAGCCATCAACACACCTGAAGTCGGATTCACGCAGTTGACCACCCCTTCACCGAGCATCACTGCTTCTACCGCTACTTGTCTCGTGATACCCATTAAATCAGCAAGCGGCGCAAGAATCGGTATAAAAACAACCGCTTCCCCTGATCCTGATGAAATCAAAAAGTGAAGGAGCGCACTGGCGATATACATGCCGATCGCACCAGCCATTGGACTAAACCCTGTCAGCATACTCGCAAGCCCATTCACCACAGTATCAAGCAGCTTGCCGTTTTCCAAAATGACTGAAATGCAGCGTGCCATACCGACAATGAGTGCGCCGTATACAAGGCTTTGACAGCCGACAATAAACGTTTTTGCAATATCATTGGCAGCTAATCCCCCAAGCAGGCCAGCAGCAATGGCCATGAAAATGAACACACCTGCCATTTCTTTATCGGTCCAGCCAAGCTGAAGCGCACCATATAAAAAACCCCCAAGCGACAAACCACACACCGCTAAAATCAGCTTATGTCTGCCGGTGAATTCAGGCTTGTCCACAGATTCCGCATCAGCTCCTCCAAGCCCTTTAGCAGGAAACCACTCGTCACCAAGCAGGCTCCCCTTTTCTTTATTTTTCAGGCGTTTTGTATATAAATAGATGTACACAATACTAGATAGGAGAAAACAAAGATAAATGATGACACGCAGCCCAATACCAGAAAAAATCGGCAGTTCTGCAATCGTTTGTGATAAACCTAATGGAGATGGAGACAAAATGGTTGCGTTAAAACCTGCATAACAGCCGATGTAAATAACCGCCGCTCCCGCCACTGCATCCCACTTTAAAGAACGTGCCACAATGATTCCAATAGGAATAAAGCCAATAACCGAGTTCACCACAATTCCGGTCGTCCCAAGTACAGAAAACAATCCGCCAACAATACAAATAAACAATAGCTGTTTCGTTTGGAACCGGCTGATGACATTGTGAATCATCCCGTTAATGGCACCTGTCTTTTCCAAAATCGCAATGGTTCCGCCAGTAAATAGAATCAGAAAAATAATAGAGGATGAACCAACCATCCCTTCTTGAATCGCTGTAAAAAAACCAACCGGACTAACTGGTGATTGATCAATACGGTGATAACTGCCAGGAACAGCTGTTGTGATCTCTCCTGACGTTTTCCGATCAAATTCACCGGCTGGTACAAAATACGTTGCGATCGTACAAATTAAAGCAATCATAAATAAGAGTACATACGCATCCGGCATCTGAAGTTTTCTTTTTTGTTTCTCAGGTGCTGATACTGTCGCTGTTTTCATCTGTCAAAACCCCTTTGTCCCGATCGGAATTTCACTTAATTTTCTGAATAATCAAATGATGTGTTATATTATAAACACTGATGATATTTAAGATCAATATTATTTCACTAAAAGAATGTTTTGGCAGATTATCTGTCAGCAAGGAGGCTTCTCATGACAACTTTGACAAACGAGATGAAACAAACCGTGACAGACATCTTTGAACATCTGCACGCCCATCCAGAAATCAGCTGGGAAGAGACAAATACGACGGCTTATATTGAAGATCTATTAAAGAAAGCAGGCTGTAAAACGAGAACATTTGAAGACTGTACAGGGGTGATCGGTGAAATCGGGGAAGGCGCACCAGTAGTCGCTGTGCGAGCCGATATTGACGCATTGTGGCAGGAAGTAGATGGCGTATTCCAAGCCAACCATTCATGCGGACACGATGCACATATGACGATGGCACTTGGTACATTCATGGCATTGAAAGAAAAAGAACTCCCAAGTGGCACGATCCGATTCATTTTTCAGCCTGCCGAAGAAAGAGGCGGCGGCGCTTTAAAGATGATCGAAAAAGGTGTGTTAGCTGACGTTGATTATTTATACGGGGTGCATGTGCGCCCAATTCAAGAAACCTTAAACGGACGCTGCGCTCCTGCCATTTTGCACGGATCAAGTAATCATTACGTCGGAACCATTCTAGGGGAGGAAGCACACGGTGCACGCCCGCACCTTGGGGTCAACGTCATCGAAGTTGCATCTACGCTTGTGCAGAGACTGGCACATATCCATGTCGATCCACGAGTCGCCCATTCTGTGAAAATGACCAATTTAAATGCAGGCGGTGGCAGCTCCAACATCATACCTGGCAAGGCCTCTTTTACACTCGACGTTCGGGCACAGACAAACGAAGTGATGGATGAATTAGAAAAGGAAATTGAGAGAGCATGCCATTCTGTAGCGGATGCTTTTGGCGCCTCTATCACACTTTCAACTGATCATCGTCTTCCAGCTGCGACATTAAATGAAGAAGCTGTGGAGATCATGTCACATGCCATAGAGCAAGTGCTAGGCAAAGAACAGCTCGATCCACCGATCGTGACGACAGGCGGAGAGGACTTTCATTTTTATGCAGCAAAGGTTCCGCATATTAAATCGACGATGCTCGGTTTAGGCTGTGATTTAAAACCAGGGCTTCACCACCCTTATATGACATTCGATCGCTCTGCGATTTTTACCGGCATTGAGATTTTGACGGAAGCTGTATACGAAACACTTCAGCAGCATTCATCGTAAAATAAAAAAACCACCCGTCTTTCCTGAAGCGGGTGGTCTCCTTTATTTTACGCATTCACATCTGTCATTGCCGGTACATTGATTTCTTTCACACAGGACACCCTTGATAGATGAATGACACATCTCGCCAGCTCGACAATATCTTGTACAGGTATTCTCGTTTCATCATACAGAGCAATGGCTTTTTCAGCGCCATCTTCGTATGGAACTTCTGCCGCCAGTTCTCCTGGATTGATACAGGTAACGGATATTTTATCTTTCCTCACGTGCTCTCTTAGTGCGTTCACAATACCACGAAGCCCAAATTTAGAAGCAACAAAAGAAACCTGAGACAAATTCGTATGGTCAAGTCCCGCAGTAGAACCAATGACGATGATCTTTCCATTCTCAGATGTCCTTACGTGCGGAAGCAGAGCTTGGATGTAGGTAATCGTTGAGGTAACGTTCACATTGATTAAATGAGCGATATCCTCCGGTTGATCATGATCGAAAGAATAATCATCTTCAAAGCCGCGTTTCTCCCATAAACCTACGTTATAAATGAGTACATCAATTGTCTGATCCTTCAATGCTTCGAGCATAAAAGGGATATGGGTTTGGCTTGATAAATCGATCTTCAGCCAGATTCTACGCACTCCGTCATCTATGTTCAAACTGCTTGGTTCACTTCTTGACACAATCCAAACTGTATCTCCGCTTGAAGGAAGACCTTTTACAAAGGCATCCCCTAATCCTTGACTCGCACCAAATATGATATAGTTTTTACTCATGCTTCCTCCTTCATGGCTCACTTACGAGCTTCCATCCATACACCAACTCATCTGTAAGCGTTTTATACCTATATCATACAATGTCTTATACATGCTTACCCCTTTTATGCTCATCTTCACTTTCTAAATGGCCTAGCTTCCTTATTTCCTTTAATTCCGCTGGTAACGCACGCTCTCCTATAAAGCTTTTGATCATGTTTACAAAAAGTTCTTTCTTTTCAAAAGTAAACGTATGTCCAATGTCAGGAACGATGACCCCTGCTGCTTTCGGGTGTGCATTCGTGATTTTTTCTGCTGACCGAGTCATAATGCCCTTTTCCTTTTCTCCCACTGTCACAAGAATCCGTGCCTTTGCTTGTTGAAATGTGTCAGGGAGCTTGTAATGAAGGTTTTCTTGAAACATCGTAAGCAGCGTCTTCTTCTGCAATTGTTTGGAATCCGCTGCATAATGATCCAGTACATCGTTTGGAAGTCCCATCTTTTCAGCTTGCAGCTGGATAAACCAATCTTTCTTTAATAACGGATATGTAAGAGGTAAAATGGGCCTTACCATCAAATAGAGCCATGGTAATGGCAGCACAAGGGCGCTATTGATGATGGCGATGTCTGCGATGTCTGGCTCTCTCGATAACACATCAACGGCTACCTGTGCACCTAGAGAGAAGCCAATTAGAATGACTGTACGACCATGTGCATGCTCCTTTATCCATGAAATGATTTCAAGAGCACTTTCTCGCATGGAAAACGACGTTTCATTTGCTCTTGTCCCGTGACCGATAAAATCAGGGGTATAGCATTCATACGTTTCCTTGAATATTTCCATATGCTCCTGCCACATCCAGCTGCTTACGCCTCCACCGTGCAGGAACATCATCATTGGTTTTTCCACCATCGACAACTCATCCACCATCCTTATATATAAGAAAAAGCAGTCGCTTTTTGAGCAGACTGCTTTTTCCATATGCTCCCTTCTATTATAAGGGAACTGTTATACAATTGGCTATTTTTTCAAATCTTCGATCGAGTTGACGTTTTTCATATAAGTCGGAACAACGAGACCCATGCGAAGACCCTTCATACTTGTACCGAGGTCATCATATTTTCCTTTGAACTTCGCTGCATACGTTTTATGCGTATTTGGAAGCCATGCAGATAATGATGCATCAGAGCTTCCGGTTGCAATTGCTGTCCACATTGGTCCCGCTTCAACCTGAGTCAATGTCACTTTAAAACCAAGCTCACGCAATACCTCTGCGGCCACATTGGTACTTGCAATCTCACTATCCCACGCAACGTAGGCAAGATTGATTTTGTCACCGTTTGACTTTTTCACGCCTTTTGTCCATTTCGCTACTTGATCTTTATGCTTTTTCACATATTTAACAGCAGCATCACTTGGTTTGACGCCATCCTGAATATCAAGCATCACTTCACCCATGTCATCTTGAGACCATTTAAACTGACTGAGCATTTTGGCTGCTTCCGGCTGATCCTTCGCAAATCCTTTACGAGAAATGGTGTGAATTTCTTCTTCGTCACCATAGGATTTTTTCGGATCATCTAAATATTTTAAATCGTAGCGGGAAAACATCCAGTGAGGATTCCAGCCAGTGATGATAATCGGTTTTTTACGGTCATACGATTTCTTCAATGTCGCTGTCATCGCTGCACTTGAGGCAGACACAACCGTCCAATCCTCTAAGCCGTAATCTTTTTTCGCTTGATCGGTTAAGGCCATAATACCTGAACCTGGATCAATTCCGATAATCGTTTTATTGACCTGCTGCGCTACACTTGCATTTGAATCTGTTTGTGCACCACATGCGGCTAGTAAAAAGACAAGCAGGGCGGTCATCCCAATGTAGAGAGACTTTTTCCACATTAAGCATTCCCCCTGGTTTTTTTCGTTTTAATGTTTTGTGTAATACGATCCAGTGTAATCGCAACGATAACAATGGCAATACCAGCTTCAAAACCAATCCCTGTTTTCAGCTGCGTTACCGCACTATATACTTCCGAACCAAGTCCTGGAGCACCTACCATTGCCGCAATGACGACCATCGATAGAGCAAGCATGATACTTTGGTTAATCCCAGCTAAGATGGTTTTTGTAGCAAGTGGAAGCTGAACTTTGAACAAACGCTGGAATGTCGTTGAACCAAAAGCTTCTGTTGCTTCAATTAAATCAGATGGTACTTGTTTAATCCCTAGAATGGTCATACGAATCGTTGGCGGCATAGAGAAAATAACCGATGCCACAACCCCAGGAACAACGCCAATATTAAAGAAGAAGATTGCTGGTAAAAGATAAACGAATGCAGGCATTGTCTGCATTAAATCTAAAATAGGTGTCACAATTTTACGCACCGTTTCCTTCTGTGATGCCCAAATCCCGATCGGAACCCCGATCACGATAGAAATGACCACAGCTGTCAAAACGAGTGCAAGCGTTTGAAGCATTGGCTGCCAGTAGCCTAAATAGTCGATCAGTAAGAATCCAATAAGTGTGAAAAGAGCAACTCCTCTTGTACTGATCCACCAAGCAATTCCGGCAAAGATAAGCGTTAAAATAATAGATGGAATCACGCCAAGTGCAGCTACAATACCATTTACTGTTCCAGCTAATCCATTTGTGATGCCATCAAAGAAACCACCAAAGGTTAATGTTAACCAGTCAACAAATTGATCGATATAATCCGCGAACGGAATTCTAGGTAAATCACTCATACTAAACATCTTATTCTACCTCCTGTGCAGAAGGCTCTTGTGCTTTAATTTCCTCTAGCTTGTTAGAAGACATGTTGATATATTCATCATTCCCTGATAATGCACCAATCAATGCACCTCTGACCACAATGCCCTTCATTCTGTTTTTCTCATCTACAACGGCAATTGGAATATTTGCTGCATCAGACACCGCATCAAAGATCTCTGTTAAATATGTTGATTCCAATACTGTCGTAAATTCTTTATCAAGAACAGTTTCAAGCGACGCACCCGTTTCTGCCGCTTTTTTCGCTGCTTGCGCAGAAATAACACCTAATAAATGCTTTTTCTTATCTACTGCATAGATAGACGAAATACCAAGGTTCTTCATGAGCGTGAGCGCAACACGTGCCCCTTTATCAATCTGAACTGTTTCTGCACGTTTCATAATATGACCAGCGGTTAATACTTTAGAAAGGTCTACATCTTCAACGAAACGTTCAACATACTCATTCGATGGGTTCATCAGAATTTCTTCTGGTGTTCCGATTTGAACGATATTTCCGTCTTTCATAAGGACAATACGGTCGCCAATACGAAGCGCTTCATCTAAATCATGCGTGATGAAAATAATTGTTTTTCCTACAGACGTATGAAGCTCAAGCAATTCATCCTGCATATCTTTACGAATTAATGGATCTAGTGCGCTGAATGCTTCATCCATTAACAAAATATCAGGGTCATTAGCTAGTGCACGTGCTAATCCAACACGCTGCTGCATTCCGCCACTTAATTGATTTGGGTACTGCTCTTCAAAGCCCTCAAGTCCAACAAGCTTTAAAGATTCAAGCGCTTTAGAGCGGCGCTGCTCTTTCTCAACACCTTGCAATTCAAGTCCGTATTCTGTATTCTCCAGAATTGTACGATGCGGGAACAATGCGAAGTTTTGGAAGACCATGCTGATCTTTTTCCGTCTGACTTCACGCAATTGATCCTTTGACATATTTGTTATCATATCCCCATCAATATAAATTTCGCCGGAGGTTGGTTCGATTAACCTATTTAGCAGCCGCACAAGTGTGGACTTTCCGCTCCCTGATAGCCCCATGATGACAAATATCTCGCCGTCATACACATCAAAATTTGCTCGATTGACACCAACTGTTGCGCCGGTCTCTTTTAGGATTTCTCTTTTTGTCTTCCCTTTTTCAAGCATTTGAGATGCTTTTTTCGCATTTTTACCAAAAATTTTAGATACATTATTTATCTTGATTTTAATCTTTCTCTCTTCAGAATTCATTTTTTCCCTCCAAATTAGCATCTTTATAACCGTAACATAAGCGTTATGATGCGAACAATCTTTAGAATTCGCTTATTTCCGCACAATATGTATGAATTCCATATAGAGGTCTAGTGATTACAGTTTATACGCCGTATTACTCGTAAATCCTATAGAATGCTTCATAAACTACATATTTCACGGGGTATTTTCTCTCATTAGACAATATTTCACTGAAAATTCCTTATTGTGCTAAAAATGAAGTCGAATCCGTATCATAGCGGACTTTTTCTTTCATGGGTGAACCATTCCCCTGAACAGGATTTACCCGAAAAAAGTCACATAAAAACCTTTTTCCTCAAATTTATAAAAAAACTGCCTGCAACTTTCGTTACAGACAGCCTGTTTTTTTAGGACTCTAGGGCAGCTCTCTTAATATTATCTTGAAGTTCAAGCATACGTTTTGTTCCGTCCTCACGTAATCGTTTGTTTTCTTCTTCAATCTGCTTCGTCTCTTTCATCCCTTGTACAATCGTATTAAAGGATGATTCGATCGTTTCAATGTCGATGCTTGGACGACCTGATAATTTAGCAATCTCAACACTTTGACTTGAGATATTTTCGGCATTTCGTTTCAGCATTTCATTCGTTCTTCTGTCCAGTTCACTCATAGAATCAGCCACAAGCTTTTGTCTCTTCACTGTCACCGCTTGAATAATTCCATTTTTGAAAATTGGAATCGTAATGATGAAGGCAGAGTTAATTTTACCGATTAATTTCGTATTACCACGCTGCAGCAAACGGATTTGTGGTGCCGTTTGAAGTGCCACCATCCGTGCCATATCAAGATCATATACACGCTCTTCAAGCGCTTGAATCCCATTACGAAGCGTATCCAGCTCCATTTGTGCTAGCTGATTTCCCCCCGCTGCTTTTTCTTCATAAGAAGGAACCAATTGTTTTAATTCTTCGATCTTCATTTGACCTGCGACGACATACTTTTCAAGCTCCATATAGTATTGAATGTTATGCTCATACATTTCTTCAAGCGTAACCGTCGATTTGGTCATTTCATCTTTGTATTTACTGATTTCCACATTGATTTTTTCAATTTCTGCACCGAGCGTTTGATATTTACTGAAAATCTTTTCGATCATGCTGCCGCCACGTTTAAAGATTTTTGATAACAAACCGCCCTTCGGCTCGTCAAAATCATTTTTATCAAAACGATCCATAATCTTTCCAAGCTGTGTAAGCATCGTTCCTGAGTCTGTGACACTTGTTGAACGCATCATAGAGAGGATACGGTCAGAAAACTTAGAGATTTCGACAGCCGGCTGTTTCCCGTATTCAAGCAGTTCAAGCTGATTTTTGGCATCAATCTGTCTCGCAATGTTTTGGACTTCTGGTTCATTGCGGAGCTGAACGCGAATATCGTCTGCCTTTTCAATCGTGATTTCCTCTTTATCAATTGAAATGATGTCATTTCCGTTTGTATTTGTCATAAGCTTTGATCTCCTTATCGGTTTTTAATGGATTGAAATAACTTTCTCACAATAGACGGCTCTTTAAACTCTTGGTTCATGACCATTTCATCCAGCCAATGTGTATCAAATAATTGATCGTCTATATACCGCTCTATACACTGATAGCCAGCGGGATGATACACGAAGAGATCCACACCCATTTCATTTAGGAAAATCAGGGCAGCCGCATCAGAACGAGTCAGCTCACCATTATATTCCGTATGGTATAAAATCACTTTCGGTACAGTCTGGGAATAATCAAAGGTTTGAATGAGTTCAATTACATCTTGATTCATATGCAGAAGCTGCTTGAATAAATAAATACGCACATCTAATTCAGTCTCATGGCCTTCTTTTAACAGCTTCGGATGCTGACAAATGCGAGAAATGGCCTCTGCCATCGCAAGCTGCGTGCCCTCATATAAATGCGAGAACTGCCACACATTGCTTTTCATTAACAAATCTGGGTCAACCTCTCCCGCTTTAGAAAGTGCATGCTGATAATGAAATTGATAATTCGAAGACACTTCTTGTGTGAAAGGGAAATGACGAATCGTTTTCGTTTCTTTCCACTCCATTAGCGTATGAATACGGTCCCAATATTCTCGCTTGTCTCTCGTCACCCCCATCATCTTCGCAAAAAGATTCGGAATCTGTATGGTGTCACGGTCTGCTTTGAAATTCGGGCGGATAAACGACCGTTCCTTTGCAATTAAAAACAGCTCATCATACGTTGTCTTTAGCGTAATGGAATGAGGAGTATGATCTCTGAATTGCCATGGCTTATACAGCATGGAATCTTCTGTGTGAAGAACTTCTTCAAGCTCTCTTGTCGACCGATACGCCACCGTTGATTTCCTTTCAGGCTTTTCAGTAGGGAACGGCTCAAGCTTTGACGTTCCTGGATACTGATCAATAAAAGTCAGCTTTTCTTCTGGATCTAATTCACGAAATTGATCCTTGCCTTCTGGATGAAACAGCACCACATCACAGCCAATCAGCATGACATAGTAAAGAAAATAAAGCTGACTTTTATTCGCCTCTCCATACCAAATGACAGCTGGCAATTTTTCTTCCATATTTCCTTCCTTCAGCCATGGTCCTAGATGATTATTTGAAAACTTCACTACATCTAGTAATACACGACGGAAATCGGGATGCTGGAATCCCCCTTCATGCAGCTGCTTGAAATGTTCAAACACCTGGATTAACGAAAGGCGGATATGCCGGTTCATCACTGGATTTGGATGACGGACAATGAGCTGTTCACCATCTAAGAAAGCCACAAATCGATTCACGGACAATCCCTTCTCTTCCTGATTGATCATATGAATCCGCTGGAGCGCTTGAAAGTGCTCCGGCTCAATATGCCGGTTGAGGGTTTCACTTAAAATATGCATGCCGGCAGTTTCGTATAATTCATGTAAATAAATAAAATAATCGGTTGCATCATGCGGAGTTCCAAGGACGCGGGCAGCGAGACGCGGCAAGGATAAGGTGTGCTCGTCCTTGACGTAGCCGTCTCGTTCAGGGAGCGGCTTTTTCAGCACGTTTTTCCAGGCTTCCTGTTTCGCCCGTGTCTGGGTTACATTGATTTCTTTATAGCTCACGCCGCTCCTTCCTTTCTCCTATATTTTCTCGAAAGCTACTACTATCATATCATTCAGCCTTCTACTTCTGCTATCGAATCGAAGGCTTTTTTGCTGTGCATCTTCTTTGCGACAGAAGCGGCGATTTCATCTGCGGCCGCCATGCCAGAGGCTGCCGTCGGTTCAAGCGATAGATCAACATCTAAGACTTCCCCATGACTCGGAACGAAGCCTTTATCCGCTTGACGTATGAGATCAGCATCTAACAAGGAGTCGCCCGCACCATATACATATTCAAGGTGTAGCCTTTCTTTTAGAAAAGCAACAGCAGACCACTTATTGAGCGGCTTTGGAATAAAATACAGTTTCCGGCCTTGAAGGGAAACCTGCCAGCCTCTCTCCTCACCCCACAGCCTTAATTCAGCAAGCGGAATTTGAGTAAGAAACTCGTCTTTCATAATCAAATAAAGAAATCTTCCCTCAGCTGTTCGAGTACGTTTGACCCAAGCAGCAACCGGAAGTTCAGAGATCGCCCGCAGCATATCTCTCACCGGCATACACTTTTGCAGTTTCTCATCTACAATCGCCTGCCACTCCTCCAGCGGCTTGCCATGATGAAGGATACAGCCGCCGTTTGTCGTGACGGCATACTCTGGTTTGATCTCTTGCTGAAAGAGAGTGATTCGTTCAAATTGTGCTGTCGTTCTTGTCGTCACTGGGATAAACCAACCTGCTTGATGAATTGCCTGTAAGGATGCTTTCGTTTCAATAGACATATAGGAAAGCGGCCTGTCGTCCAGCACCTCAATTAATTCGTATGCTCCCTTGTATGCATACTGCTCCAGCATTCGATGTGAGTATATTAGTGTCCGGTCTAAGTCACTGGCAAACGCCATGTTCTTCATGACGATTGCTCCAATGGGCGGATGAGCCCGCAGCATGTGTAGGACATGTTGGCATATTCAATGACGGGCACGCCTCTGTCCTCTGCGAGTAGTAAAATGTGCTTGAGCTTTTCCCGAGATCCTGGCTGAATGAGTATTTTCCAAGGGACTCTTCTGAGCAGTACACGGGTCGTCTCACCGACGCCGGGCTTAATCAAATGCGTATTTTCAATTTGGAACTCCTGACCAATCGCTTCAATGGAGGTCATCCCTCGCCAGTCAGGAGGTGTTCCTTGTGCGAGAAGGGTCTCTGCTTTCTCTTTTACATTTGCATCAAGTTCAGAAAATGCTTCTTCAATTGTATTGACATACAAATTAGAGACATCCTCATCAGTGAGCTCTTCATAATACTTAGCCCCATGGAAATCATCGGCATGGATCCAGCGGTTGTTTAGCACCGTTCGACTAACTAGGCCAGAGACTGTTGAATTCAAGCAGGCGCTTGGAATAAGGAAGTCCTCTCTCGTTCCGTAAACACTCGTACAATAACCAGGATCAGCCAGCACAGCCAGCTCACTCGAAAGACGAATTCCATATTTCTGTTCAAAATCAAGCACCGCTTGTTGAAGCTCTTTGGATATTGCACCTTTTCCAGTCCAGCCGTCAATAAAGGCAATCTCAAAACCTGGATGTTCTTTGAGTATATAATGCAACGCATTCTCATCTATTCCACGGTCACGAATAATAGAGATGCTATAATGCGGCAAATCGAGACCATATGTCTTTCTAATATACCGTTTAATGAGCACCCCGATTGGTGTCCCAGCCCGTGCCAAGCTGCAAAGAACGGTTTGAAAGCCTCGCTTTTTCACAATTTGTTCTGCGACAACCGCTACGGCTTCCGCTACCTTTTGCTTACTTTCTTCAAGAGATTGATAGAATAAGTCCATATAAGATGCCGTCGGCTTGTATTCAATTGGCAGCATTTCTGAGTAATGTGCACCGCTCTGAATAGAGCGCTCCCGCTCTTCTGTACTTTTCTCCATCTCAATCGATGATAAATCCTTGAGTAAGAAGGTTACGTCCTGCTCTGGATAGCTTCCCATCTTTGTATACACGTTAGCCATTCACCTTCACCTCATCTGATAAAGTCACAATATGCACATGCTTCACATGCCGCTCAGCAAATAAGTGGATCAGCGGCATCAAAGCTTCTTGAGACACATTTTTCTCAAAAAACAAAAAGACATCATCGTACTGATCTTTAGGGATATTGTACACGTAGTGCTGAATGCGGGCATCCTCTGGACTCAAAAATGAGAACCCGTTTTGGACAGCGTACCCTTCCTTTTCAACCGGATGAATCGGACTTCTTGTCGTCGAATGAAAAAGGACACCTTCGCCCATATGAGCTGCAAGTCTCATCGGCACATACATCAATTCTCCTGTTCCTAAGCAAAGTGTCTGTTTTCCTTTTCGTTCTCGCTGGAGCTTCCATCCAGCTTTAGCAGCAGCTTGATCAATGGCGTCCGTGTCCGCTGCACTTAAACCGAAACGACCTGTTTCATGGATATATGGCGAATGACCCGCCGCATTGACTGCATGGGAAAGTGAATATGGCACTTGCTTAAAGAAGGATTGAAGAGAATGAAAAGAGAGTTCGGGTCTCTTCTCTTGCACAGCAATCTCATACGAATAAGCAGGCTCATCCAGCGTTGTCCCCCGAAACATCATCTGCCCTTTTAATAAAGATAATGATGTGATATTTACCCCCAGCTCCTCTTCAAGCTGAAGCATCGCTTCCTCGTGCTCCTCTGTTCTCCAATCTAAAATGGATAGAATCGTATAAGAGGATCTAGGGTGCTTTGCGTGCAGATCCCGAATAATATTCATATTTGTTCGGCCTGTCGTGACCTCATCATCTACTAGCACAATTGGACGATCCGTACGAAGTAAGGCGTCGTCTGCATAGCAAAGCTGATCCGTGGCATGAGAATGTTCTTCTTCAAATACGAGTGAAGGATCAAGATCCAACAATTGTTCACGTGTTGTATGAATATAAGAGGCTCCTTCTATGACGTCATACACACCATGACCAAGCGCTGTTGCCGTTTCAGCAAAACCGATCACGATCGGCTCGTTACTTGCCGGCAGCTTCTCTTGTTTGAGCGCTTCATAGGCTTCGATTAACTTAGCATGATCATCCGTTTTTAGAGCATCTACTACACAGTCTTGGTGCGGGGGCGTCTTGCCTGTTTGTTCTTTTGCATAAGCCATTGCCAAAAGACCTGAGACGAGGAGTGGTTTCAACGGGTGAACAGGCATATGTTTCCCGAGCACCTTACTAACAAATAAAAAGGCTCTCTTTTTGTTCACCCGTGCCGCCATGTCAAAAAGATGTTCTTTTTCAAGCTGAAGCATACCTTCTTTGAGGTTAAGCTCCACCTCCATATGTTCCAAGATGTTCAGCGTATGCGGCTTCTGCTTCTGTGAGTATGTCGATATAGCTTCTATTTTCATGAAACACCCCGTAAATGTCTGACTTCATTAAAATGTTTTCCGCCCAGCGATAGTGCGGCTTCGTTTCGTTCATTTTATTAGAAAAGGTACTCTTCATCACGCCGACTGTACCATCTGCATGCTCTAAAATACTTAATGCATCCATGTACTCTTCCTTTGTGACAACGTACATGCTTTGAACTGGCTTGAGATGCGTTGGATGGATGACTGTCTTGCCATGAATACCGTTTACCACATCCAGCCTTGTCTCTTTGAGCAGACCTTGCATATGATCGAGCTCAGATGATAAAGACTCACCGCTCTTAGAAATTGCACGGATGAATGGATTTTGTTCTTTTCGTGCCGGTCCAAAATGCTCCCATACAGCTCCTGATATCACAAATGAACGACCAAAATAATTGATGATATCTGTGATCAACTCAGCAATGACTCTGATCTCATAAATGGTGGTCTCGCGATCACGGCGAATGCCGTACAATCCACACAGATCCGTTGCCCCAATGCGAATATTCAAAATATATTCCTCATCATTCAGCATGATCTGCTTTAATTCAGACAACACCTGATATCTCGTTTCTTTTTCTAATAAATCTGGTGTTTCTAAAATGGGCATTCCGTATAGTGTTTTCTGAGTTTGTGCTGAAGCTCGTTTCAAACTGTCTACATATTCCTTTGCATTGTGAACGGAGCACTTTGGAAACACAAAACCAGTCAGTAAATGAAGAGAGGAACCGAGCAAATCTGCCATTTTGAGCAGCTGTTTGGGCGAACGAACCCGAATAAATAAAAGCGGCAAATGCTCAGCCATTTCTGGAGATTGATGAATTGTCTCAGAAAGGCAGGTCAATTGTGCCACTATATTCTGTTCAGCCATTTCCACTTCTTGATCACCAATGGCGTCCTCCAAGCAAAACACAACAGAGCAAAGCGCTTCATATTTCTGCGAAAGCAGCATGTCTGCTACATCCTGTCTTGTCGCAGGCATATACAAAGTAGCACCTAATGCATGCGCAAGTACATGCCTTGGCGTCAATGAATGAACTGCCGCCGGCCGCTTAAAAAAAATATCGTGCTGCCTCGCCTCTGATAAAAAACGAAAATATCGCATGCAGTGCCACCTCCTGTTGTAATGACTTGATGATTCAAAAAAGGATGGAGCCGCTAGTCAACTCCATTCCTTTTTGATCGTCCTATTCTTCTTTTGAAGCCGCAGCTTCGTTTGTTACACCTTGATGCTTCTTCTTATTGATTTTATGAACAATAAACGTTCCGATAAACGCTAGGATAATAATCGCAAAGAATGCGAGATGCGGGATTTCAATATGAGCAGCACTTAAGCCCATTTTGATGGCAATAATTCCAATGAGAATAAATGCCGTATTCTCAAGCTCTGGTATACGGTCGATGAGTACAAGGAATAATTGTGCCACTGTACGCATCATGAGAATTCCAAGCATTCCACCTAAAAGAAGAATCCATACTTCCTCAGATACAGCGAATGCAGCAAGAATACTATCTACCGAGAAGGCAAGGTCCATAATTTCTACAGAAATAACAGTTGCCCAGAAGACGCCAAATACACGAATCATCCAGCCTTCTTTTTTCAATTCCTTCGCTTCGTCATCTCCGTCACCTAACCAGAAGTGCTTAATGACCAGCCAAGCTAAGTATGCAGCGCCTAGAACCTTAATCCACCAAAACTTAATAAGCAGCATCCCTACGCCAATGAATAGAAAACGGAAGAAATAAGCGCCAATTAATCCGTAGGTTAATGCCTTTTTACGCTGCTTTTCAGGTAAATGTTTCACCATAACAGCTAATACAAGTGCGTTATCCGCTGACAACAAACCTTCAAGCACGACAAGGGTCCCAATAAGCCCCCAAGAGACAGGGTCTGTTAATACCTCTGCCCACATATGCCAATCAAAAAACGAGGCATACGTGTCCAACATATGTTTCAAAATGTCCAACTGGTTTTCCTCCTATAAGTGTAGAAGCATCAGCAGGCTTTCGCCTGCTGTTATTCTTGATCGCTGTTTCTTTCTCACTTTGGAAAATACCCTCATATGAGTCATTGGCAGCGCCTCTTGAATGAAGTTGTTTCTTCTCTTTACACTTCTAACCCATAATTTTGACAAAGAGCAGCAAGTCCGCCAGAGAATCCGCTTCCGATTGCGTTAAACTTCCAATCGCTGCCGTGCCTGTATAGTTCGCATACGACGACAGCTGTTTCAATTGAGAAGTCCTCCCCTAAATCAAAACGAATCAATTCTTCCCCGCCCTCTTCATTTACAACACGAACAAATGCATTAGAGACTTGTCCAAAATTCTGGCTGCGTGCCTCTGCATCATGAATCGTAACTGTAATTCCGATACGATCAATGTTAGCAGGAATTTTCGAGAAATCAACGAGAATTTGCTCGTCATCTCCATCTCCTTCACCCGTACGGTTATCACCGGTATGAGTGACACTGCCGCTTGGATGCTGCAGATTATTATAGAACACAAAGTCTGTGTCTTGTTGACAACGATTGTTTGCATCTACTAAGAAAGCCGAAGCGTCCAAATCAAATTCGGCTCCGCCTGAATATTTATTCGTATCCCAGCCAAGTCCGATCATCACTTTTGTCAGCCCTGGATTGGTTTTCGTTAAATCGACACGTTGTCCTTTTGAAAGCTGAATCGCCATATTCGTATCTCTCCTATCTTCTGAAAATATGAAAACGGGCGTTACCCGATATCTAAGCCGAAGTCTGTTGCAATGCGGGCAAGTCCGCCTTGATAGCCTGATCCAACAGCTGAGAATTTCCACTCTCCGCCATGACGATATAATTCACCTACAATAATCGCCGTTTCAATTGAAAAGTCTTCTGCCAAATCATAGCGAATGAGCTCTTCATTTGATGCCGCATTTAAAATACGGACGTAAGCGTTAGACACCTGTCCAAAGTTTTGGCTGCGTGCTTCTGCGTCATGAATTGTAATGACGAAGGAGATTTTCTCAATACTCGCTGGTACAGTTGAAAGATCAACATTGACCTGCTCGTCATCTCCGTCTCCTTCACCTGTACGGTTATCGCCTGTATGTACGATACTTCCGCCACCGCCAGTTGTTTGATTGTAGAAGACAAAGTCAGATGGAGAGTTTGCTTTCCCTGCTGCATCTAAAAGGAATACGCTTGCGTCTAGATCAAAGTCATGTCCGCCGTCATACTTGTTTACATCCCAGCCAAGACCTACGACTACTTTTGTTAAACCTGGATTCGTTTTTGTTAAATCAATTTTTTGACCTTTCGCTAAAGAAATTCCCACTAGGAACCTCTCCCTTCTAATTAAATGTAGTTTCTCGTAATATCGGCAAGCTTCGCATCGTTTGTACCATTTCCTACAGCTACAAACTTCCACTCATTCTCGTGGCGATAAAGCTCTCCAACGATTAATGATGTTTTACCTGCATATTCATCTTTTAAATTATATTTCACTAATTCTTGATTGTTTGAACGGTCAACAATTCGGATGTAAGCATTTTGAATCATACCAAAGTGTTGGTTTCTTCTAAGTGCATCATAAATGTTCACAACGAACACCAATTTATTCACATTGCCTGGCACCTTGCTTAAGTTGACGAGGACTTGTTCATCATCTCCGTCTCCTTCACCTGTCAGGTTGTCACCTGTATGCTCAACACTGCCGCATTTGCTTTTCAAGTTGCCAAAGTAAATCAAATCTTTATTTTCAACAAACTTATCATTTTTCAGCATCAGCACTGAAGCGTCACAATCAATATCAGCGCCGCCTCCGCCGCCAAACAGCTTACCTAAAAAACCGCCGCCTTGTGATACAGGGTCCCAGCCAAGTCCAACTAGAATATTGGTTAGTCCTGCTTTTCCTTTTGTTAAATCAATACGTTGACCTTTTTCTAATGTAATCGCCAAATCAATCACTCCTCCAGCATAATAAAAATCTATTTATTAAGCGATGGACCCTATTAAAATCATCATACATGAAAATTCGACAAAATTCATGAAATGACATTGGAGCCTCTTACTCTTTTTTCTATTTACTAGTATATACGATCTATGTATAAAAGAGGTTTCAATATGATGATATTTTTTTAAAGAAAGATCCATGCCAAAAATGATTCATGTCGTAAAAGGAGTGTTTCATGTGAAACATTGTCGAATATCCCCGTTACACAGCTTCTCGCTTAAAAAAGCTCGCATCCACTTCATATGTTGATATAGAAAAATCACGTACATAGCTGCGATAAACCCTTTCATTTCCTTCCGTTCATGTCTTTCTTTATACTTATGAATAGAATTCAACGTATTGAAGAAAGGGTGTTGATGATGCCATCACTTCATATATTAGATCAAGTCGCCATCCCTAAAGGCCAGTCCGCACAAGAAACATTGGTTCATACGACAGAGCTGGCCAAGCTTGCGGAAACACTGGGGTATGAGCGGTATTGGTTTGCTGAACACCACAGCACGAGAGGACTCGCGAGTACAGCGCCTGAAATATTAATGGCACATATTGCTTCACACACATCGACATTGCGCACAGGCTCTGGGGGGATTTTACTCCCGCAGTACAGCCCTTTTAAAGTAGCAGAAGTCACCCGCCAGCTTGAAGCCCTTTACCCTGGGCGGATTGAGATCGGGGTTGGTAAATCCCCAGGCGGAATTGAACGGACGAGACTCGCTTTGACAGACGGCGTGAAGAAAGAACTGTCTCAATTTGACCGCCAGCTAGAGGACCTACTTTTTTACTTATCTGACAGCCTGCCTTCCGGTCATCGGCATGCGGGCGTGAAAGCTGCTCCACTCGTTGATTCTTATCCGCCGGTTTGGCTGCTTGGACTCGGGGAAAACAGTGCCATCCAAGCGGCATCACTTGGAATCAACTATATTTTCGGACATTTTATTCATCCTGCACGAGGCAGGCAAGCTTTTGAAGCATATCGGTCACACTTTTCTCCATCCGTTTTCTCACGTCAGCCTCAGTCTATGTTTGCTGTCTTTGTGATTTGCGCAGTCACAGACGAGGAAGCAAGCCGCATTGCCACCAGTACAGATTTATGGCTGCTTCGGGTTGAAAAAGGGCTGGACAGCCGCGTTCCTTCTATAGAAGAAGCAGAGACCTATCATTACACTGAGCAAGAAAAGAAAAAAGTGTTACACAACCGCCAGCGAATGATTGTTGGCTCAAAGCAAACCGTGAAAGAACAGCTGCAAATCTTAATGGATCGCTATCAAACAGGCGAGATCATGATATTAAACAATTCATTTGATCCAATGGAAAAACAGCGTTCCTTTGAACGAATCGCAGAACTATTTTGAAGCCAATCTTTCGTTGGCTTCTTTTTTACATTGTCATAAAAAATGGGAAATGTAACATCGAGATGTCAAAAAGCTTCCTTCTGTCATCTGATCGCAAATGTGTCTTCTAATCGTTAGCGAACTGTAAACGCATTGTAGGTGTACCTTTTATATAGTAGAGGTACATATGAAATAACGGTTTACAATGCTGAGAAGGAAGGAGATGACTGGCCATGAATAAGCGACTCGACTGGGTGGATGCGGCTAAAGGAATCGGCATTCTGCTCGTCGTTATGGCACATGTACCCATTCCTGATTCATTCAAGCAATTTATATATTCTTTTCATATGCCACTCTTCTTTTTACTATCAGGTATGATGTTTCGATCATCCTCACAACCTGCTCTGTCATTTATACAGAAAAAAGCGAAAAGCTTGCTCTTACCTTATCTCTATTTCTCCATTATTACGTACGTTTTCTGGTTCACGGTGACCCGATTTTTCGCCTTTAAGGGGCAAACAGATATTGATCCCTTCGTTCCTTTTACGGGGATTTTCATTTCAAATGCCGATGAAGCAAGACTGACACATAACCCAGCCATCTGGTTTTTAACGACGCTCTTTTTAGTAGAAATGTTGTTTTTCTTGATGCATCGTCTGACAAAAGGAAAACCAGCTGTATTGATTTTACTGACTGTCCTTTGCGGCGGAGCAGGATATGCTTCCACGCTATTGTTAAACCAGAGCCTTCCTTGGAACGCCAACGTTGCGTTAACGGCTGTTGTGTTTTATTCAATCGGATTTTTAGCAAAACAATGGTTTGTGGAAATAAAAACAGATCCTACCCTTCTGTTATGTACAGGTCTGCTTGTACTGACTGCATATATGCAAAGCTTTAATTCACGAATTGATATGCGAGTCAATGACTATGGGGATCTATTCATTTTTTATGCTTGTGCACTGCTCGGTTCAGCTGCTGTCATTTATTTAAGCTTCAAATTGAAAACGTCCACGATATTGACGTATCTCGGACGTCATTCCATTGTGATTCTCGTCCTGCAATTTGCCGGCATCGATATCATGAAGGCATTTGTTTATTATGGGCTAGGCATCAATATCTCTGATACAGCGCAGCTTTCTTGGACGCTCTTTTATACGATCGGTACATTGCTGCTCATGGTGCCATGTATCTCTTTCTTGAGCAAGTATCCTATGCTGCTCGGCAAACCAGCAAAGTCAGCACACCGCTACAAAGAAAAAACATCCGCCGGCTAATGGGGCGGATGTTTTTCTATTATTCATCATTCAATTGAGAAGGATAAAGCGTCATTCCTCCATCAACAAATAATGTAGCACCTGTAATATAGGCAGCTTCTTTTGATACGAGAAATGCAGCGGCGGACCCAATCTCCTTTGGCTCGCCAAACGTTCTCATTGGAATTTTCTCAAGCTGCTTTTGTTTTTTTTGTTCATCTTGAAGGTCGTCATTCGATTCCGTTGCCATCGTACCTGGTGCAATCGCATTGACCCGAATACCCGCTTCGGCATAATCAAGAGCCAGCGTCTTCGTCATCATATTCATTCCTCCTTTAGAAGTAGAGTAATGAACATTGAACGGCCGCGGGATCTCTTGATGGACACTGGATATATTCAAGATTGATCCTTTCACATCATGTTCCATCATATAGGCAATCGCTGCCTTTGCTCCTAAAAATGAGCCTGTGATATTCACATCAATGACCTTTTGCCATTGTTCCAACGTCATTTCATGCGGCATTGCTTCTTCACCATTAAATCCTGAATTATTGACGAACACATCTAGTGCGTTAAAATTCTCCAGCGCGGCATCCATTAACGCCTGAATTCCTTCCTCTTTGGAGACATCTGCGTGTACTTTCACCGCCCTACCTCCATGCTGCTGAATGGCTTGTACTGTTTCTTCAGCACCCTCTTCATCGCCTTTATAATTCACAACCACGTTCATTTGTTCTTGTCCAAATCTCAAGGCGATGGCTTGTCCTATGCCTTTAGAAGAACCTGTCACAATGGCTGTTTTCCCTTTTAAGTCTTGATACATTCTCATTTCCTCCAATCACGTGCTTCATCTTGTTGATACACAATGGTTACCCATTTTGAAAAAAAGAAAAACACAATCCTCTTGAATACAAAGGATTGTGCTGTTCATCAAGCTAAAAGGTGTTATAAACATTCTCGCAAGTTTCAGCTGTGGGCTGGTAAAAGCAATGTGACTTATACCTTGCCACAAATGGCTGATTGTACCAAGTGGATGGACAATTTCCAGGCGGTTTGAAATACCAAAGGCTGAATTTCGCAGGCCAAAATCGTTCACCATTAATGTTCCTCCGTGCAAGCGTCTTTTCACTTTCTCGTGCTCGCTGATAAAAATAGCCATGCGTGACTGCCTCAAACGCATGCTCCTGATAAATCATTTGTGGAATCGTACGCAGCCCTTTAAAGTCAGAACAGTTGGCACGCAAACGATTGATGCCTACATTTCCTACAAGCAGCATCCCTTGTTTCCCTTCACCTTCCGCTTCGGCTCTCAGCAGTCTGGCCATTAAATCAATATCAGAGCTTGTCGCTCTTACCACTGCCATACATCCACCTCCCATTCATTTCTCTTTTATTTTATGTAGGGTTTCTGTGTAGATGACTGCCATTTTGAAGGGAAAAGACACATTCCGTGTCGAGAGCCTGTCTAAATACCTCAACATTTCACTGGACAAGCGTCTCTCTGTCAACAACACACAAACCTAGTGATCATACACATCACAGGAAAAAATATTCATTACTAACGACTCATTTACAAGTCATAAAAATCCTTCTATTTGCTACATCTTCTTCAAAAACAGTCATTTGAACCTATTCAATAATCCGACTCAAAACCTTAAAATATAAAATGTTGAGTTTTTACAGGAGATTTCAAACAATAAAATACACATTTCTCCTCTCAACATAGTGTCATTTTTACTACTTGAAGTGGATGAACCTTTCGAACGCACTGAGGTATTGACAGTACTTTCGCTTCATTCTACAGTAAAAAACATACAGTATTTTTCTTTTTGTGCAAAAAGAACGATATGAACTAAAGCTTTCCAATGAAATTCACCATAAAACCCGAGGAGGAAAACATCTCATGTTTAAAAAGAAATTATCCCTGTTTCTTCTGATTTTGTGTGTAACTGTTGTCGCTGCTGCTTGTAGTGGTGGAAAAGACAAAACTGCTGCGAAAGAAAGCGATACAAAAAAATCTCTTGATGCAGCTGAAGTAAAAGTAGAAAGTGCTGAGTACACTTTACCACCTCAATACGATACATCTGTTCAGGATGATCAGTATGTCCTAAAAGTGAATGTATCTGTAAAAAACATCAGCAAAGAACCATTGAATGTGGATAAAAGCAACTTTACGCTTTACCAAGATGACGCTCAGGTGTCTACCATCTCTCCTGATGACTACAACGAAGTATTATCTTCAAGCTCTCTAAATGCAGGTAAAGTATCAAAAGGTGGCCTTTTCTATGTAGTTGATAAAGAAAAAGACTATCAACTTGTCTACACAGAGCCTGGTACTGGATCGAAAAAAGATGACAAAACACTAGAATTCGATATTAAAGGAAAAGACTTGATGAAAAAGGCAGATACACTTCAAGCGTCTGCAAAAGCCCTTTCTTCTTATATTGATGTCATGATTTTTGGTAAGAAAAATGACGATTTCGAAAAACTAACAGGTGATAACAAATCAACTGTCGTAAACGAATTTGATAAATCATTCAAACAAGGCTACATTTCTTCTTCTGGTATTTCATCTAGCTCAGCAAAAGACGAAAACCTTGATAAGCTTCTAAAAGCTGTAAAAGAAACATTAGCTGAAAAATCAAAAGTATCAACGAAAACAAAATCAATCAGCGGTGATAAAGCTGTCGTGACTGTGACACTTACACCAATTGATGCAAGCCCGCTTGTCGATCGTTTAAAAGAAAAAGCAACTGAATTCTACAGCAAAAACCGTACAGCATCTTATGATGATGCTCAGAAATATCTACTTTCTATCTATCCAGATGAATTTAAAAAATTAGGACCATCATCTTCTGAAGAAACAGTAGAAGTGAACATGAAGAAAAACGATATCGATCAATGGAAACTTGATTTGAACGACTACAAAACAAGCTCATTGGTTGAAAAGTTCATCAAGAACTAAAGAAAAACCCCCGTTTCCCGGGGGTTTCAGACCGTAGACAAACCCCACTTTTACTTAAAGTAAAAGTGGGGTTTTCACTGATTTTGATAAAATTTATCTGTTGTCTTAGGCTGGACATGGTCCTTTCCATGTCCAGTTTGCTAGCTTTTTGAGATTCATGGCAGCGAAAGTAAGCATCGCCTGCATTGAAACTTTTTTGAGTCCACGAAGTTTCGTCCAACGCATACCATGCTTTTCTTTTGCATCCGCAAAAACGCGTTCTATTGTTTCTTTCCGTTTTGCATAAATGTCTTTATTCATTTGTGTCAGTCTCAGATGGTCTGCTTCATCTAGATAGTCCTGCCAAATATGCCGATGAATTTGTTTGGTGTGTTTTTGACTTTGTGTACAGTTATCTAAATACGAGCAGGACTTACATATCTCTGAATCAGACGCATATTGCTTATAGCCTTCTCTAGTCGTTGTACGATAGGAGAGAATTTGCCCGTTGGGGCAAATGTAACAATCAAAATATGCATCATATACGTATTCACTCTTTTTCAAATAACCAGCTTTTGTTCTTGGACGAGTGTAAGGCATGACAGGTCTTATCTCTTGATCCATTAAAAACTTAGCGAGATAAGGTGTTTTATATCCCGCATCTACTGCGACTACATTTGGTTTTCCGACTTTCTCTGATACCTCTGATACGAGTGAATCCAACATACGACTATCATGAACATTTCCGCCTGTGACCAACGAGCCTAAAATAAATCCTTTTGAATCACAAGCTGTATGAAATGAATAAGCAAATGACTTTTCACGTTCATCCTTTACATAGTAGCCACTTTCTGGGTCAGTCGTGCTAACTTTAACTTCTTTTGTTTCTTCTTTATTCTGTAGGGGTAAGGGCTTTTTTCCATGTTCTTCACGATCAATATTGATCTCCTCATGGAGCTGATTTTGATAACTTCTCGTCTCTACTCGAACGACTTTCTTTTCAAGTCTCTTCTTATTGGCATTCGCCTTGACATGAGTGGAATCAATGAAGGCAATTGAAGGGTCAACGAACCCTTTTTTCATCGCTTCTCTTAAGATTCGATAAAAAATTTGTTCAAATAAATCTGTATCATGGAAGCGTCTCACGTAGTTTTTACCGAAGGTAGAAAAGTGCGGGATTTTCTCCGAAAACCCATATCCAATAAACCAACGATAAGCCACGTTAGTTTCAATTTCTTTAATGGTTTGACGCATAGAGCGAATACCAAATAGATATTGGATTAAGACCATCTTAATGAGAACAACAGGATCAACACTTGGTCTACCATTGTCGGAACTATAATGATCTTTGACAAGATCATAAATGAAGTCAAAATCGATTGCTTGATCTATTTTCCGTACAAGATGATCTTGAGGCACTAATTCATCTAAAGCCACTACTTCTAATTGATTTCGTCTTTCTTCTTCACGTTTCGATAACATATTTATCCCCCACAGATTAGTGTTATTACCCTTATTATACAAAAAAGCCTGTAGACTTTGTCTACAAGCTGAAACCCCCGTTTCCCGGGGGTTTTTTATGAATATTTATCTGTCACGACAGTATGCTGAACTCTCTATATGTAAAATATTCTCGTATGGTAGACAAGGTTTCCTTAGCTTTATATATCTTTACGTAGGAAGCGTTTCATTTGATAGTATACATTCTTATTTTGGACTTCACTAATTTTATAAAAACACTATATATGTATTTCACATCACCAAAAAATATTATTAAAATTAATTACATTTAAATTATTCTTTAATGGTAAATTATTAAATTTAACATGTTTTCAATATAAAAACAGCTATTATATGACCTTATGAATCATATTTAAGGTAAATTTAAACTTTTTTATTTTATCAATATGTTAAAATTAATTACCAATTAAAGGAGTGATATTAAAAATATGAAAATTAAATTTATGTTGAAGAGAGCCACAATTTTAACTGTATTAGTTTTTACTCTTAGCGCTTTATCACCTTTGACTAGTTTCGCAGAACCTAATCAAGTTAAAGATCCTGTTTTAGAAGGGGTCTTAGCTTCTGAGACTGTAGAAGGGATAGACACTACTGTAAAATTAGATGATAGCGTTCTATCCAAAAGTTTTGATCTCGAAGAAGAAGTTATGAATCTACCTTCTATAAATGAAATGACAAATAAAGAAAAAAAATTATTTTATCAAATAGTAGACGAACAAACAGAATTATCCGGTGTTGACGAAAAAGAATTATTTAAAGAAGCAATAGTAGATTTCTTTGATGAAAATTCTGAAACATATCAAGATTTGACTGGTGTACAATCTGAATTAGAAAAAGAAATGGAGTCTTTAGATAATAATCAAAATGACTTTAGTGATAATCAATTTGCTACAATAAAAAATACTTTTAGTGATATGATTGGAATTAAAGAGACTCAGGCAGCTTGGAAGATTGGTTTATCTGTAAGGGTAACAGGTGCTATAATAAACACTGCTATTGGAATAGCAGTGGGAGGGGGAGTAGGAGCTATTCAATCATTTATTATCAGTAAAGGAAAGAAAGAAGCTCAGAAAATATTTACCCGAACAGTTACAAGTAAACTAAAAGCATGGGGTGCAAAACACCTAGCAACAGCAGTTGGCGTTTCTGTAGCTTTCGCTTTAAATTATTTAGACATTGGTACTCAAATTGCTAAACAGTTAGATAAACGAGATAAACGGCCTAATAATGGTTGGGTTGATATATATTAAGAGGAGTCTATTATTATATGAAAAATATAGTGAAATACATTGTCTTTGCATGTGTAATTACAATATTTTATTATTTCTATAATATGTATGTACCCAAAAATATTTTTTATTTTCTTGCTTTGCCTATTACCTTTATTATTTATTGGTTTATTTCCAAAATATTTGATAAAAAACAAAGGTCCGATAACTGAGTTTTAAACCATTTTTAGTAGAAAAGATTGTATGATATTTATTTACTTTCAGTTGTTGGTTTACAAATTTAATATCTTTTCTCCATAAACAATTTAATAAACGCCCTCTTCTAAAAGAGGGCGTTTATTTATTTCGCAAGCATCCATTTCTCTTTCATAAACAAACTTCTCACGATGACAAACAAAATCATCACTGTCAGCGCCGAGGAGCCGAGCGTCAGGGCAATCGACGTTGGGTCAACGATGCCAAACATCAATTGCTTGCATAGTGCGTGAATATTAAGGAATGGGATCGCAAAGTAATACGTATCTAGCTGCGTAGCGCCTGCTCTCATGGTGAAAAACATCGGAATTACACCTAGTGTAATGATCATGGACATGTATGATTGTGCTTCTTTCACTGAGCTTGAAACGACACTGAGCAGCAGTTCAATCATTGATACCATGAATGAGAAAATAATTAATGCCGCAAACATAACACCGATGATGCTCCACACTTGATCTCCGAAGTTCAGCGCTTGTTTCAGCTTTTCTGTAAAGAGCAATGTAGAGAGCAGCAGCATGCCAATCGCCACAATGCCACTTAATATACCAAACATAGAAACAGCTAGCCATTTTCCAATTAAAAGCTGAAGTCTGCTGGCCGGTGTCAGGAATAAAGCTTCAATTGATTTTCTATCCTTTTCACCTGCTACGATATCAAGCGCAGCTGGCAAAGCACCTGAGATCACGGACGTCACTAAAATCATTGGAAGGAGAATCGACAGCAGCATGGTGGTCACCCCGTTTTCTCCATCCCCGTCCTCTCCTTCTTGCACATCAACCGATTGCACCTCAAACGGATGAATCACTGACGATTTGATCTGATCCTGTGCCAAACGCTTTTCTACGACTTGGTTTTGATACTGTTCAAGCAATGATTGCAGCATTTGAACCGCAATCACTGAATCATCATCTGTTGGATACCCATGGACTTTAATGGCAAACGATGTGTGATGCTGAAGCATATCGCCTGCATCTTTTGGCATTTCTAGATAAGCATTTGCCTCACCGTCTTTAACGGCTTGCTGCGGGTCATCAAATGTTTCAAGTTTCAGGTTTTTCACTTCTTTGATCATGTCATTCATATCGGACGGAAGCTTTTCATTGATTGCGACTGTATACGTTTTATCGCCTGGATCAGCGATCATGCTTTCGTAGAAAAACACGAGTCCGAGCATCGTCAAAAGAGGGATCAACACTGTTAAGAGTAACGTTTTCCTGTCTCTGAGCGAATCTGTCATTTCTTTTAAAAAGACGGTTTTCCACATTATGCATTCCCCCTTGCGAGCTTCGACATAAAGATGTAATTCAAGTCTTCACTTTGTTCCTGTGCATATAATTCTGAAAGCGTTCCGTTGTACACGAGCTCCCCTTGATGAATCATCATGACACTGTCACAAAGCAGGCTGACTTCTTCCATAATGTGGCTTGAAAAGAGAATCGTTTTATTTTGCTGTTTCAGCTGATGAATAAACTCTCTGAAAATATTACTCGATGTGATATCTAAACCTGTTGTCGGTTCGTCAAACAAAATAATATCAGGGTCATGAATCAATGTTCTGGCAATCGCCACCTTTTGTTTCATCCCTCTTGAAAATCCTTTTACCTTGCGATCCATGTACTGCCTCATCCCGAATCGCTTTGCTAAATCCTCAATTCTTGCTTTGATTTCATGCTGATCTAAGCCATATAATTTCCCAAAGTATTCAAGGTTTTCACGAGCCGTCAAACGGTCATAAAGTCCCGTCTCCCCGCCAAATAAGACCCCTATTCGCTTCTTCACTTCAGTTGCTTCTTTGACTGTATCAAAGCCTGCAACATTGACTGTTCCATGAGTAGGCTCTAATAATGTCGCAACGGCTCGTAATAATGTGGTTTTCCCCGCACCATTTTCTCCTAAGATGCCGACGACTTCTCCTTCCTTCACGGAAAACGTCATATGTTTCATCGCTTTTACAACTTTTTTCTTATCTTTAAACCAGCAACTGCAATCGCTGAGAGTAATCATTTGGTTCGCCCCTTTCGACTATCTATGTCTATGATAGAAAAAATACCGCCTGTCTGACATAAAAATGTCGCGAAACGTCCTTTTTCTGTCTTGAAATGATCCATTTTAAAAAACAAATGGTAAAATAGACAAATAATAAGAAGAGTCATAGGTGATTTTTATGATAAAAGTAGGTCTTGTCGATGATTACCGAGTGGATTTAGAAAAGCTGCATGCCATTGTCGGCAGAATGGATGCCGTTGACATCGTTTTTGTGACGCAGTCAGCGGAGGATGCATATGAGAAGGTCAAACAGGGCGACATTGATCTATTGTTTGCAGACATTGAGATGCCTGGCATGTCAGGCTATGAATTAGCAGATCTTATTCACTCTCATGCACTGAATGTAGATGTTGTATTTGTGACGGGAAACAGTGGGTATGCTGTTCATGCCTTTGATTTGAATGTCCATGATTATATTATGAAGCCCTATCAAGCTGATCGAATTGCCAAATCTTTAGAGCGCTACATGTCCACCAAGCAGGAGAAAAGCATTCACGGACGGCTTCTCATCAAGCAGCAATCAGATATCCATGTACTGCAAAAAAAGGATGTCATCTTTGTTGAACGTACTGGCAGGTCGACGACCATTGTCACAACAACAGGAGATATTCAAACATACCAAACTCTCAACGAGTTAAAAGGTGATTTAGCTGAGAAAGACTTTATCCGCTCCCACCGCTCGTTTATCATCAATATTCATTACATTAAGAACTTTTCGGCGTATGCCAAAAATTCATTTATCGTGTCTTTTGAAGGGACTGATAAAAAAGCCATGATGACGAAGCAGCAATTAGAATACTTTAAGAAATACTACTTTTAAGGAGAACGAACGTGAACGCTTTCTATCTTGGATTTCGCATATATACGCTCATCTGGCTGGGTCTTGCAGTTCAAGCTGCTGCTAACGCTGTTCTGCCTTTGTCATCAAGCATGGTGTGGCTTCTGACCTTTTGCATCATGTGCCTTTACACCTTTTTCATTTACAAAAGGTTTTGGCTAAGTATGAATGGTTACGTGATATTAGGCGCTTTTGTGCTCATCACCTGTTCAGGCATTTCACTTTTTCTCACGCACGGAAATGGACTAAGCCATCTTTTAACTGTCATCATCATTTTGACAGCCGATCTCCTTTCCTTCAAGATGATGCAAACGGAGCAACGATTAAATGGACGGCTTCAAGAGCTGATCCATGCTGAGTCGAGCACCAATGACTTGCTGCTTGAGCTGCGCAGTAAACACCATGAAACAGCTAGACATTTAAATGCCTTTTCCGCGTCGAATGACGAGCATGAGATCAAAGATTTGATTCAGCAATACGTGAAACATTTCCCTTGGATCAAAGGGGAAAATGCTTATTTGGCTTCCACCCTTCATTCCTTTTTCCAGCGGGCTGAAAAGGAGGACATTGCCCTTTCACTAGATCTTCAAGCACCCTTTTCTTCTCTTCCCTTTTCTAAGGCGGATCAGGTGAGTTTTACTGGCAACCTGCTTGATAACGCATTAGATGCCGCCATTGAAGCGAAGCAAGCTGGGAACGAAGGAAGCATCTCGGTCACGACTTCCATACGGAGCGGGCTCTTTTTGATTCATTGTGAAAACAGTACTAAGGGAATGGAAAAACACGTATTAGATCATCTGTTCAAGACGTTTGGTCGCTCGACAAAAGGCGGTGACCATCAAGGTATGGGTACTTATATCATTCATCAGCTTGTTGAAAAGGCAGACGGCACGCTTGATTTTACTTATCGTTCTCCAAACCTGAGGCTCGTGATCAAGATTCCTCTCACAATGGCATAAAAAATAAGGTGCCGCTTGACACCTTATTTCAGCATGTAGACAAACCCTCGCATTCGGTGTCAGTCCTGCGTGCCGGTGCTCACGAATGTCAAATTCGCTCCGCGCCGGTACTCGTCCTTCCTAGAAATTCAAAGGTTTTCTATCACGCTGAAAAGAAGACAAAGGGCTAAAATCAAGTTCATTTTAGCCCTTGTCAACAATCTGAAATAAGGTGCTGCTTGGCACCTTATTTTTTATATTATGAAAAGATCTGATCGATTTCGTTGATTTCTTCTTTTGTTAATTGAACATCGTTTGTTTTCAAGTTTTGTAAGACTTGCTCGGCTCGTTTTGCACCAGGAATAATGGCATCAATGCCTTCCTGCGCCAATAGCCACGCCAGCGCTACATGTGCTGTTTCGGCATGTTTTGATTGCGCAATAGCCTTCAGCTTGTCTACTTTTTCGAGGTTTTGAAGGAAAGCTTCGCCTTGGAAAAGCGGGTCCTTTGCTCGAATATCATCAAACGTCGCATCCTTTGTAAACTTCCCGGTCAACAGGCCTGACGCCAATGGAAAATAAGGGATAAAGGAAATCCCATGCTCCACGCAGTATGGGAGAAGGTCTTGCTCGGCCTGACGTTTCAGCAGAGAATACTCTGATTGAAGCACGTCTAGGTATCCATCTCGATTAAAGGTTTGAAGCTGTTCAAAATCAAGGTTTGATGCCCCAATTGCCCGGATCTTCCCCTCATCCTTCAATTCCTTTAAAGTACCGGCTACTTCATCCAGCGGCGTGCGGCCGTCTGGGAAATGCATATAGTACAAATCAATATAATCGGTTTGCAGTCTCTTTAGGCTGTCTTCGACCTGCTGTCTTAAGAAATCACGGCTATTATCCAGTTCGATTTGTCCGTTTATTTCTTTATGAGCCCCTTTTGTCGCAAGAACCAGTTCTTTTCTGCCGCCTCTTTTGGCAATGATCTCGCCTATCAATTCTTCTGAACGGCCCAGTCCATAAATAAAAGCAGAATCTAAGAAATTAACACCATGATCAAGAGCTGTTTCTACTAGCTCCCGCCCTGCATCTTCACTCAGATTCGGGAATAAATTATGCCCGCCTACTGCATTTGTTCCAAGCCCTATCGGATTCACCTGTAAATCAGTTCGTCCAAGCGTTACTTTTTTCAAAAGCTCATCTCCCTTATCTGCTTAATCATCCTTATTTTCCCATGAATCCTTTTCAACATTCAAGTATTCTGCTCTCTAACAATCATTCTGCAGGTGGACGCTTTGAAAGAAAAAAGTTTTGCGATGTGAATCCTAACACATCTTTTGAAATGAAAACTACCTCCGTTTCAAGATTTTTACACACAAAACATTTAAAACCCATGATAAATAGATAAATTAATTCTTATTAACTAGTATATTCTACTTATTAAATTCCGTTTTTTATAGGTATTTGTGTAAAAATCTATCAAAGATAGGGACTAAAACCTATTCCTCATCACGAATGAAATTCGATAGAATGAATAGTGCAAATCGTCATTAGGAGATTTTCCCCTTTAACACCCGAATATACCATTCTATCTGTTTCTTTTTTCTCAGTCAGATAGCGGGAAGAAAATGACGAAAGAAAAGCAAAGGAGCATCAACTGTGAATCTTAAAAAAATAAGTGCACTCCTCATGATTTCATTCGTGATGATCATCTCTGTAGCCTGCCAGAGTTCAGCAAAATCAACAAAGGCTGACCAAAAATCAACAAAAACAGCAGAGGTAAAAGTGAATAGCTACGAATATACGTTACCAGAAGACTCAACAACTACCTTGCGAGACAATGAATTGGTGTTAAAAGTCAACCTGACGATCACGAACAAAGGTGACAAAGCCCTTTCACTATATAACTCTGATTTCACCCTTTATCAGGACGATGCCAAAGTCTCTGATTTAAAATTCTACGGCAGTAAAGACCGCCTTGATCTTGGTTCATTGAACAAAGGGAAATCACTATCAGGCGCTCTTTATTTCCTAGTAGATAAAGGCAAAAAATATCAGTTCGTGTACCAAGATAGCATCAAGAAAAACAGCGATTCGATCGAAATTGAACTAGATGGCGAAAAGATACTGGATACAGCGAAAAAGCTAGATAACCCAGCAAAAGCGCTATCTGCTTATACAGATCTCATTGTTTTTGACAAAAAGAATGATCAATTCTCAGAATTAACAGGTGACAATCAATCAGATGTCGTTAATAAATATCACGAAATGTTTGTGAAAGACTTCAAGAGAAGTGCAGGCATATACGGAAACGAAGTCAGTGACCGCGATATTTTATCCATGTACAAACGCATGCAACATACAATGAAGGATAAAGCGAAAGTGGAAACAAGTGTGAAAACCCTCTCAGATGACGAAGCGAAGGTTGTCGCTCAAGTAACCGGTATTGATGCTTCTAACTTAAAAGACAAACTAGACAAACAAAGAGATGAGTTTTACAACGGCAAAATCCGTTCGAAAGAAGAATTGTATAAGAAAAGCTTGAATATGTACGCATCTGAGTTTGAAAAGCTTCCTCCAGTCTCAAGCCCTGCTGAGTATGAAGTGAAAATGAAACGTAACGGAGATGGTCAGTGGAAAATTGACCTCAATGATTATAATACAGAGCAATACATGAGTGGTTTTATTAAAACAAGATGATGAAAAAAAGACGCTGGCTCCTTGAAAGGTGCCGCGTCTTTTTTCATGCTATGATACAGTCGTCTCTTGCTCTTCTTTGACCGCTTTTTCAATGTCTTTAAATCGGCTCGATACAGTGGACGCACTAATGCCATACTTTTTAGCAACTTGTGCTTGAGAAAGCGGGGCATCGCTTGCAAGTGAATGAATATAATATTCGATTCCTGCAGCAAATGACGCCGCTTTACGGATCACAGGTGCTTTCTGATCACAGTACGCTTTCCAAACCGTTAAAGCACCATCTGTTAGGCTTTGGTCACCGTGCTCTTTCATCCCGTCTTCAATCAGCTTGGCTGTTTCCAGCTGAACGTCACTAGCCCAGTCCATCCGATCTGCTGATAGTCCTGTACTGCCTTCTGTTTGAGCAGTCTCTTCTGTTTCTTCAACTTCTTGCTTCGCAAACATACACTTCAGCACTTCAGGGAAGGCTTCTCTCATAAATGTGCTACGTGCTCCTCCGTTTGCTTCGTGTGCTTCAACGAGCTGGCGAACCTGAAGAAGAAGCGTATCAGTAAACTCTTTCGCAAACATCGTATACTGAATGAAAAACTCTGCTTTTTCTTCAAACTGAACAGGGAAACCTAGAACAAGGCTACCTTTCTCAGGGAGCACTGTTTGATCCGGCTTCACATCAACTTCAACCTTCTCAGCTGTCACCATATTCTCAAAGTAAAGAGACTCGTCCGTTTTTTCATTTAATAAAAGCAAAGATGGCTCCATGTCTGTCCAAGATTCAACCACTTGTCTTGTTTTAGGACGGGTAATATCTTCTGCTTTTTTTGTCAGGAATTCTTGGAAGATTGTCTCTTCCTTATCTGTTAATGGGCGGAAGAAGATGCCCCATACACTCAAATGAAAGACTGAGATTTGTTGCGTTTCTTTATCCATATCTGCTAGGAAAGAAAACTCATTAATGAATTGATTGATCGCTCTCTGATGCTTAGAGAACGCATAATTCATTAAATCCTTTTGAACTTGTACAGCTTCCTTAAACACAAGCTCAGACGTTTGTTCTCCGCCTGACTTTTGACCACAGCAATGTTTATATTTTTTTCCGCTTCCGCATGGGCAGAGCGCATTTCGTTTAATTTTTCCCAAAATAAAACCTCCGACATTCTAGTCTAACCTCACTATTTTAACAAACGATTGCACAGGAGAGTTTTATTTTCAAGAAAAAAGAAAAATCAGAATGATCAGATAAATAACAAAGACGTCTAAAAGAGCAAGGCGGCTCATAGTCAAAAGCACTCTGTCTCTGTTTATTTTCTCCAATCATTCCAATAGATTTCCCTCAGCTCATCCCTTCGAATAGCTGCTTTGCTTCAAAATAAAAGATTTGCACGAACTTTTTCGTATTGACTCTGCCTGTTGACCCTGCGGATGAAGAAGTCTTCTGCATTTCTTTCATTCTTTGGCTGACATCAGTGAAATCAAAAAACTTCGACGCATAGTGCTCAAATTTAGGGTTTGAAAAATCTGTGAGCCCTAGTGATGCGAAATGATTTAAGGAATGATGTATGGCTCGTCTAATTCGCTGCTCTGCTGCTTTCACTTCCCGCATCACTTCCACATCCGCCGCACCACGACCAAGCTTTCGTTCCGCCGTTTTGATAAATAGCTGCTTTAATGGCGGAAAATTCACCTCATGAGAATTGGCTGTCTGCGTTTCATGTAAGTAGATCAATATCTCTAGTAAATCCTTAGAGCCGCTCTCTCCGACAATTCCTAATTCAGATAGGAGGAATTCTCCTGCCTCTTTCATTGTTCTTCGCTTTGATCCAGTAGCTGTATCATGAGAAATCACTGGGTCTAATGGCAGCACATGTCGAAGAGAAGCTTGAATATCGTAAATTGATTTTTCCAGCTTGATCCGCTCCATGACCTTTCGAATGACACTGACAATTTCAATTCGATTGACGGGTTTATGAATATAATATTCAATTCCAAGTTCATAGGCTTCTGCCATCATCTCTTTTGCTTCTACTTGAGATATCATGATGACCTTTCCTTTGAATTCAGGGTGAATATGACGTATGGTTTGAATGCCGTCTCTAGCTGGCATTAAAAGATCAATCAGAAGGATGTCTACTTTTTTCAGGTTCAATGAATGCGCTTCTAATCCAACGCCGTCATCAGCTTCATCCACGACCTCTCCTAGATCCTCATCCTCAATGATCTGACCTAAAATCGAGCGTATTGCACGATCATCATCTGCAATGAAAAATCGCATACACTCACCCTCTCTGTATTAAATTTTTTATCGGAAGGACAAGCTGAAAAGCTGTTCCTTTCGTTTCTTTTTGCTCAATCTGGATTTGACCATCTAGCTCTTGAACAAGCTCTCTCACATAGGATAAGCCAATCCCAGTTGACGGTGTTCCATGTGCATCAAATTTTGAGGTATATCCAGGATCAAATACAATCTCTCTCAATTTCTCAGGGATACCAGGTCCATCATCCTCGACCCGAATCTCTATTTTATCATGACTCCCTTTTAATACGAGTGAGATGGCTCCATCATCCTTGATTGCTTCAACTGCATTTGCCATTAAATTATTAATCAGCGATAAGAAAATGAAGACATGATACTCATGCAAGTGAATGCCTCTTATATCAGATGTAAAGGAAATGTTCTTCCCAAGAGATAGCGCATATTTCTCTTGAATGCGAATCACGATTTGAACAAGATCCCCTGCCCTCATATAATCTTGCATATTCTCCTTAGAAATCAGCTTTGAAAGCCCAGCGTAAATACGCTGATTGTCCTTTTTGACTTCATGTATTTCCCCTGCAAGCTTCAGCAGCTCCTGACTCACTTTTTTTCCTGCCTTATGTTCATTCAGCAGACGGTAGAGCCGATAGGATTCTTGCGTTATGTGCTCTGTATGATTTAACGTTTTCTTTAAATGAACTGTTTCCTCATATAAATTTGAAATGACCATCATCATATGCTCATTTTGCTTCATGATTTGTTTCTCTCTTGATTGTGCCTCATACAGCCTCATCATATTAAAAAAGCTGATGACCACGAAGCTGTGCGCGAATGCAATAAGGATCATATCACTCAGCTTTGAGAAAGTCATGGTTGTATCAAATACTAGAAATTGTACAAACAGCTCAACAAAATCAGCAAGCAGCTCAATCATCAGTCCGATCAGCCCAATAAAAATGGAACGCTGCTTGAAACGTCCTGTACGGACAACAAAGAAAAGCAAAGCATAAGTAAAGTAAAAAAAGAAGCTCGGAAACTGCTGATAAAATGACAGAGCCAGATCAGCTTTTTGCTGAATAAGATCTAAACCTACCCGAAATAGGACAATGGCTGCACCTGTTAAAAATCCAGGCAGCAGCGGCCTTGACTTTCTTAAGAGTAATAAACAAAAGAAAAACGCAGGTGCCCCAAAACTAATACGAAAGGTTTCATTCACAGGATAAAACTTCAGCTCTCCCGCAAGCGGCACAATGACAATCATAAAAATTAATATAAATGCGTCTTTTTTAACAAGCTGGTTTAAACTCAAATGACTGACATCCCTTCCCCTTTTTGCATAGCCACAGTATACAAGGAGACTCTTTTCTTCACAATGTACAAAAAAATAATTTTCACAGCTCCTTATTTCCCCAAAATCCTTTTTTATGACTATTCACCGAGATGGCATGGTGACCTTTCAGCTATTCAGTATTTTGGTAATTGAATCCATTAATGGGAATTGTTTAGACAATCATCGACAAATCGATTTTTATTTGTAAGTTTTTCTGTAGATTTTCGTCAGATTGTGTAGTTTCCAAGATAAATTGAATAAATAATTTTAGTGAAACTATATGTAAGCGTTTTCTTATTTTTCACTAAAAACCCTTTTTGTTTTCTCGCCGCCAAAGCCTTCATTTGAACATATATTTAGGTGTAAAGGAGTGGTACAAGCAGCGCATGACAAGTTCTTTGAAGATGTGTAACATGTTTTCGTGCCTATTTGATCGCATTTTTTGTCATCCGCCAATTCAATAGGGTACTTTTTGATTTTTGATTGGAGGAATCGTATGAAAACAGCAATTTCTAATAATACACAACACGCATGCCAGTCTTCTGTTGATCAATGGGCAGAAGAAATACGTCCGTATTACAAAAACGGGCAGAACGCTGGCTACATTCCAGCACTCGGAAAAGTAAATTCCTCTCAACTTGGTATCAGCGTGATAGGCCCAGATGGATCATCTGTACGTTATGGTGATTGGGACGTTCCCTTTACCCTGCAAAGTATCTCAAAAGTCATCAGCTTTATAGCTGCCTGTTTAGGAAGAGGCGTTCCGTACGTCTTGGATCGGGTAGATGTAGAGCCCACTGGTGATGCATTTAATTCCATCTACCGCCTTGAGATGCATAAGCCAGGGAAACCCTTTAATCCAATGATTAATGCTGGAGCTATTACCGTATCCTCCATCCTTCCTGGAAAGACTTCTACAGAAAAGCTAGCATATATTTTCGATTTAATCGAAAACTTAATAGGTAAGCGTCCTTCTGTTAATGAAGAGGTTTATCAATCAGAATGGGCAACTGCACACCGCAACCGGGCACTTGCTTATTATTTAAAAGAAACCAATTACTTAGAATCAGATGTCGAGGACACGTTAGAAGTGTATTTAAAGCAATGTTCCATTGAGGTCACGACAGAGGACATCGCCTTGATTGGACTGGTTATATCAAGTGATGGCTACCATCCCTTTAAACAAGTCCAAGTCATCCCAAAAGATATTGCAAGACTAACAAAGGCATTGATGCTGACATGCGGCATGTACAATGCGTCTGGTAATTTTGCTGCTTTCGTAGGCGTTCCAGCCAAAAGTGGTGTGTCTGGAGGAATCATGGCTTGCGTTCCGCCAAGCGCAAGAAGAGAATTCCCATTTCAGACAGGCTGCGGTATCGGCATTTATGGTCCTGCCATTGACGATTGTGGTAATAGTATTACCGGTGTCATGATGCTGAAGAAACTCGCCAAAGAGTGGGATCTCAGTATTTTTTAAAGAAAACAGTGATGAATTCGAAGAGGTGATGTTATGAATGGTTTATTAACAACAACAAATGGTTTTCTATGGTCATATATTATTGTTGCACTATTAATTCTTGTCGGCCTTTATTTTACATTTAGAACTCGTTTCCTTCAGATTCGTATGCTCAAGGAAATGGTCATCGTTCTGAAAGAAGGAACAAATAAACAAAAATCTGGTGTGTCACCTTTCCAAGCGTTCGCTATTAGTATGGCAGCTCGAGTTGGAACCGGAAATATTACCGGTATCGCGATCGCTATTGCCATGGGTGGTCCTGGTGCTATTTTTTGGATGTGGATTCTGGCGATTATTGGTTCCGCCTCTAGTTTTGTTGAAAGTACACTTGCCCAAGTCTATAAAACAAAGGATGGGTCAGGCTTTCGCGGAGGTCCAGCGTACTACATTGAAAAAGGCTTAAAGAAACGCTGGATGGGAATTTTATTTGCCGTATTGATTACTATTTCTTTCGGTATTGTCTTTAATGCTGTACAGTCGAATACCATTACCATTGCTTTTGAAAATTCATTTGGCACAAACCGCTTATTGGTTGGAGTGATAATGGCTGTTGGGTTTAGCTTGATCATTTTCGGCGGTGTCAAAACGATCGCAAAGATGGCAGAATATATTGTTGTCTTCTTAGCTGTTGCATATATTGGGATTGCTCTGTTTGTCATGATCACAAACATTACCGAACTGCCTGGTGTTGTTCATACCATCATCACTCATGCATTTGGTATTGAACAATTTGCAGGAGGTACGATGGGTGCTGTCATCATGGAAGGGATCAAACGGGGTCTCTTTTCAAACGAAGCGGGGATGGGTAGTGCACCGAATGCAGCTGCGGCTGCCGTGACTAGTCACCCTGTAAAACAAGGACTCATTCAAGCATTTGGTGTTTTAACTGATACGCTGATTATTTGTACAAGTACTGCTTTTATTGTACTTTTCTCTAATGCATATAAAACAACCAAATTAACTGGTATCGAACTTACTCAGGCTTCTTTAAGTGAACACATTGGCCCTTGGGCTTCTGGTGTACTTGCAATTATGGTCTTCTTATTTGCGTTTAGTACGTTAATCGGAAATTATTACTATGGTGAAACAAACATTGAGTTCCTGAAATCAAGCAAGGCGTGGCTCATTGGATACCGTATTGCCGTTATTGCAATGGTCTTATTCGGTGCTGTGGCAAGTGTTCCTTTTGTTTGGAACCTCGCCGACTTATTCATGGGTCTCATGGTCATCGTCAACCTCATTGCCATTACTATGCTGTCTAAGGTTGCCTTTGCAGCATTGAAAGATTATACGAGACAGAAAAAAGAAGGAAAAGATCCTGTCTTTTATAAAAATGCTGTTCCAAACAATGAAAGCATTGAATGCTGGGACGACGAACCTGTTTCCTTGAAAAAGAATCAAATCGGGTAAATCAACAAAGCTCTGGTCATCTGATCAGAGCTTTGTTCTTTATGTCAAAAATTCGAGTATGAGCTTATTCACGACATCTGGTTTTTCATGATTGATCCAATGAGTCGCATCATCGACAAAAATCAGCTGTCCATTTGGGCAAATCTTGATCGTTTCTTTTGCGAGCTTTCTGCTTAGAAACTTGTCCTCCATTCCCCAGATCATGCGGACAGGGACGAGAATTCGTTTGGAAATCGGTTTTTCAAAGCCGCCTTTTTTAATACCTCGATACCAATTCAACATGGACGTAATGGCTCCCGGCTGCGTCCATGCCAGCTTATAGCTTGCGACATCTTCCTTTGTGAACAGATGAGGTCTAGAGGACAGTCCAATGGCTTCATCAAGTCTTTGAAAGTGATTTTCTTGAAGGGCTGCCTCTGGTACATTTGGAAGCTGAAAGAACGCGATATAAGAGCTCTTCTTCCACTGCGGCGGATAAAACG
The DNA here is from genome assembly GCF_038050255.1 of Bacillus sp. FSL M8-0077. Classification (NCBI taxonomy): domain Bacteria; kingdom Bacillati; phylum Bacillota; class Bacilli; order Caryophanales; family Bacillaceae; genus Bacillus; species Bacillus sp. FSL M8-0077. The sequence goes on along the minus strand of NZ_JBBPAF010000001.1, from coordinate 291,891 downwards.
GAAGGACCTTCATCATCACACGAGGATGCGGCATGTTGACGATGATTAATTTTTCGACATATTGAGAACGGGTTGAAGCAAGGTGCCAAGCAACAGCTCCGCCCCAATCATGTCCGCCGACAATGGCCTTTTGATTTGGACTCAGCGCCTTAATTAATCCCACGATATCATCTCTTAATTTGTCTAAAACGTATGATTCAACTCGTTCTGGTTTGTCACTCAGATGGTATCCCCTTTGATCAGGAACAACGACACGATACCCCGCCTCAGCTAGGGGGAGGATTTGATTTTTCCAACCATACCAAAACTCAGGAAATCCATGCAGCAGGACCAGCAGTGGGCCATCTTTAGGACCAACCATTGCTGTATGGAGCTTTATACCGTTTGTTTGAATATATTGAAACTCAACTTGATCCATTCCTTTTCCACCCTTTCCCCATGTCTTATCATTCTTCCAACATAGCATATTTTCCATTTTTCAGAAAATAAAAACACTCACAAAAAAACCTTCGCAAGGGTGAAGGCTCTCAGATTATTGACAAAGGGCTAAAATGATTCTTTATTTTAGCCCTTTATCTTCTTTTCAGCGTGATAGAAAACCTTTGCAGCCCTAGGAAGGACGAGTACTGGCGCGGAGCGAATTTGACATTCGTGAGCACCAGCACGCAGGACTGATAAAGAATGCGAGGGTTTGTCTACACACTGAAATCTTCACATTGGTGAAGGCCTTTATTTATTTCATATAATTAAGCACCCATATCAGACCATTTTTCCGATCCTGTACTTGTCCATGAAGTGCGCCAAAGAACGTATCCTGTAATTCCACAAGAATATCTCCGTCGGCTTCAAGCGCCTCGTATACAGCCTTTAACTCTTCCTCATTGTCAAATTGCATGATCAATCTAAGATTCTCCGGTTTTGGTGTGCGGCCAAACGTATCTGAAAAGTGGAGCAGTGATTCTCCAAGATGCAGCTCAGCATGCAATACACGGTCTTGATGTTCATTTAAGATACGAATATCTCCGCCAAAGATTCCTTGATAATATTGAAGAGATTCTTTTACATCTTCTACGACAATATAAGGACTAACGCTGATCATTTCCCTCATCCTCCTCTTGTTCCGTTCCTTATCACTTATATAGCTTATCCCAAATCGTATGAAAAAAGGCACAAATCGTCAACGGATTTGCACCTTTTTCTCAAGCAGATTTCGCTAATTCACTGTGTTTGTTAGAATATGCTGCGTACATGACGACACCGATCATCAGCCAAACCCCGAAGTACAGCCATGTCCGGCCTGGTAAATTGAGCATCAGAAACACACAACAGCCCATTGAGATGATTGGTAAAACCGGTACAAATGGAACCCGGAATCCCCTTTCCAGCTGTTTATGTGTCTTTCTCAAAATGAGTACGGATAGGCTCACCATCGCAAACGTTAATAATGCACCGATATTGGCTAGGTTGGACAGATCCTTCAAATCAATAAACCCTGAAATAACAGCTGTCATTCCGCCAATCACCCATATACTTGCAACAGGTGTATCACTTTTGTTTGTTTTTGAAAACACTTTAGGCAAGAGCCCGTCCCGCCCCATCGCAAAAGCAATTCGAGTTGCCGCATAGTTATTGGCGAAAATCACAGCCATCAATCCAATCACAGCACCGACAGAAATAATACCAGCCACGCTATGTTGATGGACACTTTGTAATACATAAGACATTGCCTCTGTCACATTCAACTTCGTATAGTGCACCATGCCTGTCATGACCAAACAAACGACAATATAAATGATCGTACAAATGAGCAATGAACCAATAATACCAATTGGCAGGTTCCGCTGTGGATTTTTCACCTCTTCTGCAGAAGCCGAAATGGCATCGAATCCTAAAAAGGCAAAAAACACAGCAGCGGCTCCAGCAATAATCCCTTCCGTACCAAACGGCATGAACGGCTGCCAATTGGCTGGCTCTACATAAAAACCACCTACTACAATGAAAAGAACAATAATGCCAAGTTTCACAAACACCATGATATTATTGAATTTTTTACTTTCTTTCGTTCCTCTAGATAGGATCCACGCAATGAGTAAAGCAATGATAATTGCTGGCAAATTCATATATCCGCCTTGTTCTGGACCAGCTAAAAATTGATGTGGAATTGAGATTCCAAACCCCTCCAGCAGGCTGTTAAAATAACTCGACCAGCCACTCGCTACAGCTGAAGTAGTCAGCATATAAACAGATAATAACGTCCATCCCATGAGATGACCTACGAGCTCACCCATTGTGGTATATGAATAAATGTACGCACTGCCGAACACAGGCAGCGCGGAAGCCATTTCTGCATAACAAAGTGCTGCTAAACTGCACACAATCGCTGCGATCGCAAAGGAGAAAATAACAGCCGGTCCTGCATCCTTAGCTGCTGTAATTCCGGTTAACACCATGACCCCCGTCCCAATCACAGCCCCTATGCCAAGGAGCGTGAGATCGAGCCCGCCTAGTGTTTTCTTTACCTTTTGCTGTCTGCTCTGTTCTAACAAATCGTGAATGTGTTTCTTACGAAGTATATGTCGCAAACCCTTTCCCTCCAAAACGTTAGAAAAACAAAAAATCATTCAAATTTCATTATAGCAGAATAGGTCCTACGCATTCACAACCAATTCACGTAAATCTTTCTTCATGATTTTACCAAGTTTGTTTTTTGGCAGACCCTGCGTGAAATGAATGGAGGGCACTTTGTAATCTGCTAAACGTTCCTTGCAGTAGTTCAATACATCTTCTTCGCAGAAATCGACAGATTCGTCTTTCACGATATATGCACTCGGTACTTCACCATATAAGTCATCTGGTACCCCAATGACAGCAGATTCAATCACACCTCGAATTTGATCAATGACCTCTTCCACTTGGTCAGGATAAATATTATCCCCACCGTATAGAATCACATCTTTGTATCTCCCTGTGATGTAAAGAAAACCGTCTTCATCCAGATAGCCTGCATCCCCCATATGGAACCAGCCATCTTTGAGCACTTTCTCTGTCGCTTCAGGTTGATGATAGTAGCCTAAGAAATAAAATGGGCTTCTCATGACGACCTCGCCAATTTCTCCAGCTGGCAGCGCCTCCTCTGTCTCAGGATGCACGATTTTGACTTCTACATCCGGATCCACTTTACCAGCAGAGCCCATCTTATCCTCGCCCATCGCTGGATGCCACGCACTCACAACCCATGCTTCTGTACTTCCATAGCCATGCATCATCTGAATGCCTACTTCTTTGTAATCTTTAATTAGGCGTACCGGTACCTTCGTACCACCAGAAATCGCAATTTCAAAAGATGAGAGATCGTACGAACCGCGCTTCATTTCTTCTAGCATGTACGTGTAAGCGGATGGGAAAGCCATCATAAACGTAATTCTTTCTTTCTCAATCGTTTCTAAAATGCGTTTCGGTGTTGCATCATGTAAGAAGACTAACGTATACCCTTCAATTGCAGCTGCAATCAGGTGATTAATTGAACTCATATGATACAGCGGATGACTTGCCAAGTACCGTTTTCCTTTCAGATCAAATCCTCGATTCCCACGTCTTGTTAAAAATTGATAGATTCGTCCATGTCCGACCATACAGCCTTTTGGATTGCCTGTTGTACCTGAAGTGAATAAAATCATGGCCAGATCTTCTTCTGATACCTGTTCAGCAAGATCACTTCCATCATTAGACGCCAATATGTCTTCAAACAGCTGTGTTGTTTTCGCATTGACACCAGATTCCACCATGAGACAATCTTCTAAAGACACATTCACTGCCGCAATGATGTCACGGAATTCACGGTCAAAAAATAAAGCCTTTGGCTCTGCTTTTTTCAAGATACCTTCTAGCTCAAAAGAGGTAAGCTGCCAGCTAAGCGGTACTCCGACTGCACCTGCTTTAATGGCTGCCAGCATAATCGTAGAAAAGTGATGATGGTTTTGACAAATAAAGCACACCCGGTCACCTTTTCGAATTCCTTTACGATGTAAGTAATGCGCCAGCTGATCAATGCGTTTTGCATATTCTTCAAATGTATAAGACACACCTCCGCCAGTTACCGCTTCAATTTGTGAAGAGCGTTCCATTCTGTCGTTTAGTAATGCCTGTAAAGTATTCAATATCTTCATCTCCAAACGTTTGATGTCCAATAGCCAATTTCCAGAGAATTGGATTGGTAGATTTTATCTCATTCACATTCTAAAATAAAAAAAGGTGAAAGTAAAATCATTTCATTTTGGAATTGTTACTTTTATTAATTGATAATATAGGTAATTTTATAGCCGTCTTCCATTTTGGTTTAAATGATGATGCTTATTATGATAAGATAGACCTAGTAATTGATCGGAAAATGCGAATGCAATAGGAAAAGAGGTATGGAGAATGCAACATTTCGAGCTAGAGGCAAGTTTGTTAGACCATGCACTGACAAAGTATTTAAAGGCGACGAAACGAATAGATGAAGAGAATATCCCGAAAAACGTCACGAATGTAAAAGGGTTTATTTTACGCATCATCTACCGCCATCAATCATGTACTGTGAAAAATATTCTGCAGGAAGTTTCATTATCTCCCTCCGCAACAACAACCGCTCTCAATCACTTAGAAGATGAAGGGCTGATTATCCGCTCTAGAAATAACAATGACCGCCGTACGGTATGGATTACACTCTCTGAATCAGGTGAACAAATCGCCAGACAAATGATCGACAATCGTCAGCTGCTTGTCAATCAACTGTTCAATCACCTATCAGAAGAAGATAAAAAAACATTTTTTGAATTAATCGAAAAAATGATGGACGAGTACACATTAAAGGCTTAGGAAATATCCTAAGCCTTCTTTTTATGGCTTTAAGATGACTTTTATACAATCATCTTGTTTTTCATTGAATATGTGATACGCATGAGCCGCGTCATCTAGCGGCAATTGATGTGTGATGATCGCTCTAGGATCAATTTCCCCGGTTGTCACTTTTTGATAAAGCTTTGACATGTACCCTCTCGCTGGCGCCTGTCCCATTTTCAGCGTGACGTTTCTTGCGAAAAAAGCACCCAATGGGAACATATTGTAAAGACCTCCATACACACCCGTCAGCTGAACAGTCCCGCATTTCCTCACGGCTTTTGTGGCAATTTGAATGGGCCCTATCGTTCCGCCTTGCAGCTTGAGCTTCTGTTCAATCTTTTCAAGCGGTGACTTTTTCCCATCCATCCCCACACAATCAATGACAACATCCGCCCCGCCTTTTGTGAGCTCTTTTAGGGTTTCTCCCATGTCAGGGTCTTCTGTAAAATCAAATACTTCTACGCCGCTCATTCGTTTTGCATGGTGAAGGCGATAGTCTATGTAATCAACAGCAATGACCCGCTCTGCACCCTTTTGCCAAGCAAATTGCTGTGCCATTAACCCAACAGGTCCACACCCTAGCACAATGACCGTATCACCCTTTTTTACACCTGCGTGTTCTACACTCCAATAAGCAGTTGGCAGAACATCTGATAAAAACAGCAATTGTTCATCCTCTAACTCACAATCATCCGGCACCTTAAATGGTGTATAGTTTCCAAAGGGCACACGTAAATATTCAGCCTGTCCTCCGGGGTAATTCCCATATTTCTCACTGTATCCAAAAAGTCCGCCTGAATCATAATGGGGGTTTGAGTGATCGCATTGACTTTCTAAATGGTGATGGCAATACTGACATTGACCACACGCCACGGTAAATGGAATGACGACACGATCTCCCTTTTTAACCGCAGTGACATCCGGACCAATTTCCTCTACCACCCCCATCGGCTCATGCCCAATCACATAGCCGATAGGAAGCGGGAAATTCCCTTGATATAAATGTAAATCTGACCCACAAATAGCTGTAGATGTAATCCGAACGATGACATCTTCACGATCTTGTATAGATGGTGCAGCTACTTCCTTCACCGCAATGCGGCTTTTCCCTTGATAGGTGACAGCTCTCATCTGCATTTCCTCCTTTAGCTAAGGTCATCATGTCTATAGCTTCACCTTGAATGGATGGTTCATACATATGAATAGGGATGCTGTTCCATAAGGGAAATAAAATAACCCGCCGATTGATTCGACAGGCTGTTTATTCCAATATGTGTAACGCGTTACACAGCTATTTATCTTCGACAAACACCAAATCATACTGAGCGGAGGTCTCCCCACCCTCCATCATGTTCCCTTCCTGTATAAAATAAGGGCACATACCTGGACTTTGTGCTTCTTCAAATTGTTCAAACACTTGCTCAATATAGCCAGGCAGCTGCAAAACCAAAAATTTATTTGAATGAGACACTAATTCATACGAGTGAACGGTATTCGGAGGAATATAGGCAAAATCCCCCGGCATCAAGCAAATATTTTCTCCGTTTAACTGAAGATTCATTCTGCCTTCAACACAATAAAGTGCTTCTGTATGCACTTCATGATAATGCGGACGAAAGCCTTTTCCCTTTGTCCCTTCAATCACAAAATAACTGAATCCGTCTCCTGTTGTTTCCGTTGTCGCAATCAGTTCATGAAGCTGACCTTCGACCATGTATTGCTTTCCTTCACCAGCCTCCAGCACATATGGCTGCACTGCGCACGGGAGCTGACTATGAAACAAAACAGCTGGCTTGGTTGTATTGGATAGCTCTCTAATGCCGTGCATCAGCATGAGATCGCTTTCTTTTTCAGCCTGATGAAAGCTGTCTGCATCAAATGGGTGATCAGTCATCGACCATTCATTCTGCAACAGCCTCTTTCCGATTTGCTGATAGACACCTGTCATTTGCCCGCCAAGTGTATAAGAAATAAACCGTGTTTTATGACTATGCATTCTATAGCCATGAATGGTTTTGGGCGGAACATGAATATAATCGCAGGCCGTCACCATATACTTTTTACCGTCCAGTATCACTTCCAGCTTCCCTTCCAGCACAAAGATGGTTTCAAATAGCGTCGCATGACAATGCAACGGAAAGTAAGCACCTTTCCCTCCTGTGATTAAGACAAGCTCAAACAGTTGATTTGTTTGATTTGCTTCTGCCAGCACATGTACAAGCTGATTCTCCAGACCATACAGCTCCCCAGAACCGGACACGGTGTAAAAAGAGGTACCTTCGGATTGCTTGATCGATTGTGGTTGCTCCGACATCCCATCACTCCTCATGACTAATTGACTATCTTTATTATATAGACCAATTGATATAATAGATAGGCAATATGCGAGAGATTTTACTCTTCTCGCATAAATAAGTGTCTAAGGTAACATTTTACGTGCTCTAAAGGAGTCGTTTGCTTTAATGCAGTGGTCATCGATAATCCGCCAATGACCATTGAATGAAGGAGAGATGCCCGCTCATCCGCTTTTTCTTCATCATACCCGCTGTTCATCAGCTTTTCTTTGACAAGCTCTTGCCAGCGGATCATTTCTTGTTGGCATGCAGCATGAAGTTTTGTATGTTCAGGTTTTGATTCAGCCGCCAGTAAGACAATCGGTATCCCTCTTTCACTTTCTTGTTCCATAAACCCCCGAATCATATTTGTCATAAAATGATCGACGGCGGCATATGGGTCATCAGAATAGGCAAAGCTTGCTTCAATTTGATCGATGACCTCTTGACTAATATATTCAACGGCTGCTATGGCTAGCTCTTCTTTTCCATTTGGAAAGTAATAATAAAGAGATCCTTTCGGCGTGCCGCTCTCTCTAATGATTTGATTCAACCCTGTCGCATGATACCCCTGTTTACGTAAAAGAAGTGCGGCCGTTTGAATGATTTTGTCCTTCGTACTCACGTGTGACACTCCTTTCCTCCATAGACCAACGTCGATGCCATTGTATTATTGATTCAGTAATGGATGCGTTCCTTTCCATAATGAGGATGATTCTATTTCTGACGCCAGTCTGAGCAGCCAGTCCTCTTTTCCTTTCGGTGCTGTCACCTGTACGCCTAAAGGCATGCCTGCTTCTGTGAGATGAACTGGCACACTCATAGAGGGCTGGCCGGTTAGGTTAGCCAGCTGTGTAAATGGTGTGTAGGTCAAACTCTTGAGGAACATTTCATAAATTAGATCCTGCTGTGCTTGCATTGAAAGGGATGACACACGTAACAATGCAGACATTTCTTGATCGTTATGCATCAGCTCGCCAACCTTTGGAGCCGAATAGGCAGTAGCTGGGGTCACATATAGATCGTAGGTTTGATGAAATGCGGCCATTTTTGCAGCGGCCATATCCCATGCATCAAGACTTTCTGTATAAGCAGCTGCCGTCACGTTTTTTCCTGCTTCCGCCAGTACCCATGCCACAATATCTGTCTCCTCCGGCTTCACCGGACGCCCGAATGAACGAGCCAGAGAGGTAAATAAGGCAGACATTTCACCGCTATTCATGACGTAATATTGCTGCATCAGATGGACACCATCAATGTCCGGCTTCGCTTCCTCTATTTGATGCCCTTGTTCACTCAGCCATTTCACAGTGTTCAAGACTGCCTGCTTTGCTTCCTCACTCACCTTCGTGCCTACTGGAGAGTCTACACTGTAAGCAATTCGCATCGAAGAGGTTCGTTTCACCAAATCCTCCTGATAGCTGCCGTCATATAATGGCGTTTGGAACGCAGCCTCTGGCTGAATGACTTGAAGCAAATCAAGCAGGGCTGCACTGTCTCGAACTGTTTTTGTGAGCGTAAAGTCAATGGAAGCTCCTTGCCACTGCCTTCCTGCACCCGGGCCTACCGGTGTTCTCCCCCTTGTTGGCTTGAGTCCAAATAAACCAGTAAAGGATGCCGGAATCCGAATAGACCCTCCGCCATCACTCGCTCCACCCGCTGGTACGATGCCGCTTGCCACAGCTGCTGCCGTCCCGCCGCTTGAACCGCCCGGAGAATAGTCAGCATTCCAAGGGTTTCTCGTCGGACCATATAAAGAGGGTTCTGTCACATTTCTCAATCCGAATTCAGGTGTGTTCGTATGACCGATCATGAGGAGCCCAGCCTGCTTCAATCGACGGACAAAGTGGGAATCTGTTTGCGCCTTTACATCCTTTAACAGCAAAGCACCCGCCGTCAAAGGTTCATGCTCCAGCCCCTGCGATATATTTTTCAACACAAACGGAACACCAGCAAACGGCTGATCCGCATCCAGTGACTTCATGTCTTTGAACACTTGATCTCGTCTAGTATGAATCACCGCATTTAGTACTGGATTCACTTCTTCCAATCTAGTAAATGCAGCTTGTACAAGCTCTTCGGGCGTGACCTGCTTTTTCTGCACAAGTGACGCCAGTCCCGTCGCATCATACGTCATATACTCTTTTACATTCATCGGCATGTCCTTCTTTCTCATATTATGATCTCTCTATTGTCTACTAGAATTCTATGAAATTCAATTTCGGGATACGTGTGAAAAAAACTTTCTTTCTAGACTATGATTCTTCTAACCATCTATCTTATTTCTCCGATATAATAAAGAAAAAAAGACGGAGGTCACCTCATATGCAAGGAGCCATTGCCTTGAAAAAGAAAATCGTCGTGGTCATCGCGTTTCTTCTTGCTTTGACAACTGCTTTGCCCTTCCATTCGCAGGCAGCTGCACCACCAAAAGAAACAGATGTCATCATCGTCTATAAAAATCAAAAAGGAAAACAAACGGCTATTCAAGAAAGTGAAAAAGTGAACGCTCAATACATACATCTTCCAGCTGTAGCAGTGACAGCAGATGAGCAAGCTGTCACCTCACTTAAAAAAGACCCAAACATCGCTTATGTTTCAAAAAACGTTAGGGTCAAACTCGCTGCTGCTACCGTAAAAAAAACGGCTGCTACTACTGGTCAGGATGCTTTGGTACAAAAATCTTATAACTTGCAGAAGCTCAATGTAAAGCAAGCAATCAAAGAAGGCGTGACAGGGAAAAATGTGAAAGTAGCCGTTCTCGATACTGGTATTTTCCCACATGAAGATTTAAAGGTAGCCGGTGGTAAATCATTCGTCGATTACACGTCTTCTTACAAAGACGATGAAGGACATGGAACACACGTCGCCGGTACGATTGGGGCGCTCAATAATGATTACGGTACGGTCGGCGTCGCTTCTGGCGTGAAGCTGTATGCTGTAAAAGTATTAGATAAAAAGGGAGAAGGCGACCTATACAGTCTGCTCCGAGGCATTGATTGGGCGATTAGCAATAAGATGGACATCATTAACCTAAGTCTAGGTTTTGAAGATAACATTCCGATCTTACGTTCAGCAGTTGATGAGGCATACAAAAAAGGACTGCTGGTCGTTGCTGCAAGTGGAAATGATGGAAAGAAGAATGGTATTAGTTATCCTGCCGCATACAATAGCGTCATTGCTGTTTCCGCAACGACTGACAAAGACAAACTCGCCTCCATCTCTAATACGGGGAAAGGAATTGAATTTTCCGCTCCCGGCGAGAACGTCATCAGTACCTATTTGAAAAATGAATATTGGTATGCAACGGGTACATCACAAGCGGCACCGCATGTCACAGGGATGCTTGCGCTGTTAAAACAGCTGCATCCTAAGAAAACAAATGTTCAGCTCCGCACTTTATTGCGCAGCTATACAGTGGATCTTGGCGCAAAAGGAAAAGATCCACAATTCGGCTATGGCCGCGTGCAATATGTGCCGCAGTCAACCTTTTTAAAGGCTGCGACAAGCGCAGTCAAGACAGCCGAAACATCTAAAAAACAGACAGATGTTGATCAAGCCAAAACGAAAATTGGCAGACTCACTGCCAGCAAGCAAAAAACCGCACTCACTGACCGAGTCAAAAAAGTCCAAACAGCCATTGATATTCGTGACGCACGAGCGAAGGTCAAATCAGCTGAAAAAAGTAAAACCCAAGGCTCGATTAAAAGTGCCCAAACGGCTATTAAAAAGCTATCCAAAGGCAAAGAAAAAACAAGCCTGCAAAACCGGCTCGACAAAGTCAAAAAACAAGTCGCCTATCAAAAGAAAGTGACAGATGCCAAACAAAAAGTCAAAAAAGCCGAAGCCAAACGAACAAAGAAAACAAAAGCAACCGCTCAAAGTGCGGTCAAACAACTAAAAGCATCTAAAACAAAAACTGCTTTACAAAAACGACTAAACCGGATCAAGGTTTGATAAAAAACGATTCCTCGCTGAAAGGAATCGTTTCAGATTGTTGACAAAGGGCTAAAATGAACTTGATTTTAGCCCTTTGTCTTCTTTTCAGCGTGATAGAAAACCTTTGAAGTCTAGGAAGGACGAGTACTGGCGCGGAGCGAATTTGACATTCGTGAGCACCAGCACGCTGGACTGACAAAGAATGCGAGGGTTTGTCTACACGCTGAAAGGAATCGTTTTTTCTATTTCAACATCTTCTGAAACAAGGTGTGAGGATATTTCCCTTTCGCATCCAGCCTCACTTGATCGAGAATGTGCGCTAACGAATGGATGACATCATGTAGTGCTCGTTGAACAGAGCCGTGTTCAAAGGAAGCTAAACTCTCCGGCAGTTCATCTTCATCCAAAACAAAGAAATCACCATTCGGAAGAACGAGAAGATCAATCAATAAATCTTTAAAAACAACCGCCCGTTCTTCAAATCGCGTATGTCTGACGATATTTAAATAAGAGCCAAGTTCATTGCCTTGATCATCTCGCCAAAAATAGACATTGTAAGGCCGGTCCGTCCAATAATAGGCGGTCGTATAACTCCCTTTTGGAATCGTGACAGTGCCATCACCAGCAACCATTGTAAATGGTTCTTGAATTTTATGAAACAACACGACTTGCTGCTCCTGTGCGTCTAACAGCTGACACGTATGTTCCACAACCTGATCATCGTATTTGATTTTTCTCTCGATTACGTCATCCCAAGAATTTGCATATAGCGGAAACAATCGGTCACAACCCCTTCTGCATCTACTTCTTATTCTAGTATACACTGCTTTCTTTTGAAGAAATAAAGGTTCACTGCTGCTGCCTATGGAAGACATATGGTTGAAAACAAATGAACGGAATCACAATCATCGAAACCGTAGCAGAACTCGGACAAATCATCTTGGTTTTTTGTGGCTATGCCCTTTACTGGCGGCTTGTGAAAACGAAAAGAGATCGAAAGCTAACCCCTTATGAACATGTGTTGAAATTCTTTGTCATGTTCGGGTTAATCTCTTGGTGCTTTTCATATATGGCACTGAACGTATGGGTGTCATGAGAAAAAGGAAGAGTCCCGTCCATGCAGGACATACTCTTCCTCTTCTTATTCGGTGTATATTATGAGCCAGCCGGCTGTTCTTTTTTGATCACATACTGATAGCTCTTCACATGCGTCCCATTTTGATTCACAAATTCTTTATCAAGTGCCCGTTCAAAGCCCATTCTTTCATATAAACGAATGGCGGCCTGCATTTTATCCGACGTATGAAGGTACAGGACGTTCTCGCCCCACGATTGCGTTAGTTCTATACTTTTACGCAACAATGACTCTGCAATGCCTTTTCCTCTCACATCAGGATCTACCCCTAAAAACCGGACAATCGCTGAAGTAATGCCCATCTCCGGCTTGTCATATGCCTGTTCTGATGATCGGAACATTTGAAGGGTTCCCACGACCTTGCCCTCAAGCTCGGCCACGAGCATCAACTCCATGTTTGGGTTATCTACAGCCGCTCGCAGCGCTGCAGAATAATTTTGCCAGCCTTCCTCTGTAAATTGAGGCTCATACTGTGCGTATGATTTGATCAGCACATGTGTGATCGCCTCATGATCTTCGCTCACCGCTTGACGAATGATCAACTCTTGCTGCTCCATGCCAGCACCTCCTGTTTGTCTATGAATGGATATACGTATCATGCAATCACTGCATGCCGATGATCTGATTCTTTTCTCTACTCATTCAATGTAAAGAGTCTCCTTCGAAAGATCAATGATTTTGCACGAAAACTTCTTTGAAAATTTTGATTGAAATGGAAAGCTTGATTCATTATGCTGATTTGAGGACGTATACGAGGAGTGGCATCATATGAATTCTTTATCTTATCCCCAAGAATCGAAAAAAAATCGATTCCTCCTTGCCGCGCTTCTTGGCTCTTTAACAGCCCTTGCACCGCTGGCAATGGATATGTATTTACCTGCTTTACCTAATATCGCCCGTGACTTTGAAGCAAGCACGGCGCTGTCTCAGTTAAGTCTCATGGCTTGTTTGATTGGACTTGCGCTTGGACAGCTGATTGCAGGTCCAATCAGTGATACAGTCGGCAGAAGAAAGCCGCTCATGATTGGATTGATCATTTTTATTGCGGCCTCTCTTTTATGTACAGTGGTCACATCAATTTGGACATTCATTCTTTTAAGGCTGATTCAAGGACTTGCTGGTTCAGCAGGCATTGTCATTGCACGAGCCATCGTGCGAGATCATTATGAAGGCTCAGAAATGACGAAATTCTTTGCTTTGCTCATGTTAGTCAACGGAGTGGCTCCGGCAGCGGCTCCGATCGTGGGCGGACAAATGTTACGGTTCACGACGTGGCAGGGTGTGTTTGTTCTGCTAGGAATCCTCGGGGCGCTCATGCTCCTAAGATCGATGTTTTCATTGAAAGAAAGCTTACCTGTGGAATGTAGACAGACTGGAGGCTTCAAGCAGATCCTAGGTGCGATGAAAATTCTAGCGAGCGATCGACTCTTTGTCGGATATGCTCTCTCACAAGGGCTTGTCTTCGCCGCCATGTTTGCGTATATCTCTGGATCACCGTTTGTGCTGCAGGAGATTTTCAACCTTTCTCCGCAGGGCTTCAGCGCTGCCTTTGCGGTGAATAGCCTTGGCATCATCACAGCCGGACAAGTATTTGCCCGCGTTGCTGCGAAAATTGGTGAGGAGAAAGTCCTCCGCATTGGGCTGATGACAGCCGCTTTAGGAGGTGTCACCTTATGTTTGATGATCTCTATTGATGCAGGATTATATGGCATTCTCATTCCGCTCTTTTTTGTGGTCTCAAGTATTGGGATTGTCGGCACCTCTGCGCCGTCTCTTGCGATGCAGCATCACGGAGCGCATGCAGGTAGTGCAGCTGCCCTCATTGGTGTGGCGCAAATGCTGCTAGGCGCTTGCATGACACCCCTTGTCGGCTTAGCTGGTAGCCAGACTGCCTTTCCAATGGGGCTGATTATTATGCTCTGTGACCTTGGCGCACTGTGCTGTTATTTCTTCTTTGTGGTTCGAGCGAAAAAAAGACCCGCATAAACGGGTCGCAGATTGTTGACAAAAGGCTAAAATGAACTTGATTTTAGCCCTTTGTCTTCTTTTCAGCGTGATAGAAAACCTTTGAATTCTAGGAAGGACGAGTACCGGCGCGGAGCGAATTTGACATTCGTGAGCACCGGCACGCAGGACTGACACCGAATGCGAGGGTTTGTCTACACGCTGAGACCCGCATAAGCGGGTCTTCAGATTGTAGAGAAACTCATGTTTTTCTACAATCTTTTTTATTTTCACCATCATTATGATAGATGAGATTGAAGGAAAAACATGAAAAAGGCCTCCCACACACCTAGCCTAGCTTTGCTAGGTGTGTGGCAATCTTCTTCATGTTCTGACAGGCAGCTGTTAGAAGCACTTGCTCACTTACATTTTGTTTTCCCCTTAACCGGCAGTAGCGAAGCCCATGCAGTTGTTTTGAATCTGCAAAGCTTCGCTCTATTTTTTCTTTTCTTTTTTTATATAGCTCTTTTCCAGCGGCAGACAGACGATTTTGCCTGATCTTTTCTTTATGTTCCTCCCACACATGTCTTGAGATGAGCTTTTGATGATTTTTAGATCTTGTGCAGTTTTCAAGGAAAGGACACGATGTACATTTTTTAGGATCTGATTTGTAGAACCTATAACCTTTTCGATCAGTGGTGGTATATAAAAGCTTTTCACCATTCGGGCATATGTATTGATCGTGTTCAGAATCATACTGGAATTTCCACTTCTCGAATAATCCTCTTGTTGGATGAAAACGTCTATGTGCGATGACACCAAAAATATGGCGATCAGATAAACCTTTACAGATTGGGGTGGTCAAATAACCAGAATCAAGGGCAACTGCGTCTACTTGGAAACCAAATCGTGCGATTTGGTGATCCAATCGTTCAAGATACGGAACGGAATCATGGACATTACCAGGCGTGACATGGGCATCTGTGATGATATTGTACTTCATATCCGTTGTACGGTGGTCTAGGTAGAAAAAGCCTTCCGGTTTGTTTTCACGATAAAGATATCCACTTTCAGGATCAGTCGTACTTTGACGAATGTCTTTTTCCGTTTTCACCTCCTCTTTTACCTTTAAGGGCTTTTTTCCGTGTGCCACCCGATCTTCTTGGATCGCTTCTTCTAATTCATTTATATAGTTCTGGGTATCTTGTTCAATCGTTTTTCTCGTATATTTATGTTTATTGGCATTGGCTTTAAGATGAGTGGAGTCAGTAAAAAGAACGCGCCCTCCAACCATATCGTGATTGATGGCTTGAAGAACAATTTCATCGAAAATATCTTGAAAAATGGTTGTATCTTTAAATCGAGTACGACGATTCCAGCTAATGGTCGAGTGATGGGGAACGGGGTCATTGATGTTTAATCCTAAGAACCATCTATACGCCATGTTATAGTAGATTTCTTTTTCAAGTTGCCTTTCAGAACGGATACCATACAGGTATCCAATAAACATCATTTTAAACAGAATAAGTGGATCAAGTGAGGGACGACCTTTATTCTCACTATAATATGGTTTTACTTTGTCTATGATAAATGAAAAATCAATGTATTGATCAATTTTACGAAGCAGGTGATCCTCTTCGACCAGTTGATCTAGCAATACAAATTCGGCTTCGTGCTGAGAAGAATTTCTAGTGTGGAACATGAGAAAAACACCTTCCTTTAGTATGCTTTTCTCTATTATAAAATGGGATGGTGGAAAATTTAAGGGAAAAATAAAGCTGTCGAGGTTTTCTCGACAGCCTGGAGACCCGCATAAGCGGGTCTTTCATTTATGGCTTGCTCCAATTGATCGTGCGGAACACATTGTTCTGGTCATTGTTTTGATATGCATCTAGGTCAAAGCCTGAAAGTCCAAAACCAATTGCCATGACAATTCCTCCGGCAACGGTGAAGATGATCCCCCATTTGATGCATTGCTTTTTTAAATCATTCACGTTCATACTCTCACGACCTTCTTTTTAAACATTCCCATGAATGCCTTAGTGGTTTGAACAGTCACTTGCACAAATAGCTTTGTTAAATACGCCGTGGCTATGCCGCTTAATAATCCGACACCTAATAAAAGAATACCAACTCCGATCTGCGTCACCACCACATGCAAACCGTCCTGAAAAATAAATGGAGAACCAATGATGCTCCAAAAACCACCGAGCAAACCAACTAGCGTCATTGTACCTGTCACGAGTGGAACGCACCAAATCACCATATACACAGAAAGAATCAGCAGGAAGACTGTTGCTAGAATGCTGCCCCATAACGGAAAGCCTAAAATGAGGATGGAGAGCCTTGTGGCTTTTTCTCCAAACGTCGGCACCTGAATGGTTTTGATTCCTTGTTCCTTTAAAATCCCTTCAGCAATGATGGCAGGATGACCCACTTGATGAACTGCCTCCTGTTCACTGTAGCCATCTTCCTGATAATCCTCGATCATTTCATCGTAAAATTCGATAAACCGATCACTTTCTTTTTTGCCTAGACGATGCAGGTGCTTCTCTAAGCTAGCTAAAAATTCTTTTTTATTCATTGCCCTGTCCTCCAGAAATAAAGTCGTAAATCGCCATCACTTGATCCCATTCCGCTAAAAACTGCGCCATATGCTCACGGCCGCTCTTTGTCATCCGGTAGTATTTTCTTAATCGACTGTTATGTTCCTGTGAATAGGTCTCCACATAATTGTTTTGTTCTAACCGCTTTAATATCGGATATAATGTCGATTCTGAAATCTCAATACAATGGGACATATCTTTAATCATTTGATAACCATAGGAATCGCCTTTCTTTAAAACTGCCAGTACACAGAATTCAAGTAAACCTTTTTTTAATTGTGCATTCATGATTACAACTCCTAACCATTTATACTATACAATACATAGTATGATGTGACAAGAGGTATGAAATAGAAAAAAAGACCCTTTTGGGGTCTTTAGGAATGTAGTGCAACTTTGCTAGATAATTTGCACTGTTATTAAGCGTTATTTTGAACTCGCTTTAATCGCTATCAGGAATATAAAAAAGTCAATCCTTTAGGAACTGACCCCATAATATGAGACAAATAAAAAACACCTTCAAGTTTGAAAACGGATCGTTGTGAACCGAAATAAAACATGGAGGTGTTTTTTCTATGGGGACAAGAGTGAGTTATCCGGTTGAAGTCAAACAGAAGGCTGTGGAAATGAGATTGGCAGGCGTACCTATGAAAGAGATCATGCAGAAATTGAATATCAAGAATAAGACGCAGGTTCAGACATGGGTGAGGTGGCATAAGGCTGGGGATACACACCGGTTCGAACAGCCTGTTGGAAAACAATATACCTATGGAAAGGGTCCCGAGTACTCTTCCGAATTAGAGAGACTGCAGGCAGAAAATCGCTATTTGAGTCAACAGAATGAAGTTTTAAAAAAGTACAACGAATTGGAAAGGAAGTTGATAAGGAAACGTCAATCAAACTGGTAGAAGAATTGTGCAAAACGATGACAGTACAGGACATCTGTGTCCATTTAGGCATCTCACGCACTTCGTACTATAGATGGAAAAAGGATCTGACTCAGAATCATTCTAAAAGACAACTAGAGAAACAAATCGGCACGTTGTGCCGAAAGCACAAATATCGATATGGTTATCGAAAAATCACAGCCATACTAAAAAGGAGAATGCGTATTAACCATAAAACTGTTCAACGTATCATGCAGAAAAACCAGTGGCAATGCCGGGTTAAAATGAAAAAGCGTAAGAAGAATGGGCAGCCTTATGCCGTAGCCGGTAATATACTGGATCGGAACTTTCAGTCTGATCGCCCTCTTGAAAAACTAGTAACGGACATCACGTATTTGCCTTATGGACAGAAACAATTGTACCTTTCCAGTATATTGGATTTATATAATGGAGAAGTGATTGCTTTTACGATTGGTGATAAGCAGGACACAGACTTTATCTTAAACACACTTAATCAGCTCCCAGCACTGCCTGAGAATTGCGTGTTACATAGCGATCAAGGTTCTGTGTATACATCTTACGAGTATCAGAAAGCTGTTCATATAAAAGGCATTACCATGAGCATGTCCCGTAAAGGGACGCCCGCTGATAATGCCTCCATCGAATCGTTTCATTCCTCACTAAAGTCTGAAACGTTCTATCTTAACAGGATTGACCGCACTACGACCAACATCGTAGAACGCACTGTCAAAGAATACATTTATTATTATAACAACATTCGTATTCAAACGAAACTAAACAACCAATCACCGATAAACTATCGGCAATTGGCTGTATAAAGGTGTTTTGATCCCTGTCTCAAAAACGGGGGTCAGTCCCTTTAGGACCGACTTTTTTCATTTTGATTATTGTGTTAAAGCTCCCATTAGTTTAAGTACATTTTTTCACAAACTCTAATATATTATTTTTATCATTCTAAAAATTCAGTTTACAATTAACTATTTAACTAAGTAAGTCCTTTTACAACAAAAAACTCCTTTACTCAAAACATCTCTTTTTTATAAACATCGACTTCATTTCAAAAAACACCTAAAAATTTTACAAATATTTAATTTGTTAGTATGTATATTATTTAGCGAGGCATTACAACTATCAAAGAAAAGAAAGATGGAGGTTACTATTAAAGCCGCAGCAACAGATGTAACAATTACATTAACAAATCATGATTTTTAGAAAGAGAATTGAAATTAATTGAGGTTATGATATTAAATATTTCAGCACCGTTGAATGACTACGTGACTAATGAAAACATGGTTTTTAATCCACTAGAACATCAACCAAATCATGTTTTTCAATATGAATTTTCTTGGAATATGATGCTAGTTGAGGATTTATATTATCGCTTAGAGGAGTTATTACATAGAAGGATCGAAACTGTGTTGTAATTGTCTGGTATAAACAATGCGAGTATTACTTTTGTAGCAAATTTTTATCAAGTAAGTTCAACCAAATTGATAAATAATGTAATTGCAACGACTCACGTAAGCAGTGGAACCTAAAAAAGATGACTCCGTCACAATACCGAAGTCATCTCATTGCAGAATAAGCTACAGCGTATTTAATAAAGCTGTCCATTAAAGCTCAGTTCAAATGACAAGATGATTGACTTGAATTAATTAAAATAATACCTCCATTCTATAGTATTAATTTCAGGTTTAATACTATTGTACTTTACTGTATGTTCCTTTATAGAACTATCTGAAATGGATAAGGAATAGGTGTCATTAGTGTCATCAGTAAAAAATAAATATATAGGTTTGGAAATAATACCAGATGGACCTTCTGCTATAACTTTTATTTGAAATTTGAAACCTAAATAAGGACTATCTATTCGTTCCAAGGCTATTGAAAAGACCCTTGCTTTGTTATGTCCTACAATACATCGACTCAAATCTACTGAATTGTTTATAGATACCTGTCCTCCAGGTTGCAGTTTTTCCAATGAAGTAGCTTCACCTACTATCTTACCGCAAGATTTAGAAGAAAAATCATTTACCCTGTATTCAAAAAGATTTACAACGATAAATGATATATCAGTACCTCGACTGCATGCTAAGATTCGAAAATATCTTTCATTTATTTCCATTCCGCCAGCATACCGAAAATGTGTACCTAAAAAATTAGCGAGCCCTCCATAACTAATTGTTGCTACAAAATGAATCTTCTCTTTAAACATAATAGGCTCAAAATTTTTAGCAGGATTGATTTGATATAAATCAATAAAATCCTCCCTTTCACTTGTAATTTCAAAATGATCAGTCCAGAAACCTGCCAAAAATATATTTTGTTGTTTATCAACAGCTAGAGCTATGCTAGCATACCCTTTATTATTTAATGTGTGTTTAGTGTTGGGGATTTCTTGAAATTTCCTCAGAGGGTTTTGAGATGTTGGACCGTCATAAAAATCTATAGTGCCGTTATCGTAAGCTGCAAGTATAAAGTGCTCTACACCGTTTTTATTGTAAGATGTCATACCGACAGCACCAGCTTTACGCCCTTCTCTATATATGGCCATTTCTTTGACTTCAGTTTGAGAGCCAGTATCAATAAATCTAATTTCAGAGCGAGGATTTGGATCCCCAGCCGTTTCCACACCAATAGCCAAAGTATCCGCATACAATTGTATGCCACCATAATGAGTTAGTTTAGTATCTAGGTGGATACTTTTAATAAATTTTTCTTCATTGATACTAAAAACACCTATACTAGGTGTAACGTTTTCTGAAATATAAAGCTTATCACCTTTACTGGCTATACCTTGAATATGATTATGCAAATCAAAATATCTATGCCTTAGTACAACCGGTTGGCCGATCTTATTTACTTTTTCAAAAAACTCAGGGACATCAGGCAGTTTGTAGTAAGGATCTTGATTAATTTGATGCGCATTTTCATGAGTCAATTTTGATCATCCTTTATTTTTTTAAAAAAACTGAGAATGAAAATAGGATTTACAAAAATACTCTTAATTATTCTGGATTAAAACAACTTTGAACAACAAATATTAGAAAGAACTTAATCGATTTATCAATGGTGCTAGTGACACAGGAAGGTAAGCAGATGCAATTCTTATTAATAGAAAATATAGTTCGCTGCGGAGATATTTAAATGAGTAAATCACCATGTGTTTACAAAATAAAACTCCTATTTGTATAAATTAAAAAAGGAGATGATTTCAAATCATCTCAGCGTGAAGAGAAAGTGAGGGTTTTTAAGACAAGATGTCCACAAAACCCTCATTTTTGCCTTTTGAACTGTCCGAGAAACGATATATGGTGTTTTTCATTTAGGATTTATTCAATATACGGTGTAATTAAAACCACAAAAAAACTGTCGAGATTTTCTCGACAGCCTGAGACCCTTTTAGGGTCTTTTCGTTTTTATATATTCACAAATCCTTCTCCAAACACATCCCGCACGTCATGGACAACAACGAATGCGTCTCGATCAATTTTCTTAATGATTTTCTTTAAACGCATCAGCTCCTGTTTTTGAATGACTGCATAGAGAATTTCCTTCGATTCCTTTGAATAATGACCGCGGCCGTTTAAAATGGTCACGCCTCGATCCAAGGTGTGATTGATTTCTTCGGCAATATCATCTTTGCATGAAGAAATAATCGTCACTGCTTTTTTCGTGTTAAGCCCTTCTATGACGAAGTCCATTACCTTAGTCGCCACATACAGCATCACAATGGTGAACATTAATTTTTCCGCACCAATAATAAAGTAAGAAGCAAAAACAACGATCAGATCAAAGAACAAGATGGCGTAGCTCACGTTCCAGTCTAGATACTTATTCGCAATTCGGCCAAGTATGGCAGATCCCGCTGTTGTACCGCCCGCTCTTAAAACAAGACCAATGCCAATACCAATGATGATCCCTGCGAAAATAGAACCAATGATCAATTCATGAACATTTACCACCCATGTAGTGGTCAAATGTAAAAATAGAGAATTACTTGCGACAGCTATCACTGTGTAGATTGTGGTCTTCTTGTCCAAGTATTTATACCCCACAAGTAATAAAATCGCATTCAACACAAGGTTTGTCAGCCACGGCGCAATCTCAAACATATAGTAGAAAATGATGGACAGCCCCGTTACGCCGCCTTCACCAAACTCAAGTGGAATGACAAACATGTTCACAGCTGCAGCAAATAAAAAAGAACCAACTAGAATCATTGCAATATCTTTTACACATTTTTTCAATTTCTTCTTTCCTCCTTTTCTAAGCATATAAAAAACCCTCTTTCTGCACGAAAGAAGACAGTCGTTGGACAAAATAAAAATCAAAAGACGACGCCTTTTGATGAAGCTTTCTGAAATGAACCTTTCCATAATATATATCTCTTTTTAGAGGCTGTCAATGACTTGGTTTTCTATTATTTCAACTGTATGTTTATGCACTCAAACCCGCATGTTTTCAGGGTTTTTCCGTCATGTGATGCTTATTCCTCTCCTTGACAAAAACACTTTAGTCATTTAAACTACTGCCTCATATCATATCCATTATTTCCGATCGACAAAGGAGGCTGTTTGATTTATATGAATCCTATTCAAAGCCGTTTACAGGCTCACACACCATTGATTTTAGATGGTGCACTTGCAACGGAGCTTGAACGAAAGGGCTGTGATTTAAACGACAGTTTATGGTCAGCCAAAATCCTCATTGAACAGCCAGAATTGATTCAGCAAGTACACTTGGACTACTTCCAAGCAGGTGCTGACTGTGCAACAACAGCCAGCTACCAAACGACAATTGATGGCTTTGCTGAAAAAGGCTATACAAAAGAAGAAGCCATCGAATTAATGAAACGATCTGTCACTTTAGCAAAAGAAGCGTGCGAGCAGTTTTGGCAGGATGAGACACAACGTAAAGAGCGGGCAAAACCATTTGTCGCTGGATCTGTGGGGCCCTTCGGCGCTTATTTGTCTGATGGTTCAGAATATAAGGGAAATTACGGACTCACAGAACAGGCACTCATTGATTTTCACAGACCAAGAATTCAAGCTTTAGTAGAGGCTGGTGCAGATATTCTTGCTTGTGAAACCATCCCTTGTCTCATTGAAGCAATCGCCATCGCTAAACTGCTGGAGGACGAATTCAGCGGTGTGTATGCGTGGATCACGTTTAGCGCAAAGGATGGCAAGCACATTAGTGAAGGGGATCTGCTGAGAGACTGTGTACAAGCGCTCGAGCCATATGAGCAGATCGCTGCTGTTGGCGTAAACTGTACACCGCCGCAATATATGTCTTCTCTTATTCAGGAGATGAAAAAAGGGACGAGCAAACCGATTGTCGTGTATCCGAACTCAGGGGAATTATATGATCCTGAAGAAAAGGTTTGGAGCGGCGATACGTCTCACCATACCTTTGGTGAATGTGCGCAGCAATGGTATAAAGACGGCGCACAAATCATCGGCGGCTGCTGCCGGACGACACCAGAAGATATTACTGATATCTTAAAACAGGCAACATCGTAGCATCATGACTCAACACACATACTTTTAAGCAAAAGGGCGGGAAGACATGGAACAAGCAAAAGATCAGTCACAACAATATCAACGAAAAATGACAAGCCGTCACCTGTTCATGCTTTCTTTAGGCGGCGTGATTGGCACAGGACTCTTTTTAAGCTCAGGATATACAATCAATCAGGCCGGACCTGCTGGAACGATTTTGGCTTATCTGGTTGGGGCATTAATTGTGTACCTCGTGATGCTCTGTTTAGGCGAACTGTCTGTCGCAATGCCGGTTACAGGCGCTTTTCACACGTATGCAACAAAATACATTGGACCCGGCACTGGCTATACAGTGGCTTGGCTTTATTGGCTGACATGGACCGTGGCACTTGGTTCAGAATTTACAGCGGCAGGTCTTTTAATGCAGCGCTGGTTCCCGGACACATCGGTTTGGATGTGGAGCGGTGTCTTTGCCATTCTCATCTTTTTACTCAATGCTTTTACAGTTAAGTTTTTTGCAGAATCGGAATTTTGGTTTTCTAGCATTAAAGTCATGGCTATTATTCTCTTTATTATCCTTGGCGGAGCCGCGATGTTTGGATTGATTCCACTAAAAGGCGGTGAGGCCGCTCCGTTCTTCTCTAACTTCACTGGAGATGGGGGTCTCTTCCCAAACGGCTTTTTACCGATATTAATGACCATGCTGGCTGTTAATTTTGCTTTTTCGGGTACTGAGCTGATTGGGATTGCTGCGGGTGAAAGCGTCAATCCAGATGAGACCATTCCTCGGGCGATTCGCACGACTGTGCTGCGCCTTGTCCTGTTTTTCGTCGGAACGATCGTGGTCTTAGCCGGCTTAATTCCAGTAGAAGAAGCCGGGGTGATCAAAAGTCCTTTCGTTGTGGTATTTGACCGCATCGGTATTCCTTATGCGGCAGATTTCATGAATTTTGTCATTCTGACAGCGATTTTATCTGCTGCAAACTCAGGGCTATACGCATCATCTCGCATGCTATGGTCCCTTTCTGAAGAACGAACATTGCCTAAAAAGCTGGCAAAATTGACGTCAAAGGGAATTCCTTTGAATGCACTCATTTTGAGTATGATTGGGGGCATTCTCTCTTTGCTATCGAGTGTCATCGCACCTGAAACGGTGTATCTGGTTCTTGTTTCAATCTCTGGACTCGCCGTTGTTGTTGTATGGATGGGAATTGCAGCTTCACAGTTCATGTTTCGCAAAAAATTCTTACAGGATGGCGGACAGCTTCATGATTTATCTTTCCGAACCCCGCTCTATCCGGTGGTTCCGATTGCTGCCTTCCTCCTATGCCTTGCATCTGTGATCGGCATTGCTTTTGATCCAAATCAGCGTATTGCTCTTATATGCGGTATCCCTTTTATCGCACTCTGCTATGCTGCCTATTATATGACAACATGGATTCAGAAAAAACGAGAAGAACCTGGTGTATAGCACCAGGTTTCAGATTGTTGACAAAGGGCTAAAATGAACTTTATTTTAGCCCTTTGTCTTCTTTTCAGCGTGATAGAAAACCTTTGCAGTCTAGGAAGGACGAGCACTGGCACGGAGCGAATTTGTCATTCGTGAGTACCAGCGCGCAGGACTGACAAAGAATGCGAGGGTTTGTCTACACGCTGGAACCTGGTGTATAGCACCAGGTTTTTTGTTTGTTCCAAAAAAGGATATCACTAGCAAAACAAAGACATTTTGGTATATGATAGGAATCTATGATTTTCAGGACGAATCAAGGGAGCTGTCGTTAATATGGAAATGACCATTACAAGAGCATTAAGTGAACTGAAAATGTTAGATAAAAGAATCAACCGAACGATTGATGAAGCCGTACTCGGTGGTTTGATCATCGGGAAACATATACAGAACGGATTTCAAGATCAAGAAGAAGTAGAAAAAAAGGCAAAAGCAGATGACCAATCAATTCAAGCATTAATCAAACGCCGAAATGCCATTAAATCAGCCATCGTTGTGTCGAATGCTACGACAGCGATTGAGGTGGCGGGTGTTAGCATGAACGTAGCAGAAGCCATTGAACGCAAGACATCCATAGATTACGATATTCGTTATTTACGAAAATTAAAAAAGGTCTACACAGAGCTGGTTGACCGGTCAGAACAAATCAATGAAGATGTGAAAAAGAGACTGGATCAGCATTTAGAAACACTATTTGGGAAAGACGGGAAAACACAAGCCGCTGCCAACCAAGAGATCGTCAAGTCATTCCTAGCTGAAAATGAGGCGGCGATCATTGACCCTCTTCGTCTCCGAGTGAAGATTGAACAGCTTTCGAAAGAGATTGAAGATTTCCAAATGGAAGTGGATTTCTCCTTGTCAGAAAGCAATACCTTGACAAAAATACAGATCGACTAGTCGATTTTGTTAGTGAGCCGAAAATCGATAGGACTAAACACCTCCGAGGGAAAGGTCATTCCCTCCTCATCTGATGATCATCTTAGGATGATCCATGATAAAAGCTCAAAGCTGAACGTTCAAAGCTGAAAGCTCAAGTATTCAAAGTTCTTATCCATCAAAGCTCAAG
This sequence comes from Bacillus sp. FSL M8-0077, assembly GCF_038050255.1. Lineage (NCBI taxonomy): Bacteria > Bacillati > Bacillota > Bacilli > Caryophanales > Bacillaceae > Bacillus > Bacillus sp. FSL M8-0077. The sequence continues at coordinate 266,068 of NZ_JBBPAF010000001.1, read as the reverse complement.
ATGAAAAGCTCAATGCTCGATCGAATCTGGGAGAAACGGCTCATGAGTGTTTGTTTATCGACTCTTTCGGTTGCCGCCCAGCAGGTTTGCTAACAAAAAGAAAAGGATGTCACTAGCTGACATCCTTTTTTTCTATGAAAACGACAGGCTTGCGCCAAGTCGCCTCTTCTAGCAGATTAGTAACGTGATGTATATGCCAAATGGTACACACTTGTCACATTTGAAGATAGCGTGATGTCGTTTGAAGTGAAAGTCACTGGAACGATATCGTAGTAATGTGTAGACCAGCCTGCATTATTGTATGTACGGTAGCCTGCACCTGAAGGAACTTGAATCGTCAGTGAAAATTGTCCATTCTCATCTGTTGTGCCTGTCGCTGTTTGAGCCAATGATTTGATTGCTGCCTCAAAATAAAGCTGGATTGGCTGATTCGCCATGAGTTGACCACTTGCATCCTTTAATGTTCCTTTAAAAGTAGCTGGATAATATGAACCTACACGATATTTACTGCCAGAACCGTAATTGACCATACCACCGTCTGCTGCTGTGACGCCTGTTACTTGTACGGACGCTGGTACTGCTCCTGTTTCCTCTGCATGTGCAAAGCTTGGGAAAACGAGAAGCAATGATAGAAAGAAAGCAAACATGATTTTTTTCATCGATAAATCCTCCTTTTTTTTCCTACTATATTACTATCGACAGTTATTGTCATTTTTCCAGTAAAAAACAAAAACTTCCCTTTTTATTCAAAAGGGAAGCTGCAAGACTATTTTTTCACAACAACTTTCACTGCTTTACTTTCTCTTTTTCTCACATCTGAAGCCGTCACATACAAGACGGTTTTGGCTTTTTGCGGCTTGATTTTAGCCGTAAATGCGCCTTTGCTATTGGTCTTGACCGTTTGAATGACTTTCTTTGACTTGTTCTTCACCTTGATCGTCAAGCCTGCACCCGCAGTTCCTTTGACCGTTTTACTTTTCACTGTTACTCGATTCACCTTTGGCTTAGCTGGCGCTTTGCCCTTTTTCACGACCGTTTTGAGCGAAGTCGCAGCCTTTCCTTTTGACATTTTAATGTGAAGCACTTTATTTTTGTTTTGATGCTTGATCTTCACACTAAAGGTTCCCTTTTTGCTTGCCGTGCCTTTTCCAAGCAGGGTTTTGCCTCTATATACAGAAATGGCAGCGCCTGCTTTCGCCTTTCCTGTCACCTTTTGATGCTGATCTTCTACTTTGTTGACTGATGCGTTTAACTCAACAGCACTTAACGCGGCAAAAGCATTGAGTCTGCCATGTCCAGTCATCCAATCGATACCCGGAATCTTCGGATCAACAACAGGCTCGTCATTTTCATCATAGAAAATGTCATCTGTTCCATCAACAGCTTTAAATGAAATATCATCCGCTGTATTTTGTAAAATATTTCTCACTTGATTTGGTTTCAGGGTTGGATTTTTAGAAAGCAGTAATCCTGCTGCTGCTGCAACATACGGTGTAGCCATTGATGTCCCGCTCAAGTATGAAACATTCCCATCAGGCATTAAGCTTGGGATATCGGACCCTGGTGCAGACATGCTTAATCCTTTCCCATAGCTTGAGAATTCAGCGGCAATATCCATGCGATTGCTTGCACCAACTGCCATGGCGTACTTGGAAGTCGCAGGATAACCCATTTCTGGAATGCCATCGTTTCCGCTCGCCACTACCACTAATACATTTTTTTGTGCAGCATAGTTCATCGCATATTCAATGACCTTGCTGTAGTAGCCGCCAAGGCTCATGTTGATGACCTTTGCACCTTTGTCCACTGCATGTTTAATGCCAAGAGCAATATGCTCTGTATCTCCATTTCCATACGCATCCAGCACTTTGACTGGGATGATTCCTGTATGTTGATTCAGCCCTGCCATGGAGTAATGATTATCGGCTTTTGCTGCAATGATACCTGCCACATGGGTGCCGTGGCCATTGTCATCAATTGCATCTTTATTTCGGCCGATGAGATTGGCACCTAAGTCTGTGCGAACCGTTCCGCTTAAATCGGACAAACGGCTGTCGACACCTGTATCCACAACAGCGATTAACGTTTGCTTCATTTTGCTTGTGCCAATCAATGTATTCATTTGTTCAAACTTCACATCAGCGCCTTTTTTCCCACTGTTCTGCGCACTGTTTTTCAGCGGCCACTGGTAACCATACTGCGCGTCATTACTGAGCGCACGATACGTTTGTACAGGCTCTGCAAATTCAACATTCGGCATACTAGAAAGCTTTCTCGCCGTGCTTTTGATCACAGCTTTGCCTGCTTTAAGCGTTTTGCCAGCCGATTCTTTCCCTGCCGGTACATCGTAAACATACATTCCTTTAAATAAAGGATTTACTGACTGAGATGTCACACGGTTTTCTTGAATTCCGTAGCTTTTCATCTTCTTTTTTGCGGATTGAAGCGTTTGTCCATCCTTTAATTTAAAGATGATCTTGTTTGTGTTGACCTTTTCTTCTGAAACAAGCTTTTGTTTCTCTAATACATAACCGATCGATTTTCCTTCAAGCTGATCGATTCCTACTTTTTGCCCCACTGCTTCTAATTCCTTTTTTAAATAGGCTGGACTTGCCTCTTTGAGCATATCAAAAAGGGAACGGATCGCCTGTTGCTCTTTCTCTGTGACGATATGACCGCTGAATGCACCATTTTTCTCTACGTCATTCAGCAATGATTTTAATGTAAGCAAATAATTGTACACCGTTTGCTGCTTTTTTTGATTGTTGATGAGTTTAGATTTAAGAAACGGCTTTGTTTTTTGTAGCAGACGTGTAAGCTTCTGACCATCGGCTGTTTCATTGAATCGTTTGTCTTCAATCGTACGAATGGATTGAAGAATTTCACGCCCATGCTTTTTCTCAATAATGATGATGATCCCTGGCCCTTCTTCTTCTTCAGGGAAAATCGGTTCAGATGGCGGGAGATTCGCGCCTTTATACCCGATTGTATATGCTGCATCCTCTTCCTCATCACCACTGTCTTCCTCTGAACTTAAATACAGCACTTTAACATAGTAAGGACCTGACCATGCATGCGGGAAGTTGATTTCTGTCTCTCCACTTGCTGTGTCCACACGATATCTCGAATAAGTGTCATCCTTTATCGCTCTATCCTTACTTGGGTAGACCGATACAGATAGCACTTGTTTGCTTTTGACAGAAATTTGCATATGTGTATGTTTTGCCACATCATCTGCAGATGGCGTAATTTGGTACCATGACTCTTCTTTTTCATTCTGTAATGTACCTGAGATGACTTCACCATTTTTCAACCCAATGGCTTCATTGACACTTGTTCCTTTACTAACTGCTGATGCCTCGTACCCAGGTAATGCAGCCATACATAGAATGATGGCCATGAGTACAACCACACAGGATTTGACCTGCTTTTTTAACATGAAAAGACCCCCTTATCTTTTACAATACCTTGGAAGAATATCACAGAATCCTTTTTAGTAGAATCTATTTTTGACATAATTAAACTCGTTTTAAGCTAGGATTTGAGATATTCAGATGACTAGTCTGTTCGCTTCATAAACTTTTTGCCATTTCAAACGGAAAATGATGCTATTTAACCATATCGAAAAGTACTTTACAATCAATTTGTAAGCGCTTAACAAACAAGAGAGAAGGGATCAGCTTGTTCCAAAAAGATCATGTTTTTACACAAGTCAACGGTCGATCAAAGAATGAGATTTTACAATACATTTCCAAGAAAGCTGAAGACCTTCACATTACAGAAGATCAGTCAGGGTTATTAACAGATTTGTTGAAACGCGAAGACGAAGTCTCAACAGGACTTCAGCAAGGTTTTGCGATTCCTCATACAAAAAGCTCTGCTGTTCAAACGGCTTCACTTCTCTTTTTAGAACTTGAACAACCCATTGAATGGGGAAGCTTCGACGATTTGCCAACAAGCTATTTATTTACATTGCTCGTTCCACTAGAAGAGGCCAATGTCACACACCTCAAATTACTATCTGGCATTGCCACAAGTTTAATGGAGCCTGCTTTCATCGAAAAGATTCAACCCGGTCAAACAGCAGACTATTATTACGAAGTCATTGAACAACAATTGAAAGAGGGGATTACACAATGAAAATTGTCGGTGTCACTTCATGCCCAGCAGGGTTAGCTCATACACCAATGGCAGCAAAAGCATTAGAGAATGCGGGTAAACAGCTTGGACACGAGATTAAAATCGAACAACAAGGAATTATGGGACAGGTGAATGGCATTACAGCAGAGGAAGCCAAGCAGGCAGACCTTTGCATCATTGCCTCCAATCAGCACATTAACGACGCTGAACGCTTCTCAGGTATTCCTACTGTACGTGTCGAAATCGGACGCGCCTTAAAAAATGCCGAGCAAATCATCACAAAAGCCGTTGCGCTGGTTGAAAAGAAAAAATCTGAATCCCAATAAACAGGAGCAATGCCATATAGAAAGGAGCAAAGCAGAATGAAAGCAAAATTAAAAGTCATTGAAGGCCACCTCATGACCGGTATTTCTTATATTCTTCCGGTGATCATCGGAGCTTCACTTATCGTTGGTTTAGCCAAACTAGTCGGATTAGGTTTTGGTGTATCAGATTTAAACGCCTATAAAGATGCAGGCGGCATTTTACATGGTGCCTATTTGATGGAACAGGTTGGCTGGACAGGCATTGGCTTAATGAACGTACTGCTCGCTGGCTTTATTGCCTATTCGATTGCGGATAAATCAGGGCTTGCGGCCGGCTTTATCGGTGGAGCTCTTGCCAGCTCAACAAATGCTGGTTTTATCGGCGCCGTCATTGCAGGTTTCTTTGCCGGATATGTCGCTCTCTTTGTGAAAAGAAAAATTCAAATTCAAGGCTCCGCAGCTGGACTCGTCCCTCTGCTCATCTTACCGCTCATTACTGTTGGCTTAACCGGACTTCTCATGTCCGTTCTGCTAGGCGGTCCATTAGGGGCCTTGAACACCGCATTAATTGAATGGATCAAAGGCATGGTCGCAGATGGAACAAGTACACTCGCACTTGCTCTCATTCTAGGCGCAATGATTGGCTTTGATCTTGGCGGCCCAGTGAATAAATCAGCTTGGATGGCTGGTAACGCGCTCTTCCTATCAGGTGTCTATCTTCCTGCCATTCTCGTCAATATCGCGATTGTCATTCCTCCGCTTGGATACGGGCTTGCGACATTGATTCGAAAACGCAACTTCTCTCCTACCTTCAGAGAAGCCGGACGAGGCGGTCTTGTGATGGGGATTATCGGGATTACAGAAGGAGCCATTCCTTTTACACTCGTCAATCCTTTGAAATTGATTCCGCTGAATGTCGTCGCTTGTGCTGCTGGAAGCGGGGTCGCTGCCTTATTAGGTGTCCATGACATCATGCCGCCAATTGGCGGACTATACGGATTCTTCTCAGTAGGAAACTGGTGGGCGTATTTAATTGGCGCGCTAACTGGCGCACTTGTTATTGGAATTGGCGCCAACCTGCTTGTGAACTTCTCTGAGAAAAAAGAACCCCAAAAGCCAGAACATGATCAGAAGCAGAAAGAAGAAGATGATTTTGACCTTGTGCTAGAAGGATAATTTGAACAAAGAAAGGTGTCGTTACACAATGACTGTCAATGTACATGTGATTCCACATACTCACTGGGACCGGGAATGGTATTTTACCACCTCCCGCTCCCGTATCTACTTAATGAAAAGCGTAATGGACATATTGGACACCCTCGAAACAGATGAACGGTTCCATTACTTCATGCTCGATGCACAAGCATCCTTGCTAGATGATTACTTGAAATGGCGCCCAGAGGATGAGGATCGAATTAAACAGCTCGTCACAGCAAAACGCCTCATCATCGGTCCGTGGTATACACAAACGGATCAGCTCGTGATTTCTGGGGAATCGATTGTACGGAACCTGCAATATGGGATTGAGCGCTGTCAGCAGTTCGGACATGTCATGAAGGTCGGTTATGTCCCTGATTCCTTCGGTCAATCTGCACAAATGCCTCAAATTTATCAAGGCTTTGGTATTGTCGACACAGCCTTTTGGCGCGGCGTTTCTGATCATATGACGAATCACACAGAATTTAATTGGCGCGGGGCTGATGGCAGTGAAGTGTTTGCAGTGAATCTGCCATTTGGCTACTACTACGGAGGAAATATTCCTGAAAAGGATGAAGACCTGCAAGCCTTTCTTTCTGAAAAAATCGGGGCGCTGCAAGCAAAAGCCACGACAAAGAATGTCTATTTTCCAAATGGCTTTGACCAGGCGCCTATTCGTAAAAACCTGCCTGACTTATTAGAAAAAGCCAATGAAATAGACGAGCACCACTATCAAATCAGCAGTTTAGAAGACTACATTGCAGCAGTGAAAAAAGAGCGGACTTCTTTTGAGACATTAGAAGGAGAACTCATTCATGCCAAGCATATGCGAATTCATAAGTCCATTTTTTCAACAAGAGCAGATTTGAAAATCTTAAACAACCAAATTGAAAACTATCTCGTCAATGTGATGGAGCCAATTCTTACAATCAGCTATTCACTCGGACACGATTATCCGCATGACACCGTACGTGACATTTGGTACCTCATGTTTGAAAATGCAGCGCATGACAGCATTGGCGGCTGTAACAGTGACACGACAAATCAAGACGTTTTCTTCCGCTACAAGCAGGCAAAAGAAATTGCCGAGAACCTGGTGGACTTACACATGCGTCTCATCGCCATCCGGCTGCAAACTGAGCAAGAAATCACGTTCACTTTATTTAATACACTGCCTTCAAAGCGCTCTGAAGTCATTGAAATCGAAACCTTTATCACAGAACGTCCATTTACGCTAAAAGACGCTGATGGACGAACTCTTCACTACACAGTCAAAAGCAAAACCGATGTGACAGATTATGTCTTAGCACAGCAGATTTCACTTAACCCAAGCAAAGAGGTGTACATGCCAAAGCAAGTCTGGAAAGCTGTTTTACTCATTGAAGCAGTCGACTTGCCATCCGTTGGGTATACACAAGTTAGCATGGTTTTCGATGAATCAAGCGAATCTACATGGGAACAAACAGAAGGACATGCGATTGAAAATACGTTTTACCGCATTGCAGCAAATGACAATGGGTCATTAGAAATTACGGATAAACAGACCGGACGAACTTTCTCTGAGCAAATGATCTTTGAAGACAACGGAGATGATGGGGATTCTTATAACTATTCACCACCGCGTGAGGATCTTTATGTATCATCTAAAGATATCTCATCAGCAGACACCACCGTATCTAAAAGCAGTTTACAGGAAGAGCTCACCATCAAGCTTCAATTGACTGTCCCATATGATTTAGAGGAACGTTCGGAGCAAAAGGTGACGACTTCCCTCCCGATCACAGCGAAGGTGGCTTTAAATAAAGATGAAGCGGTCATCCGTTTTCATGTAAATGTTGACAACCATGCGCTAGACCACCGTCTACGGGTACTCTTTGATACAGGTATTGCATCAAACGTATCACTCAGCGATCAACAGTTTGGCACCATCGAACGCCCAACGGAGCTGACGCAAGAGCTAGAATGGTGGAACAATGAACATTGGGAAGAAAAACCGATTACCATTGAACCAATGCAATCATTTGTTGCACTTCGCGATGAAGCATATGGTGTCTCTCTTTTGACGGACTGCGTCAGAGAATACCAAATCACAGGCGCGGGCTACACAACCATTGCTTACACACTCTTCCGCTGTTTCGGAAAAATGGGGAAAGAAAACCTTCTTTACCGTCCCGGCCGGGCTTCTGGAGAAAAAATCGTGGAAACACCTGACGCCCAGCTTCAAGGGGCGCTGTCGTTCTCATTTGGCATGTACTATAGCCAAGAAGCGGTAAGTGAAGGACACTTGGCTCAGCTTGCTAAACGTTACACCACCCCGGTTCAGTGCTACGAACGGGCAGATTTTTTAAACGGTCGTTTAATTTTCTCTTTCCGAGATGAAAAAGAAGACTTACAATCTACTTATAGCCTGCTTGACATTGAAACAGACGGGGCCGTTCTAAGCGCTTTGAAAAAGGAAGAGCATGGAACAGGCATTGTCATTCGTCTCTTCAATCCATATTTAACACGTCAAACAGCCGCTTCAATCAATAGTTCATCTCTACAACATGGAGAAACAGCGAATTTAGGCGAAACACCTGAAGGACATATACTGAAAGCACAACATGGATCATTACACATTGAACCGCTCACACCTTGTCAGGTACAAACCTACATTGTAAAGAAAAAATGAACATGTAGGGGCGGGATCCATTTGGATTCCGCCCCTCTTTAATGGAGGGCATTGATCATGCGAATTGGAGGCATCGAAGCAGGCGGTACAAAATTTATCTGCGGCTACGGAACAATAGACGGAACGATTGAACATATGACTTCCTTTGCAACAGGGAACCCAGAAGAAACATGCCGGCAAGTGATCGAATACTTTACAGAGCATCCAGTCGATGCGATTGGCATAGGCGCATTCGGACCTGTCGATGTAAAAGAACACAGCCCCAGCTATGGAACGATTCTCGAAACACCCAAAACAGCTTGGCGCCAATTTCCATTACTCTCAACCTTAAAACAAGCACTCGGTCTCCCTATGAAGCTTGATACGGATGTGAACTGTGCGGCGCTCGGTGAAGCTCGTTTTTCAACGGAAACAGACAGACCAAATTCCTTGATCTATATCACGGTTGGGACGGGAATCGGCGGCGGTGCCTATATTGAAAACCGCCTCATTCACGGACTGCTTCATCCAGAAATGGGACATATCACCGTTCAGCGCCACCCTCATGACACCTATGGGGGCTGCTGCCCGATCCACCATGATTGTTTAGAGGGACTAGCATCTGGACCTGCCATAGAAGGCCGCTATCATACATTGGCACAAATGCTGCCAGAGGAGCATCCAGCCTGGTCACTTCAAGCTTATTATCTCGGGCAAATGACCGCAAATTTATTACTCACCCTTTCACCAGAACGCATTATATTTGGTGGAGGTGTCATGAAACAGCCGGCCTTGCTGCCGCTCATCCTTGAAGAAACAGACAAGCGTCTTCATGGTTACTTACAATTACCAAAGCCATTAAATGAAATCGTCACAAAGCCTTCCTTTGACGGATTATCTGGTTTAATGGGAGCCATCGCCCTTGGAGCTGATGCCTTAAAGGAACAAGGAGCGGCGCAATGATGATGACGGCAGATACTCGAACCTACCAGCTCATTCAGCGGCTATTTGAAACGAAAGGGTTCGTGAAGCTGGAGGAGCTCACTGCCTCTTTTCGCTTATCTGACCGCTCCATCCGCAATTTAATCAAAGAAGCAAACGAGCTGTTAACCCAAGCTGGAGCCATGATCAAGACCATCCGCGGGAAAGGGTATACGCTCTTAACAAGTGACCAAGACGCTTTCCTGCTTTGGCTTCATCAGCAAAAGCTTCCTGCCCGCTCTCTCATACCCGTCATGCCAGAAGAGCGCATACGATTTATGATGAGAAAACTATTGCTTCAATCAGGCTACTTAAAAATTGATCAATTAGCAGAAGAATTGTTCATCAGCCGTATGACGGTCAGCAGTGATTTAAAAAAGGGACGGGAGCTGTTAGCCCGTTACGGTATGACCCTTGTCTCAAAGCCTGGATTTGGCTTAAAAGTAGACGGAGACGAATTGCAAAAAAGGACGTGCTATGCAGACTTACTGCTTGAAGAAGAACCCGCCCTCTCTCATATAACTGAGCGGGAACAGCTTCATTTCCCTGACATTTCACTTGAGACCATTCGATCCATTGTGCTGACAAATCTATATCAAGAATCACTGCTCATAAAAGATATTGCCCTAAAGAATTTAGTGATTCACTTAGCGATTGCCATTCAGCAAACACAAAAAAAACAGCGGGTACCCGCCAGTACCACACACACACAAAGACCGCCAGTGTTAACAAGAATCGCTCAAAAGATCACTCACCAAATAAGCGACACGTTTCACGTCACCTTATCAGAGGATGAAACAGATTACTTGGTGATGCATCTCTTAGCGAATCAAACGTGGAAAGAAATCGATGAGCACCAAACGACAGAAGAAGTACGTCAGGCGGTGACACAATTTCTCCAGCACATTGAAAAAACAAGCGGTCATCGTTTTGTAGATGACGATATCCTGCGTCAAGATTTGATGCTGCATATGAAGCCATTATTAAATCGAATTCAATACGGCGTGTCTTTACAAAATCCGCTTTTGCATGAGATCAAAACATCTTATCCTTATCCGTTTGATTTGGCCGTCAGCGGACTTAATGCCTTACAGCTTGTGCGGACGCCAAATGAAGATGAGGCGGCATATGTTGCCTTACATATTGCTGCTTCGTTTGAAAGAAGTCATCTTGACACCTCACAAAAAAAGAGGGCCATTATTGTATGCGGGTCTGGACTAGGAACGGCACGGCTGCTTGAAATTAAATTGAAGGCGGCCTTTCAACATGAGCTTGAGATTGTTGAGCTTTATTCTTATCAAGATTACGCTTTTAGCACCACTTTGCCGTGTGATGTGATTATTACAACCGTTCCTCTCGCACCAAAGGGAAAACCGATTATTCAAGTGAACGCTTTTTTTGAACATCATGATGTCCAGCGTGTAAGTGAGGTGATTCATCAATTAAACGGACACGGTGCCCCTTCTCAGGAGCTGATGGCTTTTTTCCAAGAACGAGTGACCTTGTTGGATGTGAACCTTTCAAGCAAAGAAGAGGTATTAGATACGCTTTGCAGCCGGCTGGAGGCGCATCAGCTTGTTTCATCTTCTTTTCGTTCCTCCGTGCTGGAGCGGGAGCAAATGTCATCGACCTATCTTGGCAAGGGGATTGCGATGCCTCACCCGCTCTTCACAAATGAAGGTACCTCCTGCGTGGCAATTGCACGATTGAAACAGCCGATTGATTGGCAGGGCGATCAAGTATCTCTTATTTTCTTGTTAGCCATTCAGAAAGATGACGCTGCTTGCATGAATCAATTTTTTGAACAAGCTGTCGATTTATTAGACAGTCCTGACCGCCTTCACTCCTTAAAACATGCAAGGACATTTGATGAGCTGATGCATGTCCTGTTTCAATAGCACATAAGGCCGCCCAAGTGAAATCGGGCGGCCTTTTATCCATCTATTCCTCACATACGATTCAATCGTATATGACATTTTTTCCTTCTTCCCTTAACTTTTTCAACGACGTCAGCATATGATTGATTTCTTCATCGGAATGTCTTTCCCACGCACCTAATTCTGCGACTATTTTCAAAGGAGATGTCGACCGGTAAGAACGGGTCGGGTTCCCCGGAAACCTTTGATCCGTCAAATTCGGATCATCTTCAAACTCGCCTGTCGGTTCTACAACATAAATTCTCTCTTTGGAATTAGACCGAGCTAATTCAGCTCCCCATTTGGCTGCGTTTAATGTTCCGGTGAAATAGATGTGGTTCGATTGTTTATCCTGATAATTGGATAAATGCAACGGTTCAAGCAGGTCCCCAATCTTCAATTCTGCTTTCGTCCCATGAAAAAACGGCCCAGGATCTAAAACATCTTTCTTGTCATTCATACAGCCACATCCCTTATCGTTTTTGACTTGCGTATAACAGTATACGGCCTGATGCGGGCGGAAAACAGTCTATAAATGAGATTAAATTCGGGGTATAATGATAGTAGAGAGTAAGGTTTGATTTGTAAAATCCAGCAAGTTAAAATAACAGCAAGAATACATACAAAGCAGTCTTCTTGAAAGAGATAAAGAAACTAAAAAATTAATTGCAGCAACGGAGCAGGAGGAAAAGGAAGGAAGAAATTTTGGTGGCAGTTTTGGAAATAGCGTATTGAAGGATATCTGATCAGGATTGAAGAAGATGAGGATAAAGTAGCCAAAGAGACGTTTTGATGTTTTATCTGGTTGGCGTGTTGGCACATAATCAATTAAATTCTTCAGGAAGGGTGTAATGAGATAATGAAAGATAGAGATAAGATTTGTCATATATATGCTCAAAAAAGTTGGCATATGGATTCTTATATTATTGGTAATCGTGAGGGTTTAATAGAATTAAAGAGTGCTATTGACCAAGCATTAAAAAGTAATGTTGGTCAAGCTGAATTGTTTCCATCAGATTTAGAGGATTATACAACTTACGTTGCTTTAGTTGATGATAAAGAAGAATTGGATTCACTTATTATGCCTTACACTGATGAGGATAATGATGATGAAAACTTGATACATCCAGTTGATATAGTTACAAGTCATGAAGAGAAAAAAACCCCTAAAAATTAGGGGTTTTTTAGTGTAATATTGTTTCTCCTGGACTTGCTTTGTATTTCTTTGGTACTGATGCTCTGAGAGCATGGTGTATTTTATCTTTTGGAGCTACATGAAAATGCCAATACCAAGTTGAGGTTTTTGGTATTAAAGGGATTTTTCCATTGTCTACAGCAAATACTCTTGTTGTTCTTTTCTTTCCTTTGTGTAGGACGACAACTAAACTTCTAAGTTGTCCTTTATCATTTCTTACATCCCATTTAATTTTGTAATTTTTACCAAATCCTTTTATCCGATTTTTTAGATATTTAAGTGCAGTTCTTGCGCCTTTTGATCTGATAGCCATTAAAGCAACTCTTCCTACGGTCATTGCGATAGGTATGAAGAATACTGGTAGTGCTTGTGTTGTTATTTCACTCTGATTACTTTTGGAGTCAAGTTGTTTCATTCGGTTTTCTAAAGCTAAAAATTCTTCATTGTTGAAATATTGATCGATCACTTTATTTTGTTCTGACTCTGTCATGTTTTCAAATTCTTTTTCTGTAAATGGAAGGTTTTCTATGTATTCCCCCATTTTCTTTTCAAGTTCGTCTAATTCTTTGTTAGCTTGTTCATTTTGTAGAACCGTCGGTGTTACTAATGCTTTTAACTCTTGTGAATTGATAGAGTGTGTTTCTGCTGATGCTTCTGATGAAAATGGAGTCCATATTGATATGACAAGAGCTAGGGTAATTAGGGTTAAAAGTGTTTTTTTGAACATTTTGATTATATTCCTCCTTTTGTATTAAATTCCAAAATCAAGGTTATCAAATCAAAATGAGTGTATCAATGGATTTAAGATAGATTTAAGGAAACTTCTATGGTAGACAAATGACACAAGCCGATAAAGTGAACGAACAAAGAAGCCAGTCACCCGCTAATAAGGTGACTGGCTTTTTTCTGTTACTTTCCGATGTTCTCTCCATTTTGCTCGATCAATGTTTCATACCAATAAGAGCTCTTTTTCCGAATTCTTTTGAGGTCTTTTAGGTCAAATTCATCACGGTTGACGTAGATAAAACCGTAACGTTTTGAGCAGCCTTGGTGTGTACTGATTAAGTCGATGGCTGACCATGGGCAGTACCCGAATACCTCTACACCGTCAGTGATCGCCCATTTGATTTGTTCAATATGTTTTTCTAAATAATCAATTCGATAATCATCCTGAATCGATCCATCCGCTTCTAACTTGTCAAAAGCGCCTAGCCCGTTTTCCGTAATAATAAGAGGTAGCTGATAGCGGTCGTAAATCTCACGCATCGTTGATCGGAAACCGGTAGGGTCAATTTCCCAGCCAAATGCATTTTTACTTAAGAACGGGTTGTTGCCGCCTTTGTAGACGCCATCTTCGCCGGATTTTAAATGCTGATCTCCGCCGCGGGCAAATTCATCGTTGCCATCTCCTTTACTCGCTTCAACCGTTTGAGATGTGTAGTAGTTAAAGGCAATGAAGTCTGGTTTTGCACTTTTCAAAATATCCATATCTCCCTCTTCAATCACAGGAAGAATGTCTTTTTCCTTCATGTATGCCCATGCAAGGTTGTTATAACGACCGAATACCGCCATATCAAGATACAGCCAGTTGCGGATCGCATTGTAATTAGCCGCAGCAATGACATCCTCAGGTTTTGGAGATGCCGGGTAAATAAGGGCGATGTTTGGCGCTGGTCCGATTTTCGCCTCAGGCAGCAAACGATGACAAAGCGTCATGGCTTTCGCCTGTGCCACAAGCATATGGTGGTTCTGCTGATATAGTTCTTTTTTCGGATTTTCTAAATTTGGATCCAGTGTACCTAGAGCTGATCCATGTAAGATCATCATGTTTTGTTCATTAATGGTCAGCCAATATTTTACCTTCTCACCATACTCCTGGAACAAAACCTCCGCATAACGTTCAAACGCATCGACTGTTGAACGATTTGACCAGCCGCCTTTCACTTGAAGCGCATGAGGTAAATCAAAGTGATACATCGTCACAATTGGTTCAATGTCATAGCGTCGCAATTCATCAATGAGAGAATGGTAGAAGTCAATTCCCTTTTGATTGATCTCCCCATCTCCATCTGGAATGATGCGTGTCCATGCAATGGAGAAACGATAAGCCTTCAAGCCCATTTCTGCAAACATCTTCACGTCCTCTTTATATCGATGATAGTGATCGCTGGCTACCTTAAAATCAGTTGTTCCTTCAGGATAGCTTTCTCTCATATCAATGACTGAAGGTCCCTTGCCATCCTCGTTCCACGCACCTTCTACTTGATAGGCGGAAGTCGATCCGCCCCAGAAAAAGTCTTTTGGAAATGGTGCTAGTGTTGAATATCTCATGATTATGTCCTCCCTTTCTTAAACTAAGTGTAAAAATGATTGTCCTGGTGTCACTTGTTTTTCTTCTGTCTCAATGATATCGCTAAATTCACCGGAATTGGTAATAATCACTGGTGTTGTGACAGACAGTCCTGCTGCTTGAATGGCCTCAATATCAAACTCCGCAAGCAGTTCACCTTCTGTAATCGTTTGGCCCTGCTCAACCTTCGGCGTAAAATGACGACCCCCAAGCTGTACAGTATCCAGTCCAATATGAATGAGTACTTCTGCTCCGCTTTCAGAGGTGAGACCGTATGCATGTCCTGTTGGGAATACCGTTGTCACGACTCCAGTTACTGGTGCAAACAGCTTGCCTTCTGATGGAATAATGGCTGCGCCCTTACCTAATGCGCCAGATGAGAAGGCTTTATCTTGCACCTCTTCTAGCTTGATGACTTCGCCAGATAAAGGACTTTTCACATGAGCTGCTTTGACACCATGTTCATTTTTAGATGCTGGTGCAGAACTAGCTGCAGGAGCATCTTCTTCATCTATAGGATCTTTGAACCCAATCAAATAGGTTAAGACGATTGAAAGAACAAATGAAACGGAAATTCCGATTAAGAACCCTGTAAATCCTTGACCATAGAAAATCGGAAGTGTCAGTAAACTCGGAAGACCTGACGCAATCGCAATACTTTGTGAATAACCGATAATGGCACCACCGACACCGGCAGAGATAACTGCTGCAATAAATGGTTTTTTCAAACGAAGTGTGACGCCGTATACAGCAGGTTCTGTAATTCCAAATACAGCAGAAACCGCTGTCGATCCAGCTAATGATTTCAGCTTTTTGTTCTTTGTTTTCAGCATAACACCGATTGAAGCACCGGCTTGTGAAAATACAGCTGGCGCAGTAGCCGGCTTAATATGATCTTTTCCATGAACCGCAATATTATTTAAAATGACTGGCACAAGCCCCCAATGGATACCGAAGATGACAAGAACCTGCCATGCCATCGCAATTAAAGCACCGGCAAGTGTAGGGCTAAAGGAGAATACTTTCAGCAGGACGGCTGCAATTCCGTTCCCTGCATACACACCAAATGGTCCAAATACGATCAGTGTCAGTGGAACGACCGTGACCAGTAAAATCAGTGGTGTAATAAAGTTTTTCACACTTTCATGAATGACTTTGTTAAAGAAACGTTCGATATATCCCATCACAAACACTGCCAAAATAATCGGGATAACCGTTGATGTATAAGACATTAAGACAACCGGAATGCCGAAGAACGACACATCTCCGCCGCCTTTTGTGAGCTCTTGAATAGTCGGGTAGATCAGTGCACCTGCAATCGTCACAGCGACAAATGGATTCGCTTTAAACTTCCTAGCAGAAGTGAATGCGAGCAGCAGCGGCAGGAAGTAGAACAAGCTGTCTGATGCGGCAAATAAAATTTGATACGACGTATCTTCAGGAGATAACCATTTTGCATTGATACAGATGCCTAGAAGTCCTTTTAAAATACCGGCACCCGCCATGACACCTAGAAGAGGTGTGAAAATACCAGAAACAATGTCGACGAATTTTCCGAAAAGACTTGTACTTTCTTCACTTGATCTAGCAGCAGATGAAGAAGTGGAATCCTCTAATAGATTCGTAAACTCCCCAATTTCTCGATATACCTCTGGTACGGTGTTGCCAATGACCACCTGAAACTGGCCGCCGCTTTCCATGACAGTCACCACACCATTTAATTTTTCAATGGCTGCTTTATCTACTTTCGACCTATCATTTAATGTAAATCGAAGTCTTGTCGCACAATGGACCAATGAATGAACGTTTTTCTCTGTACCGATATGTTTGATAATGTCTTCTGCTAATTGACGATGACTCATACAAAAACCCCCTTTTTTTCAAAAAAATACGTTTTTAGGCAAAATAAAAACCTAAACGGGCACCAAAAATAGTCGCAACTTGCTATTGCGCTTTTTCAGTGAACGTTTAGGTTTTGCCTGCCGAACAGTCACAATCCTCTAAGACGATCATTGTGAAACCGTATTCTTTTATGTTTATGAGCAAATAGTACCACTCACATTTAATGATGTCAACGCTTTCTTTTAAAATTCTATCTTTATTTTTCTCGTTTGATGAGTCGATTCAAATGAATCGATAGATAGAGCATTTCCTCTGATGTCAGGTCGCGATGATACGTTTGATACACATATTCCGCGATTTTCTTTGCGCATTCATACGCCTTTGGATATTTCACTTTAATCAGCTGATATAAATCTTGGTCTTCACTGACGAGTAACGTTTCGTTGATGAGACGCTGTACGAAAAAGCGTAAATGTGTGAGAAAACGATAAAAGTTGAGCGAGTCTTCATCAAATTCCATGTTCAGATGATATTTCACAATGGTCAGTATGGCATTCACTTCTTTTGTGATATTGACCGTTGTATTCATGTCTTCATTGAGCTCTGCATTAATAATATGCATGGCAATAAAGCCCGCTTCATCTTCAGGCAGTTCAATATGAAGACGATCTTCAATCATCTCAAGGCATTCCTTCGCCACGAGAAATTCATCTTTGTATAAACGTTTAATCTCCCAAATCAGCGAATTCTCAATCAAGTGGTTTTTCTTTAATCTTTCGATGGCGTAATGAATATGGTCTGCCAGCGATACATGCAAACTTTCGTTTAATCTTCGGTTCAGCTTTGTATGTGCGTATTGGATCATTTCCTCGGTCACCTTGACGACATCATACGGAACCTCTTGAAGCAGCATTTTCATCCGTTCATGTACGGAATGATCCTCTAGGCGGAACACTTTATCAATTAACGCCTCGTCCACCGGGTCGCCGGGACGTCTTTGAAAAGCGATGCCTCTGCCCATGACGACGATTTCTTTTCCTTGTTCATCTATCACACTAATGACATTATTGTTTAGAACCTTTTGAATCTGCATCTCCAAACACCTCCGTCTATAACCAGCCATCTACACTCAAAATATGCTCTCATCTTAACACAACTGTCAAATCACTTGGCGTTTTTATCTGACTTTTGAAATAGTTTCACGATATTTTTACTTCTTTCTTGCTGGTCTGATCCTCCCTCGGCCTGCATACAATACCCCGAGGAGGTGACCTCGATGAAGGCTTTTTTCTGGTCAGCATCTTTTTTATTCATGTTCATTCTGACTCTCTTTATTCTAGGTATTGTTTTTTGGCTTAGTGGACAAGGCTTAGATCAGCTATGGAGATATGCGCTTATCTGTCTTGTGACAGCCACCGTTCTACACGGCGTTACCACTTGGCTAAAACAGCATGTCATGGATCATCCATCCAAATAAAAAGGCTGCCCTCAGTATTCAGGCAGCCCTTCCGTTATTCCTTAGATGAGGCGGCTTCTTTCTGAGAAGCACGCAGTTCATCGTTGATTTTTTTCGCATCTTCTAAAAACTCTGTTTCAAATCCACTTTTGAGTGCCCACATATAAAATAACAACGCCACAACTGCAATGAGCGCCATATCCCAGCCATAATGAATGACGTTATAACCGCCAAATTTATCACTGCCGAGACAGGAAATCGTCATCATCACAAGCAAATACACAACCATCCAAGCACCTGCTTTAAAGTGACGGCCAAAGCCCTTCCACTTCGCTTTTGCTTGATAGTAAAAATAGATTGGCAGACCGATGAGAATAATGAACAGCACCTGACCCGTCAGCGGCCATCTCGCCCAGTACAGTGTCAAGGATGCAAAGACAAAGCCAAGCGGAGCAATAATGCTGAGTCCTTTAATCCGCAATGGACGATATAAATCTGTTCCCGTCTTTCTCAGCGTCATGACTGTCACAGGTCCTGTCAAATAGGAAATCAGGGTTGCCACAGAAATAATTTCAGCGAGAACTCCCCAGCCTCTAAACAAAAACAAGAAGATAAACGATACGCCTAAATTAAAAAACATCGCTGGACGAGGCACTCCGTAAATAGGGTGCAGACGGCCCAGTACACTTGGCATGTACTTGTTTTTTTCCATCCCATAAATCATACGAGACGTCGTCGCTGTATACGTAATTCCCGTCCCAGAAGGAGAAACGAACGCATCTGCATATAAAATAAGGACAAGCCAGTTGATCCCAAGCGCAATAGCAAGATCAGCAAATGGCGAGTTGAAATTTAAATGCCCCCAGCCATTCACTATCATTGAGGGATCGACAGCGCCAATAAAAGCGATTTGCAGCAGCACATAAATGACCGTTGCAATCAAAATCGATCCAACAATGGCGATTGGAATCGAACGCCCTGGATTTTTCGCTTCTCCTGCCATATTAATCGGGCTCTGGAAGCCATTAAAAGCAAACACAATCCCCGATGTTGCCACAGCTGTGAGCACACTCGCCCAGCCGTTCGGCGCAATACTTGTTCCAGAAGTAAAATTCTCACTATGAAAACCTACGAATAAGAGCGCACCAATTGTTAATCCTGGAATGACGATTTTAAAAACCGTAATGAATGTATTCGCCTTTGAAAACAACCCAACTGTCCAATAATTGAGCAGAAAATAAATCACCAGCAGCACACTTGCCACCATGAGCCCCTCAGTCGTCAAAACCCCTTTTGTGACCAAATGGCTTGTCCACTTTGCCCACTCCCAAGGCCATGAGCTCATGTATTGAACGGAGGCCACTGCCTCAACAGGAATCACTGAGACAATGGCGATCCAGTTTGCCCAAGCGGCGATAAATCCAATAAAAGAGCCATGTGAATATTGCGTATATTTGACCATTCCGCCTGCCTCTGGAAACATCGATCCGAGTTCACTATAAGACAATGCGATAAATAAAATAACAACCATCCCGATCAACCATGACAAAATAGCAGCAGGGCCGGCGATTTGAGCAGCCCGCCACGCACCAAAGAGCCATCCCGAACCAATGATTGAGCCAAGACCTACCATCATTAACGCGAAAGTTCCCATCCTACGATGCAAATGATTCATGTTCATAACACCTTTCGATTAAAATACAGAGCATGTGTCGAGCAAGCGCTGTTCTTTTATAACAGCTCACCTTTCATTCCATTGAAAAATACTTTCTAACCTGAACTTTTATCTTTGTTCATTTTTTTGCCTGTTATATTATCTCTCAATTCTCCATTTTCTGAAATAGTCGAACATGCTTATTTCAAAAGAGAGCGCTTTTTCAACGGTTCAATCTATTAGACTGATTAACTACCTTTACCCTTATTTTGAAAATAACAAAACAAAAAAGAAAGAGGAAATGACTTCCTCTTCCCTCTGAACACGTATCATCCAAAGAAAAAAGGATAAAAGGGAAACCCTCTTATCCTTGTGAGATTGCTTGTTCTTTTTCAATGACAGCTAGTCTTTCTTGAACTTCTTCTTCAGACAAATTGTGTTGTTTCACATAAAGATTACGTTCGCTTGTACGGCATTCATGGCTGCAGCTGCGCATATATTTATGTTCGCTTTCTTCTGTAGCAATCATTTTGCGGTTACATGCAGGATTCGCACAGTTCACATAACGCTCGCAAGGTTCACCAGTGAAGAAATCTTTTCCTACCACGACGTGCTCTGTTTGATTGACTGGAACCGTTAGGCGGTTATCAAACACATAACATTGACCGTCCCATAGCTTTCCTTGAACTTCTGGGTCTTTTCCGTATGTGACAATTCCACCGTCAAGCTGGGATACATCTTCAAAGCCTTCACGCTTTAACCATCCTGAGAATTTCTCACAGCGTACGCCGCCTGTGCAATACGTCAGAATTTTTTTCCCTTCTAAAATCTCTTTGTTGTCACGAATCCACTCAGGTAATTCACGGAACGTCTCAATGTCAGGGCGCACAGCACCTCTGAAGTGACCGACATCAAACTCATAATCATTACGTGCATCAATCACGACCGTATCAGGTGATTGCATTTGCTCGTAAAATTCAACTGGGCTGAGATGATTACCCGTTAATTCTAGCGGATTCACATCATCTTCAAGACTTAAATTCACCAATTCATTTCGATGACGGACGTGCATTTTTTTAAACGCATGACCATCTGCTTCGTCAATTTTAATTGGCATGGACGCAAAGCGTGGATCTTCTTTCAATGCTTGCATGTACTTGTCCGTCTGCTCAATGGTACCAGAAACGGTTCCGTTTATGCCTTCAGATGAAACAAGAATTCGACCTAACAAACCAAGCTCCTTACAGAATGCTAGATGCTCTGCTGTAAACGTTTCTGGATCCTCAATGGGGACATATTGATAGTAAAGTAATACACGATATTGTTTTTCCATATATATAAACACCTCTTAAATTTAATCAAAACATACCATTTTATATCATACAGGAAATACATACCTTAAGGCAATGTCAGCAGTTCAATTCCATAAAACGGAAGGGTCTATAGTCTCATATTGTTCGATTATTTGACAGAACTTTCTGTAAAATGAGATGATTTAAGAACTATATGATTTCGTAAAGGAGAATAAGTCAATGATCCAGCCAGAAGATATTGTCAGAAGCGGTCCTAACCAGTTTATTTCTCAAAAGGGGATTTATCATGAACTCGAGTCACTTGCATCTCCTTTTCACTCACCTGCTATAGTGACAGGATATGACTCATATCAAGCCTTTTCACAGTACACAAAGCTTCCATCCGAGTGGCCTATTGTTCAGCATAAAGGTTACAGTTCACCAAATGCGATTACACGAATTGCGGAAGAACTCAAGAGTTCAGACGTGATCATCGGGATCGGTGGCGGAACGATTTTAGATACAGCGAAGTCTGTTGCCGACGCTCTCCAAATTGAAGTGATCATGGTGCCGACGATTCCTGGGACATGTGCGGCTTCTACACCGCTCAGTGTCATTTATGATGACAAGGGAAATTTCATGAGGGTCGACTATCATAAGCGGTCCAGCTATCTCACGTTAATTGATCATACTTTTTTGCTTTCATCTCCTCTTTCCTATCTTCAAAGCGGAATTGGGGATACGCTGGCAAAATGGTATGAAGCGGAAGCCATTATTCGTAACACAAAAGGCACTTTGCCGCTCATGGTACATGCTGCATTAAAGCAGGCAGTGTACGTTCGTGACATTCTTCTGACTCATAGTGAAGAAGCCGTTAGCAGTTTAAAAACAGGTCAGCTTTCTCAAGCCTTTGCAGATGTAACAGATACGATCATTACGTTAGCGGGAACAGTCGGCGGCTATGGAGGACGTTATGGCAGAATGGCAGGAGCCCATGCCGTTCATAATGGATTAACATTTATTGATGAAACACATCATGTGTTACATGGACAAAAAGTGGCCTATGGCATTCTCGTTCAGCTTGCCGCAGAAAACCGTATGACGGAAGTAGAAGAATTACTTGAGCTTTATCAAACACTCGGATTACCTAGAACGATGCGTGAGCTTGGCATCACAGCTCATCTAGAGGAAGCAGCACATACAGTGGCAAACCATGCTGCACGTAAAGATGAAACCTTTTGTTTGATTGGAGACTATACGAAAGAGCAAATTGTCGACGCCATTCAAATCATTGAGACCTATCAGCCTCAAAAGACGGTCTGAACATACGGGCAAATAAAAAGCACAGGCATCTTGAAGTAAACCATTTCAACTAGACAGAGTTAAAAATATCCTTAGCAGCCTAAGTCCTATATTGATATGGGCTTAGGTTGTTTAACGTATTTTGGAACCGTTGACGCGCTTTATCTGCAGTAAGTAATTTCAAAGAATGGTACGATATTGAAAAGATTCGAATGAATTCAGTTTATTAAGACAAAAGACAATTCAAAATATTGTGATAGGAGGGAATTTGTTTGTTATTTGTGGGGATGGCCATTTTAATTGTGGTGTGTATTTCTGGGTCCATAATCGAGAAGAGAATAAAAAACATGGAGCAACAAAACGACACCATCATAGAACTGTTAAAAGAACAATTGAACAATAAAAAATAAATGATACGGTTGGAAAAATGAACATAAATACATAGATTCAGTTTTGATATAGAAAAATTTTTCATACATGCATTATCCAAAAATTTCCTTTTCTCGAATTCCTGACTTTCATCCGAAGTTTATTAAGTATATTAGGGATGTATATTGAGTTGATTATCATAAATTTTTACGTATTTTCGCCATAAAAAATACCCCTCATAACAGACAGATTCTTGCACTTTCTTTTCTCTCTGTCTGCTATGGGGGATCATATTACCTTACCCTATGCTTTCTTTCTATTAAAAATCGAAGTTGTCTGGGTCTGGACCTGTGCGCTCATCTTCATTGAGCTGATCAATGACACTCATTTCATGGGCGGACAGCTCGAAATCAAATACGTTTGTGTTTTCGATGATTCGGCTCTTCGTCACAGATTTCGGAATGGTGATAATGTCATGCTGCAAGTCCCAGCGAAGAATGACTTGCGCCACTGACTTCTCATGTTTTTTCGCAATATCTTGAAGCACCGGATGGTTAAGAAGTTTTCCGCTACCTAATGGCGACCATGCTTCTACATGAATGCCTTTTGCCTTGCAGTAGTCACGTAAAGGCTCCTGCGTCAGCTTCGGATGCAGCTCAATTTGATTGACCATTGGCACCACTTCTGCCTCTTCTAATAAATCTTCTAGATGGTGCTGATGGAAGTTACACACGCCAATGGCTTTCACACGGCCATCCTTATACAGCTTTTCTAGCGCCTTCCACGTTTCTTTATATTTGCCTTCAACCGGCCAATGGATTAAATAAAGATCCAATACATCCAGACCAAGTTTGTTCATACTCGTTTCAAAGGCTTCAAGCGTTGACTCATACCCTTGATCACTATTCCACACTTTTGTCGTAATGAACAGATCATCGCGAGAGATGCCTGATTGCTGAATGGCTTTGCCAACACCTTCTTCATTTTGATAGGCCGCTGCTGTATCTATACTGCGATAGCCCGCTTCTAGTGCGTCTTTGACTGCATTTACAGCCTCATCCCCATCTTTTACTTGCCATACACCAAAGCCAAGCTTCGGCATTTTCACTCCGTTTGCTAATGTGACTGTATCTGTTAATCCACTCATCAAACAAACCTCCGCTTCATTTTTACTTACCATGCACTATACCCGAATGTGCGAAAGATCATGCATGAAAATAGACCATTCATAGACTGAATGATCTTATTTGATATATTGTCCAAAATCGACTTGATTTGCATCAACGATTTGGTATTCACTTGTTCGATTTTTTGTTTTAGAACCATCATACGTCTCTAAAAAGCTTTGGTCATAAAAAGTCAGACCATAAGTTTCCTTTTCATTCTCGTACACTCTGATCCAATACGATTCTTTAGAGGCTTTTTTAGCTTCGTTCACTTTCTTTAATTGAATACCCGAAAATTTCTTCAGCAGCTTTTGAATATCCTCTTTCTTATCCACCACAACGCGCTCATCATCATGCTCAATTTGAATGGAAGTCACTTTATCTTTATCAATCGAGACCACATCATCAAAAGCATATGTTTTGGCATTGATCATAAAATAAAGACCTATTCCGATGAAAATAACGACTACTAAACCAATGATCCACTTCTTCAACCTAACTCCTCCTTCAATTCACGCCATCCCTATACAAACAGCGAGGTCCAATCATCCTCCTCAGAGAATACTTGAATCCCATGCTGTTTCAGCAAGGCAGACGTCACACCGTCCCCAGCCTTTGTCTTCCCGTTAAACTCTCCCCGATAGATCATCCGGCTTCCGCAAGAAGGGCTGTACTCTTTTAACACGACGGATGTTGCGCCAAGAGTCTGAACCTGCTTAAGCGTGTCTTGTGCACCTTTTACATACATCTCTGTCACATCTGTTCCATGAACATCAACAACAGAAGCCTGCCCCCGTAAGACATCATGACCATCTCCACCAATAATTTCTGCGGGAGGTCTTGGTGTAGAGAAACCGCCAAGCAGCTCAGGGCAAACTGTTACCGCCTTTCCCTCCTGCACAAGCTCTTCAATTCGCTGATCTAATCGATGGCTACCGTTATACCGGACCTTCATCCCAGCAAGACAAGCGCTGACCACAATCACGTTTGTTCCTCATTTTTATGGATTGAGTGTTTTTTACTAACTTTAAAATAAATACATACAGGCAGATAGAAGATCGTGTACCCTAAAAAGGGCAGAGCACAATACAATGCAGCAGCCCAAATCGATCCTTCAACTCCTGTGATACCAAAAAAATAAACAAATAATAGCAAGCTGACAAACAATCCGACGAACGGCATGATGGTTGCTGATTTTTTAAAATTTTCCATCATTTCTTTCCCCAAAGAAGCTCCCTCCCTTTTCACATCATCACGAACAACGTCAATATATGTTAATTTTACCATAAAAAAACCGAAAGCATCTAGTTTATTGAAAGCTTCCGGTTCGTTTTTTATATCTTTTCCTTCCAAGTCTTTAAGAAGCGCTCAATAACCTGTAGCTCGTCTTCATTAAATTCATGGAGGAATTCTAAGTAGGAGGAGACTGCCTGTTCATGAAGCTCATCATGCAGTGCCGCCAGCTGTGTGCCTTCCTCTGTGAGTGAATAATAGACGGATTTCTTGTCACCTTGCCGGTGGCAATAGTCGACCATGCCCTTGTCGATGAGCTTTTTCACAGCCTTTGTAATTGCTGGTTTTGATAGTTTTAGTTGTTGTGAAAGAAATGTATTATTAGATTCATTAGGGTTTGCTTGAATCATAGATAAAATATGAAGCTGTGTAAGTGTCCAATCTTGCTTGAGTGTATCAGTCGTGGTAATCAGTGGATCTGTTGGATCGTTCCGTTTCTTTTCCCTATACATAATCAAATCTTGAATCGCTTTTAAGACAATCTGCTCTTTTGTTTCCATCTGAACCTCCACTCTTAACTGGTTAATAAAATGGTACTAATAATCAATAAAGGAGTCAAAAGAAATGTGGGAATGAGGAAAAGAATGGGTCATCAGACCTTATAAATAAAAGAACTTTTTTACTAGATTACAATAAACGGCACAATTTCCTTTTCTTTGCTATCATTTAAAATAGGTAACCGTCATTCAAAAAAAGAAGGTGAGAGAATGAACACAAAGCAGCAAATGGCCATTCGGCAGTTAGAAGAAAAAATAAATTTGTTTTCTTCTGTTGTAAACGGATCGTTCCTATCATCGGAAGATTTCGTTCTATCAAACACGCATATATCAACTGACACGTTCAATTTGTTATTACCGATTTCAGCGCACATACAAAATCAACAAAAAGTGGAAGCTGCCATCGAACAAATGCAGCGACAGCAGCTAACATTCAGCACATGGATTACTCAAAGCCTGCTCCATCCTGACTGGTCGAATATCATGCAGAAATATGGGCTTCAAGAAGTGGAACGCAATACCATCATGATGCTTGAACATACATACGACATGGATCAAAGGACATCTCACTCACTTACGATTAAGGAAGTGACTGACGATCAAACCTTTCTCGATTATCAACATTTATTTATCGAACTTTTCGAAGGATCATCTGAAGCAATCGCTTTAAACACCTATTTCCAGCGCTTCTCGATTGAACGATTACACCCGAATACCCGCATGTTCGTTGGATATGAACACAACAAACCAGTCACAACGGGCTTATTGATTGAAACAGCAGACAGCTACGGTATTTATGATGTCATCACAAAGGCAGAACACCGCGGAAGAGGACTTGGCAGTGACATGTTTCATTACCTTCTGACCCAGACAGATAACAAACAAAAGTGTGTGATGTTACAAGCCTCAAATGACGGCAAACATATCTATCAGCGTGCAGGATTTCAACCAATTGGAGAAATGGTTGTTTTTGAATGATTAAAAGGAGAGGTGTCATGTTCCTCTCCTTGATATCTTTTAATGATGAGAATGGGTTTGTTTCTCTTTTTTCTGCTTGTCTTTTAATACTTTTTTCTCATCTTCTGTCAGTTGGCCCACAGTGATTCGTTTTATTGGCATGATGTGCTGATCTGCCACTGTTACGTCTAACCGTATGTCATACAAACCATCCTCAGGAAACATGTAGTTTGCTGTATACACACCTTCCCCTTCCCATTTTGCTTTTACGGGCGTTTGACGGTCATCTCCATATTTCCATACACTTATTTTGATATCAGAGGATGCACGAATTGGCTGACTATTTTCTTTGATTACAAAACGAAATGCTTGCTCTTTTGGACTCGATATGTGACTTGGTATATTGGTGTTTACATGAATTACCGATGGTTTTTCGTAAAGCTCCTCCGTATTCGGATTAAGCTGGCAAGCCGTTAGGAACATCAAGAGGAAACCCAGTATCCAACTTTTTTTCATATGCTATTCCCCCTTATTCTATGCACCTAAAAATTGCTTCAGTCTCGGTAGTCGCTGTATGATGAATAAGTCCATCAGCAGCACAATAATGAGCGACAGACCGACAAGCGGAAAAATAATCCCTAACCCAACAAGAAGCAAGACGAACCACTTTAATCTGCCTTTAGCTGGTGCTTTCGGTGCGCCTAGCGAACCTTTTGGTTTTCGATTCACCCAAAGCAAAAATCCACTAATAACAACCCCCACAATCCCTACACATATGAGTAAACCAGCCAGCTGATTCACTAGACCAAACTCTGTTCCTTTATGTAATGTAATACCAAGGGCAATGGTTTTCCCCATCCAGCCATACTGAGCATAACGATAGTCTGCTAGAACCGCTCCTGTATATTGGTCGAGATGGACGGTCGCTTCATCTTTTGCCTTTGGCGGAAAGACCGACAATGTATAAACGCCATCTGCCGTTTGCGGAATATACACTTGATAAGCAGGATGCACCTTCTGTTCATTTGCAATGCGAACAACATCATCCATGGATAGCTTTAAAAAAGAGGACTGGTCAGAAGCAGGGACATCCATCTTCTCAGCCGCCCAAGGGACGTCAGCTACTTCCTCTGTTTTTACTTGTGATGTTGGTTTATCGCCCACCCAAACAGATGGCGGATATCCTTCACCTGTATTTGTTGCAAATTTTTGAAATTCATTTCCCCATAAACCGGACCATGGCAGACCCGTTAAGATGAGAAATAACATGCCTGCCGATACCCAAAAGGCTGGAACCACATGTAAGTCACGTATTAGCAGCCTTTTTCCTTTTGTCAAACGCGGCATGATCACACCACTGAAACGTTTTGGCATTCGTGGCCACCACAAATAAATGCCTGTCACGATGAGGACAATGCCCCAGCAGGCTGTCAGCTCAACGATTCGGTCACCAATTGTTCCTGCCATCAGTTCCCCGTGTATTTCCTCCACACGGTTCATAAACTTCATTTCATCATTCATTCGCCCTAACACTTGTCCTGTATAGGGATTCACATAGGCTGTATAGGTCTCCTCACCTTGTCTAAAACCGACTTCAGCTGAACGCGTTTTTCCTTCTCCCGGCTGATATCTCGTTAGCTCTGCATTCGGATAAGCTTCCTTAACCGCCTCAATCTGGTTTGTAGGAGCCAATTTTTCTCCTTCAGCTTTCACATGGTAAAGCTTATCGTACATCGATTCCTCAATCTGCGGCTTAAACAAATAAATAGCTCCAGTTACAGCAAGCAACACGAAGATAGGCATAAAAATCAACCCCGCATAAAAATGCCATCTCCACGCTATTTGATAAAAGGAAGCTGTACCTCTTGAACGATTCTTTCCCGTCTTCTTCAACCCCATTCCTCCTTGCACCTTTCTCTTTTCAGATTACTGATCAGTCGTACGACAAACAAGCTAGTTGCAAAGAGTAGATGTGAAGTAAGAACGAACAAAAATGAATGTACATTCATTCATTCCTTTGGTACATTTAAAAAAAGGAGCTGAAGAACAGATGGTTCGACCAGGCGATCAATTTCAAACAAGCAAAACCTATACGCATGAAGATGTGATCCAATTTGGCGAGATGACAGGTGATCTTGGCAAACATCATACCGAGCTAGATGACCAAGGCAGGCTCATGGTACACGGCTTTCTCACAGCAAGTCTAGCCACGAAGCTTGGCGGTCAGTTTCATTTTATCGGTCAAGAGATGACATGTACCTTCATACGCCCTGTTTATACAGGTGACACCATTACCTGTCAGATGGCCGTCACCAAGGTAGAACCCCTTGAAAAATACCATCGTGTCCACCTTTTTTCCCGTTATATCAATCAGCATGGAGAAGAAGTCATTACTGGTAAAAGCGAAGGTGTGGTTTTAAAAAAATAAAAAGCTGCCTATGATGAGGCAGCTAACTAACACGGAAACGATCTTATTCTCTTCTATTCAGCGTGATGCTGACGATCCATATAAAGCGGCGGTCTCTTTAATGAAATCACTGCACAGCTAAAGGCAATCAGCACAAAAACAGCGCCGAATTTAGCCAAATCAACAGATGAACCAGTCATTGTAAACATGACGCCGCCCACTGCTGATCCAATGGAAATTCCAATTTGCAAAGCGGATGTATTCAAACTCTGCTGAATATCAGACGTCACAGGGTCTGTTTGAATCAAATAGCTCTGCAAAGCAGGTGTCAGTGCCCAGCTAAGAGCACCCCATAAGACAACCATCACCATAAAGAGCATAAACACTCCCGCTGTATAAGGAAGGATAAACATCACAATGGCAAACGCCATGGTCACAAGCAAAATGGCTTTTCCTGATCCTAATTTGTCACTAAGCCAGCCGCCAAATCCATTCCCGCCAATCGACGCAAGCCCGAAGACCAAATAACAAATACTAATCCAAAACGGAGTCATATGCAGAACTTCCATGAGAAATGGCGTGAAATAAGAATACAGCATATAATGACCAGCAAGCATGAACAAACTAATCAAATGTGCACTGAAAATTTTCGGATGCCCTAAAGAACGAATTTGTTCTTTAAGTGGTGTCACTTTTTCAACAGGCATTTTCTCTAATAGGAAATAAATCAGCACCATGGATATGGCTGACAGAATACTGATTCCTAAAAACATCACTCTCCAGCCAAAGCTCTCTGTAATAAAAATACCGATCGGTACACCGAGAACAAGTGATGAGCTAATCCCTATAAAAATCAGACCTAATGCTTTCGCTCGATGCGCCGGTTCCACCAGCTTGGCGGTAATCGTCAATGATAACACCACAACAAGCGCCGTACTCATGGCAATCAAGACCCTAGAGATCATGACAAGGGCAAAGGTGGAACTAAAATATGTGAATACATTGCCTAATGTAAATACCAATAATGCGATTAAATACAGACGCTTTCGTTCGATTTTGGCTGTGACGGTCAGCAGCACCGGTGCTGAAATAGCATACACAATCGCAAATACCGTAATAAGCTGTCCAGCTGTCGCAAGAGACACATTGAGATCCTCTGCTAAACTTGGCAAAATGCCCCCGACCACAAGCTCAACTAATCCAACCGCAAAAGTAGAAACAGCTAATAAATAAACTCTCCAGTTCATGTCTAACATCCCTTCTCTATATCATGGCTTTCACTTTTGATACAGGGTGCAGACAAACAAAAAAACCCTGATTACAAAAAAGGAAAGCGCGCTTTTGTAATCAGGATTTATCGGATCCTGGTAGAAACCCTCAAACCATATTATTGAGGTTATACAAGTCTATTTTTTTCTTCAAATATATTAGCATAGCCTTACATAACGTGCAAGCTGCAAAAACAGAAAATGTCTGCCAATGGCTCAGCGACATAAACGACCTCAGAATGGCATGAAATGAACTTGCGGACCAACTTGCTTTCTCCCCCATTTACAGGTAAACTGATGAAAAATCAACGAACAAGGATCAACGTAGATCTGGAATAGTAGCTTGAATTGATCTTTACCAGAGAGGGAACGGTGCTGAGAAGTTCCTACTGACATCTTCAAGTGAACCTGCCGATTTAGTTCTGTTTCATACAGCGGTTCATACCGTTATCATGATCGAGTGTAAAGCTGTGCTTTAAATTAGGGTGGTACCACCAGGAATGGTCCCTAACTTAAAGCACAGCTTTTTTGTTTTTTTAAAAGGAGGAAAAAGACGATGTCAAAGAAACAATTTGTTGAGAAAATTACAAGTATGGAAGACGACTTTGCCCAGTGGTATACAGATGTTGTCACAAAGGCGCGTCTCGTCGATTATTCAAGCGTTAGAGGCAGTATGATCATTCAGCCATATGGCTTCAAAATTTGGGAGAATATTCGCGACGAACTTGATCGTCAAATCAAAGAAACGGGTCACGAGAATGTCTATATGCCGCTCTTTATCCCAGAAAGTCTGCTCCAGCAAGAAAAGGATCATATCGAAGGCTTTGCTCCTGAAGTGGCGTGGGTGACACATGGCGGTGATTCGGAATTACAAGAAAGACTCTGCGTCAGACCAACGTCTGAGGTGCTGTTCGCTGAGCATTATAAAAACATCATTCACTCCTATCGTGATTTACCGAAACTATATAACCAATGGGCCAATGTCGTCCGCTGGGAAAAGACAACACGTCCATTCCTTAGAACCCTTGAATTCCTCTGGCAGGAAGGGCACACTTGTCACGAGACTGAGCAAGAAGCGATTGAAGAAACAGAAAGAATGCTCCATATCTATGCGTCTATTTGTGAAGAGCTTCTAGCGATCCCTGTCATTAAAGGCAGGAAAACAGAGAAAGAAAAATTCGCTGGCGCCCGCTTCACCTATACGGTTGAAAGCTTGATGCATGATGGAAAAGCCCTGCAAACCGCCACTTCTCACTTCTTGGGCAACGGATTTGCCAAGGCGTTTGGCATTGAATTTTTAAATCGAGAAGGAAAATTAGAGCATGTCCAGCAAACATCATGGGGCTTCACCACAAGAATCATTGGCGCTATGATCATGGTGCATGGCGATGACAGAGGACTTGTCCTGCCGCCAAATATTGCGCCAACCCAAGTACGTGTTGTGCCAATTGCTTCCCATAAAGAAGGTGTCCTCGATCATGCCTATGAATTAAAGGATCGACTCGCCCGCATCGCACGCGCTGACATCGATGCAAGTGATAAACAGCCTGGCTGGAAATTCAACGAATGCGAAATGCAGGGCATCCCATTACGCGTAGAAGTAGGACCAAAGGATATGGAAAAAGGCCAGGTCATGCTCGCAAGACGAGACACAGGTGAAAAGCAAGCCGTCACGTTAGATGCACTCGAACAAACCATCACGGCCACGCTTGAAGACATTCAACAGACGATGTACGAAAAAGCAAAAGAACGATTACATGAAAAAACATCAAACGCCCACACGATCGAAGACATCGAGCAGGTTCTTGCCGAAGAAAACAGGTTGATCAAAGCCATGTGGTGCGGTGATGAAGACTGCGAAAACGACATCAAAGAGAGAACAGGGGCGACATCACGCTGTATCCCGTTTGAACAACAATCCGTTTCTGACACATGTGTCTGCTGCGGGAAACCTGCTTCTTATATGGTGTTCTGGGCAAAAGCCTACTAATCATATTTCAAATTGTTGACAAAGGGCTAAAATGAACTTTATTTTAGCCCTTTGTCTTCTTTTCAGCGTGATAGAAAATCTTTGCAACCTAGGAAGGACGAGTACTGGCAGAGCGAATTTGACATTCGTAAGCACCAACACGCAGGACTGACAAAGAATGCGAGGGTTTGTCTATACGCTGAAGCATCTTATACGATGCTTCTTTTTTGTTAAAAAGAGCCAAATATCCATTGACCTCATTCACACAATCCCCTATAATTCATATTAATATAATCGGCTTTTAAGACTTTAACTGGAGTGGTGATCTATGAAGCGCTGGCTCTCAATATTTAACGAACGTTGTCCAAAATGTAAAACAGCATTAGATGTCTCGAAGTCCAATGCCTTGCAAGGCAAAGTCGTGAAAACATGCCCCAATCTTCATTATCAAAAAGAGTACCACCCTGCACTTGAAACGTATATCGAGCACGATGACATGAAATAAAAAAGACCAACACATGGAAAAGAGCCCTTGCTCTCAGTTGTTGGTCTTTTTCTTATAATAAATCCACCCAGATTTTGATCGCTGTGGCTGTAATCATCACGGCAAGCGCCCACTGCAAATAAACGGCATTGATTTTCTGACCAATTTTCGCCCCAATCGGCGCGGCCATCAAACTGGCTACCATTAAGATAAGAGCAGGCATGAACATGACTTGACCCGTCAGCACTTTCCCAGCAGATGCGCCGATCGCAGAGAGAAACGTAATCGCCAGAGACGAGGCAATCGTCATCCGCACAGGGATTTTGAGAATCGATAGCATCACCGGTACTAAAATAAAGGCACCGCCTGCACCTAATACGCCCGATACACTTCCGATCACAAAAGCAATTCCAGCCGCCAGTCCTTTATGAAAGGTCACCTCTCCATCCGCTTCTGCTCGCTGTCCTTTTTTCGGAATAAGCATTAAAATGACAGCGACAATGGCAAGCAGACCATAGACCACATTGATACCTTTCTCTGGAAGGAAATGCGAAAAATAGCTCCCTATTAAACTTCCTGCCAATATACTGCTCCCCATATATAAAATCAATGGACGATGTAAAAATCCGCTTTTTCGATACGCCAGCACACCGCCAAGTGTCGAAAATAATACTTGAATGGCACCAATCCCTGAAACCTCATGTGCCGATAACGCCATCACTCCGACAAGAGGTGGGATATAAAGCAGCATGGGATAGTTGATCACAGATCCTCCTATTCCGACCATTCCTGATAAGAAGGAACCAACAAATCCGATGATAAATAAAGTAATGAAAAACGCAAAATCCACGCTGGTCTCCTCCTTTGCAAAAAGAAAAGGGGCTCCCTCACAGATACCCCTCGCCCTTTTAGGACCCTTTTCTCACCCAGAACTTCAGCACATGCCCTTCATCTGTCTGCGTGATCAATTCATGTCCGCTTGACTTAGCCCATGCAGCCAAATCAGCTTTAGCTCCTTTATCTGTTGCATGTATTTCTAATACTTGGCCTTCAGCCAAGTCATTCATTTTTTTCTTCGTCCGAATAATTGGCATCGGGCATGCAAGCCCGGTTACGTCTAAAATGTGATCTGATGTCATCTGATCATCCCTCGCTTCTTTATTTTATTGAACATTATCGAATCGCACAACGGTTTGGACCAATTTCCATGTCTCGCTGTGCTTCCTCGTCTGGATGCAGCTTCCCCATATTGGTAGACCGAATGTCTTGATAAGCGTTTGGCTGTGCAGGTAGATGCTGCGTGACCATTTGTCTAAATACGTCTTCATCTTCAATGTTCAGCCCGTGATTTTCTTCAAACAAAGCGCCTAGCTCCTTCCAAACGCTCCCGTCTTCATTAAGTTCATCCACGATCATAAAATGTGCAGGTAGCACAATCAATTCTGCCGAAAGCGCCGTATATCGTGTATAAAGGGTTTCCCTCAAATCACCTACCCAGTCCTCCGCCATACCGGCTAGATCAGGTCGTCCGATCGAATCAATGAACAAAATATCACCTGAAAGGAGGTAACGGCCGTCTACGATAAAAGAGGTTGAACCAATCGTATGGCCCGGTGAATAAAGGGCATGAATATCAATCTCCGTCGCTCCAATCGTCACACGCTGTCCTTCTTCAAGGTGTTTGTAATCAAATGTCACCTCTTCGGCGTCTTTTGGCGGCAGCCAGTAGATAGCGCCAGTCTGTTCAGACAGCTTTTTCCCGCCAGATATATGGTCCGCATGAAGGTGCGTATCAAACACATGCGTCACCGTGACTTGATGTTTTTTAGCAAATTGCGTATAGATCTCCGTCATTCTAGCCGCATCAATAATCGCAGCTTCCCCATTCGACATGATCATATACGACAAGCATCCCTTGCCCATTCGCACAAATTGGTACAACTCTCCACCGCCAGTTAAATCACCGATCTTCACTGGCTCTAAATGCTCACTCCATGCCTTCATGCCGCCTTGCAAATAATGGACCGTTCTGCCTGCCTCTGACAGCATCTCTGCCACCATAATAGAGGAGCCTTCTTTCGCACAAACGACCAGTACATCTAGGTCATCCGGTATGTTCTCCACCATATCCTCTACGCCATCAAGAAGCTCAAAGTAAGGCACATTTAAATATTCAACGGCTTTCCCTTCAATTTTCCAGTCCTGCACATCTGATTCGTTTCGTACATCTAACAAAAAGAGGGGCTCTTTGTTGATGATTTTTTTTGTTAACTGTTCTGCTGTCATTGCTTTTACAGTCATTGGTTCATTCAGCTCCTATTTTTCAATCTCTCCTGTCCAGCTGTTCATGCCTGGCACTACATTGATCAATTGATTGAATCCTTTTTCTTTTAACTTTTGTGCGGCTAATTCACTTCTTCTGCCTGAATGACAGATGAGGTAAATGAGCGTCTCTCGGTTCAATTCTTCAGCACGTTGTTCCACCTCACCGAGAGGGATGTGAACAGCTCCTGGAATATGACCCGCTTCGTATTCATCCGGCTCTCGTACATCTAAAATAAACAATGACTGATCTTCTTTTACCTTCTGTTGAAACATGTTCAACGACATTTCCGAAATCATTGACTGCTCCTCCTCCTGTTTCGCTCCACCTTTACGAATCAAATGATGAAGCACCTGTCCTTCTACTTTTGTTCCTAAAAATTCATGACCGGCGCTTTTTGACCAAGCTGCTAAATCCGCTGTAGACCCTTTATCGGTTGCTTGCACTTCAAGCACATCTCCTGGCAAGAGCTCATTCATTTGTTTTTTCGTTTTGACAATGGGCATTGGGCATGCCAATCCTTTTGCATCTAGAATTGCTGTTGGTTGCTGCATTGTTTTTCCTCCTTTTATAGGGGTGGGGGTATATTTTAAAGCCTATTGATACCTATAATCGCCAAGCATTCATGCCACCCTTGATATTCGTAATGTGGGTAAATCCCTGTTTTTTTAACAATTTAGCCGCCTGCATACTTCTCATCCCGCTTTGGCAGATCACATACACTTCTTTGTCTTTCTCAAGCTCATGCGCTCGTTCCTTTAACTGGAATAAGGGGATATTTTGAAATCCTTTTATATGATTTGTTTGAAACTCTAAAGGTGATCGCACGTCTATCAGCTGTTGATGCCGACTATGCAATTTAGGTTTCAGATGAGCTGTGTCCATTTGTTTCACACCCCGTACGGGAAGAAAACGGCTCACAAGCAAAGCGATCACAATGATGAGCAAAAACGTTTGAATCATGTATGGACACCCCCCTAGATAAATAAATTCACATTCCCGATTTCTGCCTCTGCTAAATACGCTGCCACACCTGCATATTGAATGTCTGCTAGTAACTCGTTCTCCTGTAGCCCTAAAAGATCCATCGTCATCGTACATGCCACGAGGTTGATGTCTTGTTCCTTCGCCATATCAATGAGCTGCGGCAGGGTCATGGCATTGTGTTTGTTGATCACATGCTTAATCATCTTCGGTCCCATTCCTGCAAAATTCATCTTTGACAGCCCCATTCGATCAGCACCGCGCGGCATCATTTTGCCAAACATTTTTTCTAAAAATCCCTTCTTCAGTGGCACCATCTCTTCCTTACGCAAGGCATTCAGCCCCCAAAAAGTATGAAAAATAGTCACCTCGTGATCATAAGCTGCTGCGCCATTTGCAATAATATAAGCGGCCATCGCTTTATCATAATCTCCACTAAATAAAACAATCGTCGTTCGTTTCTTTTGTTCTTCCATCATGATCCTCCTTATCTTAATTACCCATGGGGGTATACAAAAAGCAAAAAATATATACACATACCGGTAAGGGTATATTATAACAAGTAAAAAAATTCGTCAACCTCCAAAGGCTGAGGAATTTCTTACCGGCTTTTCACCAAGAGCTCAACCGCTTCTTTGACAAGCCCCTCTGTATCCTTGCCCTGCTCAAGACTTTCACGGACACATTGTTCAAGGTTTGTACTCACAATCACACCCATTGCCCGATCAATGGCATTGCGTGATGCAGACAGCTGCGTCACCACCTCGCGGCAATCTTTTCCCTGCTCCATCATCGCAAGAACTCCTTTAATCTGCCCTTCAATCCGGCGAAGACGATTCTTCATCTGCTGATTATACTCCACGTTTAACACTCCTTTCTCTTTTCCCTATGATCAGATAGTATACCCTGATAGGTATTTAGTCAAACATGATGAATCAGTATAAAAGAGCTGCTGAGAGCAAATGTCGCAGCAGCACGTTCTCTTTAAGCACTCGCTTCCTCTCGAGAGCGCTTATTTCCTTTGTAAATAAAATAAAGAGCGATCAGCATAAAGAACAATGCCAATATGCGTTTGAGATCAAGTGAAATCACCAAGCTATGGAACCAGCCAAAATGATCAATGACCATTCCAATGACAAGCTGCCCAGCAATCCCCGCGGCAATCTAGAAATACCGATATGTCAAGCCATTGCATATTTATCTCTAAATTGGTAAAAAGGAAATAATCAACGCTATAAGGAATATTTCAAGAAATGAGGGTAACCCATGACTTTACAGCATTATATTGGATCAAACAAAGAACTGCCGCTTGGTACCATTGGTCAAAATCCTACCTATAAACCATTCTCTGAACTAAATATCAGCATGTTTGATAAAAAACAAAAAAAGCACAAAATCTATCAAAAAGAAGATCTTTTGATAGAAGTATTTGAAACAGAAGAGGATTTCGAAGGCATTTACATTGATTATCTAGATCCCGTCAATGAAGCGGTAAGAAATAAATTCACGCATCCTTTTGTTTATGAATTAGACATCATTCATTCTCTTCGTGCACTTTTTAAATTCATTGAAAAAGAGCTGTCAAAAGGAGAAACCATCGAAATCTATTCTTGTCTAAATGAACTCGAAATGAAAGAAAAGGACGATCAATTGGATGTAGAAATTGACCTAAGCAAAAAACGGTTTGGAAAACATATCGATTTTAAAGGGATCGATGAACTGATTGATATGTTTGAATTAGAAAACTTACAATATGTACTGGTGAAGAGGTAGAGGAGAATTGACAAGTTACATCAAAATGCTGTGTTATTAGAGATTGTAGAAGCGTAACCTTGGTTACGCAAAGATCCTTTGAAGTTATTCATAGAAAAGCGCATATAAATGTAACACGGAGGTAGTTGAAGGAACCAAAATTTCCTCAATTACCTCTCTTCAGATCATCATAAACTTTTTCATATTATTTGAACTAGATAAGCGAATAGACGGCATGTCTCAATCAGCGATACCCGAAGAAGCTAAATGTCATGATTAAGTTTAAAAAGCACAAAATAATTTCTACCATAAATACTTAATTTATCTAAATTATAACGAAGGAAGGATTCCTCAAATCTATTCTTCTCTCCAAACAATATCTACCCTTCAATTAAACGTTTTAACTTAAGCTCCGTTTCAGTATCCTCAACTGGAGTATAGACACTGCATCTTAAATCAGTATCCCCATACACTTGTAATGAAGTGAGATTAAACAACATTTTCCCTGCCTTAGCATGACGAAATTCAATTAATACTTCAGGTGCATAGCTTATCTCATTTTCATTCCATATTTTACGAAACTCAGGATATGCCTGCTCCATTTCTTCTATAAATTGCTCATACCAGTCATCCGCCACATACTGTCCATAATACGTTCTAAATATAGCGATATATCCTCTAACAAAATGCTCCCAATTCACGGCTAAACTTTTAAATTCCTTTCTTGCGAATAGTAAGCGTATGATATTTCTTTCTGCCGGGATGATTTGTTCAAAGTCCAAAAATACATTAGCTGCTGCTTGATTCCACCCAACAATCTGACTTCTTCTATCAGATATAATCGTTGGGCAATAACGAAGTTCCTGCAGAATTTTCACTAAAGCCGGACTGATTTCCTTCTCATTCTCAATGATATAGGATTGTTTCACACCTTCCTCTAACGCTAAAGCGTACAAATATCTCCTTTCATCGTTATTTAATTGTAATGCACTAGAAATAGCATCTAATACCGAAGTAGATACTTTTATATCTCTGCCTTGCTCTAACCATGTATACCAAGTAAGACTCACACCGGCTAGTTGAGCCACTTCTTCTCTTCTGAGTCCTGGTGTTCTTCGGCGGGTTCCTACAGGTAAACCAACCATTTGAGGCGTGATTTTCGAATGTTGGTTCAGGAATCGGGGGCATACAATCGCTTGTTGATAATGTGAATGTATTAGATAAACGATGTCCATCGAGAGTAAGCCCTAGCCTTGTCCCCATGATGATTTCAAATGCAGCTGCGGCCCAAATCAGCATAAAATTAGGCGCACAAGGGCCATCATTGTCACCGGTCACAGCTTGTTCTATCGGGAACACCTCAATTGGTGAAGCTTTCAATGCGATCCGAAACGATGAAGCAGATATTATATTTGCCGGTGGAGCAGAAGCTGCCGTCAACCAGATATCTTTGGCTAGTTTTGGAAACGCACATGCACTATCTACTAGAAACCAAGACCCAAATCGAGCTAGCCGTCCATTCGATACAGATAGAGATGGCTTTGTTATGAGTGAAGGCGCAGGTATCTTAGTATTAGAATCATTAGAAAACGCAATTATTAGAGATGCGCCGATACTATGTGAAGTAGTGGGATACGGGGCTAGTTCAGATGCTCATCATATGGTCGCTTCACACCCAGAAGGTAGGGGTGCTTACTTAGCCATGAAGAAAGCATTGAGAAGTGCAGATATATCAACTAGTGAAATCGATGTTATTAGTGCTCATGCAACAAGTACACAAGTAGGTGATCGTTCAGAAGTTCTAGCGATTAAGAAATTATTTGGTGATCGTTCAGGTGAAATTCCAACAATGGCGAACAAGTCAATGACTGGGCACATGTTTGGTGCTGCTGGCGGAGTAGAAGCGATTGCTTTAGTGGAAAGTTTGAGACGAGGATTGATTCCGCCAACTATTAATGTAGAGAAACAAGATCCAGATTGCAATTTAGATGTTGTATTAGAAGCGAGACAGCTTCCATTGAAATATGGGCTATCCAATTCTTTTGGTTTTGGAGGACATAATTCAGCCATCTTGTTAAAACATTACGATTGAAGTAGTGAAAAGGTGAAATAATGACAAAATATGACGAGCCTCAACAATCTGATATATTAAATGGAGAAAAGAAAATACTTAAAAAATTGAAAGAGCAGGTGACCCATGCCAAACAACCAAACACCCAACCCACTCATCACTGAAAAATCACCCTACCTCCTTCAACACGCCCACAACCCAGTTCACTGGTACCCGTGGGGGCAAGAAGCATTCGACAAAGCGAAACGTGAAAATAAACCGGTGCTTGTCAGCATCGGCTACGCCACTTGCCACTGGTGCCACGTCATGGCACACGAAAGTTTCGAAGATCAACAAGTCGCTGACATCCTTAACGAGCATTTCATTTCAATCAAGGTCGATCGTGAGGAGCGTCCAGACATTGACTCGATGTATATGTCCGTTTGTCAGATGATGACGGGGCAAGGCGGCTGGCCGCTCAACGTGTTTGTCATGCCTGATCAAAAGCCTTTTTATGCGGGGACATACTTTCCAAAAAGAAGTGCTTACGGCCGTCCCGGCTTCATTGAAGCACTGACGCAATTGCGGGATGCGTATCACAACGACCGAGATCATATTGAATCATTGGCAGAAAAGGCAACAAATAATTTGCGGATCAAGGCAGCAGGGCAGACAGAAAATACGCTCACTCAGGAGTCGATTCACAAAGCCTATTATCAGCTCATGAGCAGCTTTGATACACTGTATGGCGGCTTCGGTTCTGCGCCTAAATTTCCTGCGCCTCATATGCTCACGTTTCTCATGCGCTATTTTGAATGGACAGGGCAAGAAAATGCGTTATATGCTGTCACAAAAACGTTAAACGGCATGGCAAACGGCGGTATTTATGATCATATTGGTTCTGGATTTACTCGATATTCAACCGATGAAAAATGGCTTGTGCCGCATTTTGAAAAGATGCTGTATGATAACGCCTTGCTGATAGATGCCTACACCGAAGCCTATCAAATCACTCAACATCATGAGTACGAAAAGCTTGTCCAGGACCTCATTCAATTTATCAAACGAGACATGATGAATCGTGACGGCTCTTTTTATTCCGCAATCGATGCCGATTCAGAAGGAAAGGAAGGGCAATATTACGTTTGGACAAAAGAGGAGATCATGACCCATTTAGGTGATGACCTCGGCGCTTTATTTTGTGCGGTCTACCACATCACAGAGGAAGGGAATTTTGAAGGACAGAACATCCCTCATACCATTTCCACCTCATTTGATGACATCAAGGCAGCGTATTCAATCGACGACAAAACCCTTCATTCCAAACTGCAATCCGCTCGACACATCTTACTCACTGTAAGACAGGAGCGACCTGCACCGCTGATCGATGACAAGGTACTCACCTCGTGGAATGCGCTGATGATCTCCGCACTTGCCAAAGCAGGGAGTGTCTTTCATGAAAAAGAGGCCATCCGCATAGCAAAACAGGCAATGTCTTTTCTAGAAACACACCTCGTCCAGCAGGAACGGCTCATGGTCCGCTACAGGGAAGGGGACGTGAAGCATCTAGGCTTTATCGAGGACTATGCTCACATGCTAACAGCTTATATGTCTTTATACGAAGCGACCTTTGACCTAGATTGGCTGACAAAAGCCAGAGCCGTTGCTGAAAATATGTTTGAACTGTTTTGGGATGAACAAATCGGGGGCTTTTTCTTCTCAGGCTCAGATGCAGAAGCGCTTATCGTTCGTGAAAAAGAAGTATACGACGGGGCCATGCCGTCTGGTAACAGTACTGCACTCCAACAGCTTCTGAAACTAAGCAGAATGATCGGACGTCAAGACTGGATCGAAACACTAGAGAAGATGTTCAGCGCCTTTTACGTCGATGTCTCTTCCTATCCAAGCGGACATACCGCCTTTTTACAAGGACTATTAAGCCAATATGCCGTAAAACGAGAAATCATTATTCTCGGGAAAAAGGGTGATCCGCAAAAAGAACAGCTTCTACAGGCATTGCAAAAACGATTCATGCCATTTGATCTCATTTTAACTGCCGAAACAGGGCAAGAATTAGCAAGGCTCGCACCTTTTACAAAAGATTACAAAACGATCAACGACAGCACGACGGTCTATATTTGTGAAAACTACAGCTGCCGACAGCCGATCACCAATCTCGACGAAGCGATGGAACAATTATTCCAAACTTGAGCTGTCATATGATGACTATGAGAAGACAAAATGAGGACAAACAGATAAAAAAAATGTCAATCCGCTAACAATTTGTCTGTACGGTTTTATTTTCTCTCTAAAACGGATAGAATGCGCACTAGATGTTCTCATACCGAAGGGAGAGAAAATAATTGAAAAAAGTATCATATACACTCATTGCTTGTCTGTTATCAGTGGGGCTTGCAGCCTGCTCATCAAACGATGCGAAACAGGATAAGCAAAACGATTCAGCCAACAGCAAGGAAACAACACAGGCTGACCAAAAAGAGCAGCAAAAGCAAATGGAAAAGATGCAAAAGAAATTAGACGCACAAAAAATTGATGATCAAAAGGTCGTTGCGACCGTCAACAAAGATAAAATCACAGGCAGTGAATACAATAGCGCCCTATCGACCATTCAAGGCCAGCTTCAGCAGTCAGGACAAGACCCAACATCTAAAGAAGGCGCAAAAGCAGTCAAGAAGCAAACCATTGATGCGCTCGTAGGTCAAGAGCTCATCCTGCAAGATGCTGAGAA
The DNA here is from genome assembly GCF_038050255.1 of Bacillus sp. FSL M8-0077. Lineage (NCBI taxonomy): Bacteria > Bacillati > Bacillota > Bacilli > Caryophanales > Bacillaceae > Bacillus > Bacillus sp. FSL M8-0077. The sequence continues at coordinate 223,520 of NZ_JBBPAF010000001.1, read as the reverse complement.
GAAGGGCTATAAAGCCTCTGACAAGCAAGTCGATAAGCAGCTAAAAGAAGAAAAGAAACAATTTAAAGACAATGCTCAATTTGAAGAAGCACTCAAAAAGAGCGGACTGACAATGGATCAGCTGAAAAGTGATATTGCCGACAGCATCAAATACAGCCAATATGTCGACAAAGAGATTAAATCAGCCTCTGTGTCTGAAAAAGACGTCAAAGCGTACTATGACCAATACGCTGAACAAATGAAAAAACAAAAACAAAAAGCACCTGATTTCAAAGACGTCAAATCACAAATCAAGAAGCAGTTAGAATCTCAAGAAAAGCAAAAAGAAGTACAAAAAGAAATTGATCAACTAAAGAAATCTGCAAAAATTGATGTATCGATTTAACCACTATTAAAAATCCGCCATTGTGCGGATTTTTTTCATCACTTCATAAACTGTTTTTCCAAAATAATGACAAAAGCCTCATCATAAACATCTACTCCATCCGATATGATGGGAGTACAAAAGAAAGCGTTATCAAATCTTTTGTCTCTTAAAAAGTACAAGATCAAACACCGATCTCGTACTTTTGCTTCAGTCAATCGGACAACGACAAGAGGAGGATCTTTATGTTCAAATGGTTTAAACCAGCTCCGCATATCGACAGGCTCGATGATGCCAAAACAGACGAAACCTATAAACGGCTGCGGCTGCAAGTCTTTTTGGGAATCTTTATCGGATATGCGGGCTACTATTTGCTGCGCAAAAATTTCGCATTTGCCATCCCTTATTTACAGGAAGAGGGGTTCACAAAAAGTGAATTAGGCTTTGTACTAGCGGCCGTTTCAATCGCTTATGGATTTAGTAAATTCATTATGGGGATGATCTCAGATCGGTGTAACCCAAGATACTTTTTAGCCGTTGGACTCTTTCTATCAGCTCTTATCAATATTCTATTTGTCTCATTTCCATGGGTGACATCCAGTGTATGGATCATGTTTTTATTCATGTTCTTAAACGGCTGGTTTCAAGGAATGGGGTGGCCACCATGCGGACGAACGATGGCGCATTGGTTTTCGGTGAGTGAACGTGGAACGAAAATGTCCATTTGGAACGTCGCTCACAATATTGGCGGGGGGATTCTTGCACCGCTTATTACATTAGGAATTGTTTTGTTTGCGACGTGGAAAAGTATCTTTTTCTTCCCTGCCATCATTGCCATTATCGTCTCCTTCGTCATCATTCTTCTCGTACGGGACACCCCGCAATCCGCTGGTCTTCCGCCAATTGAAGAATACCGAAATGACTATCCGGCACAACAATATGAAGATCAAGAAAAAGAATTAACAGTAAAAGAGATTTTATTTAAATATGTACTCAACAATAAATTCCTTTGGTATATCGCCATTGCCAACGTCTTTGTGTACTTTGTCCGTTACGGGGTCGTAGACTGGGCACCTACCTATTTAACAGAAGCAAAAGGATTCTCACCAGAGCATTCACGCTGGTCTTATTTCCTTTATGAATATGCAGGCATCCCTGGTACATTATTGTGCGGGTGGATTAGTGACCGCTTCTTTAGAAGCCGCCGCGCACCTGCTGGCGTACTCTTTATGATTGGCGTATTAATTGCGGTTCTTGTGTACTGGTTAAACCCTGCTGGCAATCCAATGGTTGATAACATTGCCCTCATCAGCATCGGGTTTTTAATTTACGGACCTGTCATGCTCATTGGACTGCAAGCCATTGATCTCGCTCCGAAAAAAGCCGCTGGCACTGCTGCCGGGTTGACAGGATTCTTTGGATATATTGGTGGCTCTGCTTTCGCTAATGCCATGATGGGTGTCGTCGTCGATCACTATGACTGGACAGGAGGTTTCATTTTACTAGTTGGTTCTTGTATCCTTGCAATTGTGTTCCTCGCCATGACATGGAATACAGGAAAGCGCGTAGAGCAAGCTTAATGAAAATCACATAAAAGATTCATCTCCGCCCAACATGCCCTTTACATCTATTTCTTAAGATGGAGGCAGTTACCGTAAAAGGAGGATAAAATATGAAGAAAAGTAGATTACTTGCTTTCGTGTTACTCTCTTTTGCTTTACTGTCTTTTGGTTGGGTGCCGACCACCATATCGGCACATGAACATCTTTTATCTCCAGATCGGATTTTAACCGTTGCACACCGCGGAGCATCAGGGTATGCCCCAGAGCATACCCTAGCTTCCTACAAGCTCGCCACAAAGATGAATGCAGATTACCTCGAACTCGACCTTCAAATGACAAAGGATGGACACCTCATCGTCATGCACGATGAAACGGTTGACCGGACGACAAACGGAACCGGCTGGGTCAAAGACCTCACACTTGCCGAAATCAAACAGCTCGATGCCGGTGCATGGTTTAACGAAGCCAACCCCGACAAACAAAATGCCCACTTTATTGGACAGCAAGTCCTCACATTAGATGAGGTATTACGCTACTTCGGTAAACGAGAAAATTATTATATTGAAACCAAAAAACCAGACATCTATCCGCAAATGGAAGAAAAGCTATTGGCCGTCTTAAAGAAACATCATCTTCTTGGAAAACATACGAGAAAAGGGCAGGTCATCATCCAATCTTTCAGCCAAGAAAGTCTATTAAAATTGCAGAAACTCGCACCTCGGCTTCCAAAAGTACAGCTTTTAGACAGGGCGCAAATGACGTCTATTACAGATGATCAGCTCGACTTCATCAAATCGTATGCAGTGGGGGTCGGACCAAATTTTAGAGCATTGACACTTGAAAATGTACAGCAGGTCAGAAGCCACGGACTCCTCCTTCACCCATATACGGTAAACAGCGAAGCAGACATGACACGTCTTCTGCAATACGGCGTCACCGGTCTTTTCACCAACTTTCCAGATGTCTTTCAGCGTGTCAAAACTTCTCTGTAAACGACAAAAGCCTTGCGGGTCCACTCCGCAAGGCTTTTGATTATTCCACCGTTTGATCAGAAGAAGCTGTTTCAATCGGTTTTCGTTTACCAATTCCAAAGATGAAGAAGCTAAGCGCTACAACAATCAAGAAAACAATCCCCACAATAAGAGAAATACGCGTATCCTGATTAATGAGCATAAACACAAGAACCATCGATAAGAAGCCGATCGTAAGATAATTAGAAACTGGTGCTAGCGGCATCTTGAATGGATGCTGATCAAGCGCTGCCCCCTTCGCCTTTCTGAAGCCAATGTGACTAATTAAAATGACAAACCAAGGCACCATACCTGGAAGGACACTCGCACTATACACATAAACGAAAATGTTTGGCGGAGAAACATAGTTTAAGACCACCCCAACCGCTAAACCAATCAGCACAGCAAATGTCCCAAAATACGGTACACCATTCTTCGAAATTTTTGTGAAGAAAGCAGGTGCCTGTCCATTCACACCTAATGTATAAAGCATACGTCCCGCACTGAAGATTCCACTATTACAGCCGGACATCGCTGCTGTAATGACAACAAAGTTAATAATACCTGCTGCTGCCGTAATTCCAATTTTCGCAAACGTCGCCACAAATGGACTTCCGAGCGTATTCAGCTGATCCCACGGATACACCGTTACGATGACAAAGATCGCACCGATATAGAAAATCAAAATACGCCAGATGATGCTTTTGATGGCATTTGTCAGCGTCTTTTGCGGATTTTGCGCCTCACCTGCAGTAATCCCAATAAGCTCTACCCCTTGATAGGCAGCAATCACTAGGGACAATGCAAACAAGAAACCGCTAAATCCACCTGTAAAGAATCCGCCATGCGCCCAAAGGTTAGACAAACCAATCGCTGTTCCACCATTGCCAAACCCAAAGAAAATAATGCCTAAACCTGCAATGATCATTAAAATAATCGTCACAATCTTGATCATCGCAAACCAGAATTCAAACTCACCGAATGACTTAACCGAAATCAAGTTGGCCGCACCTAAAATGATCATGGCGATTAATCCGGGAATCCACGCCGGTAACTCCGGGAACCAATATTTCATATAAGCGCCTACGGCGATAATCTCAGACATTCCAACAATGACCCACTGGAACCAGTTACTCCAAGCTGTCATATACCCCGCAAGCGGATGAATATATTGATGCCCAAATGTAGCAAACGATCCCGTACTCGGTTCAAGATACAACATTTCTCCCATCGCACGCATAATAAAAAAGATAAAAATACCACACACTGCGTACGCTAGAAGAACCGATGGACCTGTCCATTGAATGGCTTTAGCTGACCCCATAAATAAGCCAACACCAATTGTGCCGCCAAGCGCGATCATTTGAATATGACGAGCACTTAACCCTCTCTTTAATTCCTTTTGAGCCACTTCTATTCCCCCTCATCAACAAACAACATAAAAAATAAAAAATCAGAATTTTCATTCTGATTCAAAATCTTCAATCTTTCGATGTATATTATCATAATAAATCTACCCTTAAAAAACAATTGTTTTTTTGAGGAAAACAATATTAGCAAAATATTCTGACATAAAAAGATATTCAAATTATTTTATATTGATATATCGAATCAGAGGATCAACATCGATTCAATGACCATCACTTAATAGAAAAGAACCCCCCCTTATATCCACCTCAAAGCTTTTCCCTCCATTTTTATAAACCATTTTCTGCTGATCATCAACACATGGAAAGTCATTATGAAAAGTACCTGATCTTTTCTTCACATAACAAATAAATCCATCATTTTCCGGAATCGCCACTTTGACAGATGCTCCAGTTGACGTCGATTTGAGTGAATGCAGCATGGCCTTTGAATGAATCTGTACCCTTCTGCCTATTAAATTCAGATCAATATCCGAAAAAGCACCTGCCATCTCCACTTTTGACGATGTGGTACGCAACCTCAATGTTTGCGTGTTGAGCTGTTGGCTAGAGATCAGTCCACCAACTGTCTGCAAGCGCAGATGCTTGATTTCTCCCGTGAACAAGGACTTTCCAGAAATCAATTGGCAGTCAGCCTCCTCCACCTTCAGTCCATCCAAGAATAGGTTTGCTCCTTTACAATGAATAGACAAGGACTGTAACTGTGCCTGAGGGAGATAAATCTCCAAATTCGTTTGATGAAGATGAAGCCCCAAGCTGATCGCTCGTTTTCTTTTATCTTGAATGACTAGCCTGCCTTCCTGCACTTGATGATGCAGTAAATATCGATGGGGAAAAACGTGATTGGTGGTCTGCATCATCAATAAATAAGGATGTTCATGGTGATAAAGGCGAACATCTCCCACCAGCCAGTTTAACGAAATTTCCGTTATTGCTTCTTCAATTTGAACCGTATGCTTCACATGCCTCCATCCTTTTCCCATCATGAATTACCTCGTTTGCAGCCGGCCGATGCGGCTCCATAATTCCAAGATCACAATGAGAATTGCCGAGATCATCACTCCTGACAGGACGAGGTTCAATTGATCATTTCCATAGATGGCCAGCGATACATTTCCTAAAACAGCACATAAAACAATTGCAGTCAGGACGGTCATCAAAACAGATTTCTTCCTCAATCCTATTCTCATCGACATCAAACCAATCGCTTGAACACAAACAATTAACACAAAGAATGTTTTCATCAATTGAAACAGAGCACCTGCCGTCAGCGTATCATGAACAATAGGGAAGAACATTTCAGTCACACTGAACACAACAAATGAAGGAATGATGCTGCACACCATCGCAAACGTTGAGAGGCACACCATCCATATCATGTGAGAAAGGAATCTCACTGAATTGGATGAGTGTTCCTGATCAACAGTCTTTCCTACACGCCAATACAGCATAGCTGTGATGATAGAAAAAAAGATCATCCATACTGTACTCGTTAACAAATAAATATTCGTATATTGCTGAAAACCCTGTTCGTGTTCAATTTTTGCAGCAAACGCAATAAAATAGATGAATACTAGCAGCACAATACTTGCGATAAAACTAGCTTGAATATACTGCTTCATGTGGCCTTTTCTTAGCTCAATCTTCATAAAATGAATCATACGTCATCCTCCTATCAGTTGGCATTCTTTATCTTTCGGGCAGATCATACCCGCCAATTTCAGCATAGTGCGCTGTCACCTTTTGAATAAATAGATCACTCACAATATCCACGCCAAGACCCTTCATCATCTGCTTTAAAAAACACAAACGCTGGACCGTTTCTTCATGATTGCGTACAAACAATGTTGGATTCAACCATATATTCACAAGAAGCAAAAATACTTCTGCCACTTCACCAGGAAACGCAGTTTCCAGCGAACCATCCTCAATCCCTTCAATGATTAACTGTTTGATTCTCACAGCGTCCTGATTGACACCTGTCTTCATGCCTTCAATCACAAATTGCGGATTTTTCATCTGATCAACCAAGATCCCATCAATCGAATGAGACTGAGGGTCTGCCACAAGCTGCTCTAGGATCAGTTGGAGCTTCTCTTTCGCATGAGCTGCCTCCGTATGCTCAATCAACTCCTCAAGCTTCTCGGTTGCATAACGAAACTGCCGATCCATCACGCCACGTAATATTTCTTCCTTCGATTTAAAATGATGATAAATAGCCCCTTTAGACATATTCAATTCAAGGATAATATCTTGCAAACTTGTCTTTTCAAATCCCTTTTCCTGAAACAACTTTGTCGACACGTCCAAAATTTGCTGCATCGTCTTTTCTGGATACTTATTTCGCGCCAGTTCAAACGCCTCCTTTTACATACCGACCGTCGGTATGTTTAATTATATTTTTCATTATAAACGGTTCATGCAGATTTGTATACAACAAAAAAGACCGCTCACACGGTCTCCTCAAGCTCGAAATGCAAATTCATCGGCACATCTGGCAGAACCGAAGCCTCTACCATATTCGTTGTAGGTGTTTTCTCATCCACTTCCTCAAATCGAAAACCGTCAGCCCAGACTGTTCCATGACCGCTGAGTAGCACTCCAAAATGAATGGATTCACTGCGCGTAGGAACATCTAATACGATCGCATATTGATTCCATTCCGTAGAATCTGTCACAGGTCGATTCTGCATATTATCAAACTGCACCGTATCACCCTTTCCGTCATCTACCCGCATCCAAATTCCTGCTGAAGATACATTCTCTGTTTTCAAGAAAGCAGAGAGCTTCAACCGCTTGCCTGCATACTCTTTTGCTTGAAACCCCTGCATCATTGTCGCAAACTGTCCTTCTTGTACGCCTTCTTTAGATGATAAAACACCTGATTGCTTTCCCGTATGAAACTCTGCTGTATCAACACCCATCTCATACATATGCGGATGTGAACCACTCAAACCCCAGCCAGGTACTGCTTCATGTAATGTCATCGAATCTTCCTCCTTTTTCATTTGCATGTCTCTCATCATGGACCTGTACATTCCGGGAGGTAAAGAATAAAGATGCTTAAAAGCACGCGTAAAGGCTTCCTGCGATTGGAATTGTAACGAAAACGCGATGTCTAAAATCCCCTGATCCGTATACAAAAGAAGCTGTGCAGCCGTAGCTAATCTTCGTTTCCGCACATATTCCCCCATCGACAGCCCGGTTTCTCGTTTAAATACACGCAGCAAATGAAAATGTGAATACCCTACTTTCTCATGCACCTGTTTCAGCGACAGCTCATCCATCAAATGCGACTCCAAATAAGAAATCACCTCTTGCGTCACCCGACTATACATCATCTCCCTCACCTCTTCTTGATCATAAAACAAATCAGTTCACTCGTTTTGATCTAAATTGCGATGTTTCATCTGTTCAACTCAAACAGAAGCTGAGGGGGAAGAACGCTAACGTGAGCGCTCGTTGTTCGATAGAAACTCCCTCACATCATCTGCGATTTCTTTTGATTTCGTATGATGCAAATAATGACCGCCTTTGAAAGTAACGACTTTTCCGTGGTCTACATTTTTCAGCAGCTCTTCATGCATTGGTTTCCAGTTTGGTGTTTCTTTCTCCGTTTGATCCGCTAGATAGAAAGCCACAGGGAGCTTCTTAGGGAAATGTAGGCGTTGAGCGTTTTTAAAATTGTTTCTAAAGTTTTCTGCCTCACTCGCTTGGCTTTCATCCAAGAAATTTCGGAAAGTCAGCATTTTAATCTGAGCTTTCGTTTGATCATCTACTTTAGGCATCACCAGTTGATCTGGATTCATTTTCACTATCAATCTGTAAAAGCCGGATTGATGAAGCAGCTGTAAGCTGGAGACTGGCAATTCATCTGCATCCTCCTGCTTAGGAAAACTACTATCAATTCCAACAAAGGCTTGGACTTCTTTTTCGTATTGATTCACATATTCTAATCCATAAATGCCAGCAATCGAATGACCCATTAGCGTATATTTTTTAATGTTGAGTTTCTGCAAACATTCATGAATCTCATCCACAATGTTTTGACTTGTCCTTACTTTATCTGTGTCGTCACTTAAACCATAACCAAACGGTTCAATCACAACGACTCTATAATCTGACGATAACTCCTTGACTAACGGTTCAAAATCCAGCACGGGTGAAGCAGTTCCATAGCCTGGTAGAAGGACAATCGTTTCTTTCCCATCGCCTTGAATGAGCACATTCATCTGCTTCCCATCCACCAAGACCTTTTGCCCATAAGCTTCTATTTTCCCTTTCTCCCGTTCATTACTAATGAGGTTTACAAAATAAACAGTAGCTAGAAAAACAACCATGACCGTGATCATGGTGCCTATGAAGATCAACATGATTCTCAATATTTTTTTCATTGATTTTCTCTTCCCTTCATGATGAAGAACTCTAGCTTTACATCCATCGATGAAAATTAATATTTTCTTTCACAATAGATGATGCCGATTGTATTTGCGCAAACACTTGATACATACATAAACGTAATTGCTATATAAAACCACTCTGTTGGAGATGAGAATTGATGGACCAAAGATTGAACGACAGCAACCAATATATAGGCTAAAGCCACACCTATAATGGAAAAACTTCCGGCTTTCGCTAAAATAAATTGACCTCGTTCATCATGTTTATATTCACGGTTTTTCTTAAATTGAAAGGCCGTGCTTAAAATAGAAAGGGTAATGAGAGAATAAAGTATGATCGTCGTTATCATTGTTGTTCCTCCTTGTCGACCTCTTGAAATACGTCATACAAATCAACTTCAAATGTCCTAGCAATTTGAAATGCTAATTTTAAAGACAAAGAATATTTACCATTTTCAATCGCTGCCACAGTTTGACGAGTCACACCTAACTTCTCTGCCAAATCCTTTTGTGTCCAGTCTTTTTCTGCCCGTAATACTTTCATTCTATTTTTAATTTCCATTTCAGATTCCTTTCTTAAAGGATGATTTATTTAACAATATGTTAAAAATAATTAACATTATGTTAATTAACAATAACCTCTTTTCTTCTGTATGTCAATTTCACCGGATGCAAAAAAGAATCATCCATTTTGAAAGGCCTACCTCAAAATGAATGATTCTCTATAAATGATGATCATCTGATTTAAAACACTTTCCTCTGGTAAATCGCAGTAGAAAGTCCCCAAGACAGCAAATAGATGAGCATAATCAGTACAGTTGACCCGTATATACAATAGGGATCGATAAATTTATGATAAAATCAGTGATCCCACTGAATTGCTCTGCTAAATAGAGAACAACAGGCGGTCCCATAGCAGATAATACGATAAAGCCAATGATCACTGCCGTTGTGATATAACCAGGCTTTAAGATATAAAACAATGGAAACGTACATGCTGCGAACAATAAAAACAACCCGCTGCCAATCGCAATATCTGACAGCGAAAACAGCTTCCCAAACACAAATAATGCAGCACTTGTCAGCACAATCGCAATACTCATATAGAAAATGGCGCCAAGATAACGTGATGCGATAATTTCTTTACGTGTATAGGGCAAGGAATTTAATAGAATATTCGTTTCTGCCTTCTCATCGTACGCATATGTGTTAAATGGAATGAAGACACTAGCAACTAGAAACGTCAATACCGGATGTACATCCATGAAAATAAAAAATAAGATAAACGGAAGAAAAATCATCAGTTGCTTCTTTTGCAAAATCACATCACGTTTAATTAAATGAAACATGCTCCACCCCGCCTTTCATGTAAAACATGATATCCTCCAATGATGGCCGTTCAATGACAACAGCATCCCCGAAAATAGCTTTCACACCTTCTATACGATCTGTTAATGCCTCAAATCCTACTGCTGTTCGCTGAATATGGACAAAGGCTTTTTCAGTGTCTCGATCAAGCAAATCCAGACTTCCTTTCACCAGCGCATAATTCTCCGCTACATCATGAATCGACTGCTGAAAGATGAGCTGCCCATTTTGAATAAACGCAATATAATCCGCAATCCGGTCTAAATCTGTTGTCATATGAGTCGAGAAAAAGATCGTCCGATTCCCATCAATCATCAATTCTTGTAACGTACTGAGCAGCTCTCTTCTAAAGACCGGATCTAGCCCAGCAGTTGGTTCATCCATAATAATCAGCTCGGCATGATGCGACAGCGCAATCGCCAGCGATGCCTTCATCTGCATCCCTTTTGAAAATGTTTTAATCGCTTTATTCAGCGGCAGACCAAACTGTTCAATATATTGATAAAAAAGCTGGTCATCCCAGCGTTTATAGGCAGGTGCCACAATTCGTTTGATGTCTTTTAAATTCAATCCTGGGAAAAAAACGTTAGCATCGTAAACAAAGCCAATTCGTTCCTTAATCTCTTTTTCATGGGTGCGATAATCTAATCCAAAAATTTTAACCTCACCAGAATCTGGTTTTAACAAATTCATGATCATTTTAATCGTGGTCGACTTACCGGCTCCATTTTCTCCAATAAACCCAGTAACAAAGCCCTTTTTGACCTGTAAATCAAGATTCTGCACAGAAAAGTCTTTGAACCGTTTTGATACTCCTTTGAATTCAATCACGTGCTCCACTCATCTCACTCCTCATACAAGAACTTTAATAACTGCTGCAATTCATCAAAAGATAAGCCTAATTCCTTGCCGTTTGTAACAACCGCTCCAAGCTGTTCCTCAATCACCTTCAATTTTTTCTCTCTCATGACCTCTAGGTTTTGCTCGGCAACAAATGATCCCTTCCCTACAATCGAATAAATAAATCCTGCCTTCTCTAACTCTTCATATGCACGTTTTGTTGTAATAACGCTGATTTGTAAATCCTTCGCCAGCTTTCGAATAGACGGCAGGGCCGCACCTTCTGCAAGCTCCCCCGTTAAGATCAACGATTTGATTTGCGTCGTAATTTGCTCATAGATTGGCTCCTTAGAATGGTTAGAAATCGTAATTTGCATATAAAAACCTCTTTTTTCTGTACTGGTATTTGCGATGAAATATTGTATATACACTATATATACATTATATACACATTGAAAGAATATTCAACTCCTTTTATCAAATTTTATATCATACGATCCAAATAAAAACCGCACAGCTCTTCAGCTATGCGGTTTCCCAACAAATCAATTTATCTCCAATATACCCATTTTCCCATAAGCCATTCTACAGGCCCTCTTCTCCACTTTTTCAAATAGAGATAGCTGATGAACAGCTGAGCTGTGTATAGTCCAACAGCAAGTAGCAGTCCAAACATTGAGCCCATTTGTCCGAATAACCCAAGTCCGTAAGAATAGAAAATCGTTGTACAAATAATAGATTGTGCTAAATAGTTTGATAAAGACAATCGGCCAAGTCCTGCAAGCAGACGTTTCAACCCTTGTGCAGCCTTTGAATAGTAAAAGACAATAAAAGCTTGAATATAACCGATCGTCAGGACATAGGCTCCTAACGTCAGCACCATTTCACTCCAAGGAGCATCAATGAACGTCGCACATTTTAAAGCGAGCCCGATGATAATCATCCAAACCCAGCCTTTACGATAAGCCATGCCTCGATCTTCTTCTGTCAAATGACCTTTTTTCCCAATCGCCATGCCAAGCAGTGCAAATGGACCGATCATGATAGGAGCATAGAGAAGACTTAAAATTGGTGTCAGAGTAAGTGTTACAATTGCCATCATGATGGAGACGATTACCATATCATCTTCAATTGTAATTCGGCTCAACACAATATCGCCATATGTACCAGTCCCATATACATTTGTTAATAATTCAGAATTTCCGTAAATAAAATTCATTAGAGATGGATAAATCACTAAAGATACGGCACCTAAAATACCCGACCATATAAACACTGTTTTGATTCGGCTGTGTATAAACATCATTAGGAAAAACGTACAAGCTCCATAATAGAGAAGAATGTCGCCACTCCAAATAAAGATTAAATGCAACATCCCAAGCACAATAAGACCAAAGCCGCGGCGAACGACGATGGCATTCGTATTCAGCCCCTTTGCCTTCGTGGATTCAATCAACTTGATAAAAGAATACCCAAACAAAAAGGAGAAAATCGGATAAAATGACCCCTGAAACAAGATCTCCGTCACATATACCCCAAACTCCTGTCCCCATATGCTCGGATCAAACATCTTCTCAAAATCATAATCATATTGGAAATTAAGCATATTCACTATTAAAATACCTAATAAACTAAAACCACGTAAACTATCAATAAACTCAACCCTAGATCCCTTCAACACGACAGCTCCTTAAACAACATATAACAAATTTAAGATATACCTGTATATTTTACCAAATATTTTTTCAAAATAGTATATATTTCTAATAAAAAAGTGATCTTTCATCCTATCAGTGAATCCACCCTATCTTATGATTCAATTTCCCCCTATTTTCATCTCCTCTTGATCATCAAAACGCTCATTCAAGGAAAAAGCCGAGGATCCCTTACATTTTATCTCTAAATAGCACAATATATCTGCATATTATTTCAATTATTATATAAATTTTACATTTTATTGTGGATATACCCTTCATTGACAATGAATATTTCTTCATATACACTTTGGGTGGATTTAGGAATAACATTCCTAATCTATCAAATTCTAGAGGGGGAATATCATCATGAATGATCAAAATTTATCTGATATCGTGAGACACCACGCCACTCGCACACCACATCATCCAGCTTTAGCGTGCCACCATCGTAACATCACATATGCTGAACTTGAGAAACAAAGTAACCAGTTCGCCAATTACCTTATCAAAATGGGCGTAACGAAAGCTTCTCATATTGGCCTAGCCTTAGAAAGATCACCACAATTGATTGTCTCTATTCTCGCTATCACCAAAATAGGAGCCGTTTATGTGCCTATAGATATAAATTACCCTAGTGAACGTATTCAATTTATGATTGAAGATGCCGAACTATCGTTTTTACTCACCACATCAAACACCATCTCACGCTTGAATTCTTTGCATATTCCCATGATCAACTTAGATAAAGACAACCGTCATATCCTTGTACAACAAGCAACCAGTCCATTAATTGATATCAATCCTTCTGATGCCGCTTATATCATGTATACCTCTGGCACAACAGGAAAACCAAAAGGTGTTGTCATTACACATAGATGTATCATGCACCTAACGCATAACCCTTCCTTTCTGCCCGTTAATTCTTCTGATACCTTAGCATTATTATCTACCATCTCTTTTGATTCCTCTACATTTGAAATATGGTCCGCTTTATTAAATGGAGCGACACTCGCTATTCCTCCTTCTGGAAAACTGACTCCTGAACTCGTCAGTCAAACCATTAAAGACTATGATGTATCGATTCTTTTTTTAACTACTGGATTGTTCAACTTGATGATCGAGTCACACCTGAACGATATCAAATCAGTTAAATACATCGTCTCTGGCGGAGATGTCATGTCTCCTCAAGTCGTTCATCAAGCATTAAAGGAGCTCCCACATACGACCATCATTAATGGCTATGGTCCGACAGAAAATACGATTTTCACAACAACTTTTCAACTGCCAAACACATGGGATGAGCTAGTCAGTATACCGATTGGCAGACCTGTAGCAGGAACCGTCATTGACATCACAAATGAACAAGGTGAATCTGTCTCTCAAGGACAAATAGGAGAACTCATCACTTCAGGAGATGGACTAGCATTAGGCTACTGGCGAAGAGAAAACCTAACAAAGGAACGTTTCATCGAACGGGATGGAAGAACCTATTACAAAACAGGGGATCTTGTTCGACAACAACCTGATGGCCTGATCGAATATATTGGTAGAAAGGATGACCAAGTCAAAATTAGAGGCTTTCGTATTGAGCTTAGCGAGATTGAGCATGTGTTGATCCAGCACCCAAGTGTTAAATCCTGTTTGGTGACAGCCACAGAAATTATACCTGGGGATAAACGCATCATTGCATACATCATTCCGTCCAACAAAAAGACATGGGATCTATATACCATTCAAACTTATGCAAAGAAAACATTCCCTGATTTCATGCGCCCTGCACATTATGTTCTATTGACAAACTTCCCTACGACCACAAATGGAAAAGTCGATCGAAAAGCACTACCAAGACATCATTTCGACAGACCCAACCTGCAAACTGAATATGTCGCACCAACCAATCAAACCGAAGAAGCACTCTGTGAAATATGGACAGACCTATTAAAGGTAGAGCCCATTGGCACAAACGATCACTTCTTCGACTTAGGAGGAAACTCCATCCTTGCCGCCAAAACCTTAATGCGTATGCAGGAAACATTACACGTTGAACTACCTGCCAGCACCCTTTATGAACATCCTACGATTCAACAAGTTCATCTTATGCTACAAAATCAAACACCTGAGCCGAAACAACAGCTCACATCAGAGGGATTTTTAGATGAAAAGATTCAGCCAAAGCACCTATTCGATTCTAAATCCTTTAAGCAGAATGCCGTGTTATTAACAGGAGCAACCGGCTTTCTAGGCGCTTATCTCATTAAAGAGCTTGTTCGAATGAATCCCTCCATCCAAATCTATTGTGTCATCAGAGCAAGAGACAAACAGCACGCAAGACAGAGAATACAAGTAAATATGGAGAAATATCACCTATGGGACGAACATTATCTGAAACAACTAAAACCGATTGTAGGTTACTTGGACAAGCCTCAACTAGGGCTCTCAACAGAGGAATTTCAACAACTCGCCCAAACCATTGATGCCATCTATCATAATGGAGCAAAAGTCAATTACGTTCAGCCCTATCACATGCACAAGGATACAAATGTCACCGGCACAGAAAATATCATCAAACTCGCCTGCACAGAACAGGTAAAGCCTGTTCATTTCTTATCGACCATTGCCATATTCGGACCTGCCGGGTATCTAGATGGCACGACCGTTCTTTTTGAAGATACATCCATCGATGCTTATCTTCCTATTGTAGAAAAGGACATTGGGTACTCTCAAAGTAAATGGGTGGCAGAAAAAATCATGTGGGAAGCAAAAAAACGTGGCGTGCCGATCACAGTCCTTCGCCCAGGCTTCATCATGGGGGACAGTCAAACAGGCGTTCATAATACAGAGGATTACATGGCGAGACTAATCAAAGGATGTATCCAGTTAAAGGCTTACGGTGAGCTACCGAATCAACGAAAAGAATTCGTACCCGTCGACTTTGTTTCAAAAGCCATTACAACCATATGCAAGGATCCAGCCAACTTCGGCAAAGCCTATCACCTCGTTCCACCTCAAGAAGAAAGCATGGAATTAAGTGAATTTTTTCAAAAAATCACAGAAGAAATAGGCTATCCATTAGAAAAGAAAGCATATAACGCTTGGGTAGAAGCTCTCATTCAAGCAAGCGATCAAAACGCAGACAACGCCCTTACGCCATTTCTTCCAATGCTCACTGAAAAGGTAGAACAAGACAAAACAGTCTGGGAACTATACGAAAACATGGCGCACTTTGACTCAACAAATACTCAAACGGTTCTCCAAGCACATGGAATGACCTATCCCCCTATGGATGATCATTTAATCAAACGCTATTTCAAATACATGGAGGACATTGGATTTTTAAAATTTGATTCAAACACTGCTCTGAGAATATAAAAGCATTCCCTTGTTTTTAAACTCAATACAGGAAGTAATAAAAGGTTGGATTCAACATCCAACCTTTTATTACTTACCTTTCATCAACTGTACATTTCTAGAACACCTCGGTAGAAAACTTATGCCTTATGATCTTTTTCTTCTTTAAAAAGCACACGCTTCACATAAAACAAAATCCCCAATCCAAACAAAATCAACGGCAACTCCCAGTCTGCAGAAACCGGCAGCCATGTCAACATCATGAGAATCAGCAAAACAGCTCCCACACCTGCATAAAAGACCACCGTTTTTTTTAATTCTTGGTTTGATTGAAACAAAACGCTCTCCTCCATAACTCTAATTATGATCGTTTTTCTAGTTTTTTTAATATTTTTTCCCAGCCGGTATCTCCCATTTTCCGATCAATTAATTGTCCCTCTTTATCTATGAGGCAAAAACTTGGCAATCCTTGAATTTTATATTTTGTGACAATCTCATAATCTTGATCCAACACAATGGGAGCAATGAGATTCTTTTCCTCCGCATATTTCGAAACAACCTCTATCGATTTTTCTTCTTCCGTATATGGAACATGGACACAGGTTAAATGGATACTCAACTGATCCACACTATGTAGAATGTGGTCGGTTAATTCTTCACAATGCGGACAGTTAACTGACCAAAAATAAAGAAGCTGAGTATGCTCTTCAGGTAAACACCGCTGATGTGAAGAATGAATCCAAGGAAGGTGCTCAGGCCATTTAAGTATTTGCGTTTCCACTACTCATCCCCCTTTTCTTTTAATTGAAAAGCGATGATTTTTCCTAGTGCCTCTTCTGCGGCAAAAGGAGCCACATTTCCTGATGGATTCTCTTGTTCCTGTTTTAGGCACTCGTACATATTTTTTTCGATTTTTGATGGGTCAATCCAAGAGATACACCACGACGCCCAAAAACAAGTAGGACCCTTATAGCGTTTTGCCAAAGGCAGAAGAAATGGCAAACTAGGCTGACCAATTCTCATGAGTGAGATTGCAGCCCCCATTCTTGTCTCCTCTTCTTCACTTTCTAACAGTTTAGCAAGAGCTTCTGCTGCATCCCCTGCATCTGCTCCAAATTCACCAAGAACCGCTGCTGCAATATTCCGCAAAGAACCCTCTTCTTTTAAGGCTTCAACAAGCACTGGCACTGCCTCTTTTCCTGATTTCCTTAATTCCCCCATGGCTTGAACGATTGTTACTTCATTCGTATTGACTAAACGTTGAACCGATTGGGATAGCTTATCTTCTGGTTTCATGACAATCAACTCCTCTTTTTAATGAGTCCCACGGCATCGATAACACATCACATAACATACACATCCAGCAAATACACATGTCATCGTTGTAAACCAGCCATTAGTGAACAGATGAATCCCAATGATGACTGCAGCACTTATGACAGATCCGATGAGCAATGATTGATAATAGATGCCCAAAGAAAGACTCGCTTCTCGTCTCAAAGGCTGCGTAAAGGCAAAGAGCCGAATGGTCAAAAACCAAATATAAACCCCTCCCCCATAAATGGCCCAATACAATACATCATGAATCTCTAACAAGATAAGAGAAACCAAGTAGACACCATACAACCAAAAGGTTTGAAACACTTCCAATAGAAGAATTTTTTGATATAAAGCACCCGGAAAAAGATACAGCAATCCCGTTTGCCCGTGTCTTACAATCCCCGCGTAATATGAACTGAGCAGGACAGATGCACCAATGACCAGAAAGAATAGAGTCAACCAATTTGAAAAATAAGAACTGACGACATAATAAGTACCGATCAACAGCATGGTAGATAACAGATGGAAGGTAGCATACTTTTTGATCATCAATATTTCTAGCCAAAGGAAAGCCCAGATGCCCGTTAATGATGAAAGCCCCCACCACGTCTTGCTTTTCTTTGGACTTATTGGATTTGCATGAACCTGTTTCCCCTCAAATTCCTCCCAAAATGCCGCCTCTTTGACTAACGACTCCATCATCTCTATACGATGACTCGACCTGTACATCATCATGAAAGATAAAATCATCATTCCAAGTAATATCAATACAGAAATGAATGAAAACTCCACTATCATGCGTCCGACTTGATACATAAAAGAAGCAGATATCTCCATCATTGACGACTGTTTCAATATCAATTGATTCATAATAAGCAATGAAAGACAACCAAACATCAGTATAAAACCAATGAAGAGCACTCGCTTATATACTTGAATGGTTCTTGCACAAGATACCGCAATCATCCATGTTTCGATCATACATAACAGCGCTGTTAACAGGAGTGATTTACCAAGTAGAAAAAAGTACTGCTTCGTTAAACAAAGAAGGAGGATATCAGCCATCACAGCAGAAACAATGAGAAGAGCACATCGCCAAAAAATGTGATATACCCATACACTCATCACAACCGTCCATAAGGAAGCACCACTTCCATACAACCACATGATATCGTTCATCTGACTAGGCAATCGATTCGAAAACAAACCAAAGCCAGTATAAAGAACAAATAAAACGACAATGAACCATCCAGCTGTACTCGCATTCCAATCGCCCATACTTGAGACTGCGCTCAGCTGAAAACCAATGGCAGCAATCATAAGCAGCAAGATCAAAAAGGGCATTTTCTTTTCTTGATTTTTACTGATCAAGCGCCTTTGGGATTTCATCCATAAAAGGGAAAGCGTGTTATTCACTAGACCACTCCCCTAGAAGTTGAATGACTTCTGCCCGCCACTTCATTTGTTCTTCCTGCCGCTTAGGAACAGCGATACTTTTCATGATGGCACCGTCTCGAATCAATATCACCCTACTAGCCGTATCAAGAACAAACTCTAGACTATGAGTGGACACAAGAACCGAACCACCTTGAAGACTCTTCTGTATCAGCCAATCTGACAACCATTGTTTCGAAGGGATGTCTAACCCAACAGTCGGCTCATCTAAAATAAAAAGGGAGGCATCTTGCACAATGGCCCCTGCTAAGACGACACGCTGTTTTTGACCTCTTGAAAGCCTTCCGCACAATTCGTTCATCTTCATTTCGATATGTACTTCTTTCAACGCCTCAAATACCTTTTCTTTGATCTGTTTTAAACCTTTATGATAGCCTCTCGCACGAAATTGAACATGTTCAGCAACCGTTAAATCTGGGTACAAATATGGCTGATCTGGAATAAGAGCTACTTGTTTTTGGACATGGGAATGACCAGGAGGAAATCCCTCTATGAGTATTTCCCCTTGATCAGGTTGATAGAGACCTGTTAAACATCGAATGGTTGTCGTCTTCCCCGCACCATTAGGCCCAAGCAGTGCCACAACCTCCCCTGCTTCAATAGAAAATGAAAGGCCCTCTATCCCATCACCATTGCTATATCGTTTGCTTACATTCTGAACCTCCATGAATGGCATCAAATCTCTCCCTTTTATTAGAGTGATGTATGCTGAGGCTTTTTGGTATGTAGATATCTTTGAAGTTTAAATTGCCATAAGGGCATACAAACGAGCACAAAATTGTGAATAAAATGTGCCGCCAGTACACAAATAAATCCATAATGCATAAAAAGAAAACCAAGAAAACATCCAAAAACAAAAAGATGCGCCCAGCGAATCCATCTTGGATCATACCCAGTGACCTGATGCATAATTGCCCATAAAAAAGATGATATTAAAATGGACAATATCGCATTCCCACTAAACCAAAATATAAGAGAAATCATTAAGAGCCGGTATATTACTTCTTCCCCTATAGAACTTTGCAGACTCATATTAAGCCCTTGTCTTAAAGTAAATCCAGATAAAAACATACTTCTATTTGATAGTTCCGGAGAAATACGTAATTTATTCATTCTCTCTAACAGGTAAAAGACCAGTGATGTGATGCCTAGACTAATTAACCCAGCGCTAAGACCAATAAAAGTTTGTCCAACGATTTCATCTAAAAATTTCATTTCTAATTCATTCGCAAGAGCGCCTCCTGCCAATGAACATATAAATACTACAAATCCTGTCAATAATCCTGCAAACAAAGTAGAGAGTATACCAAGTAATTTAACAGTTTGAACACTCATCCTAGCATCGTAAGCATTTACTATCGTTAACTGTATATCCTCCTTAATTGTCAGAGATTGCACTAGTACAATCATGAAACCCAGCATAAGACTTAATGTGAGGTGAATTTGAACATTCATTAAAACTAAAACTAATATAGCCATGATCATCGCAGCAGCTGATCCTAACATACCTGAGAGACCAAAAGTAGACTCAACTTGTTCATCTCTTATTACTTTATTCATCTGATCCGTTAAAATCTCTGTATCTGTGCCTATATAAGTGATCACACCAGATTGCATTTCAACTGTTACCTTAAGTCGGATATCTTCCTTTTCAGCGAGATACCAATATGTTTTAATTTCACGAAAATCCTCTTCTTTTGAACCAGAACCAGTTGGTTTTGTCTTAGCCCATAATCCCTTTGAAGAGCAAGTCAATTGATCTTTTAAACCTTCTAGTGAAATCTGACCGTCTTTTTTAGATAATGAAGTTTGCCTTACATCTGCATAAAAAAAGGTCACTTCCCGTTTAGCGTTTACTCCTATCACGAATGATTGGTTTTGATGAACAAAACGAACACGCCAAGACTCAACCAATCCCATTTCATGAAGTATATGTCGATTTTTTTTAAGTAAACCTAAATGATGTAACTTATTCACTGTTTCATGATCATACCAATAGACTGAATATACCTCCCAAGCTTCCACGTCTATGCCCACAAACTCTCTAATAAAATCGATACCAACTTTTCTTGCCTCAATTTTATCTAAAAGGTTTGATTCTATTGTTGACACTCTATACTTCGCAAACAGGAAGAGCCCTATCACTCCAAGACCTGACCACAAAATAAAAGTCATACTATTCATGAGTGATGCCTGCTCTCTTTTCATTTTCAAAGGGGAGATCTGGCTCGGATAGTTCAACTTTCCCTATACATTTACAGTTTTTCGCTTCACATTTCAATTTCAATAGACGTGTTGGTGAACCAATATCAGAAAAAGAATCAGTTAGAATATGACCTAAAGGAATATCCTCTAATTGACAAGGTGTCACATAACCGTCTGCCCTTATATACCAAGCCAAATAACCCGGTGTACAAAAATCAGTTGTAAAAGAACTATCTTCATGCTCCCAATCAATTATATTCAAATGGTGTCCCCACTTAGAACGTGCCTGCTGTAACTGGCTTTGAACACGATGTTCAAATGAAGTTTCTAGCGCTTTAAAATTCTTTGTAGCACGTCCTACGGATAATGTCTTACCAGCACGGAAAATAGAGGCATTTGCTTTTGCACAATGATCAACAACCTCTGCTACTTGATCAGCGTTCATTTCATTGATGGTCATTGCAACAATTACAGGAACATTCACTTCTGTTAACCGCTGGATGGTTTCCATACTTTCCTGAAAAGCACCTTTTCTTCCCCTTAAGGAATTGTGAGTGTCGCTCGTACCGTCAATACTAATTTGTACAGATACATTTCCTAGATGACTGAGTAATTCCACTTCTTCTTGTCTCCAGTTTAAACCATTGCTAAAAACGTTTACGTTCGTAAATAATGAACTCGCAACCATCACAATTTCTTTGAAACCTTTTATGAGTTTGGCTTCGCCCCCTGTTAAAGTGACATCAGCCACACCTTGCGCAGCTAGTTTTTGCATCACATTAATCCACTGGGAACATGTTAATTCTTCAGGATAGGGCTTACCAGAACTAGCATAACAAAAGGAACAACCTAAGTTACAAGCGTTTGTTAATTGGAGAGTACAGCTAATTGGCAAATAGGACTGTAAAGATCCTGTAAATTGAATAGGTTGATTCAATAACCCTTGTGTCCAAGCTTCTGTAAAAGGATGGGCACTCAATTCTTCACGCAACTGATCAGCTGTTAGCTCTTCCTTTTTAACGATTTCCCAGATACGAGCAGTTTTGCTCACGTCTTTATTCTTAGATAATAAAAATGCAAGCTGAGCCCCTCTTCCACTCAATCTAAAATAATACATTGATTTTCTATCTATCATGACTGCGCCATGAGGCTGCAAATGAATCGCTAGTTCAGGTAAATCATATTCTGCTAGTTGATTACTTGACATAAATAGACACCCCTTTTATAGAATAAGGAGCTAGCAATATATGCTTAACTCCCTATGTTATTCATTAAATAGCTCTCATTGCAGGATGTGGCAGTGCACAAACTCGTGTCATTGCAATACTTTTTGAGGCCCAGCACCCCATACATCCAGCCGCCTTAACAATTGAAGTACCACCTGGACGCTTAAGGCTTTTTTTACTCACAGATTCCCATTCTTTTTGGTTTCTTGTCATAAGTAAAACCTCCTCTCAAAATTTGCATAGTGTCAATAGACCCAATCGCTATGCACCCTGATATTACCATATGAAAAATGTCGAAGTAAGGGGAATTGTGTAAAATATTATAAAAATATACTTAAAAGGTTTTTATTTCAATAAATTAGAGAGAACTAAATATAAAAAAGATTGGATATGAAAATCCAATCTTTTAGCCCATACTTCCCTTATACAAAAATTTTTCATTATCTACCTCATCAAGATAATCATTAAACCAAGTCCATATCCCGACAAGCCCAAGCATCCACCTCGACCTTTAAAGCAGGTGAAGCCAAAGCCACCACATAAATCATCGTCATACAAGGCAGGTGGTCTCCTAAAAACTGACCCATGATTCGTTTTCTACTCTCAGCATCAAACTCACCTACCAAATAAAACACAAGCTTCGTTATATCTTCTACTTTCATATCTGCCGCTTCTACATTGCGTTTTACATTCTCTAACGCTAGCTCGAGCTGTTCCATCGGGCTCGCTGGGATGATCCCATCGACTTCCATCC
Organism: Bacillus sp. FSL M8-0077; assembly: GCF_038050255.1. Taxonomy (NCBI): domain Bacteria; kingdom Bacillati; phylum Bacillota; class Bacilli; order Caryophanales; family Bacillaceae; genus Bacillus; species Bacillus sp. FSL M8-0077. The sequence goes on along the minus strand of NZ_JBBPAF010000001.1, from coordinate 200,544 downwards.
CCACTTGCCCTGATAAGGTTAACCACCGCTGCGGCCCTGTTGTCTCTATTTGATGGATGTACGGTGCAACTGGCGCGTGAATGGTCTCAGGATTACGTGATGTTTTCATTGATCAAACCCCTTTTCTGAAAATACAATCAATTTCCACCTATCATACCAAACTTTCTTCCCATCCTACCTGCATATGCTCCAAACGAAGCCAAAAAAAAGACCTTTCTTCAAAAGAAAGACCTCTCTAAAATGATGACCCGCTCCGATGTTCAATTTGATGAATCCAATTCAAATCCGCCTCTAAATGAAGCAGCGTGCCAGAAATCAATAAGTACCGACTCTCATCACCTTGCACAAGACATTCCGTTTTCAGCTTCGTGAGTTCCATCACATCTTTCATGATGACGGCTTTCTGCTGCTGAAGCATTTCTTTTTCTTGATGAAATCTGATTTTCCGTGCACAGCCCCATTTAAAGTGAAAATCATCCTTTGCAGCATGATATGGAACAGGTGCCAACAGCCATGATTCCAGCTCTTGTCTGCCTTCTTCCGTCACGTCGTACAGCTTTCGATCTTGGTCATCTATTCCCACTGCTGTCACCAATTGATCACGAATTAACCGATCAAGCGTCGTGTAGATTTGACCCGGGTTGATTTTTCCTTTTATTCCGAGCAATGACTCCAGCTCTAGCTTTAATTCATATCCATGATGTTGCTGCTGACAGAGCGATGTTAAAATTCCGTATTTCACTGACATATGATTTAACCTTCTTTGAGAGATGATATCATCTCTATTTTACTCGCTGTCGCACTAGAAATCCATGAAGCCGCTAAACTGAGTGCAATTCCTGCGATCACTGCCAGCAACACATGCACAAATGGCAGCTGAAATGAAACAAATCCACTGAGCCAATCAGATTGGCTTGAGACATATAGAAGAATCACACCAAATAAAATGCCGCCAATCACACCTGATAACCCAATGAGCACACCTTCTCCGACGATCATTTTTCTCACCTGCTGCTTTGTCAGCCCAAGCGCCCGCATGGTGCCAATCTCAGATGTGCGTTCAAGCGTGTTCATCAGTAGTGTATTGGCTGTTCCAATGCTCGCGAGCCCAATAATGAAAATGAGCATCATAGAAATTAACTCGTTCATACCAGTTAAAGCCGATGTCGTTGATTCAATCTCATCCTCTACTGTTTTCACCTTTGAAAGCCGCTGCCCAAAGTCTTCCCATAGCTGATCTCGTAAAGACTCACCGGCACCTTTGTCTTTTAACGTAAGCAGGATATCAAGGGGCTGCGTCCACCCTAAATCCTCTTGTAAAAATGTCTGATCGACAAATGCCACATAACCCGAATGATGAGAAGTCTTGACCACATCAATGACTTGTAACTGCTGCCGGCCAGAAGGTGCATTGAGATACACACTCTCTCCAATACGCCCACCCCATTCATCAAACGCACGCTCTCCTAACACGATAGAAGGCGTTTCTGATAATCGTTGATACAAATCGCCTTTATTGTCACCTTCTATAAAAGAAGGTCCTTTCTCATCCACACCGATGATAGAAAATTGTCTTTTCTCTCCATGGGCCGTTTCCCATGTCAAAGGAGCCGCTTCCATCATCGGTTCCACCCGCTCAACAGACTCATAGGATGACAGCTTTTCTTGATCCGCTTTCGTCCATGGCGCTTCAGAGGTAACCCTGAGATCACCGCCGTACGTTTGACGAATCTCTTTTTCGTAGCCGTCTGGAGCTGATTCAATGACCGCACTTAAAAGAAAGATCACAGCAATCCCAACAGCTAGAATCGCCGCCGTATTGGCATTTCGATTCAGTTGCTGCGTGACATGCTGCGAGGATAGATGGCCCGGGTAACCAAAGACAAACTTCAAAAGAGGCGCCAACAACCGGTTCAAAAAGAGCAGAAAAAATGGGAATAACAGAACCATACTGGCTAAAATGGCAAGATAAGCAGCCGGATGATCCACCCATACAAATGAAAGCAAGCCTATCCCTATCACCGCTCTAATGACCGATTGTTTTTTCGGTGTAGAAGTTTGGGTAGTGGATTTTAAAGTCAGCAGCACAGACGTTTTCCCTGCATGATAGATCGGAAATAACGAAAACAGCACAGGGAACACAATACCAATGATCACGGAAATTATAACAGGCACTTGCCAATCTAACGAATACACCATATCAAAAGCAAACACACCAAGCAGTGTTTGCATGAACACATCTCCAAGCCAAACGCCAATCGGCACCCCAATGGCTGTTCCAATACATGCCAAGATCAAAACCTCAATCAACATCAGCTTAGAAACAGAGCCCTGCGTATAACCAAAGCTCTTCATAATCGCAAATTCCTTTTTCCGTTCCATCACACTCGTATAAATCATATTAAACACGATAAAACCGCTCATAAACATCGACAGCCCTGCAATGAGGTAAAAGAACGTGTACAACCCGCCAATGTCATTACTTTGCCGGTCATCCGCCACCACAGGCTGGACAAAAACATCGGCATCCTTGAACTCTTTCTGTAAAGATTGAAAGAGCTGCTCTCCGCCATCATTCGTCTGAAATCTCATATAAGAAAGCTGATGATCGAGTCCCGTCCATTCTCTCAATAAATCAAGCGGCGCCATCACACGAAAACTCGATGATTCTGCACTCTTCCAGTCACTCGGACTTGAAAGCAGCTGTGTATATTCCACAATGGCAGATACCTTCGCTTCGCCCAAATCAGAAAAACGAATGGTATCTCCCACTTTTTTATTCAGCAGCTTCGCCACAACATCTGGTATGACCAACCCCTGATTATCCAAACGCCCTTCAATCACAGGCAGCTTCAGTAAAGAGCTCGTTTGATCTTGTACTCCGGTAATTCGCACCGCCCGTTGGTTAAGAGAGTGATCACCTTCTACATCAAAAAACGTCTGTTTATCCAGCGCTAATAATGATCCTGTCACATCAGGATGCTTTAAAATGGAGGATATCTGTTCCTCATCATACGTATGATCATCACTCAACACCCAATAATCTGCATCAGCGACATACATTTGCTCATAGTAATGAAACACATCATTTGTCGTTCGATCGGCAATGAGCATCGACGTGACAAAAGCAATTCCCACAATGATGCCAAGAACAGAAATGGCGAACCGCTTTTTATGCTGACTCATGTTACGCCATGAAATTCGCCACATACTGAGCATAATCATCATCCTTTCTAGAAATCACTTGATCAATAACACCGTCTTTAAAAAGGATGATTCGGTCCGCAAACCCCGCTGCGAAAATATCATGCGTCACCATGATAATCGTCTGCTTGCTTTCTCGATTGAACTTGCACATTAACGCCAAAATATCCTCCGCTCTATGCCGGTCCAAGTTCCCCGTCGGCTCATCTGCTAACAGCACTGACGGCTGATTGACTAGAGCTCTTGCAATCGCTACACGCTGCTGCTGCCCACCGCTCAGCAAACTAGCCCGTTTCCGCCCAAGTCCATTCAAGCCAACAGCCTCTAACAGCTCTACAACCGTCTGTTGATTCTCCTTTGTTAAACGTCCATCTGCATGCAGCGGAAACGCCACATTTTCTTCGACAGTTAATGTAGGCAGCAACTGATAATTTTGAAACACAAACCCAATCTGTTTTCGGCGAAAAATCGTTCTCTCTTTCTCATTCATCTCACTCAACTGATGCTCATCTATCAAAATCTCTCCATCAGTAGGCAGATCAAGCCCGCCTAACAGCTGAAGTAATGTACTTTTTCCAGAACCACTCGGTCCCATCACCGCTACAAACTCCCCTTCTTCTACCGTCAAATCAACGCCCCTCAACACCTCAGTCCGCTCCTGGCCTTGAAAGAATTCCTTCTTCACATTCTTGATCTGAATCATCTGCAAACTCCTCCCATTCCTTTACGGAGTAATTATATACTAAGTATATATTATTTCAACATTTAAATCATGATAATATGTATTTATGTCTTATTTTTTACTTACTAAATACATAAAAAACCCTTTAGATTTTCATATCCAAAGGGTACACCATGCTATAATTCTTGTTTTCTAAAAAGAAACCATCCGATGAGAAAAAAGAAACCAATCAATACCGATACACCTAGAAAGCTTGTAAGCGCCTGATCCGAATAAGTCCCTCTATGAATCATCTCCTCAGCCGCACTTGTGACGCCTTTAGGTGCAAACTTCCCTAATGTATCCTCATAAAACGAAGGAACGGTAAAGAGGATGAGGTTGATCAAAAGGGAAACGCCGCCCGCAGTCACTGAGCGCTTAAAGAAAGCCGATGCACAAATGGTCGACACCACAATGAGCAGTAGGTTTGGATAATACAAAAGCGTTCCTTTTAACACATTGCCCCAATCCACATGCCCAAATTGGATGTCCACATAATAAACGGAAGCAAGCACCGCCACTATCAAACTAAACAACGTTAAACAGGCATAGGCACATATTTTTGAGACATAATAACTCATTCGACTGATCGGTTTCACCATAATCATCGCCGTCACCCCAGAGGCACGCTCTCCAGCAATCGTCCCCATCACGATCATAATGAGGATAAACACGCCGAGCGAATCAAATTTACTCAATGCACTGGCTAAAGCCTCTCCGGCACTAGGCTCTGGTATATAAAATGTAGACCCTTCTGGTAAATGAGCCGATTTCGATAAAAGATCCGGCAGCATTTTGAGCGTAATAGGCTGCGTAATCATTAAAATCGTAAAAATGATCGGCACAAACAACATTTTATAACTAGTGAATAACTCCCTAAATTCCTTTTTCAACATCATCATGCCGTCACAACCTTCATGAAAATATCTTCAAGCGTCAGCTTAGATAATCGGTATTGGAGAAGAACACCGCCTGTTTCTGTGATGAGACCCGGCAGCTCCTTCAATGCCGTTTGTTGATCGTTGACTTGCACCTGATAAGCGTCTCCTGTCTCAATACATTCCTCCACCCAATCCCGCTCCTTTAACAAAGCCACTAGTTTCGTATTCTGTTGTTCTAATTGAAATTCAATCACGGGCTGGATATAGTCTTCTTTGATCTGTTTCATCGAAGAGGACATCTCAATTTTACCGCTGTTGATCATAATAATATGATCCGCCACCCTTTCAATGTCATCTAAAATATGGGTCGACATAAAGATCAGCATCTCATGCTTTAGACGCTCAATCAAAGTCAGGACGTCTTTTCTCCCCATAGGATCAAGTGCCGACACAGGTTCATCCAAGATCAGAACCTTCGGGCTGTTGATCAGTGCCTGCGCAATGGCAAGTCTTTGCTTCATGCCTCCACTATAGCTGCCAATAGCACGATCCTTCGCCTCATACACACGGCAAAGCTTCAACAACTCCTCTGTTTTGGAACGAATGATGTTTTTCTCTAAATGAAATAACCCGCCAACCCAATGCATCCATTCCTGCCCCGTCATATCCTGATAAAATGCAGGATGCTGCGGACAATAGCCGATCACATGACTAATGTCATCCATGTCCTTTGTCACATCCATACCTGCCACCTTCACAACGCCAGACGTAGGACGAGCAAGCCCCGTCAAAATCCGGATCGTCGTTGTCTTCCCCGCTCCATTGGCTCCTAAAAAACCAACACATCCAACCTCCCCAACAGAAAAAGAAACCTCTTTTAACACTTCATGCCGTCCATACGATTTCGTCAGCCCGTGACACTCCAACATATTCAAGCGAATCCCCCCTACTAAGATTGTTTACGACCAAAAATGAAATACGCAATAGGACCGGCACTCGCCACAAACACAATCACCAAAGCCCAAACCCACTTCACCTCTCCTCTGATCCTCGATGGATCTCTTTTCAACAAATCAAACAAACCAATCACCATTAAAATCGCTTGCAGCAAAATAAGAGGTAAAATCATCTTCATATCCATCCACGCCACTCCCTTTTCAAACGCCAATTTGTTTTGGTATTACTTCTTTTGACGACATGAAGAGTGAATTCGTTCAAATGGATTTTATTTTTATTGGTCGAATGGTCTATAAATATAAAAAAGCCCAGTGAGGGTTCACTGGGATCGCTTGTGATGTTCATGACGAATCTCGAAAAATCTTTTCCATTTTCTTTCCCTTCGCTAACTCATCAATCAGCTTATCTAGATAACGAATGTTCTGCATGGTCTCTTCCTCAATGTCCTCTACTCTAACACCACAGATGACTCCTTTAATTAAGCTGCGGGAAGGATGAAGCTCAGGAGCCTCAGCAAAAAAGGTTTCAATGTCTATCTGCTTGTCCAACTGCTCCTGTAACTCTGCGGGGCTGTACCCCGTTAACCAACAAATGATCGTATCAACCTCAGCCTTCGTTCGTCCCTTTCTCTCTGCCTTTGCGATGTAGAGAGGATAGACTTTTGCAAAGCTCATTGTGTAGATTTTAGGTTTGGTCATGTGTCTGCTCTCTTTCTTCGTTAAATAGTTAATCTGTCTTATCTGCACAAGGTGCGTTTGGCATTCTAATTCCATGTACTTAACACATTAAGTTAGCTATAAATACAATTTATAAACGATGATATAACCCTTTACTATTTCCCTTTTTATTCTCTTCATCTTTTTTGAAAATCCTATATTTTAAAAATTGAACAATACAAAATCCAAGGAATACACCTATTGGTCCTCCACTTGAGACAGGGCCACCAATTAAACAATAAGAAATGATAAACAATGCAATATAACCAATTAAGAAAAAAACAATTCCCCATTTTTCTTTTTTTACGTATCGAATAAAAATAATATTTCCTCCTTAAGAATGGCAAAATAGTATCTATCAATCAAAGTTCAGCTTAAATCTTTCAACTGCTAGTTCTATTGACACAAAAATACCCCTTTAGACAATTATATCTAAAGGGGTATCAAAAATCCGATTTTATTTAATCCCTATTCCACCGTCACACTCTTCGCAAGGTTACGTGGTTTATCCACATCACACCCGCGGTGAAGGGCTGCGTAGTAAGCGATTAGCTGTAATGGAACAACAGATGCAAGTGGTGCAAGTGCTGGGTGTACAGCTGGAAGGACGAAACGATCGCCTTCGTCTTCTAGGCCTTTTAGTGAGATGACACATGGGTTTGCGCCGCGTGCAACGACTTCTTTGACGTTACCGCGAATGCTGAGGTTCACATGCTCTTGCGTGGCAAGGGCAATGACCGGTGTGCCTTCTTCAATTAAAGCAATCGTACCGTGTTTGAGTTCTCCACCAGCAAATCCTTCTGCTTGGATGTAAGAGATCTCTTTTAGTTTGAGTGAACCTTCAAGGCACACATAGTAGTCAAGTCCTCTTCCGATAAAGAATGCGTTACGTGTCACTGTGAAGAAATCACGAGCGATTTGTTCCATTTCATCCTTTTGATCGACAAGGGCTTCCATTGCGTTTGCTACAATCCCAAGCTCTTTCACAAGATCAAAGTCAAGAGATTGACCATTTAATTCAGCTGCAACAGATGCAAGGATCGCAAGAACAGCGATTTGTGCTGTGTAGGCTTTTGTTGAAGCCACTGCGATTTCTGGTCCTGCATGAAGAAGCAATGTGAAGTCTGCTTCACGAGAAAGCGTAGATCCTGGTACGTTTGTGATCGTTAATGCTTTATGACCAAGTTCTTTGACTTGAACAAGTACAGCACGGCTGTCCGCAGTCTCCCCAGATTGAGAAAGGAAGATGAACAACGGTTTTTTCGATAGAAGCGGCATGTTGTAAGAGAATTCACTTGCTACATGGACTTCTACAGGTACTTTCGCCCAGTCTTCAATGTATTGTTTACCAACAAGTCCAGCATGGTAGCTCGTTCCGCAAGCCACAATATAGATGCGGTCTGCTTCTGCTACTGCGCTTGCGATATCGCCAGCGACTGACAACTTGCCGTTTTCGTCTTGATATTCTTGGATGATTTTGCGCATAACAAGCGGCTGTTCATCCGTTTCTTTTAACATGTAGTGAGGATATGTGCCTTTCTCAATGTCGCTTGCATCCAGCTCAGCGATATAAGAAGGACGTGTCATAATATCACCGTCAAGGTTTTTAATAATAACCTCGTCTTTAGTAACAATGACCATTTCTTTATCCATTAATTCCGCATATTCGTTTGTTACTTGAAGCATCGCCATTGCGTCAGAAGCCACAACGTTGAAATCTTCGCCGAAACCAACCAATAATGGGCTTTTGTTTTTCGCCACATAGATTGTTTCTTTGTTTTCGTTATCGAAAAGGGCAATTGCGTAAGAGCCTTTTAGTTGAAGAAGCGTTTGACGGAAAGCTTCCTCTGTATCAAGACCTCTGTTCACAAATTGTTCGATGACTTGAACAACAACCTCTGTATCTGTGTCGCTTTTTAGTGTGACGTCTTGTAAATATTCGCGTGTCAATTGTACATAGTTCTCGATGACACCGTTATGAACAAGCGTAAAACGGCCAGAAGCACTTTGATGCGGATGCGCATTTAGATGGCTTGGTACACCGTGTGTTGCCCAGCGTGTATGTCCAATTCCTGCTGAAGATGCCACGTTTGCATCAACGACTTCACGAAGCTCAGCGATACGTCCTTTTTCTTTGAACACATGCACGCCATCTTCGTTTGCCACAGCGATACCTGCTGAGTCATACCCACGGTACTCAAGCTTCTCTAAACCTTTTAATAAGATTTCCTTCGCATCATTCTGACCAATATAACCTACGATTCCACACATAAATATTCTTCCTCCCGATCATGTGAAAGGGACAAAGAAAGCCTACTAAAATAGAAGGGACATTTCTTCGTCCCTCTCTACATGTTTAATTTGGGAGATCATGTGTATTCCCTTTGTACAAAGAGTCACCTCTTTGCTTTAAAGAAACACTTACGGCTGTGATCTCTATATTTGATCAGCCGGGAGGCATCCGCCGAAAAATTCGATAACCTCCATCCTCGTCAACTAAGCATCTGTCGTTCGATCGCTTAGTTCGGGCGCTATAATTATAAGAGTGGCTGAACATCTACCCTGCCTTTCCTGCTAGAATAAAAATCCAGTAACACAAGGATGATTGTACTATAAGGTCTGACCTCCGTCAATCACAATTTAGCGGGTGATCCCTTTCATGTGAGAAAGTGAGACCTCCCTACACTATATGCGATGAGGCTTGTCACGTTCTACCTTTGATGTGCTCTCTTATGTATGAAAGCAAGCAGCAAATTGCCCTCGCTTATATCATTCGTACTAGACCAGCCTCTTATGACGTTTATTCGAAAAAAAAAGCAAACCGCTGCTTAGCGATTTGCTTTAATCAATTACTCAATACCCATTTCTTCTTTGACAACAGCCGTAATACGAGCCACGTATTCATCACACAGCTCTTTTGTTTTCGCCTCTGCCATGACACGTACAAGCGGTTCTGTTCCTGATGGACGAACAAGGATGCGTCCGTCACCGTTCATCTCTTTTTCAACCTCTTGGATCACAGCTTTTACTTTTTCATTTTCTTCCACTTTATACTTATCAGATACCTTCACATTCACTAGAAGTTGCGGGAATTTCTCCATTTCAGCTGCAAGCTCTGATAATGTTTTTCCTGTTGCTTTTAGTGTATTCACCAGCATGATTGCTGAAAGCATGCCATCACCTGTCGTATTATAATCAAGGAAGATCAAGTGGCCTGACTGCTCGCCTCCGACATTATAGCCATCCTTTTTCATCGCTTCGACCACATAGCGGTCACCAACAGCGGTTTGAATGCTCTTAATGCCTTGCTTCTCAAGCGCTTTATAGAAACCAAGGTTACTCATGACCGTTGACACGACCGTGTCATCCTTCAATCGGCCTTCACCCTTTAGATAACGTGCACATATGTACATAATTTGATCGCCGTCTACAATATCACCTTTTTCATCGACTGCAATTAAGCGGTCGCCGTCGCCATCAAACGCAAGACCAATATCCGCTCCTTTTTCTTTCACAAAAGCAGAAAGTGCCTCTGGATGAGTAGAACCTACGCCATCGTTGATATTCAATCCGTTTGGTGATGTTCCCATTGTTGACACATCTGCATCTAAATCTGCAAATAAATGTGTTGCAAGAGAAGATGTTGCACCATGTGCACAATCAAGCGCTACGTGAATGCCTGTGAAATCCTCGTCCGCTGTCTGCTTCAAGAATTGCAAGTACTTCTGACCGCCTTCAAAGTAGTCATTCACGGTTCCAAGATCGGCTCCCACTGGACGTGGCAATTCATCAACTGGCTGATCCATTAGCTGCTCAATTTCATTTTCCTGTTCATCTGACAGTTTAAAACCGTCACCGCCGAAAAATTTAATTCCGTTGTCTTGAACTGGGTTATGCGAAGCTGAAATCATGACACCTGCTTCTGCATCCATTGCCTTCGTTAAATAAGACACACCAGGTGTTGAGATCACACCTAAACGCATGACTTCAGCCCCAATTGAAAGTAAGCCTGCTACGAGTGCTCCTTCTAACATATGACCAGATACACGCGTGTCTCGTCCAACGAGTACCTTTGGACGTTCTTTATCCTTCGTGAGCACATAGCCGCCAAATCTCCCAATTTTAAATGCGAGCTCTGGCGTTAATTCGCTATTAGCCACACCCCTTACACCATCAGTTCCAAAGTACTTGCCCATGTTTCAATCGCTCCTTTTTTACCATTCAAGAGGACGCTGCGTCCTCTTTGTTATCTTCTTTGACCCGCTGTCTTTGACTTGATTCTTTTTTTGCTTTATCTTGTGTAGATTCCTTTTGACTCTTCTCTTCCTGATCATCATCGGATGATTGATCTTTCCGATCATTCGTAGAAGCCGGCTGATCTTCTGTATCAGTAGAAGTCAGTTTCACTTTGACCTTCGATCTAGATAATGTCCATGTCACATTTTGAGGGCCATTCACTTGTACTTTGACCTCATGTGTTCCTTCGTTTAAGTCCCCGACATTGATATAGGCTTCAATATCTGAAGCCTTTAGTTTATCAATTGCACTCTTTGATCCTTTTGCTGTTAGTGTGAGACGCCCAGAAGACGGACTCACAAATGCAGAGCTAAGATCCTTGCTCAGACCCACAACAGAAATTGGGACATTATCGATCTTTTTTTCTTCAGCTGTTGCAACCTTCACTTTGATCTTAACAGTTTCAGGTGATACCTTTTTCACACCATCTGGCAGTGGAATGTCGGCATCAATCTCTGTATCATCTTTAATCTTGCTTAGGTCGAGCTTAACGCCGTCAATAAAATCAAGTGCATCCAGCACCTTTTGAGAACCGTAGACTGTAACCTCACTTGGGCTTGTCTCGATGCTTGAGATACTGATCCCATCTGGCAAGCTGCCCGTCCGCTCAATCTTAAACGGAACTTTCTTGCTTGGACTCGTAATCGGGACCGTAATATCTACCACAGACGGACTCACTTCGACTGGTAGCTCATTCCCGCTGCTATCATACACAGTGAGCTTCGCTTCTTTCTCAATTTGCTGATCGACATCCTCTAAGTTCACAAATGCTTTAATGACAGAAATTTTGTCGATCACGTCTTTCGAGCCAGTAACCGTGACCTTTTTCGGATTCACAATAGGCTGTTCCGGTGAATAGCCGTCTTTGATTTTATTTTGATTATAAAATTCCGTTTCAACAGGGAATTCAGCTGTCGTTTTTTCTTGTATCGTCACAGTCGTCACAGACGGATTAATCGTTAACGTGATTCCTTTCGATACATCTCTTGCCTTCAATTCGACTTTATGTGTACCTGTCGTCAGGTTTTGCATATCTGCGTAAATTTCAAAATTTTTCGTTTGTCTTGCTGTTTTCACAGCACTAGTTGATCCTTTAATCGTGACATTGACTGTCTGCGGCACACCGGTGACTACATATTTTTCGTCGTCATAATATGCTTTAACAGGAATGTCCGTTAAGGTTGCTTCGTCTGTTGTCGATGTTGGGAAAAAGGATTCACCGATTTTTTTCGGCGTGGGCGCTTGCGCTGAATTGACTGCACCATACAGCAATAAAGCGAAGACCAATGCAAGAAACTTAACGGCCCAGCGATTATTCAAAATCTTATCCATTTTTCTTGCCCCTCCAATACCATTTGGTCGAGGAAGCATCTTTGCTGTTCTTACTAAACTCAGCAATCAGCATTTCTTCAAGCGCTTCTTCTGTCAATTCTCGATGGAGATCACCATTTCTTGCGACACTAATGCCGCCTGTCTCCTCGGAGACAATGACGGTTAAACTGTCCGTTACTTCACTAATACCAACTGCCGCGCGGTGACGTGTACCGAGCTCCTTAGAGATAAAAGGACTTTCAGACAGCGGTAAATAACACGCTGCAGCTGCAATCTCATCACGCTTCATAATCACAGCGCCGTCATGAAGCGGTGTATTCGGAATGAAGATATTAATCAGCAGCTCAGAACTGACCTTTGCATTTAAAGGAATTCCGGTCTCTATGTAATCATTCATTCCAGTATCGCGCTCAATCGTTAACAGCGCGCCTATTCTTCGTTTTGCCATATAATTAATTGCTTTTGTAATTGCCTCGATCGTTTTCTGCTGCTGTTCCTCTACAGGTGTTCCGCTTCTAGAGAAGAAACGGCCGCGCCCAAGCTGTTCAAGCGCTCTCCTTAGCTCTGGCTGAAAAATAATAATGATCGCAAGGAACCCCCACGTAATCGCTTGATCCATCAGCCATTGAAGTGTGTTAAGACCGAGATACGCACTTCCCATCCTGACGAGAACAATGACGACAATTCCCTTTAAAAGCTGAACCGCTTTTGTTCCGCGGATGACCATCATTAATTTATATATCACATACCAAACAACGAGAATATCAACAGCATTACCGAGGTACTGCAAAAAAGGAATATCCCCTAAAGCCATTTCCTCGTCCTCCAGAATTTTCAGTTATTCTTCGTTCGATTCATTTTTTATAAAAAAAGAGCCTATGTGTAAGTACATAGCGTGGCTATTATACCACATTTTGTTTCAGCAAGGAAAATAGTTGCCATATCTGGCTGGCATTCAAGTCTGTCCATCAATAGAAAAAGAGCAGTCCCTTAGAGACTGCTCTCAAACTGTTTGATTTACTTTTGCTCCTCTGGCCCAATGACCCGCATCACGTCTTGTGCTGTAGACTTCATTTTGTACCAAACCCAATCAAACACTTCATTAATTTCATTGATTTGACCAGTGACTTGTCCGGCAGAAGCAGTCAGCTGTTCTCCATTGACGACTGTTACGTTTCCATCAACCTTGCCTTCTACAATCAGCTTGCCATTTTTCACAGTGACGTCACCTTTGACGGTTTCCCCTTTAGGTACCGTCACTGTATCATTTTCAACCACGAGATTCGGCTGCTTTGACACACTGAAATTATGATCCGTATTCCAGCTAGTAAACAGACTGCCTCCCATCAATATGACAAAGAGGGCAGCGGCGACCATTAGCGGATGAGCTTTGATCCATCTTTGAATCGACACACGCTTTTTCTCCTTTGGAAGACCTGCCATCACCTTTGCAGTGAAATCAGATGGTGCTTCTATATGAGATGTACTCTGCACGAGCGCGATGGATTTCTCAATTTGTTGAAAATGAGTACGGCATTCCTCACACGATTGCAGATGGCTCTTTAATTCTTTTTCATCTTCGGGCTCTATGTCCCCGTCTAAATACTGATGCATAAGCAGGACGATTTTTTCCTGACAGCTCATCAAAATCACCTCACTCAAAGGTCTCTCAACTGTTTCCGGAGAGCCTCTCTACCCCTGTGTATTCTCGTTTTCACCGTACCAACTGGTATATTCAGAATCTCACTAATTTCTTTTAACGAGAGTTCATCAATATACTTTAATACGATGACCGATCGATATTTATCGGGTAATCTTAAAATTTTTTGCTGAATGGTGCTCGATAATTCAAGCGACACCACCTCGTCCTCTGGCAAAATGCCGTCAGCCGCAATTTGAGAATACATATTCAGTCCTTCTGTCCCTGCCACCTCTGCATCTAAATAATAATCCGGCTTTTTTTTACGAATACGGTCGATGGTCAGGTTGGTTGCAATGCGGTACAGCCACGTGGAAAACTTACGATTCACATCAAAGCTCTCAATATTCACATAGGCACGAATAAACGCCTCCTGCGCAATATCTTCTGCTTCATGTGCATTCCCAAGCATACGGTAGCACAGCTGATAAATTTTGTCTTTATACAGGTCTACGATGTCTGCAAATGCGTTCTGGTCGCCTTTTTTCACTTGCTTAATTCTCTTTTTAATCATTGTTTCCATAGTATATTCAACCTCTGCCTTCACCGGTCTTTATGTATACGAACCTCGTTCCAAAAGGTTTCATTCTCCTCTAAAAAATAGTGTAACAAATTTTTGACAGCATGTTACGCTTATCAGCCGGTAAAAACCTTAACATATCCTTAAATTTCCCCAAAATTAAAAAAAGAACGGGAACAAGTCCCGCTCTATAATAGCTTTTCACCCATTAAAGAACCTATTAATGCAACTGCCGCTTCTGCTGTTTTATTTTTCTCATCTAATACCGGATTCACCTCAACAAACTCAGCAGAAGTCAAAATACCTGCTTCCTCTAAAAGCTCCATTGCAAGATGACTCTCCCTATAACTGATGCCGCCAGCAACCGGCGTTCCCACGCCAGGGCACTCCGCTGGATCAAGGCCATCTAAATCAAGCGACAAATGAACACCATCTGTTCTTTCTTTTAAATACGCAATGGCTTCCTCCATTACTCTCGTCATCCCTAATCGATCGATTTCATGCATCGTATACACTTTAATGCCTTTTTCTCTAATCAATGCCCGCTCTCCTTCATCTAAAGAACGAGCACCGATCAAGATCACATTCTCAGGCTTTACTTTAGGGGTATAACCGCCAATATTGATTAGATCAGCATGCCCAAAGCCGAGACTGACAGCAAGCGGCATCCCATGAATATTTCCAGAAGGAGAGGTTTCCTCTGTATTTAAATCACCGTGCGCATCATACCAAATGACACCCAAATTTTCATAATGCTTGGCTACACCGGCTAGTGTACCAATTGCAATGCTATGATCCCCGCCTAAAATCAGCGGAAACGAACCTGACTGCACAATACTGCTAACCTTTTCAGCAAGAAGCTGGTTTGCGCCAGCGTTCTCCGTTAAGTTTTTCAGTTTTTCACTTGTATAGAGACCTTTCTCATCATCCCTTTGCTCAACAGGAATATCCCCTAGATCTTCAACATCAAATGAAAGCGATTCCAATTTTCCTTTTACACCAGCACAGCGAATGGCACTCGGCCCCATATCGACGCCTCTTCTCATTTGACCGAGATCCATCGGCACCCCGACAATCGTGACCTTCTTTTGATCTCCCATATGTACATCCCCTTTCCGTTCATGCTTATATTTTACTTTCTCGGTGCCTTCTGACTCAACTCAACAATATTTTGAATAGTTATACATTCCAATCGTCAAAATAAAAAAAGACACCTTTTTGAAAAAGGTGTCTTAACTGGGCTAGCTGGATTCGAACCAACGCATGACGGAGTCAAAGTCCGTTGCCTTACCGCTTGGCTATAGCCCAAAAATGGTGGAGGGGGGCGGATTCGAACCGCCGAACCCGGAGGGAGCGGATTTACAGTCCGCCGCGTTTAGCCACTTCGCTACCCCTCCACATATGGAATTGATAAAAGAAAAACAGTGCCGGCAAGAGGACTTGAACCCCCAACCTACTGATTACAAGTCAGTTGCTCTACCAGTTGAGCTACACCGGCATATGGTGGAGGATGACGGGCTCGAACCGCCGACCCTCTGCTTGTAAGGCAGATGCTCTCCCAGCTGAGCTAATCCTCCACATCATGGTGACCCGTACGGGATTCGAACCCGTGTTACCGCCGTGAAAGGGCGGTGTCTTAACCGCTTGACCAACGGGCCAATTTGTCAAGTTTACTGTTTCCGTGAAGCTGACAAAAGTTATTATATACAGGTTGTCCCCCTTTTGTAAAGGGGATTTTTATTTTTTTTATTTTCTAACTATTCAACCCTCATCAGCACAACATTTCAACTGAAATATAATTTCAGTATTTAAATATAATATTGAAATTTCATATCATACTCAATATACTGAAAGTGAAGAAATAAGGAGGTATATCACATGCAGCCATCTCAACTGCGTTCTTTGACAACAGAATCAAGAAACCCTAACACCATGGGAATTTCACAAGCAAACCCGCTAGAAATGCTCCAAATGATGAATGAGGAAGATATGAAAGTCGCTCACGCCGTCAACCGTGTCCTTCAAGACGTAAAGACAGCAAGTGACTTTGCCTTTGAATCCATCTCGAATGGGGGCAGACTCATTTATCTAGGCGCTGGAACAAGCGGCAGAATTGGGGTAATGGATGCGGTCGAATGTCCACCTACCTATAGCATTTCACCTGATGTCATCGTAGGCATCATGGCTGGTGGAGACTCTGCCTTTTCACATGCAGCAGAAGATGTGGAAGACAGTGAAGAAGCTGGTCAAAAAGATTTAGAACACATCCACCTGACATCAAAAGATACGGTTGTCGGCATCGCGGCGAGCGGTAGAACACCCTATATCATTGGCGCTTTAAACTATGCTAGAACCATTGGAGCAAAAACAGTAGCCCTCAGCTGCAATGAACAAGCAGAGATTAGCGAACTAGCAGACTGCGCCATTGAAGTCGTCGTAGGACCAGAAGTCATCACTGGGTCAACACGAATGAAAGCCGCATCCGCTCATAAAATGATTTTAAATACGCTTTCCACCTCTGTCATGATCAGACAAGGCAAAGTATATGAAAACCTGATGGTAGATGTAAAAGTAAGCAATCATAAACTAAAAGAACGCGCCATCACCATCATTCAACATGTGACCAATGCTTCCTACGAACAAGCCATAAAAGCCCTTGAAGCAGCCGATTTAGAAGTTAAAACAGCCATCGTCATGCTCCAAACCAAAACAGATAAAAAGACAGCCAAAGACCTGCTCAACAAAGAAGATGGTCACATCGACAAAGCCATCTTACGTCATCAATCTTAAAGGAGGAAACTCATGTCAGCAGGCGGACTCACCCTACTACACACAATGAAATCAAAGCTTCCCCAATCTGAAAAAATCATTGCAGACTATATCCTTGCCCATCCTGACAAAGTCATTAAAAGCACAGTGCATGAAATCAGTCAGGCTGCCGGTGCAAGCAGCTCTGCCGTCATCCGCCTCTGTAAGTCTCTCGGGCTGGATGGCTATCACGATTTGAAAATGCGGATCGCTGGAGATTTAATGCACACTGATAAACAAGGCTACCGGGATATCGAACAAGATGAACCACTTCAATCCATTATTCAAAAGACAGCAGGAAACACCATTCAATCGATCAAAGATACAGCCTCTATTTTAAATGTAGAAGCTTTAGAAAAAGCTGTTCAACTGCTGCTGAATGCAAACCAAATCCATTTTATCGGTGTGGGTGCATCTGGCATCGTCGCAGCTGATGCCCAGCAGAAATTTCTCAGAATCAATTATGCAGCCACAGCCTTCACTGACATGCACATCGCATCTACGGTCATCGCAAATGCTGGAAAGAATGACATTGTGTTCGGTATATCCTTCTCAGGAGAAACATTAGACATCATCCAAGCCCTTCAGCTCGCCAAAGAAAATGAAGTAAAAACCATTGCTTTAACGCATCCAGGGCATACAAGCGTTTCTGCATTGTGTGATGTCCATCTATCAACGTCCGGTTCCAATGAAGCACCTTTTCGCAGTGCTGCCACTTCCTCTAGAATGGCACAGCTCTATTTAATCGATGTCTTGTTCCTCAGTTTAGCCTCCCGTCAATATGAACAGACAGCACAATATATTGACAAAACAAGGCATGCCATCCGCTCCATGAAACGAAAAGCAAAGGGGGATTCAACATGAGTCATCAAAAAAAATATCAGCAGTTGGCGAAAGAGATCCTTTCACTCTGTGGTGGTTCTGAAAACATCTCTTCCCACACACATTGTATGACACGTCTCCGAATTACACCCATTGATCGTGAAAACGTGCAAACCACCGCGATCAAAGAACTCGATGGCGTCATTGGCGTCGTCGAAGCGGAAACACTGCAAATCATTTTAGGCACAGGTGTTGTCAACCAAGTATCAAGTGCGTTTGAACAGCTGCTCAACGCCTCAGGTTCATATGACTTAAACAACGAAGCACAGAAAAACAAACAAGCCATTTCACAAAAGAACCGCACACCATTCAAGCTGTTCTTACGGCGGATCGCCAGCATTTTCATTCCCATTATTCCAGCACTCGTTGCATCGGGTCTTATAACGGGTATTACAAAAGCGGTCGTGCAAGCAGGCTGGCTCGATGAAAAATCTCAAGCTGCGATTATCCTAACCGTTATAGGCTCAGGCTTGTTTGCTTATCTCGGTATATTAGTAGGAACAAACGCCGCAAAAGAATTTGGTGGCTCTCCTGCATTAGGCGCATTAGCAGGTATTCTCATCATTAACCCAGCTGCCGCTGATATTATGTTATTTGGCACTAATATTCTACCAGGTAGAGGCGGACTCATCGGTGTTCTTCTTGCAGCTATTTTTATGGCACTTGTTGAGACCCGGATCAGACGCTTCGTCCCGCAATCACTCGATATCATCGTCACACCAACCATCACACTACTCATTACAGGCATTTTCACGTACGTTATCTTCATGCCAGTCGGCGGATTTATATCTGATGCCATCACCTCTGGACTTACTTATCTATTAAACATTGGCGGTATTTTTGCCGGATTTGTTCTTGGTGCGACCTTCCTTCCTCTTGTTGTAACTGGACTTCACCAAGGCCTAACACCTATTCATATGGAACTGATTCATTCAATTGGAGATGACCCGCTTCTGCCAATCCTCGCTATGGGAGGCGCAGGACAGGTCGGTGCTGCCTTTGCCATTTATATGAAAACAAAAAAGAAAAAGCTGAAAAGAGCCATTGCAGGCGGACTTCCTTCAGGAATGCTTGGAATTGGAGAACCGCTCATTTTCGGTGTCACACTCCCGCTCGGAAGACCCTTCCTCACTGCTTGTCTCGGCGCTGGAATCGGCGGAGCATTTCAAGCCTATTTCCAAATCGCCACTAAAGCAATCGGGGTATCAGGTCTCCCATTAACCTTTATCGTTCACACACATCAAATGCTACTTTACTTAATAGGACTCTTCATTGCATATGTCGCTGGATTTATCTTCACATACTTATTTGGATTTCATGATGATATGGCTGTTGAATTCGAGGAAAATAAGCAATAGGAGGTCTAGCTCTTGAAGAAATATTTTCTCATCATCACAAGTCTGTTCATGCTCCTTGGGTTACCAGTACAAACATTTGCAACTAGCTCCCATCCTGTATCGTCTTTGTCTAAAACAGCACCTGAAGAATATCCCGTCTTAAAAAAAGCAAAACGACCGGAACAAGTAGGTTTTTCTTCTAGGCAGCTTAGGAAGGTTGATCACATGATTCAAAACGATATCAAAGCAGGATTTCCAGGGGCAGCACTCATCATTATCAAGGATGGTCAGATCGTCCATCAAAAAGCCTATGGCTACAGACAAAAATATAAAGGGACAACCGAACTCAAATTCTATAAGAAAATGAAAAAGAACACACTGTTCGATTTGGCATCCAATACAAAAATGTATGCCACCAACTATGCCCTGCAAAAGCTTGTATATGAACAAAAACTAGATGTAAATGAAAAAATACAAACCATCCTGCCTGACTTTCAAGATGAACCAGATGCAAAGGTAACCGGCAAAGATCAGCTTCGAGTCAAGGATCTTCTCACCCATTCTGCCGGACTTCCTTCCAGTGTTTTATTTTATAGCAAAGAGCAAGCGGGCTCTTTTTTCTCCCAAGATAGACAAACAACCATGAAATGGCTGCCAAAGGTGCCCCTGCAATACAAGCCAGGCACTCAGCATATTTATAGTGATATTGATTACATGCTGTTAGGCATGATCATCGAGAAAAAAACCGGTATGCCACTTGATCAATATGTAGAGTCAACGATTTATCGACCGCTTGGTCTCAAACATACCATGTTCAATCCGCTGAAAAAGGGATTCAAGCCAAAGCATTTTGCAGCAACCGAGCGTCTAGGCAATACAAGAGATGGTGTCATTGATTTTGAAAACATTCGCAGGTATACCTTGCTAGGTGAAGTCCACGATGAGAAAGCCTACTACTCAATGGCAGGTGTCTCCGGACATGCTGGACTTTTCTCTAATACATCAGATATGGCCGTACTGCTTCAGCTGATGCTCAATAAAGGAGGCTATGGGAAAACAACCATCTTTGACCAAGCTTCTATCGATCTCTTTACGGAATCATCAGACACGAACCCAACTTACGGGCTAGGCTGGCGGAAAAACGGCAATACTGACATGGAATGGATGTTTGGGAAGTACGCAAGTAAAGAAGCGTATGGACACACAGGCTGGACCGGAACGATGACATTGATTGATCCAAAACACAATCTAGGCGTCGTCTTGCTGACAAATAAAAAGCATTCACCCGTCGTTTCACCTGAAGTCAACCCAAATCAATTTGAAGGTGACCTTTTCCCAACTGGTACTTATGGAAGCATCATGACTGCAATCTACGAATCTTTTAAGTAAAAGGAGGAATTCGATGTTAAAAGCTCTGTTCCCCGCTGCACTCGTTTTGGCCCTGCTCACCTCTTCCATTCCAACGGAAAAGGTGAGCTCTGCCCCTCTCCCAACTGCCAAACAAATGGTTCAAGACATGTCACTGGATCAAAAAATTGGCCAAATGCTCATGCCAGACTTTCGCAATTGGCAAGCAGAAGGTGAATCCGCTCCTACAGGCTTCACAAAAATGAATAAAGAAGTCTCTCGTCTTGTAGAGAAATATCATTTAGGCGGTGTCATCTTATTTGCAGAAAATGTCGTTGATACGAAACAAACCGTCAAACTCACACATGAATTTCAACAAGCATCACCCAACATTCCTTTACTCATTTCCATTGATCAAGAAGGCGGAATCGTCACAAGACTACAAAAGGGAACACATTTCCCAGGAAATATGTCGATTGGTGCCTCTCGAAGTAAGAAAAATGCTTATGACACTGGAAAAATCATCGGCAAAGAATTAAACGCTCTAGGTATCAATACAAATTTCTCTCCTGTTCTTGATGTAAATAATAACCCGAATAACCCCGTCATCGGTGTCCGTTCCTTTAGCTCTGACCCTGAACTTGTCACGAGACTTGGTCTTCAAACCATGAAAGGACTTCAAAAGGAAAAGACCATTTCCACATTAAAGCATTTCCCGGGACATGGTGATACAGCTATTGATAGTCACTACGGACTTCCGCTTGTAGAACATGATCTAGATCGTCTTAAAAAGGTGGAGCTGTATCCATTTCAACAAGCAATCAACGCAGGGGCAGATATGGTCATGACCGCTCATGTTCAATTCCCCGCCATTGATGACACAACGTATAAAAGCAAAAAAGATGGCGAGGACATTATGGTTCCAGCAACCTTATCAAAAAAAGTCATCACAAACTTATTAAAAGAAGACATGGGCTTTCAAGGAGTGGTTGTAACAGACGCCCTCAATATGAAAGCGATTGCAGATAACTTCGGACAGGAAGAAGCTGTGGTAATGGCTATTAAAGCAGGCGTCGACATTGCCCTCATGCCAGCACCTGTCACGTCCTTAAAGACAGAAAAAAACCTTGAGAATGTGTTCAATGCTTTAAAAAGAGCAGTTTTCACAAACGAAATTCCGATATCTCAGATCAATCAATCTGTCGAAAAAATCCTTCAATTAAAGATCAAACGCGGCATCATTTCCGCCAATAAATCAGTAAGCCTTGAGAAGAAAATCAAAAAAGCCACTCAGCTCGTTGGTCAAAAGTCGCACCGAAAAGCAGAACAGAAAATGGCACGTGAAGGAATCACTCTCCTTAAAAACAACGACAAAACCTTGCCTTTTAAGCCTAAAAAGAATGACAAAATCGTGCTCATGGCACCGTACGAAGATCAAACAAAAGCAATGTCCGTTACAATTGAATCTCTGATCAAACAGAAAAAGATCAAACCTGTACAAATCCAATCATACGCATTTGCAGATAAGAGCTTCTCCAAAGAAACAGCCAAACTCATTCAAGATGCTGACTATGTCATTACCGGCTCTTACGTTGTCCAAAATGACCCGGCTGTGAATGATGGCGTCATTGATGACGGTGTACAGGATCCGAAAAAATGGGCAACGGCCTTCCCTCGTGCTGTCATGAAAGAAGCAGCAGCACAAAACAAAAAATTGGTCATCATGAGTCTCCGAAACCCATATGATGCTGCAAATTTCGAGGAAGCCGATGCCTTACTGGCTGTTTACGGTTTTAAAGGGTACTCAAACGGACAATTCAATCAACCAAATATTCCTGCGGGACTAGAAGTGATTTTTGGAGCGGCCTCACCTAAAGGGAAATTACCAGTCGCTATCCCATCAGTCACTCATCCTAACCAAACCATTTACCCATTTGGCTATGGGCTCAATTTAAAAGGCAAACAGATCAAATAGGAGGGATTCTCTTGAAAAAGACAGCAAGCTTGATACTCGCTAGCATTCTCATGATTAGCACATTGACCGCCGCCTCCCCCGCAGATTCAGAACGAACAGATACAAAAGGAAAAAAAGCAACAGTCAAAACAGGTATCGAAACATTACTCTCAAGTAACCTCTCTTGGCTTAAAGGGAAAAAAGTAGGGCTTATTACGAATCCTACAGGCATTGATGCAAACATGAAAAGCAGTGTCGATCTGCTATTTGAACACCCCGATATTAAACTGACTGCCTTGTATGGGCCTGAACATGGCGTCCGTGGTGATGCACAAGCAGGAGAAGGCGTCGAATCGTATACCGACGAAAAAACGGGCCTGCCTGTTTACTCTCTTTATGGAAAAACAAGAAAGCCAACTCCTGAAATGCTCAAAAATGTAGATGTCCTGCTATTTGATATTCAAGACGTTGGTACTCGTTATTACACCTATATTTACACGATGGCCTATGCAATGGAAGCAGCTAAGGAAAACAACATTCCATTTGTTGTCTTAGATCGTCCAAACCCAATAGGCGGGCTAAAAGTAGAAGGACCCGTATTAGAGCCAGAACACGCCTCTTTTGTAGGTCTCTATCCCATCCCCTTAAGACATGGGATGACAACTGGAGAACTTGCATACATGTTTAACAAAGAGTTTCATATCAACGCTGATGTAAAAGTGATCAAAATGAAACATTGGAAACGATCCATGACGTTCGATGACACGAAGCTACCGTTCGTCCTCCCTTCACCTAATATGCCGACCGTTGATAGTACCTTTGTTTACCCAGCAACAGGATTAATCGAAGGCACAAACGTTTCTGAAGGCAGAGGAACGACAAAACCGTTCGAACTCATTGGCGCTCCATATATCAATAGCAATGAGCTAGCAGATCATTTAAATGGGTTAAAACTAAAAGGCGTTCAATTTAGACCTGTCTCATTTACCCCTACCTTTTCAAAACATGCTGGGACTTTGTCTCACGGGGTACAGCTTTATGTCACAGACCGAAAATCATTCGAAGCAGTCAAAACAGGTCTATCCATCATCAAAGCAATACATGACTTGTATCCTAATGACTTTCAATTCCTACAAACAGGCAGCTTTGATAAACTCATCGGGAATAGCTGGATCAAAGAAGAAATCAATAAAGGCACTCCCATAAAACACATCATGAAACAATACCACCATGACCTGAAAACATTTGAAAAGAAACGGAAAAAATATCTCATCTATTAATCGCAAAAAAAGCCTCCACCTTAAAGGGGACTGACCCCATAAAGTGAGACAGATAAAAACACCTTTAAGTTGAAAATCGGGTATAGAATACCTGAAAACAATTTGGAGGTGTTTTTCTATGGGTTCAAGAGTTAGTTATCCATTTGAAGTGAAGATGAAGGCAATTGAAATGCGATTGGCGGGAGTACCAGTTAAAAAAGTGTTGGAGGAATTAAATATTCGGAATGTGACCCAACTTAAAACATGGATGAAATGGTATAAATCTGGAGACATTCATCGTTTGTGAGTCACACCAATATACGTACGGTTATCGTAAAATAACGGCTCTACTGCGAAAAGAAATGAAAATGAACCATAAGACCGTACAACGTATTATGCAAACCTACGGTTTACAGTGTCGTGTGAAAGTAAAAAAGCGTAAACAGACTGGTCAACCTTATTATATTGCAGAAAATCACTTAAAACAGGATTTTACTGCGACAAAGCCACTTGAAAAACTGGTGACAGATATAACGTATTTGCCCTTTGGCCAAAAAATACTTTATCTATCTAGCATAAAAGATTTATATACAAGTGAGATTATGGCTTATACGATTGGTGATAAACAGGATGTTTCGCTTGTTTTAGATACATTGAAGCAGTTACAGACATTACCTAAAGGCTGCGTACTTCATAGTGATCAAGGTTCGGTCTACACTTCTTATGCTTATCAAAAGGAGATAAAGGAAAAAAGCATTACCATGAGCATGTCCGTAAGGGAATGCCCGCTGATAATGCCCCCATCGAATCCTTCCACTCCAGTTTAAAATCAGAAGGATTCTATCTCCACCACCTGACAAACACTACAACAGCCATTGTAGAAAAAACAGTCAGGGAGTATATTGATTATTATAACAATATCCGAATTCAATTGAAATTAAACAACCAGTCACCAAAAGAGTTTCGGCAACTGGCTGTTTCATAAAGGTGTTTTGATTCCTGTCTCAAAAACGGGGGTCAGTCCCTAAAGGATGGAGGCTTTTTCATGATAAAGACTTAATCACAGCAGGTGCTTTCAGCTCAAATCGATTGAGTAAAAAACCAAACAAGGCAGCAAGTACTTGCTGAAACAGCATGCCAATCACGACAGGGACAGCAACAGCAGGCGGGAAAAAGCTAATAGCAAGCACAGCACCCGCACTAATGTTCCGCATACCGCCCGTATACACAATCGCCACAATTTCTCCTTGAGTACATTTCATCGCCTTCCCAATGAACCACGCAAAAGAATATCCACTCATTGCAATGAAAAATACAAGGGCTGTTTTACTAAAAAACGCAGCATCTAGTTCACGTAAATAGGGAGCCACAACAGAACTATTGATCGAGACCACAACAAACAAGCCTATTTTTGAAAAAGGAGACAGAGTCTGACTGATCTTTTTCGTCACCGCCGGCTTTGCATATTGATGTACGAGCATCCCTAAAATAGATGGAAGCACCACCATACCAAATAGCCCTTTCATGATGGCCATCATGTCCATATGGACCTGTGAACCGACGAGAAGTGACAGACTAGCAGGTACGATAAATGGCGACAGCAAAGTATCGATTAAAATAATGGATAACGTTAATCCAACATTCCCTTTATACATCGCTGCCCATATTAAACTAGAAACCCCTGTAGGAATCACCATGGCAAGTGTCAAACCGGTGATCGTCATGGAGTCACCCGCAAAGATCAGATGCCCCGCTGACCAAGCGTAAAGGGGCATCAACACATGCAAAATCAAAAACGTTAAAATTAAAGGCAATGGATGCATCACCGTATGCTTTAAAGCTGAAAAGGTAGCAGACAGACTTCCTGCAAATGTCATCACAGCAAACACCCAAGGCACCAAAAAGGTCAAATCTTTTAAATACGCCGCCAATAATACACCAAGTAGCACACTGACAGGCGTAATAAGCGGCATCATCCGGCCGAGCACCTGATTCAAACGGTCAAGCATGCCGGCCACCTCCATCCTTCACTTTCTTCCTTGTTCTATTGTAACAAACAGAAAAGTTTTTTAAGATCCAATCACTTGTTTCACAAGCTTTTGACTAGACGTATCCATTCCAACTACGTCCACCTCTACACCAGCTGTACGATATTTTTCCTTCACACGTTCAATCGCTGCCACACCTGATTCGTCCCATATACGCGCTTCAGACAAATCAATCACAACCGTTTGCAGGTCGTTTCCATGATGGAAGGCTTGAATCAAATCAGTCACGGAAGCAAAGAAAATTTGCCCCTTAATTCGATAAACCCAAGTACCAGCTTGGCTTTCTGTAGAGGTAATATGAAGTTTTGATATTTTAGAAACAAAAAATACCGCACTAAGCAGCACGCCTGCAAAAACACCCTTAGATAAATCATGAGTGAACACCACCGTCACGACCGTGACAAGCATCACAAGAGAATCTGTTTTTGGGTTCTTTTTCAGCTGCTGGAATGAACTCCAATCAAAGGTACCAATAGAAACCATGATCATGACAGCCACAAGAGCAGCCATCGGAATTTGAACGACTACATCACCCAAAACAAAAATCAATACCATTAAAAATGCACCAGCCACAAAGGTAGAAAGCCTGCCTCGTCCCCCTGCCTTTGTATTAATCACAGATTGACCAATCATCGCACAGCCAGCCATACCGCCAAAAAATCCTGCCACCACATTGGCAATTCCTTGGCCTCTCGCTTCCTTATTTTTACGACTAGACGTTTCTGTCATATCATCTACAATCTGTGCTGTTAATAAAGATTCAAGTAAACCAACCATCGCAAGTGCTAAGGAATAAGGAAAAATGATAGCAAGTGTTTCCCAGCTAAACGGTACATTGGGAATAAGAAAAGTTGGCAAAGAGCTAGGAAGCTCTCCCATGTCCCCAACCGTTCTGACATCAATATGCCCAAATACAGCAATCATCGTCATCACAATAATTGCAATGAGTGGAGAGGGAACGACTTTGATGACCATCGGTAATACATAAATGATGAACAAAGCGCCACCTGTCATGACATACATAGCCATGGATTCCCCAACGAAATGCGGCAGCTGTGCCATGAAGATCATAATTGCCAATGCATTAACAAAACCAACCATCACAGACCTTGGAATAAATTTCATCAGACGAGAAATACGACACATTCCAAACACAATTTGAATCAAGCCTGTTAAAATCGTAGCCGCAAACAAATACTGCAATCCATGATCTGCAATCAAATTGACCATAACCAGCGCCATAGCCCCAGTAGCGGCAGAGATCATACCTGGCCGTCCACCAACAAACGAAATCACAATCGCAATACAAAACGAAGCATACAAACCGACCTTAGGATCAACGCCCGCAATAATCGAAAACGCAATCGCTTCAGGAATCAAAGCCAAGGCCACTAAAATACCCGCCAGCACATCCTGACGCACATGTCCAAACCATTCTTGCTTTACAAATAAATCTTTCAAACCATCTACTCCTTTTTATATACATACCGTACAAGGAAAAAGAAGGCGAATAAAAACCGGAGATACAGAAAGGAAAAAACAATAACCATTCAATTTCGGGGAAAAAGAGGAACGTACAGAGTCTTTTGTAAGAGAGGAAGTCATCACTTTAGTAAGGATAAAAGAAATACGCCGAAGAATCAAGAACAAATAGAAGGAGTATGTAGAAAGCTAAGGCAAAACTTCCATCAAAATCGCTCGAGTCATTTTCTAGTTTCATGAGCCTAACTAAGATCAATAAACGTCAATTTATTTTAAAACAAACAAAAAAAGCCTTCTCATCAACGAGAAACCTTAACATTTACCATTATCATATAGAGGAAAGCTTCCAAGCGGGCTCGAACCGCTGACCTCTTCCTTACCATGGAAGTGCTCTACCTACTGAGCTATGGAAGCATGGCTCCGCAGGTAGGACTCGAACCTACGACCGATCGGTTAACAGCCGATAGCTCTACCACTGAGCTACTGCGGAATGGATAAAGTAACTTCTTCCATTGGAAGGATATAAACAAAAAGCTTGGCGGCGTCCTACTCTCACAGGGGGAAACCCCCAACTACCATCGGCGCTGAAGAGCTTAACTTCCGTGTTCGGTATGGGAACGGGTGTGACCTCTTCGCTATCGCCACCAAACCTGATGGAGAGAATGTTCTCTCAAAACTAGATAACAATGTTCAAGCTTCACATTAGAATATAGGTTAAGTCCTCGATCTATTAGTATCTGTCAGCTCCACGTGTCACCACGCTTCCACCTCAGACCTATCAACCTGATCATCTTTCAGGGATCTTACTTCCTTGCGGAATGGGAAATCTCATCTTGAGGGGGGCTTCATGCTTAGATGCTTTCAGCACTTATCCCGTCCGCACATAGCTACCCAGCGATGCCCTTGGCAGAACAACTGGTACACCAGCGGTGCGTCCATCCCGGTCCTCTCGTACTAAGGACAGCTCCTCTCAAATTTCCTGCGCCCGCGACGGATAGGGACCGAACTGTCTCACGACGTTCTGAACCCAGCTCGCGTACCGCTTTAATGGGCGAACAGCCCAACCCTTGGGACCGACTACAGCCCCAGGATGCGATGAGCCGACATCGAGGTGCCAAACCTCCCCGTCGATGTGGACTCTTGGGGGAGATAAGCCTGTTATCCCCGGGGTAGCTTTTATCCGTTGAGCGATGGCCCTTCCATGCGGAACCACCGGATCACTAAGCCCGACTTTCGTCCCTGCTCGACTTGTAGGTCTCGCAGTCAAGCTCCCTTGTGCCTTTACACTCTGCGAATGATTTCCAACCATTCTGAGGGAACCTTTGGGCGCCTCCGTTACATTTTAGGAGGCGACCGCCCCAGTCAAACTGCCCACCTGACACTGTCTCCCTGCCCGATAAGGGCAGCGGGTTAGAAGGTCAATACAGCCAGGGTAGTATCCCACCGATGCCTCCACCGAAGCTAGCGCTCCGGTTTCCAAGGCTCCTACCTATCCTGTACAAGCTGTACCAACATTCAATATCAGGCTGCAGTAAAGCTCCACGGGGTCTTTCCGTCCTGTCGCGGGTAACCTGCATCTTCACAGGTACTATAATTTCACCGAGTCTCTCGTTGAGACAGTGCCCAGATCGTTGCGCCTTTCGTGCGGGTCGGAACTTACCCGACAAGGAATTTCGCTACCTTAGGACCGTTATAGTTACGGCCGCCGTTTACTGGGGCTTCAATTCGCACCTTCGCTTACGCTAAGCGCTCCTCTTAACCTTCCAGCACCGGGCAGGCGTCAGCCCCTATACTTCGCCTTACGGCTTCGCAGAGACCTGTGTTTTTGCTAAACAGTCGCCTGGGCCTATTCACTGCGGCTTCTCGGGGCTTTAACACCCTAAGAAGCACCCCTTCTCCCGAAGTTACGGGGTCATTTTGCCGAGTTCCTTAACGAGAGTTCTCTCGATCACCTTAGGATTCTCTCCTCGCCTACCTGTGTCGGTTTGCGGTACGGGCACCTCTCACCTCGCTAGAGGCTTTTCTTGGCAGTGTGGAATCAGGAACTTCGCTACTAAATTTCGCTCGCCATCACAGCTCAGCCTTCACGGGAAACGGATTTGCCTATTTCCCAGCCTAACTGCTTGGACGCGGATATCCAATACCGCGCTTACCCTATCCTCCTGCGTCCCCCCATTGCTCAAATGGTGAGGAGGTGGTACAGGAATATCAACCTGTTGTCCATCGCCTACGCCTTTCGGCCTCGGCTTAGGTCCCGACTAACCCTGAGCGGACGAGCCTTCCTCAGGAAACCTTAGGCATTCGGTGGACGGGATTCTCACCCGTCTTTCGCTACTCATACCGGCATTCTCACTTCTAAGCGCTCCACCAGTCCTTCCGGTCTGACTTCACTGCACTTAGAACGCTCTCCTACCACTGTTCGTAAGAACAGTCCGCAGCTTCGGTGATACGTTTAGCCCCGGTACATTTTCGGCGCAGAGTCACTCGACCAGTGAGCTATTACGCACTCTTTAAATGGTGGCTGCTTCTAAGCCAACATCCTGGTTGTCTAAGCAACTCCACATCCTTTTCCACTTAACGTATACTTTGGGACCTTAGCTGGCGGTCTGGGCTGTTTCCCTTTCGACTACGGATCTTATCACTCGCAGTCTGACTCCCAAGGATAAGTCATCGGCATTCGGAGTTTGACTGAATTCGGTAACCCGGTAGGGGCCCCTAGTCCAATCAGTGCTCTACCTCCGAGACTCTTACCTTGAGGCTAGCCCTAAAGCTATTTCGGAGAGAACCAGCTATCTCCAGGTTCGATTGGCATTTCACCCCTACCCACACCTCATCCCCGCACTTTTCAACGTGCGTGGGTTCGGGCCTCCATTCAGTGTTACCTGAACTTCACCCTGGACATGGGTAGATCACCTGGTTTCGGGTCTACGACCACGTACTCATGCGCCCTATTCAGACTCGCTTTCGCTGCGGCTCCGCATCTTCTGCTTAACCTTGCACGGGATCGTAACTCGCCGGTTCATTCTACAAAAGGCACGCCATCACCCGTTAACGGGCTCTGACTACTTGTAGGCACACGGTTTCAGGATCTATTTCACTCCCCTTCCGGGGTGCTTTTCACCTTTCCCTCACGGTACTGGTTCACTATCGGTCACTAGGGAGTATTTAGCCTTGGGAGATGGTCCTCCCGGATTCCGACGGAATTTCACGTGTTCCGCCGTACTCAGGATCCACTCTGGAGAGAACAACATTTCAGTTACAGGGCTGTTACCTTCTTTGGCGGGCCTTTCCAGACCTCTTCGCTTATATCGTTCCTTTGTAACTCCGTATAGAGTGTCCTACAACCCCAAGAGGCAAGCCTCTTGGTTTGGGCTGTTCCCGTTTCGCTCGCCGCTACTCAGGGAATCGCATTTGCTTTCTCTTCCTCCGGGTACTTAGATGTTTCAGTTCCCCGGGTATGCCTTCTCATACTCTATGTATTCAAGTATGGATACTACTCCATTACGAGCAGTGGGTTTCCCCATTCGGAAATCTCCGGATCAAAGCTTGCTTACAGCTCCCCGAAGCATATCGGTGTTCGTCCCGTCCTTCATCGGCTCCTAGTGCCAAGGCATCCACCGTGCGCCCTTTCTAACTTAACCATTTCTTACTTTAGAAAGAATCACTATGTGTGATGAACTTTGCATTGCATTCAATGTGAATGTATTACTTATTGTTATCTAGTTTTCAAAGAACAATCCTGTCTCGCTAGAGACATGTTTTGAAGGGTTGATCCTTCAAAACTAAACAAGACGAAAAACGTACGCTGCTCCATATATCCTTAGAAAGGAGGTGATCCAGCCGCACCTTCCGATACGGCTACCTTGTTACGACTTCACCCCAATCATCTGTCCCACCTTCGGCGGCTGGCTCCATAAAGGTTACCTCACCGACTTCGGGTGTTACAAACTCTCGTGGTGTGACGGGCGGTGTGTACAAGGCCCGGGAACGTATTCACCGCGGCATGCTGATCCGCGATTACTAGCGATTCCAGCTTCACGCAGTCGAGTTGCAGACTGCGATCCGAACTGAGAACAGATTTGTGGGATTGGCTAAACCTTGCGGTCTCGCAGCCCTTTGTTCTGTCCATTGTAGCACGTGTGTAGCCCAGGTCATAAGGGGCATGATGATTTGACGTCATCCCCACCTTCCTCCGGTTTGTCACCGGCAGTCACCTTAGAGTGCCCAACTAAATGCTGGCAACTAAGATCAAGGGTTGCGCTCGTTGCGGGACTTAACCCAACATCTCACGACACGAGCTGACGACAACCATGCACCACCTGTCACTCTGTCCCCGAAGGGAAAGCCCTATCTCTAGGGTTGTCAGAGGATGTCAAGACCTGGTAAGGTTCTTCGCGTTGCTTCGAATTAAACCACATGCTCCACCGCTTGTGCGGGCCCCCGTCAATTCCTTTGAGTTTCAGTCTTGCGACCGTACTCCCCAGGCGGAGTGCTTAATGCGTTAGCTGCAGCACTAAGGGGCGGAAACCCCCTAACACTTAGCACTCATCGTTTACGGCGTGGACTACCAGGGTATCTAATCCTGTTCGCTCCCCACGCTTTCGCTCCTCAGCGTCAGTTACAGACCAGAGAGTCGCCTTCGCCACTGGTGTTCCTCCACATCTCTACGCATTTCACCGCTACACGTGGAATTCCACTCTCCTCTTCTGCACTCAAGTTTCCCAGTTTCCAATGACCCTCCCCGGTTGAGCCGGGGGCTTTCACATCAGACTTAAGAAACCGCCTGCGAGCCCTTTACGCCCAATAATTCCGGACAACGCTTGCCACCTACGTATTACCGCGGCTGCTGGCACGTAGTTAGCCGTGGCTTTCTGGTTAGGTACCGTCAAGGTGCAAGCAGTTACTCTTGCACTTGTTCTTCCCTAACAACAGAGCTTTACGATCCGAAAACCTTCATCACTCACGCGGCGTTGCTCCGTCAGACTTTCGTCCATTGCGGAAGATTCCCTACTGCTGCCTCCCGTAGGAGTCTGGGCCGTGTCTCAGTCCCAGTGTGGCCGATCACCCTCTCAGGTCGGCTACGCATCGTCGCCTTGGTGAGCCGTTACCTCACCAACTAGCTAATGCGCCGCGGGTCCATCTGTAAGTGACAGCCGAAACCGTCTTTCATCCTTGAACCATGCGGTTCAAGGAACTATCCGGTATTAGCTCCGGTTTCCCGGAGTTATCCCAGTCTTACAGGCAGGTTACCCACGTGTTACTCACCCGTCCGCCGCTAACATCCAGGAGC
Organism: Bacillus sp. FSL M8-0077; assembly: GCF_038050255.1. Taxonomy (NCBI): domain Bacteria; kingdom Bacillati; phylum Bacillota; class Bacilli; order Caryophanales; family Bacillaceae; genus Bacillus; species Bacillus sp. FSL M8-0077. Next base: position 167,811 of record NZ_JBBPAF010000001.1, on the reverse strand, counting down.
AAGCTCCCTTCTGTCCGCTCGACTTGCATGTATTAGGCACGCCGCCAGCGTTCGTCCTGAGCCAGGATCAAACTCTCCGAGGTATGCAGGATGCATATCACACATGCGTTGCTACACGATGTAGCGAACTTAGCATGTGATCATTTCCTGCCTCGCCAGTTTGACTGACTACCTATGAAGTATCATAGGATTTTTTTATAAAAACTCGAATTAACAGGTACGTTTTGTCTTGTTTAGTTTTCAAAGATCATCTTCGCCGTTCTTAGCGGCTTTAATAATATAACATTTCGCTTCATCTTATGTCAACAACTTTTTTCAAGTTTATTTCCCGAAGCGTTTGTGTTTGTCACTGTGTGTCAGCGACGATTAATAATATATCACGAAAACATTCTATTGGTCAACGTCTTTTCAGAACTTTTTTTAAAATAGTTTTATCGTGCATGTCAAACCCTTGTCCTGCATACAATCAAGTAACAATCTTGGACAAGGCAGGAGTGTTTGAATTGAGTCGATTATATGTGTTGCCTATTAAACGGCTGAAGCAAGTAGTCATTATTCTTGTAGCAGCCCTTGCAGCTGCAACCTTTTTTTATGTACAGAAGGCACCGCCGCTGTCGGTATTTAAAACAGAACAAGGACCCCGAGCGATTTTTAAAGGAGAGACCTCATCAAAACATGCATCCCTTACGTTTAATATTGGCTGGGGAGACGAGAAGGCTGTTCCTATTTTAAATGTCCTCCGAGAGTACGATATAAAGAACGCCACTTTCTTTCTGTCTGCTTCTTGGGCTGAGCGTCACCCAGATATTGTGAAAAGGATTAAAGAGGACGGCCATCAAATCGGCAGCCTTGGCTATGCATATAAAAATTATAGCCAGCTGGAAGAAAACGAAATTAAGCGTGATCTTGTCCGTGCACAAAATACATTCCAAAAGCTTGGACTGGAAGACATTCAATTATTAAGACCGCCAACTGGGCAATTTAATGAAACGGTATTGAAAATTGCAACACAGTATGGCTATACCGTTGTCCATTACAGCATCAATTCTCAAGATTGGCTGAACCCAGGCGTGGACCAGATTGTTCATAATGTAAATGATCGAATGAAAAGCGGAGACATCATTCTCCTTCACGCCTCAGATTCAGCCACCCAAACCGCTCAAGCCTTACCAGCTATTTTAAAACACTTAAAAAATCAAAATTTAAGAAACGTCACGGTTGGCGAGCTTATCTCTAATACAAAAACAAAGTCAACTGAGGTTAAGTAGCTTTTGCCTTTGAAAACCGCGGCATAGCTAATAACTGAAACGCATTACAACCTAATAGCGGGAATAGCATTAAATATAGCCAGTCCTCTTCATTGACTCTAAGCGCCGGAAACCATTCTAACGACGTAATGACGACCATGAGAAACATTGCAGAAATAAATGTTTTCTTAGAGGACTGCTGCTGTTTAAAATAAGACACGATCAATGCAAACACACCGATAAAAACAGGTAGCCACAAGTATGGAAGAAATGATTCATTCTCCCCGAAAAACAAAAACCGCAAATAAGCTAAATCAAACAGCACGAAAATCACAAGAAATAACTGAATGGTATTCCATAAAGAATGCGACCTGAAAATCTCCAGCGCAAACCGGTGCACTGTCAAAAAGACAACAAACCCCATTTGACTGATTACACTAAAGATCATCCCCACGCCAATAAACCAAAATAACACAGACGCAATCTCTAAAATCTCAAACGATACAAACAGCTTCTGATATTTCCCCCACTCAAGCGCAAAACCTACCACGCTTGTAATGACCGCTCCAACAGCCAGCACAGAGAAGAAAAAACGAACTAAATCCCGACTTTTCATTGAATTGACCCAACCCCTATTTTTGTTATGTATAAATTCACGTGAAACATTCATATTAAAAGTAAGACATGTAACGAAAGGAGCCACAGTATGTCAAAAGGCATCTTGCGTATAATGAGCTGTTTTCTTCTTTTATCTCTAACAGCTTGTGCTCCCAAAACCCAATCCTCATCTAATATGGACTATGACGAAACGAAAAAAATGGTCGTCGATATTTTGAAAACAGATGACGGTAAAAAGGCCATTCAACAGTTATTAAATGACGAGGCAATGAATGAAGCTTTGGTAATGGATGAACAAACTGTGAAAAAAACAATAGAGAAAACACTGACTTCTGATAAAGGCAAAGAGTTCTGGAAGAAGGTCTTTGAGGATTCTAAATTTGCCGAGACTTTCGCAAAATCCATGCAGCAACAGCATGAAAAGTTGTTAAAACAATTGATGAAGGACCCTGACTATCAACAAATGATGATGGATATTCTCAAGGATCCTGAAATGGAAAAGAAATACGGAGAACTGGTCAAAAGCAAAGAGTTCAGAAAACACTTAGAGAAAGTCATCACAGAAACATTAAGCAGCCCTCTCTATAAGAAGAAATTCGAAGATGAGCTAAAAAAAGCAGTCTCTGAAAGCAGCAGTGATTCCGGTTCACAAGGAAGCGGCAGTTAAACATCACCCGAGTGGCACAAGGTCACTCGGGATTTCATTATGCTTTCACTGTTAATTGTTCAATGACTTTATTGGCAATGTGTTGATACACTTCCCCTGTCGGATGACTCGCATCATAGACAGAAGGTGCAAAATCGTCCTCATTCCAATCAGGCTGTCTTAAAGGGATTTGACCAAGAACTGATACGCGTAGCTCCTCCGCCAGCTTGTCCCCGCCGCCCTTTCCAAAGACATATTCCTTCTCACCTGTTTTTTTGCTTTCATAGTAACTCATATTCTCAACGACCCCTAGCACCTCGTGATCTGTTTGCAGTGCCATCGCGCCTGCTCTAGCCGCAACAAAAGCCGCTGTTGGATGCGGTGTCGTCACAATGATTTCTTTACAGCTCGGAAGCATCGTATGAATATCAAGTGCCACATCACCTGTTCCAGGCGGAAGGTCTAATAGTAAGTAATCTAATTCTCCCCACTCTACTTCGTGGAAGAAGTTATTTAGCATTTTACCAAGCATCGGTCCTCTCCAAATGACCGGTGCGTTTTCTTCAACAAAAAAGCCCATTGAAATCACTTTGACGCCAAAGCGTTCCACAGGAATAATCTTTTCCCCTTTAACTGTCGGTCTGACGGTGATTCCCATCATATCCGGTACGCTAAAGCCGTAAATATCAGCATCGATCAGTCCCACTTTTTTCCCTAGACGAGCCAGTGCCACAGCCAGGTTAACGGAAACAGTTGATTTCCCAACTCCGCCTTTTCCACTCGCAATCGCTAAGAACACAGGCGGATTTTTAGAGTTGAGCAAATTTTCTTCCTCATCCTGTGACGGCATAAACTTTTCAAGCGTTTCTTGAGGCAGTTCTTCAAAACGAAGTCCTACAGTGTTCGCGCCCGCTGCTTTTAATGCTTGTACGATGTCTTGCTGCAGCTTCATCTGCTCAGCAGTGCCTGTTTTGGCAATCGCCACTTTTAAGCTCACATGCTCTTTTTCAGGCTTTAGGCTGATTTCCTTGATGGCATCCAGCTCACCAAGCGGTATATGAAGGAAAGGTTCGTCCATCTTCCCAACTAGTTTTCTCACATCATCTTGTCCGATCATAGCAGAACCTCACCCTTTATTGAATTCGTTTACAATCCAAGTATATCATACATATCCTTACAATGTCTGTCCTCTTTGCCTGCGATAAACAGGAAAAAGCCCCTTATTCAGGCGGCTCTTTTTGCTCTGTTAAATATCTGAGAATGCCTTTATAAATCGAAGCAGCAATTTGATCCTGATATTTAGGAGTCGCCAGCTGACCAGCCTCTTTTGGATTCGATAAAAATCCGATTTCGACAAGCGCTCCTGGCTTCGTGACATTTTGCATTAAATAAATCCCATTGATTCGCTTCGCCTTGCGATCTGTGTTTTCAAGGTTGTTGCGCAATTCATCTTGAATGAACTTCGCTGCTTTTTCATTCTCTTCATACTTTCCGTAAAAGAACGTCTGTGCCCCGCTCCATTTGTTCGATGGGATCGCATTTAAATGAATACTTAAATAGAGATCCGCTTCAGACTCATTGATGACTTTCACACGGTTTCTTAAATCCTCCGCTTTCTTCCGGGCATATCCCTTTGTATTCTTTGATGATAAATCAGAATCATCTTCCCGGGTCATGAGAACAAGCGCTCCCTGCTCCTGCAAATAGTCTCTTATCTTCATGGACACATCCAGTGCAATCTCTTTTTCGAGCAGCTCTCCTCCTACGGCCCCGCCATCTGGACCGCCGTGACCCGGATCTAAATAGATGATCTTGCCGCTCAAAGGCAAGTTCCACGATTTCCACGAATCATCATTTAGAAACTGAAATCTGAATAAGAATAAGAGGACAATAAACCCGATTAAAAACCCTGTCCATTTCAGCTTTCTTTTCATCCCTGTCCCTCCCATACACCATTATTTTATAGATATGGGACAAGGGCTGGAAATATGCTTAGTGCAGTCGAAGCTTATGCCTTTTTTCTGATTCCCGAAAGCCTTCCTGCCACCATATGCTTAAAAATTCCTTCGCAAATGGATACAGACACGACATCTTACGCTCCATTCGGAACATATTCCCCCACGATTGCAAACACCCTGCTAGCTCCTCAACCAGCTCATCTTCTTCATGAACTGACCGCTTTTTTATATCATCGAATGATTCACCATACTTACTCGACTCACCGTATCTCCCACCTGCTAAAAAAGCCTCAATGGCGAAATCAATACAGCCATCACTCATAATCCCAGCTGGATCATCTGCAAATGGGAACAGCTTCCTCGTGAATTTCTCGGAAGCGACCGTCACCTGTTGAAGAGACAATGTACGCAACAACTTCTTTTCAAGCGTGACATCTCGTTTTGTTTTCAATTGATAAAATGAAAGAACTTCTGCCATGGACTGAACTCCTTTTTTTCTTTGTATTGTTCGTTGGTTTGAACAAAACATGCAGTTCAGTAAATGGAAATGATGAAATAAGTGGTGGAAATGGGATACTGTGATAAAATGGGTTTTTATATAGAAAGAATGATAAAGGGGCAAAATAAATGAAAAAGTGGATGTATATCCTACTACTAATGACAGTCATTCTATCCGCTTGCAGTAGTCAAGCCAGTGAGAAAGAGAGCAACATTAGAGGAATAGAAGACATTTCCTTAAAACAGCTTTCTAAGCACAAAAATTCTTATATTGGAGACAACGAGCAGTCGGCGCTATATATCAGATCTTCCAGGTAACGTGATTCGCGAGTATGAAATCGTAGATGGAAAAGCGCTAAAAGTGACATACGGCGTGAAAGAAAACACCAATTATACAGAAGAACAATTTGATACATTTTGGTTTGATAAGAAGGATACCATTGAAAAAAACTACTTATATAATGCATTGGCACTTTTTATTCTTATCGATAACGTAGAGCAAGTGACACTCAAGATGAGCACTAACGACGAGCCATCCGTCACGTTTAAAAGAAAACAGCTAGAAAAAATGCTGCCTCACTCTTTTAAAGTTTACAAAGACGATACAGCGCTTTGGCAAAAGAAACTGGTTGATGGAGTTGTGAAGTCAAAAGATAAACGTCAAGATGTATACAAAGCGTTTCCGGTGAAACAATCATAAAAAAGCAGAGAGATGCCGCACTCTGCTTTTTATTTGAAATCAAGCTGCAACTTCATCCCATCATGCGTGGCTTCAAACCCTAATTTTTCATAAAAACGTCGTGCTTCTGGCCTTTGTTTGTCTGTTGAAAGCTGAATCATATGGCAGCCGCGGTTACTTGCGCGTTGAATAGCCCGTCTGATCAACAATGTGCCAATTCCTCTTCCTCTATGAGTCGAGGCTGTACGAACCCCTTCTATTGAAGCTCTCCATCCACCTTGATACGTTAGAAATGGAGTCATTGTTAATTGGAGAACACCGACTACCTCTTCCCGATCACAAGCTACGATTAGTTCAATATTGGAATCCGCTTCGATCGAATGAAAGGCATTGAGGTAGCTTTCTAATAATGGACGAGTGTAGCGTTCTCTCTTTTGGCCTAATTTGTCATCCGAAAGCATAAAAACGATTTTGTCCAGGTCTCCTTGGACAGCTTCTCTAAATGTCAATTGATTCAGATTCAATGAACACACCTCCTATAATGGAACGGAAATTTTTATTCATTCGCCAAAATACCAATTAACAGCGTTTTCATATAAAATTTTATCCGCTGCTTCCTCATCAAAAAGATGTTGAATCAATTCAATATCACCGTATTCAAATGGACGTTTCGCCCTTGTAGACGGAAGGTCTGTACCAAACATCAGTGCATCAGGATTCGTTTGATAAATGGACGTCAATGCATGTTCGACGTTTAAATCAACACGTCCAAAACCCGTTGCTTTCACACGAACCCCTTTTTCAACCAGCTTGAGCAAATATGGCAAACCTTCTTCCGATAAGCCTAGATGATCAATTGAAACGGCCGGCAGCTGTTCAAGCGTAGAGGAGATGTCAGGAAGCTGCTTAGCGTCTATGTAGATCTCACTATGCCAGCCGACCAGCTCATACACCCTTCTCGCAAAATAATCGAGCTTTGAAATATCCTCCGAACCGCCCCGCTTCACATTAAAACGTAAAGCCTTTACCCCTTGTTGATTCAATTGAACAATCTCATCGTCAGTTGCTGTAAAAGGTAATTGTGTCACACCGCAAAAAGCTGGTCCCATTTCATCGAGTGCTTTCAACAAATAACCTTGATCAAAACCCTGAAATGACCCTGACACAATCGCTCCACCAATAACCCCCAGATCAGCCGTCTCTCTCCTATAATCATTCACTACATAACTCGGCGGTGTATATCCTTGGTTTTCTTGAATAGGAAAATCAAAATCAATGATATGAAAATGTGCATCAAAGATCCTCATGCCCGCGCCCCTCTTCTGCTTATTTGACCTGATTATATCAATAGTGCAAGCCAAGGGATATTTGGAATGACGAATTACTTCATATCATGAAAACTTATCAAGTTTTCCATTCCTCTCGTAAGATGGCATAATAAAACTCATCCCACCACTCATTTTCTTGTGGGATACACTTTTTAAAGTATCCTTCTCTTCTCATCCCCATTTTCTCCATCACTCTCCAAGATGGCACATTTTCAGGCTGACAAGTGGCAATAATTCGATGTAAATTCATTGCGTGAAAACCATGATGTAGGACAGCATACGCCGCTTCAGATGCATAGCCTTTGTTTTGATATGCAGGATTGAAGACCCAGCCAATTTCATACGTGTGATCACCAAAGTAAGGATGAAATGCGATATGCCCGATGCATGTATGATAATTTTTTAATAGAACAGCGACATACTTAGCATCTTCATGACGATTATCTTTGACAAATTTCTGCGCATCATCTTTAGAAAATACATCTTCCGGAATATACTTCATCACGACCGGATCAGATGTATAGGCATAGACATCCTGCCAATCATCATCCGTAAATGGTCGAATGAGACATCTTTCTGTCGTTAGATTCATAGGACAACCTCCATCTTTTTTAACAGAAAACTTCTATACTCATATTTTATACGTATTCAAGAGGAAGAGACCAGTCATGATTTATCTTCATAAAAAGGCACAAAAAAAAGCACCAGCACGAAGCTGATGCTTTTTTTATAAGGTTTGTTTGTAACAAACCTTTGTAAAACGTCCATACAATATAAAATTGATTAACGTTTTGAGAACTGAGGTGCGCGACGTGCGCCTTTAAGACCGTATTTCTTACGCTCTTTCATACGAGAGTCACGAGTAAGAAGTCCAGCACGTTTAAGTGGTGTACGGTACTCAGGATCTACTTCTAGAAGAGCACGAGAGATACCGTGACGAATTGCTCCAGCTTGACCAGAGAATCCACCACCGTGAACATTTACAAGAACATCGTAGCTGTTAGCTGTTTCTGTGATGTTCAAAGGCTGTTTCACGTCTTCGATTAAAGCAGCGAATGGAATGTATTCAGTAATTTCACGATTATTAACGACGATACGGCCTTCACCTGGAACTAAGCGAACGCGCGCTACAGAACTTTTACGACGACCTGTACCGTAATATTGAACCTGTGCCAAATTGTTAACCTCCCTTATAATTAACCGCGAAGTTCGTAAACTTCAGGTTGTTGTGCTTGATGTGGATGCTCAGAACCACGGTACACATTTAATTTTTTGAACATTTGACGACCTAGTGGACCCTTTGGAAGCATACCTTTGATAGCAAGTTCCAACATTTTTTCAGGGTAGTTTGTACGCATCTCAAGAGCAGTTCTTTGTTTCAAACCACCTGGGTGCATCGTATGACGGTAGTAAATTTTGTCCGTCAATTTCTTACCAGTTAATTCGATTTTCTCAGCATTGATGATGATCACGTGATCACCTGTGTCAACGTGTGGTGTATAAGTTGGTTTGTGCTTACCGCGCAAAAGTGATGCTACTTCAGTAGAAAGACGACCTAGAGTCTTGCCTGCCGCATCAACCACTAGCCATTTGCGCTCAATTGTGCTTGCGTTCGCCATTGGTGTTGTACGCATGAGTTTCCCTCCTAAATAAATCAATGAATTTTCCTGAATCAAATGCTACGTTCTATTTCAAAACACAGATAAGTCTTCCGGGGCTTATTTGTGGGGTTGAAATACATACCATATGATATCTTATAACTTTCTGCTTCCTGTGTCAAGAACATGTTACACCTGGTTTAGTTGTCATAGAAAACTTCCCATAAATACAGTCCGTGACTGGGCGCAGTCTTGCCTGCCGCTTCGCGATTTCGGGCGGCAAGCATGGCTTTTATCTCCTCAGGGTGAAATTTACCAGCACCAATTTCAAGTAACGTGCCGGCTATAATTCGCACCATGTTGTATAAAAAGCCATTCCCTCTCACACGCATTTCAAGCCCGTTTGAGACGTTTCTCCACTCAAGGGTGTAAATCTCCCTCACCTTGTCTTGAACCTCTGTATTGGCCGCACAAAAGCTTGTGAAATCATGTGTGCCAATCAGGTGTTCAGCAGCTTCTCTCATTTTGTCGACATCCAGCGGGTAAGGATAGTGGCATGCATACTGTCTCGTGAACACATTTTGGTGCGTTTCCGTTGAGACCCTATAACGGTACTCCTTTGAAACGGCACCAAATCTAGCATGAAATGACTCATCCACTTCCTCAGCCTTTAGAACACGAATGTCATCTGGCAGCAAGCTATTGAGAGCAAACGGCCATCTCTCCATCGGAATGGCGAGCGGGGTGTCAAAATGGATGACCTGCCCCTTTGCGTGAACGCCACTGTCTGTCCGGCCGGAAGCCACAATCGGAATTAGTTCATCTTGTTTATGCATTCTAGCAAGGGCAGATTCAATCTCCGTCTGAATGGTTCGCTGTCCTGGTTGCACTTGATACCCTTTAAAATGTGTCCCATCGTATGATACGGTACATTTTACTTTCATCTAGGCATCACCTAATTTCTAAGCAGCACAAGGAGTGCTGTTAACAGGATGAATAGAAGCAGCGTGAACGTGTCTTTCATTCCCCAGACAAGCTGACGGTATTTCGTGCGCCCTTCTCCCCCGCGGTAGCCTCTCGCTTCCATAGCGGTCGCCAATTCCTCCGCACGCTTAAACGCACTGACGAAAAGCGGGACAAGCAATGGAACAATCGCTTTTAAACGATCTTTCACGGGTCCGCTTGTAAAATCAACACCTCTTGCCATTTGTGCTTTCATGATTTTGTCTGTTTCTTCGAGTAAAGTCGGAATAAATCGAAGAGAGATAGACATCATAAGAGCAAGCTCATGAACAGGAAGCTTGATTTTACGGAAAGGATGCAACAGCTTCTCCATACCGTCTGTCACTTCAATAGGTGTTGTCGTCAACGTCAGAAGTGTTGTCATCATGATGAGATAGACAAAACGGAGTGAAATGAAAATCCCCTGTTTTAGACCTTCTTCATAAATATTCAGAAAACCAAAGTGAAAGAGCAAAGCGCCATCCTTTGTCATGAAGATATGCAGAATAAAGGTAAACAGAACAATCCAAAGGATGGGTTTCATTCCTTTGAGAATAAAGTACAGCGGCACCTGAGACACCATCACCACAAGAATAGTGAAGACACCTAAAAGCCCATAAGTGATGTAGTTATTCGCAAAAAAGACAATAAAGACAAAAAAGAAAATTGATAACAGCTTTGTCCTCGGATCAAGACGATGGACAAAGGATGTACCTGGCACATATTTGCCGATAATCATACTATCCATCATGATGTCGTGTCCTCCTGATATAAAGCTGTTAAGGCTTCTGCCATTTCATCCATGGTCAGAAGCGGTCTTGGAAACGTCATCCCCAGCTTTTCTTCGACAGCCTGCTGGAATTTTATCGTTTCCGGGAGGTCCAGTCCAAAAGAAGACATGTCCGTACGATTGGCAAATAGCTCCCTCGGCGTACCTGTCGCCTTTACTGTTCCTTTGTGCATCACAATCATTTGATCCGCATAATGAGCGGCATCTTCCATACTGTGTGTCACAAGGATCGTCGTCAGGTTGGCTTTTTGATGAAGCTCATAGAACATGTCCATGATTTCTTTACGTCCGCGTGGATCTAATCCCGCAGTCGGCTCGTCAAGCACAAGCACTTCTGGCTCCATCGCTAGTACACCTGCAATCGCCACACGTCTCATTTGACCACCGCTTAATTCAAAGGGTGATCGAGATAACAAGGATTCAGGAAGGCCTACAAGCTTCAGCATCTCTTTAGCCTTGGCTTCTGCCTTTTCTTTTGGAACGCCGAAGTTCATCGGACCAAAACAGATATCCTTCAGAATCGTCTCCTCAAAGAGCTGATGTTCAGGAAACTGAAACACGATACCTACCTTTTTGCGAAGAGATTTCAGTTCCTTCTGCTTCTTATTGGCTTGTAAGACCGTATCTCCAAGCGCAATGCTCCCTTTTGTTGGTTTGAGCAGTCCATTTAAGTGCTGCAGCAATGTCGACTTGCCAGAACCCGTATGACCGATAACAGCAACATAGCTGCCTTCTTTGATGGAAGCATTGACATCATACAAAGCGAGACGCTCAAACGGCGTTTTCATTTGATAACGATGCTCTAATTCTTTGATCGTAATGTCCATAGCTCTTTCACCAATCCTTCTTGTGTCAAATGGGCATTTGCAAGCGGCACACCTTGCTGCTTCAATTGCTTACTCAACCGGTAGGAAAATGGCAGATCAAGTCCAATCTGAACCAGCTGTTCATCTAGTTCAAATACTTCCTCTGGTGTTCCCTCGGCAAATTTCTTCCCGCCATTCATCACAATGACACGGTCTGCCTTCGCAGCCTCGTCTAAATCATGTGTGATGGAAATGACCGTGACCGTTCCTTGTTCCTTCAGCAGTCTGACGGTTTCTAACACTTCTTCACGGCCAATCGGATCGAGCATTGATGTTGCTTCATCCAAGATCATGATGTCAGGGCTTGCGGCAAGTACACCTGCGATTGCTACTCTCTGCTTTTGCCCGCCTGATAGATGATGCGGCTCTTGATCAAGAAACTCCTGCATATTGACCTGTTTGACAGCCCAATCTACACGTTCTATCATCAATTCCCGCTCAACCCCGTTATTTTCTAAACCAAAAGCCACATCATCACGAACTGTTGAGCCAACGAATTGGTTGTCTGGGTTTTGAAAGACCATGCCGACCTTTTTGCGAATATCCCAAACACTTTCTTCTTTCAGCTCAATCTCACCAACCTTGACCGTTCCTGCATCCGGTAAAATGAGCCCATTCAGTACACGGGCAAGTGTGGATTTACCTGAACCGTTGTGGCCAACAATGGCAAGCCATTCATTTTGATTCACATGCAATGACACTTGATCTAAAGCGGGCTTGTCCGCATCTTTGTGATAACGAAATACAATGTCTTTTACGTCAATTAATGTCTTCTCCATCTCTACCGGACCTCCTCTCAGCTCAACCTCTACTTTGCCTATTGCTAAAAAGCCGTAGTATCTAAAAAAGGGCATAGATCCAGTTATGAACTGTCCCGCCCTTTCTTAGATACACGATATGTGATTAAACTAATTCAATGACAGCCATTGGTGCGCCATCGCCGCGACGAGGTCCAAGCTTCATGATACGAGTGTATCCACCTTGGCGATCTTCGTAGCGAGTTGCAACGTCAGCGAATAATTTTTGAAGTGCATCTTGGTTTGTTTCAGCGTTAGCTACTTCGTTACGAATGTAAGCTGCAGCTTGACGGCGAGCATGAAGATCTCCGCGTTTGCCAAGAGTGATCATTTTTTCAACTACAGAGCGAAGTTCTTTCGCACGTGTTTCAGTTGTTTCGATGCGTTCGTTGATGATCAAATCAGTCGTTAGGTCACGAAGCATTGCTTTACGTTGTGCACTAGTGCGTCCTAGCTTTCTGTATGCCATGTGATGTCCCCTCCTTAATTAGAGATGCTGTATGAATAAAAAACACACGAAAATCCTAGTTCACAATGAAACTAGTCAATCGTCTTTACGAAGACCCAGTCCAAGTTCTTCTAGTTTCGCTTTCACTTCTTCAAGAGATTTACGTCCAAGGTTACGAACTTTCATCATATCCTCTTCTGTCTTGTTAGCAAGCTCTTGAACAGTGTTAATACCCGCACGCTTCAAACAGTTGTAAGAACGAACAGAAAGATCAAGCTCTTCAATTGTCATTTCAAGCACTTTTTCTTTTTGGTCTTCTTCTTTTTCAACCATGATTTCTGCATGCTGAGCTTCGTCAGTTAACCCAACGAAAATATTTAGGTGTTCAGTTAAAATCTTAGAACCTAGAGCGATCGCTTCTTTCGGTCCTGTGCTTCCATCAGTCCATACATCTAGTGTTAATTTATCATAGTTTGTGATTTGCCCAACACGGGTGTTCTCCACTTGATAAGTTACACGAGATACAGGTGTATAGATTGAGTCGATCGGAATCACGCCGATAGGCTGATCGTCTCTTTTGTTTGCATCAGCAGGATTATACCCGCGACCTCTTTGTGCAGTCAAACGAACACGGAAGCTCGCATTTTTGCCAAGAGTTGCGATGTGAAGATCTGGATTTAAGATTTCAATATCGCTGTCGTGTGTAATATCAGCAGCTGTTACAGTTCCTTCATCTTGTACATCAATTTCAAGCGTCTTCTCTTCTTCAGAGTAGATTTTGAGTGCAAGCTTTTTAATGTTTAAGATAATCGTTGTAACATCTTCAACCACGCCTTCGATCGTTGAGAATTCGTGTAAGACACCATCTATCTGGATCGATGTTACAGCTGCACCAGGAAGTGAGGATAAAAGGATACGACGAAGGGAGTTCCCTAAAGTGGTACCATATCCACGCTCAAGTGGCTCTACGACAAACTTGCCATACTTGGCATCGTCGCTGATTTCAACCGTTTCGATTTTTGGTTTTTCAATTTCGATCATCTAATAAAACCCTCCTTCAAAACGTCGAAACCTCGAATAGAATCATATGAGATTCCATCCGAAATTCCTCATTGTTTAGTCCCGTATGTGCTCAGGCAACGAGTCGTGTATTCGTCTCATAAATAACTGTATCATAACCCATTATTGACAGGGACACAAAATCTATACAAACAAATTACACGCGGCGACGTTTTGGTGGACGGCATCCGTTATGAGGAACTGGAGTTACGTCTCTGATTGCAGTAACTTCAAGACCTGCAGCTTGAAGCGCACGAATTGCAGCTTCACGACCAGAACCAGGACCTTTAACAGTTACTTCAAGTGTTTTAAGACCATGTTCGATAGAACCTTTAGCAGCAGTTTCAGCAGCCATTTGTGCAGCGAAAGGAGTAGATTTACGAGAACCTCTGAATCCTAATGCACCAGCACTTGACCAAGAAATTGCGTTTCCATGAACATCAGTAATCGTTACAATCGTGTTGTTGAAAGTGGAACGGATATGAGCGATTCCAGCTTCAATATTCTTTTTCACGCGACGTTTACGCGTATTTTGTTTACGAGCAGCAGCCATTCTTTAACTACCTCCTTTACTTATTTTTTCTTGTTAGCTACAGTACGACGCGGACCTTTACGAGTGCGCGCGTTGTTTTTTGTGTTTTGTCCACGAACAGGAAGTCCTCTACGATGACGGATTCCGCGGTAGCTTCCGATTTCAATTAGACGCTTAATGTTAAGTGAAACTTCACGACGAAGGTCACCTTCTACTTTAAGTTTGTCAATGATATCACGGATTTTACCTAGTTCGTCTTCAGTTAGATCGCGAACGCGAGTGTCTTCAGAAACACCTGCTTCTTTAAGGACTTGTTGAGCCGTCGTACGACCAATTCCAAAAACATATGTTAAAGAAATGACAACACGCTTATCACGTGGAATATCTACACCAGCAATACGAGCCATGATTTGGGCACCTCCTTGTTATTAGCCTTGTTTTTGTTTATGTTTTGGGTTTTCACAGATCACCATTACTTTTCCTTTTCTGCGAATCACTTTACATTTTTCACAGATAGGTTTAACAGATGGTCTCACTTTCATGTGTTTCCAACCTCCTTCTTCCGGAGTTGCTTTATTTGTAACGGTACGTAATTCTACCACGAGTTAAGTCATATGGAGATAATTCTACCGTAACTTTGTCTCCAGGTAAAATGCGAATGAAGTGCATACGGATTTTTCCTGATACATGAGCCAAAACTGTATGACCATTCTCTAGTTCAACTTTGAACATTGCATTTGGCAAAGTTTCTGCTACAGTACCTTCCACTTCAATTACATCGTCTTTCGCCATTCAAGTGTTCTCCCTTCTTCAAATCAGTAACTTGCTCTCTGATAAATGTCCAAATGAGATGTTCTCAATTGTCCATCTATCACCCGACCTGTTTTGAATATACTGTTCTGAACTTCCGGAGATACGCAATCATAAAAGGTTAAATGATTGATATTTTTTCTTAGGAGAATGAATTTACGCTTTTCTCCGTCTGCGATTAGTACATGACAGCCATCGAACACGCCGATGACAACTGTATACTGATCTTGTTCTTTCCTTGGACTATACAGACAACCTGCCCGATTTGGGCCTGAAAGGCTTCAGTGAAGACCTAAATCTTAGTCAGTATATCAAAACCTGTATCTGTAATCGCAATCGTATGCTCAAAGTGAGCACACTTTTTCCCATCAACCGTTACAACCGTCCAGTTATCAGCCAGTGTTTTCACATATCGGCTGCCTGCGTTCACCATCGGTTCGATGGCCAACACCATTCCAGGTTTGAGCCGTGGGCCTTTGTTCGGCGGACCATAATGAGGAATTTGAGGGTCCTCATGAAGATCCTGTCCGACCCCATGTCCAACATATTCTCTAACAACTGAGAAATTCTCACCTTCAACATACGTTTGTATGGCATGGGAAATGTTTGACAGACGTTCACCTGGCTTTGCTTCCTGTAAGCCCTTATATAGAGATTCCTCTGTGACTTCCAGTAGTTTGCGGTCCTCATCACTGATTACCCCAACTGGATAAGTCCAAGCAGAGTCACCATGATAGCCATTTAACTTTGCGCCGATATCGATACTAATGATGTCTCCATCACGTAAAACCCGTTTACCAGGAATACCGTGAACGAGTTCTTCATTCACCGAAACGCAAATGCTCCCGCGAAAACCATTATACCCTTTAAAAGATGGGATTGCACCCTGCTTTGTAATAAAACGTTCGGCAATTTGATCCAATTCTTTTGTCGAAATACCTGGTTTTATGTGTTTCTTCAGCTCTTCATGAGTCAGTGCGACAATGCGTCCAGCTTCTCTCATAATCTCAAGCTCGCGAGGAGTTTTACAGATAATCATTTATTTAATCCCCCAAGCAGGTCCTTGATATCAGCGTAAACATCGTTAATGTGCTTCGCACCATCAATGTTTGCAAGATATCCTTTTTCTGAATAAAAATTCAGTAAAGGTTCAGTCTGCTTTAAGTTCACTTCAAGTCTTGTCGAAACGGTTTCTGCATTATCATCTGCACGTTGATAAAGCTCGCCTCCACACTTGTCACAAACATTTTCTTTCGCAGGTGGATTAAATACTAAATGATATGTTGCTCCGCAATCTTTGCAAATTCTTCGGCCAGTCAGACGCTCCATCAAAGCATCTTTATCGACTTTAATATTAATGACATAATCAATCGTTCTGCCAAGGTCCTTTAGAATGTCTTCTAAAGCTTCAGCCTGAGCGACAGTTCGCGGAAATCCGTCCAGAAGAAAACCTTGTTCACAATCATTCTTGCCAAGTCTTTCTCTAACAATACCGATTGTGACCTCATCAGGAACAAGCTCTCCTTTATCGATAAAGGATTTTGCTTCGAGCCCAAGTTGTGTCTCCTCTTTCATAGCAGCACGGAACATATCTCCTGTTGAGATATGAGGGATCCCATAATCATCAACAATTCGTTCTGCCTGAGTGCCTTTACCAGCACCCGGAAGCCCCATTAAGACTAAGTTCATTTCGGATTTCCCCTTCCTTACTTAGAGAGGTTGGGCAGGAGCCCAGCCCTCTGTTTTATTTCATAAATCCACGGTAGTTTCGTTTCACTAATTGGCTTTCAAGCTGTTTCATTGTTTCAAGTGCAACACCTACAACAATGAGAAGACTTGTGCCGCCAATTTGTGCAGCGGAAGGTAATCCAGCGAATTGAATGAAAAAGATAGGAAGTATTGAAATCACGGCTAAGAAAATGGCGCCCACAAACGTGAGTCGGTACAAAATGCTCGTAATTCTATCTTGAGTCATTTTCCCTGGACGAACTCCCGGGATATAGCCACCCTGCTTTTGCAGATTTTCAGCCATTTGTTCAGGGTTTACTTGGACAAAGGCATAAAAATATGTGAAAGCAACAATCAGTGCTACATAAATCGTCATACCGATTGGCTTAGTATAGTCAAAGTTGTTAGTTATCCAGGTTGTCACATTATTTGTTCCGAAGAACGATGCGATCGTCTGCGGAGTAATAATGAACGAAACGGCAAAGATGACTGGAATCACCCCTGCTGGATTCACTTTCAATGGAAGGTGCGTTGCTTGACTAGCAGACATTTGTGCACGGCCAGTTCCTTTTGAATATTGAATCGCAATCTTTCTCACTGCCATTTGAATGTAAATAACACCGATAACAATGACAAGAATAGCAATCACAATAAGGGCAATTTTCAGGATTTGCATGAACAGCTGTCCATCTCCACCTACAAATTGCTGAGCGTACACTTGCTTTAATGTTTGAGGGATACCTGCGATGATACCGGCAAAGATAATAATCGAAATACCGTTACCAACACCGTGAGCAGTAATCTGCTCTCCCAGCCACATTAAAAATGCTGTTCCCGCAGTGAGTACGACCGCAATTAAGAGATACGTTGAAACACCTGGGTTTTCAATCAGCAAGCCTCCTGCCATATTGTTAAATCCATATGACATTCCTAACGCCTGGATAAATCCTAGAACAATTGTAAAATACCTTGTGAATTGTGCTAATTTTCGGCGGCCAACCTCTCCTTGCTTTGACCACTCAGTAAACTTCGGTACAACATCCATCTGCAAGAGCTGGATGATGATCGAAGCAGTGATATACGGCATAATCCCCATTGCAAGAATGGAGAATTGGAAAAGTGCCCCGCCCCCAAACGTGTTGAGGATTCCGAAAACACTCATTTGATCCTGTGCCTGGAGAACTTCGGCGTTCACATTAGGCACAGGGATGAAAGCACCTATACGAAAGACGACTAACATTAAAAGTGTAAATATAATCTTATTCCGTATATCTTTCACGCGCATAAAATTGGAGATTGTCTTAAACAAGTTAGATCACCTCGGCTGTACCGCCAGCAGCTTCAATCGCTTCTTTAGCAGAAGCAGAGAATTTATTGGCTTTTACAGTTAATTTTTTTTCTAATTTACCGTTGCCAAGAATTTTTACTCCTGCTTTTAACTTGCTTATTGCACCAGTCTCTAGAAGAAGTTCAGGAGTGACTTCCGTTCCTTCGTCAAAACTGTTTAATCTGTCTAAGTTGATTACCGCGTAATCTTTACGGTTGATGTTTGTAAAACCACGTTTTGGAAGGCGTTGGAATAAAGGCATTTGACCACCTTCGAATCCAGGGCGTACACCGCCGCCAGAACGAGCGTTTTGACCTTTATGACCTTTACCAGAAGTTTTACCGTTACCTGATCCAATACCACGACCAACACGGTTGCGTACTTTACGTGAACCTTCTGAAGGCTTCAATTCATGAAGTTTCATTTGGGCACCTCCTTATCGATTAAAAATGTTTTATTGTTCTTTAACAGAAACTAAATGAGACACCTTGTTAATCATGCCGCGGATCGCTGCATTGTCTTCATGTACGACTGTTTGGTTTGTTTTCTTTAGACCAAGAGTACGAACAGTGACACGCTGATCTTCTGGGCGACCGATTACACTGCGTTTGAGGGTAATTTCTAATTTATTTGCCATTATTGTTCCCTCCTTATCCTAACAGGTCTTCTACAGATTTTCCACGAAGCTTCGCTACATCTTCAGCACGTTTAAGTTCACTTAAACCTTGAAGTGTTGCGCGGATCATGTTGATCGGTGTATTAGAACCTAGAGATTTAGAAAGGATATCAGCTAGACCAGCAAGCTCAAGTACCGCACGCACTGGGCCTCCAGCGATAACTCCTGTACCTTCTGAAGCAGGCTTCAATAGAACGTTTCCTGCACCGAATCGACCGATGATTTCATGTGGAATTGTAGTTCCAACCATTGGTACTTCAATTAAATTCTTTTTCGCGTCTTCAACAGCTTTGCGGATCGCTTCTGGTACTTCTTGTGCTTTACCAGTACCGAATCCTACATGACCGTTTTTGTCACCGACAACAACTAAAGCTGCAAAACGGAAACGACGTCCACCTTTAACAACTTTCGCTACCCGGTTAACCGTAACTAAGCGTTCTTCTAACTCTAATTTGCTTGGGTCAATACGACTCATTCGGATGTGTCCCTCCTTCTTTTATTAAAATTTAAGTCCAGCCTCACGAGCAGCTTCAGCTAGAGCTTTTACACGTCCATGATATAAGTATCCTCCGCGGTCAAATACCACGTTAGAGATGCCTTTTTCAACAGCACGTTTTGCAACAAGTTCGCCAACTTTAGTAGCAGCTGCAGCGTCAGAACTATTCTCGATCTTTAACTCTTTATCAAGAGTAGAAGCACTTACAAGTGTTACACCGTTAACATCATCAATTACTTGAGCGTAGATGTTCTTGTTAGAACGGAAAACGTTTAGGCGAGGTCTTTCAGCAGTACCTGAAAGTTTCGCACGAACACGAGCGTGTCTTTTAAGACGAGTAGCGTTTTTGCTAGTTTTCGTAATCATCCGAGTCACTCCTTTCTTCACATTAAGCGATCTTACTTACCAGTTTTTCCTTCTTTACGGCGAACGAATTCACCTTCGTAACGAATTCCTTTACCTTTGTAAGGCTCTGGAGAACGGACAGCGCGGATGTTAGAAGCTAGAGCTCCCACACGCTCTTTATCGATACCTTTAACGATTACTTTCGTTTGAGATGGAACTTCTACTTCAACTCCAGCCTCAGGAACGATTTCAACTGGGTGAGAGTATCCAACGTTAAGAACAAGTTTGTTTCCAGATTTAGCTGCACGGTAACCGACACCGATTAGTTCTAAACCTCTTTCGAAACCTTTAGATACACCTTCAACCATGTTTGCAATTAAGCTACGTGTTGTACCATGTAATGCACGGTGTTCTTTATTTTCAGACGGACGGCTTACAGTTAAGACGTTGTCCTCAATTTTAATTTCCATATCAGGGTGAAATGCACGAGTTAGTTCACCTTTTGGTCCCTTTACTGTCACTGTGTTATCGTTGTTTGTCACAGTTACTCCTGAAGGGATCTCGATTAGCTTTTTACCTATACGAGACATGCCAAGCACCTCCATTCATCTTAAACTTTTTTTACCATACGTAAGCAAGTACTTCTCCACCAGCTTGTTTAGCACGGGCTTCTTTGTCCGATAAAACACCTTGTGATGTAGAAATAATTGCGATTCCAAGTCCGTTAAGTACACGTGGTACTTCATTTGATTTCGCATATACGCGTAAACCAGGTTTACTGATTCTTTTAAGACCAGTGATAACACGTTCGTTGTTTTGGCCGTATTTAAGGAACAAACGGATAATTCCTTGTTTGCTGTCTTCGACGTACTCAACGTCACGGATAAAACCTTCACGCTTTAAGATTTCAGCAATTTCTCTTTTGATTTTTGAAGCCGGTACTTCTAGCTTCTCATGACGTACCATGTTCGCATTGCGAATACGAGTCAGCAAATCTGCAATCGGATCTGTCATAACCATTATTTAATAACCTCCTTCCCATTTATGGGGATTACCAGCTGGCTTTTTTAACGCCAGGAATTTGTCCTTTATATGCAAGTTCGCGGAAACAAATACGGCAAAGTTTAAACTTGCGAATTACTGAATGTGGACGTCCACAACGTTCGCAGCGCGTATACTCTTGAACTTTAAACTTTTGTTTGCGTTGTTGTTTCGCAATCATAGACTTTTTAGCCACGATTTCGCCTCCCTTTCATTGATTATTTCTGGAACGGCATACCTACTTGAGTTAATAACTCACGTGCTTCTTCGTCCGTATTGGCAGTCGTAACGATAACGATATCCATACCGCGGACTTTTGTTACTTTATCGTAATCAATTTCTGGGAAGATTAACTGTTCTTTAATACCAAGCGTGTAGTTTCCACGACCGTCGAAAGATTTCTTAGAAATCCCGCGGAAGTCACGTACACGTGGTAAAGATACAGAAATAAGTTTATCAAGGAAATCATACATGCGCTCTCCGCGAAGTGTTACTTTCGCACCGATTGGCATTCCTTCACGTAGACGGAATCCAGCAATAGACTTCTTCGCACGAGTAACGACAGGTTTTTGACCAGCGATAAACGTTAATTCTTCAACAGCAGTATCGATTGCTTTAGCGTTTTGAACGGCGTCACCAACACCCATGTTGATCACGATTTTTTCGATTTTTGGCACTTGCATTACTGATTTGTATTCAAACTTAGAAACTAATGCAGGTGTAATTTCTTTTACATACTTTTCTTTAAGGCGGTTCATGAGAAAGACCTCCCTTCCTTATTTACTATTTATCTAGAACTTGCCCAGATTTTTTCGCTACACGGACTTTCTTTCCGTCCTCAACTTTATACCCAACACGTGTCACTTCACCCGTTTTAGGATCAAGCGGCATTACGTTTGATACGTGGATCGGCGCTTCTTGTTCAGAAATTCCGCCTTGAGGGTTAGCTTGGGTTGGTTTAGAGTGTTTTTTCACAAGGTTAATACCTTCTACTAAAACACGTTCCTTTTTAGGGAAAGCAGCAAGGATGACACCTTGTTTACCTTTATCTTTACCAGAGATAACCACTACTTTATCGCCCTTTTTAACATGCATTTAATCGCACCTCCTTGAGTCGCGGATTGTATTCATTAAAGTACTTCTGGTGCTAGAGAAACAATTTTCATATAGTTGTTGTCACGAAGTTCACGTGCTACTGGTCCGAAGATACGAGTTCCACGTGGGCTCTTGTCGTCACGGATGATGACACATGCATTTTCATCAAAACTGATGTAAGATCCATCGTTTCTGCGAGCTCCGCTCTTTGTACGAACGATAACTGCTTTCACAACTTCACCTTTTTTGACAACGCCTCCTGGTGTTGCTTGTTTAACCGTACAAACAATGACATCACCGATGTTAGCCGTCTTACGTCCAGAGCCACCAAGAACTTTAATCGTTAGTACTTCGCGTGCGCCAGAGTTGTCAGCTACTTTTAAACGAGTCTCCTGTTGAATCATTAATGTTACCTCCCTTCGGAAAAAGAAATCCGAACTTTATTAGATAATAACAGCTTCTTCGACAACTTCAACTAGACGAAAGCGTTTAGTCGCAGATAATGGACGAGTTTCCATGACCTTTACGATGTCTCCGATTTTTGCTTGGTTGTTTTCATCATGTGCTTTGAACTTTTTAGAGTATCTTACACGTTTGCCATAAAGTGAATGCTTTTTGTATGTTTCAACTACAACAGTGATGGTTTTATCCATTTTGTCAGAAACAACACGACCTTGATACACTTTACGTTGGTTACGTTCGCTCATGTTTGCGGGGCCTCCCCTCTAATTATTATTTATTAGCAGCGATTTCTCTTTGACGAATCACAGTTTTCATGCGTGCGATTGATTTACGCACTTCACGAATGCGAGCAGTGTTTTCAAGCTGCCCAGTCGCTAATTGGAAACGAAGATTGAAAAGTTCTTCTTTAAGAGACTTTACTTTTTGTTCAATTTCAGCAGTGGTAAGGTCACGAATTTCATTAGCTTTCATTTGATTCACCACCAATTTCTTCACGTTTTACGAACTTCGTTTTAATTGGCAACTTGTGAGATGCAAGACGAAGAGCTTCACGAGCAACTTCTTCAGACACACCAGAAATTTCAAATAAAACTTTGCCCGGTTTTACTACAGCTACCCAGCCTTCTGGAGCACCTTTACCGGAACCCATGCGGACCTCTAGAGGTTTAGCTGTGTATGGCTTAGAAGGGAAAATTTTGATCCAAACTTTACCGCCACGTTTCATGTAACGAGTCATAGCAATACGAGCAGCTTCGATTTGACGGTTAGTGATCCAAGAAGCTTCAAGAGCTTGGATACCGAACTCACCGAAATGTACTTCAGTACCGCCTTTTGCACGACCACGCATTTTTCCACGATGTTCTCTACGATACTTCACGCGTTTTGGCAATAACATATTATTTTCCTCCTTCCGCAGTATTCTTCTTAGTTGGAAGGACTTCTCCACGGTAGATCCATACTTTTACGCCAAGCTTACCATAAGTAGTATCAGCTTCAGCAGTAGCATAGTCGATGTCAGCACGAAGTGTGTGCAATGGAACAGTACCTTCACTGTAATATTCAGAACGAGCAATATCTGCACCGCCAAGACGACCAGAAACCATTGTTTTGATTCCTTGTGCTCCAGCACGCATTGTGCGTTGGATTGTTTGTTTTTGTGCACGACGGAATGAAATACGATTTTCAAGTTGACGAGCGATGTTTTCAGCAACTAGCTGAGCATCAAGATCTGCTCTCTTGATTTCAAGAATGTTGATGTGTACACGTTTGCCAGTTAGGCTGTTAAGAGCTTTACGAAGTGCTTCAACTTCAGATCCGCCTTTACCAATTACCATACCTGGTTTAGCCGTGTGGATTGTGATATTTACGCGGTTTGCAGCACGTTCGATTTCTACTTTAGAAACAGACGCGTCAGACAAACGCTTGCTGATGAATTCACGGATTTTCAAGTCTTCATGTAAGAAGTCAGCGTAATCTTTTCCTGCGAACCATTTAGATTCCCAATCACGAATGACGCCAATACGAAGACCTACTGGATTTACCTTTTGACCCACGGATTATCCCTCCTTCTTTTCTGATACAACGATTGTAATGTGGCTAGTACGTTTGTTAATTGCGCTCGCACGACCCATAGCACGTGGACGGAATCTCTTAAGTGTTGGACCTTCGTCAACGAATGCTTGAGTAATCACTAGGCTGTTAGCGTCCAACTCGTAGTTGTGCTCAGCATTTGCGATAGCAGATTTTAATACTTTTTCAATAATTGGTGAAGCAGCCTTAGGTGTAAGGTTTAAGATAGAAACTGCTTCTCCTACTTGCTTACCTCGGATCAGGTCCATTACTAGACGTGCTTTACGAGGAGCAATACGGACTGTTCTTGCGACAGCTTTAGCTTGCATTTAAAAGCCTCCTCTCATTAGCGTCTTGTTTTTTTATCGTCACTAGCATGACCTTTGTAAGTACGGCTTGGTGCGAATTCGCCCAATTTGTGACCTACCATATCTTCAGAAATGAAAACAGGTACATGTTTGCGTCCGTCATAGACAGCGATTGTGTGACCGATGAATTGTGGGAAAATTGTAGAACGACGAGACCAAGTTTTTACGACTTGCTTTTTGTCAGTTTCATTCAATTTCTCGACTTTAGCCATCAAATGATCATCAACAAATGGTCCTTTTTTTAAGCTGCGAGCCATTGTGGAACCTCCCTTCGTGATTGAACTACGGTCCTAAATGAACCGTAGACAACCCCGTTACTTGTTTTTACGACGACGTACAATGAATTTATCAGACTTGTTGGTTTTCTTACGAGTCTTGAATCCAAGAGTCGGTTTACCCCATGGAGACATTGGTGATTTACGTCCGATTGGAGCGCGTCCTTCACCACCGCCGTGTGGGTGATCGTTAGGGTTCATTACAGAACCACGAACTGTTGGGCGTACGCCTTTCCAGCGAGAACGTCCAGCTTTACCGATGTTGATTAGTTCGTGTTGTTCGTTTCCAACTTGACCGATAGTCGCACGGCAAGCAGAAAGGATCATGCGTACTTCACCAGAGTTCAAACGTACAAGAACGTATTTACCTTCTTTACCTAGAACTTGAGCAGAAGTACCAGCAGAACGAACTAATTGTCCACCTTTACCTGGTTTTAATTCAATGTTATGCACAACTGTACCAACTGGGATGTTGATAAGTGGAAGAGCGTTACCTGGTTTGATGTCAGATTCTGGTCCAGAAGTAACTTCAGTACCAACTTGGATTCCTTTCGGAGCAAGAATATAACGTTTCTCACCATCTGCATAGTTTACAAGAGCGATGTTCGCTGAACGGTTTGGATCATACTCGATTGTAGCAACGCGTCCAGGTATACCGTCTTTATCACGCTTAAAGTCGATGATACGGTATTGACGTTTATGACCGCCACCTTGATGACGAACAGTCAATCTACCTTGGTTGTTACGTCCGCCTTTTCTGTGAAGCGGTGCAAGCAACGATTTTTCTGGTTTGTCAGTCGTGATTTCAGCAAAATCTGAAGTAGTCATGCCACGACGACCATTACTGGTTGGTTTATACTTTTTAATCGCCATTTTGAATTTCCCTCCTTCTTTTTAAGATTTACGCTTCAAAAATTTCGATTTCTTTGCTGTCAGCAGTTAATTTCACAATCGCTTTTCTGCGACGGCTAGTCATACCAGTGTAGCGTCCAACGCGTTTAGATTTTCCTTTGTAGTTTTGAACGTTGACTTTCTCAACTTTCACTCCAAAGATTTCTTCAACAGCGTCTTTCACTTCTGTCTTGTTAGCTCTGATATCAACTTCGAACGTGTACTTCTTCTCTGTCATTAGATCAGCAGAACGTTCAGTAATGATAGGGCGCTTTAGAACATCACGAGGATCTTTCATTATGCAAGTCCCTCCTCTACTTTTTCAACCGCTGCTTTAGTGATCAGAAGTTTGTCGTGGTTGACAACGTCAAGAACGTTGATACCGTTAGCTTCAACAACTGTTACTCCAGGGATGTTACGAGCAGATAAAGCAACTGTTTCGTTTGCATCCGCAGTGACGATCAACGCTTTCTTCTCAACAGATAACCCTTTAAGGATGCCTGCGAATTCTTTCGTTTTCACTGCATCAAGAGTAAGATCTTCAAGAACGATGATGTTGTTGTCGATTACTTTAGAAGACAATACTGACTTGATAGCCAAGCGGCGAACTTTTTTAGGTAATTTATAAGAATAGCTGCGTGGTGTTGGACCGAATACGATACCGCCTCCGCGCCATTGTGGTGAACGGATAGAACCTTGACGAGCACGACCTGTACCCTTCTGTCTCCAAGGTTTACGACCTCCGCCACGTACTTCAGAACGAGTTTTTACTTTGTGAGTTCCTTGACGTAAGGAAGCTCTTTGCATAAGAATAGCATCGAATACTACGCTTTCGTTTGGCTCGATACCAAACACAGAAGCGTTTAATTCGATTTCACCGTTAGTAGAACCGTTTTGGTTAAATAATGCTACTTTTGGCATGACTTGTTTCCTCCTTTCCTAAGAGAGTTATTTAGATTTAACTGCACTCTTTACAGTTACTAGAGATTTTTTAGCTCCTGGTACGTTACCTTTGATCAATAGAAGATTGCGTTCTGCATCAACTTTAACGATCTCAAGGTTTTGGACAGTGATTTGCTCTCCGCCCATACGACCTGGAAGAAGTTTACCTTTGAATACTCGGTTTGGATCAACAGGTCCCATTGAACCAGGACGACGGTGATAACGTGAACCGTGAGTCATTGGTCCGCGTGATTGTCCGTGGCGTTTGATAGCCCCTTGGAATCCTTTACCTTTTGATGTTCCTGTTACATCTACGATATCTCCATTTGCGAAAATATCAACTTTGACTTCCTGACCAACTTCATACGCATCTAACTCCGCACCGCGTAATTCTTTTACGAAGCGCTTAGGAGCAGTTTCCGCTTTAGCAACGTGGCCTTTCTCTGGTTTGTTAGAAAGCTTTTCACGTTTGTCATCAAAACCGATTTGGATTGCTTCATAGCCATCCGTGTCAACAGTCTTCTTTTGAAGAACAACGTTAGCAGCAGCCTCAACAACAGTTACAGGGATAAGATCACCGTTTTCTGCGAATACTTGCGTCATACCAATTTTTCTACCTAAGATTCCTTTGGTCATTAGTCACACCTCCTATAATATGTGTTTTCTATTTGAATTAAAGTTTGATTTCGATATCTACACCAGATGGTAAATCTAAACGCATAAGTGCATCAACTGTTTGCGGAGTTGGATTCACGATGTCGATTAGACGTTTGTGAGTACGCATCTCAAATTGCTCACGAGAATCTTTGTACTTATGCACCGCACGAAGGATTGTGTAAACTGATTTTTCAGTTGGAAGCGGGATTGGACCAGATACACTAGCACCAGAACGCTTAGCCGTTTCAACAATCTTCTCAGCAGATTGATCAAGAATTCTATGATCATATGCTTTTAAACGAATACGAATTTTTTGTTTTGCCATTATTTTCCCTCCTTTTCGCCTACTTACGTTAGACAGTTCTCCGTGAGAAAAACCTGATCACCTTGCCATGGCAAAGCGGCCGGGTGTGTCAGCAACCTCTCACTTCATCGCAGTCAAAGACCAACATGCACTATTGTACCAAATTGGCCTGCGTGTTGCAATAATAAATCGGATAAATTTATGATTTGCACACTTTTCATATTATACAGGGGTTCAGCCTATAAATCAAGCTTTCCCTGAAGATGATGTGTAGCTGTCTTCCTGACGATACGAATAAATTTTTCTGGCTCTTCAATATGCGGAGAATGCGCAGATTCATTAAAAGTAAACCATTCTTTTATTGGTGCTGTAAGTTGATCAACATATGGTTTTGATACAGCAGCTGGTGTAATCATGTCATGTTCCCCAATGATAAAGTAGCAGGGTATTAATATAGAAGAAACTCGGTATTGAATGCTTTCGTTCATCAGCTCATCCCACAGCATATCCTGGCTATACTTCTGTCCCATAAGGAATTTCCACTTATCTACTAGCTGATAATGCTTACTAACGAGAAATGCAAACAGCATTTGAAAAATTGGCTTCCACCTATGCGTGAGCCCTACTTTTGCGAACTCTTTATATAGAGAGAACAAAGCATGAGCAGAGGTGCGTTTCCAAGGGGGTGGTGTCAGCAATCTTAGACATCGAGTGAAGAAATGCTTTCCTTGATACTTTTTAAGGAGAAGTTCGTACGACACAATATCCTCTTTTAATACATCAACCACCTGACTAATTCCATAATAGGCATGATACAAATCTGGGCGTTTATGTACAGCTTGTATCGCAATTAATGATCCCCATGAATAACCTGCAATGTATATTTTCGCTTCATCAGTATAAGAAAGCAGTTTTTCTGTAAGCTCAATCGTATCCTCTACGAATTGCCCAATGGTCATAGAAGACTCAGGAATGTTTTTTTGATAAGACAGTCCTGCACCGCGCTGGTCCCAATGGACAACAGTGAAGTCTTGATCAAGTTCCTTATGAAAGGAATCAATATAACTCATTTGAGCTGAGCCAGGGCCACCGTGTAAAAATAATAAAACAGGTTTTGTTTTTTCTGCTTGATCTTCTTTTATCATAATCCATTGATCAAGCCCGCCAATCAGCCACTTTTTCAACATTGTCTTCGCCATTCCAGTGATCCTCTCGGTTCCATTTAGATTCTATAGCTTATAGTAGCCGTTATGCACTGGAAAAGCAAAAAAAGAGACCCTTTTGCAAGGAGTCTCTTTTATCAGTTATTACTTAATGATAGTAGAAACGACGCCAGAACCTACAGTACGTCCACCCTCACGGATAGAGAAACGAGTTCCTTCTTCGATAGCGATAGTAGAGATAAGTTCAACTTCCATCTCAGTGTTATCGCCAGGCATTACCATTTCAGTACCTTCTGGAAGATGTACGATACCAGTTACGTCAGTTGTACGGAAGTAGAACTGCGGACGGTAGTTAGTGAAGAATGGAGTATGACGTCCACCCTCTTCTTTAGAAAGTACATAAACTTCAGCTTTGAAACGGCTATGTGGAGTGATTGTACCTGGTTTAGCAAGTACTTGACCACGTTGGATATCTTCACGAGATACACCACGAAGTAGTGCACCGATGTTGTCACCAGCTTCAGCATAGTCAAGAAGTTTACGGAACATTTCAACACCTGTAACAGTTGTTTTACCGTTTTCTTCTTGAAGACCGATGATTTCAACTTCGTCACCGACTTTAACTTGTCCACGCTCAACACGACCAGTAGCAACTGTTCCACGACCAGTGATTGAGAATACGTCCTCAACTGGCATCATAAATGGCTTCTCAGTGTCACGCTCTGGAGTTGGGATGTACTCATCAACCGCATCCATAAGTTCGAAGATTTTTGCTTCGTAATCAGCATCACCTTCAAGAGCTTTAAGAGCAGAACCTTTGATAACTGGTACATCATCACCAGGGAAGTCATAGTCAGAAAGAAGGTCACGAACTTCCATTTCAACAAGTTCAAGTAACTCTTCATCGTCAACCATGTCACATTTGTTAAGGAATACTACGATGTATGGAACACCTACGTTACGAGAAAGTAGGATGTGCTCACGTGTTTGTGGCATTGGACCATCAGCAGCAGATACTACTAAGATCGCGCCGTCCATTTGAGCAGCACCAGTGATCATGTTTTTAACATAGTCAGCGTGTCCTGGGCAGTCTACGTGTGCATAGTGACGAGTTTCAGTTTCGTACTCAACGTGTGCAGTTGAGATTGTGATTCCACGCTCGCGCTCTTCTGGAGCACCATCGATTTGGTCATAAGCCATAGCTGTACCTTTACCAGATTTCTTATGAAGAACTGTTGAGATAGCAGCAGTTAGAGTTGTTTTACCATGGTCAACGTGTCCAATTGTACCAATGTTAGCATGCGATTTGGAACGGTCGAATTTTTCTTTAGCCATTCTAAAAATCCTCCTTAAAGGTTCATTGTATTTGGTATGAGTGATAGAAAGTGAAGAGTTACCTCCCACTTTCTGATCTTCAATAGTAGTTATACTTTAGTTTAAAGGCAAAATCAATTATTCACCTTTATTTTTTTTGATGATTTCTTCACTGATGCTCTTAGGCACTTCTTCGTAGTGATCCATGTGCATAGTGAAAGTACCGCGTCCTTGTGTGTTAGAACGGAGTGCAGTTGCATATCCGAACATTTCAGAAAGTGGAACCATAGCGCGAACAACTTGAGCGTTACCGCGAGCTTCCATACCTTCTACACGTCCACGACGAGATGTGATATCACCCATGATGTCTCCCATGTATTCTTCTGGGATAACGACTTCCACTTTCATCATTGGCTCAAGTAGAACTGGGTTACATTTGCTGACAGCATTTTTCAATGCCATAGATGCAGCAATTTTAAACGCCATTTCGTTAGAGTCAACATCGTGGTAAGATCCATCGAATAATTTTGCTTTGATGTCGATTAATGGGAATCCAGCTAATACACCATTTTCTAGTGAATCTTCAAGACCTGCTTGAATTGCTGGAATGTATTCACGTGGAACAACCCCACCGACGATTGCATTTGTGAATTCGAAGCCTGCGCCTTCTTCGTTTGGTTCGAATTCGATCCAAACGTGTCCGAACTGACCGCGTCCACCAGACTGACGTACGAATTTACCTTCAACTTTTGCGCTAGAACGGAATGTTTCACGGTACGCAACTTGAGGAGCTCCTACGTTAGCTTCAACCTTGAACTCACGCTTCATACGGTCAACAATGATATCAAGGTGAAGCTCACCCATACCAGAGATGATCGTTTGACCAGTTTCAGTGTTTGTTTGTGTACGGAATGTTGGATCCTCTTCAGCTAGTTTAGCTAAAGCGATACCCATTTTATCTTGGTCAGCCTTAGATTTAGGCTCGATTGCTACATCGATAACTGGCTCTGGGAATTCCATAGACTCAAGGATAACAAGATTTTTCTCGTCACAAAGAGTATCACCAGTAGATGTATCTTTAAGACCAACAGCTGCTGCGATATCCCCTGCATATACAGTAGAGATTTCTTCACGGCTATTTGCGTGCATTTGAAGGATACGTCCAACACGCTCACGCTTGTTCTTAGAAGAGTTCTTCACGTAAGAACCAGAATCAAGTGTTCCAGAGTATACGCGGAAGAAAGTTAGTTTCCCAACATAAGGGTCAGTCATAACTTTAAATGCAAGAGCTGCGAATGGTGCGTCATCAGTAGACTCACGTACAACTTCTTCATTTGTATCTGGCAATGTACCTTTGATTGCAGCAACATCAGTTGGTGCAGGAAGGTAGTCAAGCACAGCGTCAAGTACAAGCTGAACACCTTTGTTTTTGAAAGCAGATCCAACAAGAACTGGGTAGAATTCAACATTCAACGTTCCTTTACGGATTGCAGCTTTCAATTCAGGAATTGTGATTTCTTCACCCTCAAGGTATTTTTCCATAAGCTCTTCATCAAGCTCAGCGACAGCTTCGATTAAGCTGCTGCGAAGCTCTTCAGCTTTGTCTTTATACTCAGCAGGGATTTCTTGTGCATCAGAGCGAGTTCCAAGGTCATCTTCGTAGAAGTATGCTACGTTTTCTACAAGGTCGATGATTCCTTCGAATTGATCTTCAGCGCCGATCGGCAATTGAATTGCATGAGCGTTCGCTTGAAGACGATCTCTTAATGTGCTTACAGAGTATAGGAAGTCCGCACCGGTTTTATCCATTTTGTTAACGAATACGATACGAGGTACTCCGTAAGTTGTTGCTTGGCGCCAAACTGTTTCAGTTTGAGGCTCTACACCTGATTGTGCATCAAGAACAGCAACCGCACCATCAAGTACACGCAAAGAACGTTCAACTTCAACAGTGAAGTCTACGTGTCCTGGTGTATCAATGATGTTTACACGGTAACCTTTCCATTGTGCTGTAGTAGCAGCAGAAGTGATTGTAATACCACGTTCTTGCTCCTGCTCCATCCAGTCCATTTGTGAAGCTCCTTCGTGAGTTTCACCAATTTTATGGATACGACCAGTGTAGTACAAGATACGCTCAGTCGTTGTCGTTTTACCGGCATCGATGTGAGCCATGATACCAATATTACGAGTTTTGTCTAAGGAGAACTCTCTTGCCATTGGGTAATTTCTCCTTCCTTATTAGGGAATAGTTTTTTTAGTTTGGTATAAATCCTACCAGCGGTAGTGAGCGAATGCTTTGTTCGCTTCTGCCATTTTGTGTGTATCTTCACGTTTCTTAACAGCAGCACCAGTGTTGTTAGCTGCGTCAAGGATTTCGTTAGCAAGACGCTCTTCCATCGTTTTTTCTCCACGAAGACGAGCGTAGTTTACTAACCAGCGAAGACCTAAAGTCGTACGACGATCTGGGCGAACTTCTACAGGAACTTGGTAGTTAGCTCCACCTACACGACGTGCTTTAACTTCAAGAACTGGCATGATGTTTTTCAAGGCTTGTTCGAAAACCTCCATCGCTTCATTACCAGTACGTTCTTTGATGATATCAAATGACTTGTAGAGAATAGTTTGTGACTTTCCTCTTTTACCGTCGATCATCATTTTGTTGATCAAACGAGATACAAGTTTAGAATTGTAAATTGGATCTGGCAAAACGTCTCTTTTTGCTACAGGACCTTTACGTGGCATCTGAATAGCCTCCCTTCTCTTTTAAAAGGATTTCTATCTGTCTTTCATCTCAATTTCATTGTCAGCTGCCTGACTCCACTGATCTGAACTCAACTTCTAAAAACCCTTATGTTTGTTTATATTATTTGCTTTGTTTAGGGCGTTTTGTTCCGTATTTAGAACGTCCTTGCATACGACCGTCAACTCCGGCAGTATCAAGCGCACCACGAACGATGTGGTAACGTACACCCGGTAAGTCTTTTACACGTCCGCCACGGATAAGTACTACACTGTGCTCTTGTAGGTTATGTCCGATACCAGGAATGTAAGCTGTTACCTCAATCAGGTTAGACAAACGTACACGAGCATATTTACGTAGTGCTGAGTTTGGTTTTTTCGGTGTCATTGTACCGACACGAGTACAAACCCCGCGCTTCTGTGGAGATGTTACGTTAGTGTGCTCTTTTTTGAAACTGTTGTATCCTTTGTTAAGTGCAGGAGACTTTGAGTTTTCAACTTTACTCACGCGTCCTTTGCGTATTAGCTGATTAATTGTAGGCATGTTGTTATTCCTCCCTTCATTACTTTTTTTATAACCCACATACCCAGGTGGTTCATCAAAAGGCAAAAAACAATGCTTTTGCATTTTAAGCATGCAAAAACAAAACAAGTACGCTATAACATAATGGCAACAGCTGCTGCCCCAACTTCAATTCCGCAGGCCTTGCCGAGCTTTTTCATGGAATCTACCACTAAAATGTCTACACCCTTCTCTTGCGCTAGTTTCATTACACTAGCAGTTAAAGTAGGATCAGCATCTTTCGCTACGACGATTTCCTTCACTGAATCTCGTTTCAGAGCTTTTACTGTTTGCTTCGTACCAATAATAATGGATTGAGCCTGTGATACTTTATCATAAGACATCGAATATCCTCCAAAGTAACAGGTTTTATTTTGAGCACCTTGGTTATATTATCATCATGGCAGAAGGATGTCAATATCGTTTGACAGATAATCTTGACATCCTTCACCATTTTTTGATGATTTTTATAGAAATCTTAAGAGAAAGATTACTCTACAGGAACCATATCGTCAGACGGCTGCACTTGTGAAACCGGCTTAACTTTACGGTAGTTTGGCATTCCAGTTCCAGCAGGAACAAGTTTACCGATGATGACATTCTCTTTCAAGCCAAGCAGTTCATCACGTTTTCCTTTGATCGCCGCATCTGTTAGGACACGAGTCGTTTCTTGGAAGGATGCTGCAGACAAGAATGAGTCTGTTTCAAGCGATGCTTTTGTGATACCAAGAAGAACTGGACGGCCTGTTGCAGGACGTTTGCCTTCGAATAGTACTTTTTTGTTCGCTTCTGTGAATTGGTGTACATCAAGAAGTGTGCCTGGTAATACATCTGTATCCCCTGCATCAGCGACACGCACTTTACGAAGCATTTGGCGAACCATTACTTCTACGTGCTTATCTCCGATCTCTACCCCTTGCATACGGTATACTTTTTGTACTTCATGAAGCAGATATTCTTGAACAGCTGTCATATCAGTCACTTTAAGAAGTTCTTTCGGATCGATTGAACCTTCTGTCAGTACTTGACCACGAGTGACTTTGTCACCTTCAACAACTTTCAGACGTGCATTGTAAGGAGCTGTGTAAGAGCGAGTTTCAACTTCGCCTTGAACCACAATTTCCTGTTGCTTGTCACGAACATCG
Organism: Bacillus sp. FSL M8-0077; assembly: GCF_038050255.1. Taxonomy (NCBI): domain Bacteria; kingdom Bacillati; phylum Bacillota; class Bacilli; order Caryophanales; family Bacillaceae; genus Bacillus; species Bacillus sp. FSL M8-0077. The sequence goes on along the minus strand of NZ_JBBPAF010000001.1, from coordinate 133,836 downwards.
TTAATTTCAGCAACGACACCATCAATTTCAGAAATGGTTGCCTGCCCTTTCGGATTACGCGCTTCAAATAACTCTTGGATACGAGGTAAACCTTGAGTGATATCGTCTCCTGCTACCCCACCGGTGTGGAACGTACGCATTGTAAGCTGTGTTCCTGGCTCACCGATCGATTGTGCAGCGATGATTCCAACTGCTTCACCGACTTCAACGTCAGTACCAGTTGCAAGGTTACGGCCGTAGCATCGTTTACATACACCATGAGGCGTGTTACATGTAAATGCAGAACGGATCCATACTTCCTCGATTCCTGCTTCAACTACTTCAAGTGCTTTATCTTCATCAATTAGTTCGTTTTCGCCAACAATGACTTCGCCCGTTTCAGGATGAACAATTGGTTTTCTTGCAAAACGTCCGATAAGACGTTCTTCAAGTTTCTCAATAATTTCATTTCCTTCTTTAATGGACTTCGCCAAGATTCCACGGTCTGTACCGCAATCTGTTTCACGGATGATAACATCCTGCGCAACGTCAACGAGACGACGCGTGAGGTAACCTGAGTCAGCTGTTTTAAGAGCTGTATCGGCAAGACCTTTACGCGCTCCGTGAGTGGAAATAAAGTATTCCAATACTGTTAAACCTTCACGGAAACTAGATTTAATCGGAAGTTCAATGATACGTCCAGCCGGGTTGGCCATCAGACCACGCATACCAGCCAGCTGAGTGAAGTTAGATGCGTTACCACGCGCTCCAGAGTCACTCATCATGTAGATTGGGTTGACTTCATCAAGGGACTTCATCAGTTTACCTTGGATGACATCTTTAGAAGAACTCCAGATTGAAATGACTCTCTCATAACGCTCTTCTTCTGTAATCAAACCACGTCTGAATTGCTTCATGACGTTATCTACTTTTGCTTGCGCTTCTTCGAGGATCTTCTGTTTATCATCTAATACGACGATATCAGACACCCCAACCGTAATACCCGCTTTAGTAGAGTATTTGAAACCAAGATTTTTCATGCGGTCAAGCATTTTAGATGTCTCAGTGATATGGAATCTCTTAAAGATTTCCGCAATGATTTTACCTAAAATACCTTTTTTGAACGGCGCATTGATTTCTTGTTTCTCGATCGCAGCTTTGACATCTTCACCTTTTTCAAGGAAGAAGCGGTCAGGCGTTTTTTCTTCAATATTGCTCTTTGTCGGCTCATTCATGTAAGGGAATGATTCCGGTAAGATTTCGTTAAAGATTAGTTTTCCAACTGTTGTAATCAACAATTTAGAACGCTGTTCATCAGTGAATGTCACATTTTTCAACGAGTTAGCTGCAACAGCTACACGTGTATGAAGATGCACATACCCATTTTGATAAGCTAGAAGGGCTTCGTTCGTATCTTTGAAGACCATACCTTCTCCGATAGCACCTTTACGTTCAAGTGTAAGGTAGTAGTTACCTAGCACCATATCCTGAGATGGCGTAACAACAGGTTTTCCATCTTTCGGGTTCAAAATGTTTTGAGCAGCAAGCATTAAGATACGAGCTTCAGCTTGAGCTTCAGCAGATAATGGTACGTGAACCGCCATTTGGTCACCATCAAAGTCAGCGTTGTAGGCAGTACATACAAGTGGATGCAGACGAATTGCGCGTCCTTCCACAAGTGTAGGTTCAAACGCTTGAATACCAAGTCTGTGAAGAGTTGGTGCACGGTTTAGTAAAACTGGATGCTCACGAATTACTGATTCTAAAACATCCCAAACTTCCGGCTGCACGCGCTCAATCTTACGTTTCGCGCTCTTAATGTTGTGAGCTAATCCTTTTTCAACAAGCTCCTTCATCACGAATGGTTTGAATAGTTCAAGAGCCATTTCTTTCGGAAGTCCACACTGATACATTTTCAAATGTGGTCCAACGACGATAACGGAACGTCCAGAATAGTCAACACGTTTACCAAGCAAGTTTTGACGGAAACGTCCTTGTTTCCCTTTCAGCATGTGAGAAAGAGATTTCAATGGTCTATTTCCTGGTCCTGTTACTGGTCGGCCTCTACGTCCATTATCAATCAAGGCATCGACAGCTTCTTGAAGCATACGCTTCTCGTTCTGTACGATGATGCTTGGCGCGCCAAGATCTAATAAACGTTTCAGACGATTGTTACGGTTGATGACACGACGATAAAGGTCGTTCAAGTCAGAAGTAGCAAAACGTCCGCCATCAAGCTGAACCATTGGACGTAATTCTGGTGGAATAACCGGAAGCACATCAAGGATCATCCAAGACGGTTTGTTTCCTGAGTTACGGAAAGCTTCCAACACTTCAAGGCGTTTGATCGCACGTGTACGACGCTGTCCTTGAGCTGTTTTCAGCTCTTCTTTGAGTGTATCTACTTCTTTCACAAGATCGATATCTTGAAGAAGTTTGTTAATTGCTTCTGCACCCATAGCTGCTTGGAAGGTGTTACCGTATTTATCTAAATAAGCACGGAATTCTTTCTCAGAAAGAAGTTGTTTCTTCTCAAGCGGTGTGTTGCCCGGATCAGTCACGACGTAAGAAGCGAAGTAAATCACTTCTTCTAACGCACGTGGTGACATATCTAGAACAAGACCCATACGGCTTGGGATACCTTTGAAATACCAAATGTGGGAAACTGGGGCAGCCAGTTCGATATGCCCCATTCTCTCACGACGGACTTTTGCCCGTGTTACTTCTACACCACAACGGTCACATACAACACCCTTATAACGAACGCGTTTATACTTTCCACAATGACATTCCCAGTCTTTTTGCGGTCCGAAGATACGTTCACAAAAGAGACCATCTTTTTCCGGTTTCAGTGTACGATAGTTAATCGTTTCAGGCTTTTTCACTTCACCAAAAGACCAAGAACGGATTTTATCAGGTGATGCGAGACCGATGTTCATATACTCAAAATTGTTCACATCTAGCAAGGGGCCTACCTCCCTTTTAATCTTCGGGTTATACCCTAGTCACTTGCTCTAATCGTTTCTGCTATTCTTTTGTGACTGCGTCACGTTCAAGATCGACAGGTGCGAGGTCTGCAGCATCTTCGTCATTAGATAACGCTAATCCGTCTGCTTTCTTCGTTTCCTCATCGTCTTCTAAATCTCTCATTTCTATCTCTTCTTCATCGCCAGATAGAATTTTCACATCCATACCTAAACTTTGAAGTTCTTTAATTAATACTTTGAATGATTCAGGGACACCTGGTTCAGGTACGTTATCCCCTTTGACGATCGCTTCGTATGTTTTCACACGACCCACAACGTCATCCGATTTTACAGTTAAGATTTCTTGAAGTGTATATGCTGCACCGTAAGCTTCAAGTGCCCATACTTCCATCTCTCCGAAACGCTGTCCACCAAACTGTGCTTTACCGCCCAGCGGCTGCTGCGTAACAAGTGAGTATGGTCCAGTTGAACGTGCGTGAAGTTTATCGTCAACCATGTGAGCCAGTTTGATCATATACATGATTCCAACAGATACACGGTTGTCGAATGGTTCACCAGTTCGACCATCATAAAGGACTGTTTTCGCATCACGGGACATACCTGCTTCTTCAAGCGTTTCCCAAACATCTTCCTCACGAGCACCATCAAATACTGGTGACGCAATGTGGATGCCTAGGTAACGTGCAGCCATACCCATATGAAGCTCAAGTACCTGACCGATATTCATACGAGATGGTACCCCTAGAGGGTTTAACATGATATCAATCGGTGTTCCGTCTGGAAGATACGGCATATCTTCTTCTGGGAGGATTTTAGAGATAACCCCTTTGTTACCATGTCGTCCGGCCATTTTGTCACCTTCAGAAATTTTACGCTTCTGAACGATGTATACGCGGACTAACTGGTTAACACCTGGTGGTAATTCATCTCCATCTTCACGGTTAAAGACTTTGACATCGTGGATGATTCCGCCGCCGCCGTGTGGTACACGTAGAGACGTATCACGCACTTCACGAGCCTTTTCACCGAAAATTGCATGTAATAGACGTTCTTCAGCTGTTAGTTCTGTTACACCTTTAGGCGTTACTTTCCCTACAAGAAGGTCTCCGTCTTTTACTTCTGCACCAATACGGATGATTCCTCGCTCGTCAAGGTTGCGTAAAGCATCTTCCCCAACGTTTGGAATATCACGCGTAATTTCTTCTGGTCCAAGCTTTGTATCACGAGCTTCTGATTCATATTCTTCAATATGAATAGAAGTGTAGACGTCATCTTTTACAAGGCGCTCACTCATAATGATCGCATCCTCATAGTTGTAACCGTCCCAAGTCATGAAGCCGACCATGACGTTACGTCCTAGAGCCAATTCACCTTTTTCCATAGAAGGACCGTCTGCAAGGATTTCTCCTTTGACGACTTCATCTCCAACACTTACGATAGGACGCTGGTTGTAGCAAGTCCCTTGGTTAGAGCGGACAAATTTCAGCAAGCTGTATTTGTCTAGGTTTCCTTTGACTTGTTGTCCGTCAACGTCTTCATAGCGGCGAACCCAAATATTCTTCGCTTCAACACGTTCTACAACACCTGGGTAGCGGCAGATCACAGCAGCACCAGAGTCTTTACCCGATACATACTCCATACCTGTACCAACAATCGGTGATTCTGGCTGCATCAAAGGCACAGCCTGACGTTGCATGTTCGCTCCCATTAGAGCACGGTTAGAGTCATCGTTTTCTAAGAATGGGATACATGCTGTCGCCGCAGAAACAACCTGCTTTGGCGAAACATCCATGTAGTCAACGCGGTTTCTAGGAACAACTGTGTTTTCCCCTCTAAAACGAGCAATGATATTATCATCGATAAACGAACCATCTTCACCTAATATAGCGTTCGCTTGTGCTACAACGTAGTTATCCTCTTCATCAGCCGTTAAGTAATCGATTCTCGGCGTCACTTTACCTGTTTCAGGATCAACCCGGCGGTAAGGTGTTTCGATAAATCCGAAGCGATTCACTTTCGCAAATGAAGATAGAGAGTTGATCAAACCAATGTTTGGACCCTCTGGTGTTTCAATCGGACACATACGCCCATAGTGAGAGTAGTGAACGTCACGAACTTCCATTCCTGCACGCTCACGTGTCAAACCACCCGGTCCAAGCGCTGACAGACGACGTTTGTGCGTCAATTCAGCAAGAGGGTTTGTTTGATCCATGAACTGAGAAAGCTGAGAGCTACCAAAGAACTCTTTGATAGAAGCGATCACAGGACGGATGTTGATCAGCTGCTGAGGTGTGATCGTGTTCGTGTCTTGAATCGACATTCTTTCACGAACAACACGCTCCATTCTGCTTAAACCAATACGGAATTGGTTTTGCAGAAGTTCACCTACAGAACGCAGACGACGGTTACCAAGGTGATCGATATCATCTGTGTCACCTACTCCATGAAGCAGGTTAAAGAAGTAACTGATTGAAGCAATGATGTCAGAAGGCGTGATGTTCTTCACAGCTTCCTCTACATATGCATTACCAATCACGTTGATCACTTGCTCGCCTTCTTGATCAGTTGGTGCATAAATCTTGATAGATTGAAGTTCTACTTCATCCTCTACTACGCCACCATTTGGATAAAGCTTTCTAAATCCGATGCCGTTTTCTAAGTATGGGAGAACTTTATCAAGCACTCTTCTATCTAAAATTTGACCTTTTTCTGCTAGGATTTCACCTGTTTCAGGATCAACTAGCGTTTCAGCCAATTTTTGATTGAATAGTCTATTTTTAATATGAAGCTTCTTATTAATCTTGTAGCGTCCAACATTTGCTAGGTCATATCTCTTCGGATCAAAGAAGCGAGAGTCTAGCAAGCTTTTCGCATTTTCAACAGTTGGCGGCTCTCCAGGACGAAGACGCTCGTAGATTTCGAGAAGTGCTTTATCGGCATTCTCTGTATTGTCTTTTTCCAACGTGTTGCGTAAGTATTCATTCTCGCCAATGAGGTCAAGAATCTCTTGATCAGAGCTGAAGCCGAGAGCACGCAAAAGAACCGTAACCGGCAACTTACGTGTGCGATCGATGCGTACATAGACTACATCCTTCGCATCAGTTTCGTATTCTAACCATGCGCCACGGTTTGGAATGACAGTCGCAGTAAAACCTTTTTTACCGTTTTTGTCTACTTTACCACTGAAATATACACTTGGAGAACGTACTAACTGAGAAACGATTACACGTTCCGCACCGTTAATGATAAAAGTACCTGTGTCTGTCATGATTGGGAAATCACCCATAAACACATCTTGGTCTTTTACTTCTCCAGTTTCTTTGTTAATTAAACGAACTTTTACTCTTAGTGGAGCAGAGTAAGTTACATCACGTTCTTTTGATTCTGCTACAGGATACTTAGGATCCCCTAGGCTGTAATCAATGAATTCAAGAGAAAGGTTACCAGTAAAATCCTCAATTGGGGATATATCTTGAAACATCTCTCTAAGACCCTCATCAAGAAACCACTGATAAGAAGAGGTTTGAATTTCAATGAGATTTGGTAATTCTAACACTTCGCTTATGCGTGCGTAGCTTCTGCGCTGGCGGTGTCGTCCATACTGAACTAGTTGACCTGTCAACTGATTCACCCCTCAAATCATGCGTATTATATGTGTAAAAAGTATTTCTGTCTTTCAAATGTCAGTAAAGAAATACTTTTACAAGACAAAAGAAAAAAGGGTTTCTAAAATAAGAAAACCACATCCAAAAACAAATACCGATTTTATTAGTTTTCCCAAGTATGCATAATTTATACAAAATAGTTGTTTTTTAAGCCTATCAAGCAAAATATACACATTGGCATTTTATAATGTTAACACAGCTAGGAAACTGCGTCAAACTTTTTTAGCTTTGATAATATAGTAGCCCCTTTTTTTCATAACGACCGTCACTTCTCCAAAAAGCTGCTCTAATTTCTCAATCGCAGATGGTCCACCTTGTTTTTTCTGAATAACCACCCACAACTCACCTTCCGGCAATAAATGATCAGCACTTTTTTCAAAGATCGCATGTACTACTTTCTTCCCTGCCCGTATTGGGGGATTGGTCAGTATAGAGGCAAAAGCAGCTGATGAATGAACATTCGAGAACAAATCACTTTGATAGATGCGGACATTATCAATGCGATTATGCTTAGCGTTTTCCTTTGAAAGTTCGACTGCTCTTTCGTTCACATCAATCATATGAATGGTGCGGCCTGTCATTTCGTTTGCTAACGATAAGCCGATCGGTCCATAACCGCAACCGACATCTAAGACGTCGCCATCCAAGTCAGGTTCTTCAAAAGCTTCAATTAAAAGCCTCGAACCATAGTCGACTTCTTTCTTAGAAAACACTCCACTGTCACTTGTAAAAGTAAAGCTACGGTTTCTCAAGGTGAAGTCCCATGTCTGTTTATTGCTTTTCACTGATGGCTTTTCCGTATAATAGTGGTCACTCATGGTGAATGGACCTCCTCTGGATTCAATCGTTTCAGGAGAATAGAAAAGAAAAAGCCCGCCAGTAAAAGCGAGCTTTCCCAAAAGATTAGGCGAAGATTACTTAACTTCTACAGAAGCGCCAACTTCTTCAAGCTTAGCTTTAAGTTCTTCAGCTTCTTCTTTAGCAATACCTTCTTTAAGTGGTTTTGGAGTGTTGTCAACAAGTTCTTTAGCTTCTTTCAAGCCAAGACCAGTGATTTCACGAACCACTTTGATAACTTTGATTTTTTGGTCTCCAGCACCAGCAAGTACTAGATCAAAATCAGTTTTTTCTTCAGCAGCAGCACCGCCACCAGCAGCTACAGCTACAGGAGCAGCTGCAGTTACGCCAAATTCTTCTTCGATTGCTTTTACTAAGTCGTTTAACTCAAGTACAGTTGCTTCTTTAACTGAAGCAATGATTTCTTCGATATTTAAAGCCATTTGTAATTCCTCCATTTTAAGTTTTTTTACGTCAAGTACGCATTAAGCGCCTTGTTCTTCTTTTTGATCTGCAACTGCTTTAGTAGCAAGAGCAAGGTTACGAACTGGAGCTTGAAGAACGCTAAGCAACATAGAAAGTAAGCCTTCGCGAGACGGAAGTTCCGCAAGAGCCTTCACTTCTTCTACAGTCGCTACGTTTCCTTCGATAACACCAGCTTTGATTTCTAAAGCTTCGTGGCTTTTCGCAAATTCGTTGATGATTTTCGCAGGTGCGATAACATCTTCGTTACTGAATGCGATAGCGTTTGGACCTGTTAAGAAATCGTTTAAACCCGTTAGTTCAACTTGTTCAACTGCACGGCGAGTCAAAGTGTTTTTGTAAACTTTGAATTCTACGCCAGCATCACGAAGCTGTTTACGAAGTTCAGTCACTTCAGAAACTGAAAGACCGCGATAATCTACAATTACAGTAGACATACTGTCTTTAAATTTAGAAGTAATTTCATCAACGACAACTTTTTTAGTATCGATTGCATTGCTCATGGTTACACCTCCTGTACATTCTTTGTGTAACACTTATACCGATCAGGTCATCACGTTCCTAACGAACGGTTCTCCATATAAAAAGCCTCCATTAAGACATGGAGGCTGTATATACAAGCATACGTTAACGTAAGACTGTGACATATACACCTCGGCGGGTTAATTAAGCCATAAGGCCCCTGCTGTCTACGGTATAAATGATTATTCTATTTTACAACATTTTGATATTATCAAAATGGTTGTGATAAGTCAAGAATTATTTTGCAGAGAAAGAAGATGGATCCACTTTCACGCCAGGGCCCATAGTAGATGTAACAGAAACGTTTTTCACGTATACACCTTTAGCCGCTGCAGGTTTTGCTTTAAGGATTGTGTCATAGATTGTTGCAAAGTTCTCAACAAGCTTTTCGTCCTCGAAAGAAACCTTTCCGATTGGCGCGTGGATGTTACCAGCTTTATCAACGCGGTATTCAACTTTACCAGCTTTGATTTCATTGATTGCTTTTTCTACTTCGAATGTAACAGTTCCTGTTTTAGGGTTTGGCATAAGACCTTTTGGTCCAAGTACACGACCGATCTTACCAACTTCACCCATCATGTCAGGTGTCGCAACGATTACATCGAAATCGAACCAGCCTTGTTGGATTTTAGTGATGTAATCAGAATCTCCAACGTAGTCTGCTCCAGCAGCTTCTGCTTCTTTTGCTTTTTCGCCTTTAGCGAATACAAGAACGCGTTGAGTTTTACCAGTTCCGTTAGGAAGTACAACTGCACCGCGGATTTGTTGATCGTTTTTACGAGGGTCTACGCCCAAACGAAAAGCAACTTCTACAGTCGCATCAAATTTCGCTGTATTTGCTTTTTTTGTAAGAGCAACAGCTTCAGCTACATCATACGCTTTAGTACGTTCGATTAGCTTAGCAGCTTCTACATACTTTTTACCTTTTTTAGCCATTATAAAAATCCTCCTTATGTGGTTTTAGCGGAATAACCTCCCACGAATAAGGGTTGCGAACTTGTCAAAACCAAACTCGCAACCCAACAAGACAAAAAATTAATCTTCGATGACAATACCCATACTGCGTGCAGTACCTTCAACCATGCGCATAGCTGATTCAACGCTAGCAGCGTTTAAGTCAGGCATTTTTGTTTCCGCGATTTCGCGTACTTTATCACGCTTAACAGTTGCCACTTTATTACGGTTAGGTTCACCAGAACCAGACTCAATACCAGCTGCTTTTTTAAGTAAAACTGCAGCAGGTGGAGTTTTAGTAATAAATGTAAATGAACGGTCTTCAAAAACCGAAATTTCAACAGGAATGATAAGACCAGCTTGGTCAGCTGTACGAGCGTTAAACTCCTTACAGAATCCCATGATATTAACACCGGCTTGACCTAGTGCAGGTCCAACTGGTGGAGCTGGGTTAGCTTTTCCAGCAGGAATTTGCAATTTAACAACTTTAACTACTTTTTTAGCCACGAGACACACCTCCTTAAAGTCCGTGATGTGGTAATAGGGGAATCCCCCTCCCACTCAACAACTTCATTCTTTATATGAATGACGAAATAACTAGCTAGCGATCTTGAGCGAACTCAAGACGTACCTTTGCTATATTACCACTTCTAAACACTCATTTCAAGCTCTTTTAAATTACAATTTATCGATCTGCGTGAACTCAAGTTCAACTGGTGTTTCTCTACCAAACATATTAACGAATACTTTGACTTTGCTTTTATCATAATCAATCTCTTCGATAGAGCCTGTGAAGTTAGCAAATGGTCCATCGATGACCTTGACTGTTTCTTTTAGTTCAAAGTCGATTTCTGTCTTGCGCTCTTCAAGTCCCATTCTCTTCAGAATGGTTTCCGCTTCGCCAGGTAATAACGCTGTCGGCTTAGAGCCTGAACCAGCTGATCCAACGAATCCTGTCACACCTGGTGTATTACGAACGACATACCAAGAATCGTCAGTCATGACGATTTCTACTAGTACATATCCAGGGAATACTTTCTTTTTCACTACTTTTTTCTTACCGTTTTTAATGTCCGTTTCTTCTTCTTCTGGTACAACAACGCGGAAAATTTTATCCTGCATGCCCATTGATTCAACACGCTTTTCCAAATTCGCTTTCACTTTGTTTTCATAGCCAGAGTACGTATGCACAACATACCAATTCTTTTCCATTTTCGTTCAGGACTATTTAGTCCTTCCCTCCCCACATTTCGTAATGTCTATTTGACGAATCTCGAGTACCGGTAAATATTTTCAAGCAATTGAAAAAACCCGTAAAACGGGTTTTTTGGCAAGTCATATTATGATCTATTATAGCACGTTCAGCAGACCATTATTCAAGTATTAATGAATTAATTCGATTAATTGTGAGATTCCTATATCAAGAAAAGAGAAAAAGATGGCAAAAAATACGACTGTTAAAATAACAGTGATCGTGTAGCGGACCATTTCGTTTTTCTTTGGCCAGCTGACCTTTTTCATTTCTTTCCCGACACTTTTTAAGAAACTGATAATACGCATGTAAAAGACCTCCACAGATTAAAGAACGCAAATCCTACTTCGTTTCTAAATGTGTTTTATGTGAATTACAAGTCTTGCAATATTTCTTAACTTCTAATCTTTCAGCTGCTGAAGCAACACTTTTCATTGTCGTATAATTGCGGCTTCCGCAGTCTTTACAGGCTAGAGTAATCTTTTTCCTCATATTTACACCTATTTTCTCGACATCATTTCCTTAGTACCTTATCACAGTGTCGAAAAAGCTGTCAATATAGGTTTGATTAGAGACTGATCTCGCGCAGCTCTAAATATTTCTCTAATTTTCTCTTCACTCTTTGGAGTGCGTTATCAATTGATTTCACATGACGGTTTAAATCTTCAGAAATCTCCTGATAGGACCTGCCATCAAGATAAAGCACAAGTACCTTTCTTTCCAGCTCGCTTAGTAATTCACCCATTTTCATTTCAATATCATCAAATTCTTCTTTGCTAATGATTAAATCTTCTGGGTTAAGCGCTTTAGCACCGGAAATGACGTCCAATAATGTTCTGTCCGATTCTTCATCGTATATCGGCTTGTCTAATGATACATAGGAATTTAACGGGATATGTTTTTGGCGAGTAGCTGTTTTAATTGCGGTGATAATTTGGCGGGTAATACATAATTCTGCAAAAGCCTTAAATGAAGTAAGCTTGTCCTCTCTGAAATCGCGGATAGACTTATAAAGTCCGATCATCCCCTCTTGGACAATGTCCTCTCGATCCGCTCCAATCAAGAAATAAGATCTTGCTTTGGCACGTACAAAATTGCGGTATTTCGTTATTAAATAATCTAGCGCATCACTATCTCCGACATGAACCCTTTCAATGACTTGTTCATCTTCCAACTGGCAAAATTGCTCTCTGATGGAATTACCCTTGCTGTTGTTTAGATTCACTTCGATCCCCCCGACCGCACCTAGATAGAAATATTATACAATAATGGTTGAAATATCGTCAAGCTATTCCAAGTTTCCCCGCCGCCATTTTTCAAACGTTTTCAATACATCTTCTGACAATTCAATTTTGGATGCTGGTTTATCAGAAGTAATCTTTTTAACACGTGTTTCAATCTTTCGTTCAATCACTTCTATCTCTCTTAAGAGCTCTCGTGCTGACTTACGAAGTGCACCCTGTCCAAAAATCGCCCATTGTTCTGTATAATCAGAGGTCGCCACATGAATTTGCGTCCGAATGTTATTCAAGTCTTGTGCCAGTTTTTCAATCCGCTCATCAGCCGTTTCATTTTCTCTTGTAAAGATGACCTCTACTCGGTGGTTTGTCCGCTTCTTTTCGATTCCTTTGACCATATGGGCATCGAATACGACAATGACTCGATACCCTGTATATGCTTGATATTCTGCTAAATGTTGAATCAGCACGTCTCTGGCTTCTTCAAAGCTGTTTTCTTTTAAGTGCTGCAAACGAGGCCATGCACCTATCATGTTGTATCCATCGACTAAGAGGATGTCCATCTCTATTCTCCTAACGGATAACGTTTTCGATACACTTCATACATCAATAGACTAGCGGCGACTGATGCATTTAATGAAGTGACCTTCCCGGCCATTGGCAATTTAATCAAGAAATCGCATTTTTCCTTAATCAACCGGCCAATTCCTTTTCCTTCACTGCCGATGACAAGAGCGAGAGGCATCGTGCCGTCAAATTGTCTATAGTCCTGCTTCGCAGACGCATCTGTTCCTGCGACCCAGATTCCTCTTTCTTTCATCTCATCAAGAGCTCTGGAAAGATTGGTTACTTTTGCGACTGGGATATGTTCAATGGCCCCCGTAGATGCTTTCGCAACAGTTGTCGTCAAGCCTACCGCTCGTCGTTTTGGAATGACGATTCCATGTGCACCAACAGCATCTGCCGTACGCATGATCGACCCTAAATTGTGCGGATCTTCAATTTCATCTAAGATGATGAAAAATGGTTGTTCATTCCGCTTTTCAGCAATTTGATACAGATCGTCCAATTCTGCATATTCATATGCTGCTACTTGTGCAACGATTCCCTGGTGCTGACCTGTTACCATCTGATCAAGCTTTTTCCTCGGAACATACTGAATGGTGATATTTTGCTTTTTCGCGAGTTCAATGACCTGCTGGGCTTGTCCTTTTACAGTGTTTTCTGCCATCCAGAGCTTGTATAACTCCCGATCTGACTTCAGTGTTTCAATCACTGCATTTTTCCCAATCACATAATCATGTTGCTGACTCATTTGTCTTCCTCCCTGACGTTCCGATTTCAATCGCCTGACTAATCAACTCTTCTAAGCGTTCGTCCTGCTTCTCGATAAATAAATAACCCATGAGCGCTTCAAACGCTGTACTATAACGATACGTTTGAACGTCTGTGTTTTTAGGCACTGTGCCTGATTTTGCATTTCTTCCTCTTTTCAACACCGCTTCTTCCGCTTCTGTGAAAAAGCCCTTCTGCTGAAGCTCAAATAAAATAGCTGCTTGAGATTTAGCTGAAACGATCTTACTTGCACGTTTATGAAGCTCATTTGGTTTGGTCGCCCCCGTTTGGAGGAGGTGATGCCTCACGTATACTTCAAAAATGGCATCACCCATATAAGCAAGCGCAAGTCCGTTCAATTGTTTTCCGTCTTTCAGCTTTTCAAAATTCAACATGACCTATTCTCCTCTTTTCCAGCGCGTACCTTGAGGAGTGTCCTCCAATACAATATTCATGCTCTTTAGCTGGTCACGAATTTGATCAGACAATGCGAAGTCACGATTCCTTCTAGCTTCATTCCGCTTCTCAATTAATGCTTCTACCTCTTCGTCAAGCGTGTGCTTTTCTTCTAGTGAGAAGCCTAGGACGGATGTGATTTCTTGGAACAAGCCAATAAATGCCTTGATCACTTCCTCGGAAGTATGATCATTTTCCATATAGTAATTCGCTTGTTTCGCTAGTTCAAATAAAACAGAGATGGCATTTGCCGTATTGAAGTCATCATTCATTTCAGAAATAAATGTCGCTCGCTGCTCTTCAATCTTTGTCAGCCATTCAGTGTTATCCTCTGTTAAATTGGTACTGCTCTCAAGGCGATGATGTAGATTTGAATAAGATGTTTTGAGTCTGTTAAATGCACTCTTTGTACTTTCCAATAAGTCAATGGAGTAATTGATTGGATGACGATAGTGAACCGACAGCATAAAGAAACGAAGCACATCTGGATCTTGTTCTTTAATAATGTCATGTACGAGCACAAAGTTCCCAAGTGATTTTGACATTTTTTCATTCTCAATATTAATATACCCGTTATGCATCCAATACTTCGCAAAAGGTTTTCCTGTCAAAGCCTCAGATTGAGCAATCTCATTCTCGTGATGAGGGAACGTTAAATCCTGTCCGCCAGCATGAATGTCAATCGTATCGCCTAAATACTTTTTGACCATCGCAGAGCACTCGATGTGCCAGCCTGGACGCCCTTCTCCCCACGGGCTATCCCAAGAAATCTCCTGATCCTTTGCAGCCTTCCATAATGCAAAGTCGAGTGCATCCCTTTTCTTTTCACCTACACGAATACGGGCACCTGTCTTTAATTCATCAATCGATTGGTGAGACAGTTTTCCGTAGCCTTCAAATGAGCGTGTGCTGTAATACACGTCACCATCTGCTTCATAGGCGTAGCCTTTTTCAATCAATGTGGCGATAAACGCAATGATATCATCCATATTTTCTGTCACTCGCGGGTGAAGGTCTGCTTTTTTGCAGCCTAATGCACTGACGTCCTCAAAGTATGCTTGGATAAATCGATCAGCAATCGTTGGGACATCCTCGCCTAATTCATTTGCTGCTTTGATGAGTTTATCATCCACATCAGTAAAGTTGGATACGAAATTCACATCATAGCCGCTATATTCTAAATACTTACGTACCGTGTCATATACAATGGCCGGTCTTGCATTCCCGATATGAATGTAGTTATACACGGTTGGTCCGCATACATACATTTTGACCTTTCCTGGTTCAAGCGGGACAAACTCTTCCTTCTTACGTGTCAATGTATTATAAATATTGATTGTCATGATTGTTCTTCCTTTCTGCTCAATGAAGCCAGCTCACGTTTTAGCTTTTCCATTTCTCGCTCCAATTCTTTGAAACGATCAGAAACTGGATCTGGCAAATCTTGATGATTGAGATCACGATTGATTTTCTTTCCATTTTGAACGACCACTCGCCCAGGTATACCTACAACAGTGGAATGGTCTGGTACGTCTTTTAACACAACAGACCCCGCACCAATCTTGGACCCTTTTCCTACTGTAATAGAACCGAGCACCTTAGCACCAGTCGCAATCAGGGCATCGTCCAAAATAGTTGGATGCCGCTTTCCCTTTTCTTTCCCTGTTCCCCCTAATGTCACGCCTTGGAAAACAGTGACGTTATCGCCAATTTCACATGTTTCCCCAATCACGACGCCCATGCCGTGATCAATAAAGAACCGCCGGCCGATGGTTGCTGCTGGGTGAATCTCAACCCCTGTGAAAAACCGGCTGACCTGAGAAATGATCCGCGCAAGAAAATACAGCTTACGCTTGTAAAATGCATGCGCAACACGATGAGCCCAAATCGCATGAAGCCCTGAATAGGTTAGCACTACTTCAAGGTAGCTTCTAGCAGCAGGATCTTGATCAAACACAGTATCAATATCTTCTTTCAGCATTTTGAAAAACACATGCTCCCCCCCGTTCTTCCCCATCAATCTCTCTTAGGACTTACTCTCTTTTTGGACAAATAAAAAACGCCTCTGCCATATGACAGAGACGTTTTGAAAAACGCGGTTCCACTCTGTTTAGAAAGCCTCTTATTGCAAGCCTTCTCAACTTCATCCCATAACGGAGGGTACCGCCCTTGCATACTAACATACGTGTTCCTCAAGGGTCTTGAGGGTGCATTTCCAACGTCTGCCTATAAGTCTCTTTCAGCCGGTGAAGACTCTTTCTGTGATAGGCGAAAACATTGTACTTCTCCCTCGCAACGATTTTCCTTATATTTGTTTAATGCGGTTTAATACCGTCTCTTTACCTAGCAGTTCAATACTTTGCGGAAGCTCTGGGCCATGCGTTTGTCCTGTGACAGCCACACGAATTGGCATGAATAGTTTCTTGCCTTTATGCCCTGTTTCTTTTTGTACCGCTTTAATGGCAGCCTTGATTTCATCAGGTGTGAAAGACTCAAGACGTTCAAGCTGACCTGCAAACGAAACCATCACTTCTGGTACTTGCTCTTCTGCAAGAACTTCCTTTGCCTCTTGATTATACTCAATTTGCTCCTTAAAGAACAACTCTGTTAACTCAACAATTTCTGCTCCGTAGCTCAATTGCTCGTGGTATAGAGAAATGAGTTTGCGCACCCACGTGTTTTCTTCTTCTGTCAGCTGCTCGCTTACCTTGCCTGCCTTTTGAAGATGTGGAAGTGTAAGTGCCACAACTTGATCAAGATCAAGTGCTTTTACGTATTGGTTATTCACCCATTTTAGTTTATGCATATCGAAGAGAGCTGGTGACTTAGAAAGTCGATTGACATCGAAAATATCGATGAACTGCTCTTTTGTAAATAGTTCCTCTTCGCCAACTGGAGACCACCCAAGTAGTGCAATGAAGTTAAACAAAGCTTCTGGTAAATAGCCCAAGTTCTTATACTGTTCGATGAACTGGATAATTGATTCATCACGCTTGCTTAATTTCTTGCGGTTCTCGTTTACAATCAGCGTCATATGTCCGAACAGCGGAACATCCCAGCCAAATGCATTGAAGACCATAATTTGTTTAGGTGTATTCGAGATGTGATCCTCACCGCGAAGAATGTGGGTCATTTCCATCAAATGATCATCTACTGCTACAGCGAAGTTATACGTTGGCGTACCATCTTTCTTCACAATGACAAAGTCACCGATGCCGTCTGTTTCAAATGAAATATCACCTTTGACCATATCATCAAATTTGATGATTTCTCCTATTGGCACACGGAAGCGAATGCTTGGCTCTCTTCCTTCAGCAATCAGCTTGTCCTCTTCTTCTTTAGATAAATGACTACATTTACCAGAATATCGAGGCATTTCACTGCGGGCAATTTGTGCTTCACGCTCTTCTTCTAGTTCTTCAGCCGTACAATAGCACTTATACGCCAAGTCTTTCGCTAGCAGCTCGTCATAATATTTTTTGTAAATATCATTACGCTCTGATTGTCTGTAAGGACCGTAGCCGCCATCTTTATCAATGCTCTCGTCCCAATCAATCCCGAGCCACTGCAAATGACGAAGCTGGCTTTCTTCTCCACCTTCTACATTACGCTTTTGATCCGTATCCTCGATTCGAATAATAAATTTGCCGCCTTGACTGCGTGCGAACAAATAGTTGAAAAGAGCCGTTCTAGCATTCCCAATATGTAAATGACCAGTTGGACTCGGTGCATAACGAACACGCACTTCATTTCCCATGAGTTTAACTTCCTTTCATCTGCATCATGTTGTCTGACACCAATTTTTTATAAACGTATTTTATCATCAAAACCCATTCTCATCAAAACGGATTTTACTTTTTCTGAAGAAGCACTGTCGCCTGAGAGGCAATTCCTTCGCCTCTTCCTGTAAATCCAAGTTTCTCTGTCGTTGTTGCTTTGACATTCACCTGTGTGACATCTGCCTCAAGGGCTTCTGCGATTTTCTCACACATTGGCTGAATGTATGGTGCCATCTTTGGTTTTTGCGCCATGATGGTGCAATCGATATTCACCAGTGTATAGCCTTTTTCTTTTACAAGCGCCCACACGTGCTGAAGTAATTTAAAAGAGTCTGCATCTTTAAACTCCGGATCCGTGTCTGGGAAATGTCTGCCGATATCTCCTTCAGCAATCGCACCTAGACAGGCATCCGCCACAGTATGAAGCAGTACATCCGCATCTGAATGCCCAAGTAGACCCTTTTCGTAAGGGATCGTCACACCGCCAATAATAAGAGGTCTTCCCTCTGTTAATTGATGCACATCAAAACCTTGTCCTATTCTAAACATGTTCTAGTACCCTCTTTCCGCATCCATAATTGCCTTGGCAACCAATAAATCATCCGGTGTTGTCAGTTTAATATTGGTATAGTCTCCTTGGACAATATACACACTCTCACCGTGTAATTGTTCCACAAGACTGGCGTCATCTGTTCCAAGAAAGCCTGTCCGCTCCGCATGTTCATGTGCTTCTTTTAAAATAGAATGACGAAAAGCTTGTGGGGTCTGGACTGCCCACAAGCTCTGACGTTCAATGGTTTGTTCCACTTTGCCTTCTTGAACGCGTTTGATTGTGTCTTTCACTGGTACCGCTACGACTGCGGAGCCTTTTTCAATCGCTGCTTTAACGAGCAAGTCAATCTGTGTATGCTTAATAAAAGGCCTTGCGCCATCATGAACAAGCACGATGTCCGCATCTTGCACAGCCTTCAATCCTTCGTATACACTTTGCTGCCGTTCTTCACCGCCAGTGACAAGTGAAACAGGCGTTTGAAAAGCGTGTACCTTCAGTAGCCTTTCAAAGTCACGACGCTCTTCTTCATTGATCGCTAAGATCATGCGTCTGCATTGTGAATGAGCGTCAAACACCTTCAGTGTGTGGATGATGACCGGCATTCTTTTCAATTCAATAAAAAGTTTATTGCGGCCGGCCTTCATTCGCTTCCCCTGCCCCGCAGCCGGAATAACTACTTCATAATACATGTTCGTTCTCCCTTTAGAGCGCCTTCTCCAGAAGTTTTGGCTTCGCAAAAATCATTCTTCCAGCAGCAGTTTGCAGCACACTTGTGACGAGCACATCAATGTCTTTTCCAATATAATTGCGTCCTTCTTCGACCACAATCATCGTACCGTCATCTAAGTAAGCAACACCTTGGTTATGCTCTTTCCCGTCTTTGATGACCTGTACCTTCATTTCTTCCCCAGGCAGTACAACCGGTTTGACTGCATTGGCTAGATCATTGATGTTTAACACTGCTACTTTTTGAAGTTCGCATACTTTATTTAAATTAAAATCATTTGTCACAACAACACCTGAAGTTAACTTAGCGAGCTTCACAAGCTTGCTGTCAACCTCTTGAATATCTTCGAAGTCACCTTCGTAAATTTCAACTTTAATATCCAGTTCTTTTTGGATACGATTTAAAATATCAAGACCTCTTCGGCCTCTATTTCTCTTTAATACATCAGAAGAGTCTGCAATATGCTGTAATTCCTCGAGTACAAATTGAGGAATGACCATCACACCTTCTAGGAATCCAGTTTGGCAAATATCTGCGATTCTTCCATCAATGATAACACTTGTGTCTAAAATTTTCAGCTTTTTATCTTCTATTTCAGGTTCATCATCAGCTGCTCCTTTTTTCTTTGTGACCTTTGCAGATCGAGAGAACAGCCCCATCATTTCATCCTTCTTCTTAAACCCTACCTGAAATCCAAGGTATCCTAAAAAGAAAGCCAGGAAAATCGGAATAATGGTACCAAAAATATGATATGGGATATTGTTTAGCGGGATCACGTTTACAATAAGATATGCTAGAATAAGTCCAAATACTAAACCGAAACTTCCAGATATAAGATCAGGAAGAGGCGCCTTCAATAGAGAATCCTCGATCCATTTCACCCAATTAACCACATAGCCTGTGCACCATTTACCAATGATAAAGAACACCGCGGCTCCTATTAGTGCTGAAGAGTAAGCATTTGTTATGAAAGGTATGTCCTTCACATTTAACAGCAGAAATAACTCTGGAATGATAAAAATCCCTACAACTGCACCGAAAATGATAAAAAACGCCTGAACGATTCTTTTTAACATACCTTCACCTCCTTTATTTTTCATCTGTCAATCCACCTTCATCTGACATTGATATATGCTTAAGTTTCCTATCATCATGAACAGAAAACAAAACCATCATTAATATACCCATACTCATCCATTTTCAACCGTATTTAAGAAAAATTTCTCTTTTTATAGCTGACGGTCGATATAATGTTTTTCTTGCAGTCTCTTTAATCCTTTTTTTATCTTTTTCGCTCTTACTTCTCCAATTCCTTCTACTTCATCCAAATCTTGTACATCCGCTTCCATAATTCGATCTAGCACACCAAATGCTTCGACCACGTTTTCAACGATCGGCATAGGCAGTCTAGGGATTTTATGAAGTAACCTGTATCCTCTTGTGTACACATATTCGTCAATATTTGTAGATGCTGGATAGCCGAGTAACTTGTACAAAATAGAGTCATCTAAAAGTTCAAAGCTCGACATATCTTGGAGCTGTTTCAGCAGCACATATGGATCTTTGATCTTTTCTTTCACGTAATCTTTAATAAATAAAGCCGCTTCCTGCTCCATATCTGTTATCAGCTCATTGACTTGCAGACGGATCAAGTGTCCTTCTGTCCCAAGCTCTTTGATATACATATTGATTTCATTTTTGATTCTAAGTACCATTTCATAGCGATGCAGCACGGATAATACATCCCCAAAGGTCACAAGTTCTTCAAATTCTAAGGCACTTAATGCAGAAATGGCATGATCTAAAATGGTTTTATATTTCTCAAGTGTTTGTATCGCTTGGTTGGCCTTCGTCAAAATAAAACCAATATCTTTCAGCGTATATCGTCGATTCCCTTGGTATAAGGTAATGACGTTCCGGCGTTCAGAAATGGCAATAATTAAGCAACCTGTCTGCTTTGCTACACGTTCAGCCGTTCGGTGTCTCATGCCTGTTTCTGATGAATGAATGGTTGCATCTGGCATGAGCTGTGTATTCGCATACAAGATTTTTTGACCAGAGTCACTTAAAATAATCGCTCCATCCATCTTCGCCAATTCATATAAATGTGCTGGGGAGAAAGCAGAATTAATATGAAATCCTCCATCTACCACACTTTTCACTTTATCGTTATAACCAACAACAATGAGCCCTCCAGTATTGGCTCTTAGGACGTTTTCAATCCCTGCCCGCAGGGGTGTCCCAGGTGCCACAAACTGGACAATATCTAAGAGATCGACTTCTCTCGCTCCTTTTTTCTCTTTTTCCATTTCTATGATCCCCCTAGTGAAATGCGAAGTGCCTCTGCTACATTTTCTACACCGACTAACTCAATCCCTCTCGGCTTTTTCCATCCATCTATATTCGCCTGAGGAATAAACATTCGTTTAAATCCTAGTTTAGCAGCTTCCTGCACACGCTGTTCAATTCTTGATACTCTTCTGACTTCTCCCGTCAGACCCACTTCTCCTATAAAGCAATCTGCTTGATGCGGCGCTGCATCTTTAAAGCTTGATGCAATACTGACGGCAATAGCCAAGTCAATCGCTGGTTCGTCAAGTTTCACACCACCTGCGACCTTTAAATAGGCATCTTGGTTTTGTAGCAGCAGCCCTACCCGTTTTTCTAAAACGGCCATAAGCAATGACACTCGGTTATGATCAAGGCCAGTAGCCATTCTCCGTGGATTCCCAAAGCTCGTCGGTGAAATAAGTGCTTGTATCTCCACTAGAACAGGTCTTGTTCCTTCCATTGAGGCAACAACACACGATCCAGATACACCTGCTGACCGCTCTTCTAAGAAGATTTCTGATGGGTTTAATACCTCTGAGAGCCCTTCCTCTCTCATTTCAAAAATCCCTAATTCATTCGTTGAACCAAAACGGTTTTTCACTGCCCGTAAAATACGAAACGTATGATGGCGCTCCCCTTCAAAATAAAGAACTGTATCCACCATATGCTCTAAAAGGCGCGGCCCAGCAATCGAGCCTTCCTTGGTCACGTGACCAACAATAAAAATAGGAATACCATTCGTCTTGGCAATTTTCATCAGCTGCGCAGTGCATTCCCTCACCTGAGAAACAGATCCAGGAGCTGACGTGATATCGCTTTGATAAACGGTTTGAATCGAATCCACCACAACAAAAGCGGGTTTCATCTCTTGTATAGCAGACGTTATATACTCCATATCGGTTTCAGCCAAAACATGTAAAGAGGCACTTTCAATACCGAGACGGTCTGCTCTAAGCTTCGTTTGTTTTATTGATTCCTCACCAGATATGTATAACACATTCTGATTCTGATCTGATAGCTGTGCTGAAACTTGTAATAATAGTGTGGACTTCCCAATCCCAGGATCACCGCCAATAAGAACAAGTGAGCCTTTGACAATTCCACTTCCTAATACTCGGTTAAATTCTTCTAAATTCGTTTTAATTCGGGGTTCTTCGGATGTTTCAATTGCAGATATAGGTGAAGGTTTTTGAATGGTTTGAACAGAATGATTAAACGCACTTCGACGATTTGCCGGTTCTTTACGAACGACCTCTTCTGTCATACTGTTCCAAGTGCCGCAGCCGGGACATTTCCCCATCCATTTGGCTGACTCATAACCGCACGATTGGCATATAAATTTTGATTTTGTCTTAGCCATAGATTGAACAATACAACTCCTTATACTGGTCAGAAAATAAGTAAAGGGAGGCATCCAACTTACTGGTATGCCTCACACTTTTTTCTTACTATATTAGTTCGTAGCAGCCGTTGCTTTTACGACAATTTCTCCATCTTCTACATCTAATACGATATGTTGACCCTTTTCAATATTGCCTTTCAGCAATTCCTCAGAAAGTCGATCCTCGACGTGCTTTTGAATCGCTCTTCTTAACGGACGAGCACCATACTCAAGATCTACGCCTTCGTCGGCAATCTTGGCTTTTGCTGCTTCTGTCAATTCAATTGAAAGGTCCTGCTCTTTTAGTCGTTTTGTCAATTGATCAGACATGAGAGAAACAATCTCTTTTAGATGTTTCTTTTCGAGTGAGTGGAAGACAATAATTTCATCAATACGGTTGATGAACTCCGGTCTAAACGCACGTTTCAACTCGCCCATCACTTTGCCTTTCATATCCTTGTAATTTTGACCTTCATCCTGCACGTTAAAACCAACATATTTATTGCGCTTCAGCTCACTAGCTCCAACGTTGGATGTCATGATCAAAATCGTATTTCTAAAGTCAACAGTACGCCCTTTAGAATCAGTCAGACGACCATCTTCTAATACTTGAAGTAAGATGTTGAATACATCTGGGTGCGCCTTTTCAATCTCGTCTAAAAGCACAACAGAATAAGGTTTTCTTCTCACTTTTTCAGTCAGTTGTCCGCCTTCTTCATAGCCCACATAGCCTGGGGGTGATCCAACAAGTCTTGAAGTCGAGTGTTTTTCCATGTACTCAGACATATCAATACGAATCATCGCTTCTTCATCACCGAAGATAGACTCAGCGAGTGCTCTTGCAAGCTCAGTCTTACCAACACCTGTTGGCCCTAAGAAAATAAAGGAACCAATTGGACGTTTCGGATCTTTTAGTCCAGCACGGGCACGTCTTACAGCTTTTGCAACAGCAACAACTGCTTCATCCTGTCCAATGACGCGAGAGTGGAGCAATTGTTCCATGTTCAGAAGCTTATCTGTTTCTGTTTGTGCAATTTTTGAAACAGGTACTCCCGTCCAGCTAGAAACAACCATTGCGATATCATCAACAGATACCTCTGAATTCTCTTGTCCCTGCTTTTCTTTCCAAGATTTCTTCGTCACTTCTACCTTTTCGCGCAAACGTTGCTCCGTATCACGAAGAGAAGCGGCTTTTTCAAATTCTTGACTTTGAACAGCTGCATCCTTTTCTTTGCGTACTTCATCCAGCTTTTGCTCAAGTTCCTTTAGGTTAGGTGGTGTTGTGAAAGAACGTAAGCGAACTTTTGAACCTGCCTCATCAATTAAGTCGATCGCCTTATCTGGAAGGAAACGATCGGAGATATAACGATCAGAAAGCTTTACCGCCGCCTCAATGGCCTCATCTGTAATAGATACACGGTGATGTGCTTCATAACGGTCTCTAAGCCCTCTTAAAATTTGAATGCTTTCATCAACAGACGGCTGATCCACTTGAATTGGCTGGAATCGGCGTTCAAGCGCAGCATCTTTTTCAATATATTTACGGTACTCATCTAACGTTGTTGCCCCGATACATTGAAGCTCACCACGTGCTAAAGATGGTTTTAGAATATTAGAGGCATCAATCGCACCCTCTGCTCCTCCTGCACCAATCAGTGTATGAAGCTCATCAATGAAGAGAATGATATTTCCAGCCTGACGGATTTCGTCCATGACTTTTTTCAAACGATCCTCGAATTCACCACGATATTTCGTTCCCGCTACAACGGTTCCCATATCAAGTGTCATGACTCGTTTATCACGAAGAATTTCAGGCACTTCGTTGTGAATAATTTGCTGTGCGAGGCCTTCTGCGATCGCAGTTTTACCAACACCAGGCTCTCCAATCAGCACAGGGTTATTCTTTGTTCTTCTACTTAAAACCTCAATGACACGTTGGATTTCTTTGCTGCGGCCAATCACAGGGTCCAAGCTGTCCTCTTTTGCAATAGCCGTTAAGTCTCTTGCAAGGCTATCTAAAGTTGGTGTATTGGCATTGCTATTAGATCCTGCCGCAGATGCACCCGTTTCATTGCTGCCTAGAAGCTGCAATACTTGCTGGCGTGCTTTATTTAAGCTCACTCCGAGGTTATTTAAGACACGGGCAGCTACACCCTCTCCCTCACGAATAAGACCTAAAAGAATATGTTCTGTCCCTACATAGGAATGACCCAGCTTCCTCGCTTCATCCATAGAAAGCTCCGTAACTTTCTTCGCTCTAGGTGTGTAATGAGGAATAGCTTGAGACACCTCTTGCCCTCTTCCAATCAAGCTCTCGACTTCTTTTTGGATTTTATCTGAAACAAGGCCCAGTGCTTCTAATGCTTTTGCGGCGATTCCCTCACCTTCACGTACAAGACCAAGTAAAATGTGCTCAGTTCCGATATTCTTATGGCCTAGGCGAATGGCTTCTTCTTGTGCAAGTGCTAATACCTTTTGAGCTCTTTCAGTGAATCTTCCAAACATCATATCGTTTCATCCTCCTGTCCATTCCTATGCATTTCTAAGCGCAGCCTTTCTCTAATAATCGCTGCTCGTTTTATATCTCTCTCATTTGGTTCCAAGGCTCCTCCTGAATATTGCTGAAGGAAGCCAGGCTGTGTCAAAATCATGAGTTCATTCAGTATATTACTTGAAAGCCCCTTAATGATACCTAAATCAATTCCAAGTCGCACATCTGACAAACACTTAGCCGTTTCCTTAGACTCAATCATGCGGCAATTAGCCAAAATCCCCAAGGAACGGTACACTCTGTCTTCAAGTTCAATTTTAGACGTCTGATATAATGCCTTACGTGCAGATCGCTCTTGTTCAATGAGCTGTGCCGTCACACTATTCAAATCATCTACAATATCTTCTTCTGATTGACCCAGTGTCATTTGATTTGAAATTTGAAAGATGTTTCCTATTGCTTCGCTACCCTCACCATAAATTCCTCTGACCACAAGACCTAATTGATTAATTGCAGGAATAATGCGATTCATTTGTCTTGTCAGGGCTAATGCTGGTAAGTGCATCATGACTGAAGCCCTAATACCTGTACCTACATTGGTCGGACAGCTCGTTAAGTATCCTCGCTTTTCAGAAAACGCATAATCCACTTGCTCTTCAATCCAGTCATCTATTTGGTTAGCTGCTTTTAGTGCATTGGCCAGCTGAAATCCTGGGAACAAGCATTGAATACGAATATGGTCTTCCTCATTCAGCATGACACTGATTTCTTCATTTTCTGAAAGCAAACAGCCTCCAAATCTTGATTCTGCTAAATTGGGGCTAATCAAATGCTTTTCAACAAGTACCCTTTTAGCCAAAGGCTGCGTTTCATTCATTCGAATCAGAACAAAGCTTCCAATGTCCTTCACTTCCTGGCTCACAAACTTTTGCTCGAATTGCTGAAGAACAGCTTCAGCCTCCTCTTGAGAAAACTGAGTTGGGAAACGAACATGCTCTAGGTTGCGTGCCAACCGAATACGACTGCTTAGAACAATGTCACTTTCTGGTCCTTTCTGTTTCATCCATTGACTTAATGCGTCTTGAATAAAATGCTGGAGCGACATGTCGTTAATCTCCCTCCCTCTGCTGAGATTGCTCATGCTCTAATGCACGAATTTGATCTCGAACTTCCGCTGCTTTTTCAAATTCTTCCTGTTCAATCAGCTGCTTTAGTTCTTGCTGCATTAACTCAAGTTTCCGGCGAACATGCAGACTGCCGGCAATCCGTTTAGGGACTTTTCCATTATGGACTGTATTTCCACTATGGACTTTCCTTAAAACAGGATTTAAATACTGATCAAAGGTTCGATAACATTCTGCACAGCCAAAACGGCCTGTTTTCCTGAATTGCTGAAAAGTTAAGCCACACTTAGGACATTGATCCACTTCTCTTGCCTCTTGAAAAATAGATGATCCTTTATTCGCACTTGTGGTAAAGCTAGGATCAATATTCAATAAGCCTGATAATAAGTTGTGAATCGAGAAACCTTGGTTTCCACTCATAGCATATGAATCACTGTTTTCTTTTGCACATTGTTCACATATGTGCATTTCTTGTTTTTCTCCATTTATTACTTTCGTAAAGTGAAAAGTGGCTGGTCTCTCATTGCATTCTTGACAAATCAATCTTTTCACCCGCCTTACTTTAATTTCAAAGCATTTAACATCGCTTTCATCATCCGAGCCCGCAGTTCATCTCGTTCAGGTAAATCAATGTGTAAAACAGAACGGTCCATGACACTAATCATCATCTTTGCTTCTCTTTCAGATAAAATGTTGTTCTCAACAAGACGCATGATGATATGATCAGATGCAGCCTGTGATAAACGATGATATATTTGGGAAATAATGTTGTTCAATAAATCGACTTCATCATTCATTTTGACTTTAATGATTCGGATATAGCCACCGCCGCCACGCTTACTTTCGACGATATAACCTCTTTCGCTCGTAAAGCGTGTATTGATAACATAGTTAATTTGTGAAGGTACGCATTGAAACTTATCTGCAATCTCATTGCGTTTAATTTCTAATATTTCTCGACCATTCTGATCCAAGACTTCCTTCAAATACTGCTCGATGATATCAGAAATATTTTGTGCCACTCCGCCTCCTCCTCCATTGACTTTGACTATATTTGACTTTAATCTTACTATAAATTTTTTCGATCGATTTTTCAAGATAATCGCTCAACTAACAATATTATTTCCACATTTATCTGGTGCCAAACCTCACAAAAACACAAAAAAGACCAGTTCCGACTGGAACTGATCCTTTGAAAAGCTTGGCGGCGTCCTACTCTCACAGGGGGAAACCCCCAACTACCATCGGCGCTGAAGAGCTTAACTTCCGTGTTCGGTATGGGAACGGGTGTGACCTCTTCGCTATCGCCACCAAACCTGATGGAGAGAATGTTCTCTCAAAACTAGATAACAATGTTCAATTTTCACATTAGAATATAGGTTAAGTCCTCGATCTATTAGTATCTGTCAGCTCCACGTGTCACCACGCTTCCACCTCAGACCTATCAACCTGATCATCTTTCAGGGATCTTACTTCCTTGCGGAATGGGAAATCTCATCTTGAGGGGGGCTTCATGCTTAGATGCTTTCAGCACTTATCCCGTCCGCACATAGCTACCCAGCGATGCCCTTGGCAGAACAACTGGTACACCAGCGGTGCGTCCATCCCGGTCCTCTCGTACTAAGGACAGCTCCTCTCAAATTTCCTGCGCCCGCGACGGATAGGGACCGAACTGTCTCACGACGTTCTGAACCCAGCTCGCGTACCGCTTTAATGGGCGAACAGCCCAACCCTTGGGACCGACTACAGCCCCAGGATGCGATGAGCCGACATCGAGGTGCCAAACCTCCCCGTCGATGTGGACTCTTGGGGGAGATAAGCCTGTTATCCCCGGGGTAGCTTTTATCCGTTGAGCGATGGCCCTTCCATGCGGAACCACCGGATCACTAAGCCCGACTTTCGTCCCTGCTCGACTTGTAGGTCTCGCAGTCAAGCTCCCTTGTGCCTTTACACTCTGCGAATGATTTCCAACCATTCTGAGGGAACCTTTGGGCGCCTCCGTTACATTTTAGGAGGCGACCGCCCCAGTCAAACTGCCCACCTGACACTGTCTCCCTGCCCGATAAGGGCAGCGGGTTAGAAGGTCAATACAGCCAGGGTAGTATCCCACCGATGCCTCCACCGAAGCTAGCGCTCCGGTTTCCAAGGCTCCTACCTATCCTGTACAAGCTGTACCAACATTCAATATCAGGCTGCAGTAAAGCTCCACGGGGTCTTTCCGTCCTGTCGCGGGTAACCTGCATCTTCACAGGTACTATAATTTCACCGAGTCTCTCGTTGAGACAGTGCCCAGATCGTTGCGCCTTTCGTGCGGGTCGGAACTTACCCGACAAGGAATTTCGCTACCTTAGGACCGTTATAGTTACGGCCGCCGTTTACTGGGGCTTCAATTCGCACCTTCGCTTACGCTAAGCGCTCCTCTTAACCTTCCAGCACCGGGCAGGCGTCAGCCCCTATACTTCGCCTTACGGCTTCGCAGAGACCTGTGTTTTTGCTAAACAGTCGCCTGGGCCTATTCACTGCGGCTTCTCGGGGCTTTAACACCCTAAGAAGCACCCCTTCTCCCGAAGTTACGGGGTCATTTTGCCGAGTTCCTTAACGAGAGTTCTCTCGATCACCTTAGGATTCTCTCCTCGCCTACCTGTGTCGGTTTGCGGTACGGGCACCTCTCACCTCGCTAGAGGCTTTTCTTGGCAGTGTGGAATCAGGAACTTCGCTACTAAATTTCGCTCGCCATCACAGCTCAGCCTTCACGGGAAACGGATTTGCCTATTTCCCAGCCTAACTGCTTGGACGCGGATATCCAATACCGCGCTTACCCTATCCTCCTGCGTCCCCCCATTGCTCAAATGGTGAGGAGGTGGTACAGGAATATCAACCTGTTGTCCATCGCCTACGCCTTTCGGCCTCGGCTTAGGTCCCGACTAACCCTGAGCGGACGAGCCTTCCTCAGGAAACCTTAGGCATTCGGTGGACGGGATTCTCACCCGTCTTTCGCTACTCATACCGGCATTCTCACTTCTAAGCGCTCCACCAGTCCTTCCGGTCTGACTTCACTGCACTTAGAACGCTCTCCTACCACTGTTCGTAAGAACAGTCCGCAGCTTCGGTGATACGTTTAGCCCCGGTACATTTTCGGCGCAGAGTCACTCGACCAGTGAGCTATTACGCACTCTTTAAATGGTGGCTGCTTCTAAGCCAACATCCTGGTTGTCTAAGCAACTCCACATCCTTTTCCACTTAACGTATACTTTGGGACCTTAGCTGGCGGTCTGGGCTGTTTCCCTTTCGACTACGGATCTTATCACTCGCAGTCTGACTCCCAAGGATAAGTCATCGGCATTCGGAGTTTGACTGAATTCGGTAACCCGGTAGGGGCCCCTAGTCCAATCAGTGCTCTACCTCCGAGACTCTTACCTTGAGGCTAGCCCTAAAGCTATTTCGGAGAGAACCAGCTATCTCCAGGTTCGATTGGCATTTCACCCCTACCCACACCTCATCCCCGCACTTTTCAACGTGCGTGGGTTCGGGCCTCCATTCAGTGTTACCTGAACTTCACCCTGGACATGGGTAGATCACCTGGTTTCGGGTCTACGACCACGTACTCATGCGCCCTATTCAGACTCGCTTTCGCTGCGGCTCCGCATCTTCTGCTTAACCTTGCACGGGATCGTAACTCGCCGGTTCATTCTACAAAAGGCACGCCATCACCCGTTAACGGGCTCTGACTACTTGTAGGCACACGGTTTCAGGATCTATTTCACTCCCCTTCCGGGGTGCTTTTCACCTTTCCCTCACGGTACTGGTTCACTATCGGTCACTAGGGAGTATTTAGCCTTGGGAGATGGTCCTCCCGGATTCCGACGGAATTTCACGTGTTCCGCCGTACTCAGGATCCACTCTGGAGAGAACAACATTTCAGTTACAGGGCTGTTACCTTCTTTGGCGGGCCTTTCCAGACCTCTTCGCTTATATCGTTCCTTTGTAACTCCGTATAGAGTGTCCTACAACCCCAAGAGGCAAGCCTCTTGGTTTGGGCTGTTCCCGTTTCGCTCGCCGCTACTCAGGGAATCGCATTTGCTTTCTCTTCCTCCGGGTACTTAGATGTTTCAGTTCCCCGGGTATGCCTTCTCATACTCTATGTATTCAAGTATGGATACTACTCCATTACGAGCAGTGGGTTTCCCCATTCGGAAATCTCCGGATCAAAGCTTGCTTACAGCTCCCCGAAGCATATCGGTGTTCGTCCCGTCCTTCATCGGCTCCTAGTGCCAAGGCATCCACCGTGCGCCCTTTCTAACTTAACCATTTCTTACTTTAGAAAGAATCACTATGTGTGATGAACTTTGCATTGCATTCAATGTGAATGTATTACTTATTGTTATCTAGTTTTCAAAGAACAATCCTGTCTCGCTAGAGACATGTTTTGAAGGGTTGATCCTTCAAAACTAAACAAGACGAAAAACGTACGCTGCTCCATATATCCTTAGAAAGGAGGTGATCCAGCCGCACCTTCCGATACGGCTACCTTGTTACGACTTCACCCCAATCATCTGTCCCACCTTCGGCGGCTGGCTCCATAAAGGTTACCTCACCGACTTCGGGTGTTACAAACTCTCGTGGTGTGACGGGCGGTGTGTACAAGGCCCGGGAACGTATTCACCGCGGCATGCTGATCCGCGATTACTAGCGATTCCAGCTTCACGCAGTCGAGTTGCAGACTGCGATCCGAACTGAGAACAGATTTGTGGGATTGGCTAAACCTTGCGGTCTCGCAGCCCTTTGTTCTGTCCATTGTAGCACGTGTGTAGCCCAGGTCATAAGGGGCATGATGATTTGACGTCATCCCCACCTTCCTCCGGTTTGTCACCGGCAGTCACCTTAGAGTGCCCAACTAAATGCTGGCAACTAAGATCAAGGGTTGCGCTCGTTGCGGGACTTAACCCAACATCTCACGACACGAGCTGACGACAACCATGCACCACCTGTCACTCTGTCCCCGAAGGGAAAGCCCTATCTCTAGGGTTGTCAGAGGATGTCAAGACCTGGTAAGGTTCTTCGCGTTGCTTCGAATTAAACCACATGCTCCACCGCTTGTGCGGGCCCCCGTCAATTCCTTTGAGTTTCAGTCTTGCGACCGTACTCCCCAGGCGGAGTGCTTAATGCGTTAGCTGCAGCACTAAGGGGCGGAAACCCCCTAACACTTAGCACTCATCGTTTACGGCGTGGACTACCAGGGTATCTAATCCTGTTCGCTCCCCACGCTTTCGCTCCTCAGCGTCAGTTACAGACCAGAGAGTCGCCTTCGCCACTGGTGTTCCTCCACATCTCTACGCATTTCACCGCTACACGTGGAATTCCACTCTCCTCTTCTGCACTCAAGTTTCCCAGTTTCCAATGACCCTCCCCGGTTGAGCCGGGGGCTTTCACATCAGACTTAAGAAACCGCCTGCGAGCCCTTTACGCCCAATAATTCCGGACAACGCTTGCCACCTACGTATTACCGCGGCTGCTGGCACGTAGTTAGCCGTGGCTTTCTGGTTAGGTACCGTCAAGGTGCAAGCAGTTACTCTTGCACTTGTTCTTCCCTAACAACAGAGCTTTACGATCCGAAAACCTTCATCACTCACGCGGCGTTGCTCCGTCAGACTTTCGTCCATTGCGGAAGATTCCCTACTGCTGCCTCCCGTAGGAGTCTGGGCCGTGTCTCAGTCCCAGTGTGGCCGATCACCCTCTCAGGTCGGCTACGCATCGTCGCCTTGGTGAGCCGTTACCTCACCAACTAGCTAATGCGCCGCGGGTCCATCTGTAAGTGACAGCCGAAACCGTCTTTCATCCTTGAACCATGCGGTTCAAGGAACTATCCGGTATTAGCTCCGGTTTCCCGGAGTTATCCCAGTCTTACAGGCAGGTTACCCACGTGTTACTCACCCGTCCGCCGCTAACATCCGGGAGCAAGCTCCCTTCTGTCCGCTCGACTTGCATGTATTAGGCACGCCGCCAGCGTTCGTCCTGAGCCAGGATCAAACTCTCCGAGGTATGCAGGATGCATATCACACATGCGTTGCTACACGATGTAGCGAACTTAGCATGTGATCATTTCCTGCCTCGCCAGTTTGACTGACTACCTATGAAGTATCATAGGATTTTTTTATAAAAACTCGAATTAACAGGTACGTTTTGTCTTGTTTAGTTTTCAAAGATCATATTGGTGGAGCCTAGCGGGATCGAACCGCTGACCTCCTGCGTGCAAGGCAGGCGCTCTCCCAGCTGAGCTAAGGCCCCATAAAAGATGGTCGGGAAGACAGGATTCGAACCTGCGACCCCTTGGTCCCAAACCAAGTGCTCTACCAAGCTGAGCTACTTCCCGATCTTAATGGCGCGCCCGAGAGGAGTCGAACCCCTAACCTTTTGATCCGTAGTCAAACGCTCTATCCAATTGAGCTACGGGCGCTTATTTTATAATGCCGAGGGCCGGACTTGAACC
This sequence comes from Bacillus sp. FSL M8-0077, assembly GCF_038050255.1. Lineage (NCBI taxonomy): Bacteria > Bacillati > Bacillota > Bacilli > Caryophanales > Bacillaceae > Bacillus > Bacillus sp. FSL M8-0077. The sequence goes on along the minus strand of NZ_JBBPAF010000001.1, from coordinate 101,255 downwards.
GGCACGGTAGTCACCTACCGCAGGATTTTAAGTCCTGTGTGTCTGCCAATTCCACCACCCCGGCGTGGATGGTATAAGCGGAAGACGGGATTCGAACCCGCGACCCCCACCTTGGCAAGGTGGTGTTCTACCACTGAACTACTTCCGCATTACAGGATTTCTTTATGTTGTTTGGCAATGCGGGTGAAGGGACTTGAACCCCCACGTCATAAAGACACTAGATCCTAAGTCTAGCGCGTCTGCCAATTCCGCCACACCCGCATGAAAATGGTGAGCCATGAAGGACTCGAACCTTCGACCCTCTGATTAAAAGTCAGATGCTCTACCAACTGAGCTAATGGCTCGCTTTTAAAGCGACTTGTCTATCTTACCATATGAAAGTGGTGCCGGCAAGAGGACTTGAACCCCCAACCTACTGATTACAAGTCAGTTGCTCTACCAGTTGAGCTACACCGGCTTTATCTATCCTAACATTATGTAAGAATAAATATGGTGGAGGATGACGGGCTCGAACCGCCGACCCTCTGCTTGTAAGGCAGATGCTCTCCCAGCTGAGCTAATCCTCCATATTGTGTCGTTTCGAATGTCTCTCGATCTGACAAATAGTATTATATAACGATAAGATATTGTTTGTAAAGACTTTTTTAAAATAATTTTTGAATTTATTTTAAAGCTGTTTTTCGGCATCTTTTCGTTAAGGCACCTAAAGAAGTTTACCACTTGTCTCTTCATTTTAAAAGTCTTTTTTTCGTTTTTTTATGTTTTTTTGTTAAAAAGGGCATTAATAGCGCTTTTCCAATGTGAAAAACAGCTCTTTGAAAGCTGAAAAATGTTTGTTTCATTCCTTATATCCTCAGATAAAGTGCATTTAGAAACGAATTTTTTTATTATTTTATTTTTCCGAGAAACCATTTTTGGTCATTTTTCAAAAACTCGTCTCAAAGTTCCCTTACCTCATCAAACATTGTAGTGCTCAACTCAAATTTTTCTCCTCTCTCATTAGCAATCCAAGAAGCCCTTTGCTCTCTTATGTAGGTTTCAATGATCTAGCAGCAAGCGCAGTTCGCTACATATGGTTGCCAGAGGAAAGGATCCTTTTTAGACATGTTTACTCTTTTGATGTTGCCTCTTAGCAAGATGAGCGACGAGATTGGATGATAAGAATATTATAGAATGTCTAGAATTCCAGCGAAGAGGATGAAATGAATGGGTTATTGAGAATGTAGTGAAAGACCACTATTTTCAATATAAATATATATGATTTATTGAAACACAAAAAAGACCAGTTCCGACTGGAACTGATCCTTTGAAAAGCTTGGCGGCGTCCTACTCTCACAGGGGGAAACCCCCAACTACCATCGGCGCTGAAGAGCTTAACTTCCGTGTTCGGTATGGGAACGGGTGTGACCTCTTCGCTATCGCCACCAAACCTGATGGAGAGAATGTTCTCTCAAAACTAGATAACAATGTTCAATTTTCACATTAGAATATAGGTTAAGTCCTCGATCTATTAGTATCTGTCAGCTCCACGTGTCACCACGCTTCCACCTCAGACCTATCAACCTGATCATCTTTCAGGGATCTTACTTCCTTGCGGAATGGGAAATCTCATCTTGAGGGGGGCTTCATGCTTAGATGCTTTCAGCACTTATCCCGTCCGCACATAGCTACCCAGCGATGCCCTTGGCAGAACAACTGGTACACCAGCGGTGCGTCCATCCCGGTCCTCTCGTACTAAGGACAGCTCCTCTCAAATTTCCTGCGCCCGCGACGGATAGGGACCGAACTGTCTCACGACGTTCTGAACCCAGCTCGCGTACCGCTTTAATGGGCGAACAGCCCAACCCTTGGGACCGACTACAGCCCCAGGATGCGATGAGCCGACATCGAGGTGCCAAACCTCCCCGTCGATGTGGACTCTTGGGGGAGATAAGCCTGTTATCCCCGGGGTAGCTTTTATCCGTTGAGCGATGGCCCTTCCATGCGGAACCACCGGATCACTAAGCCCGACTTTCGTCCCTGCTCGACTTGTAGGTCTCGCAGTCAAGCTCCCTTGTGCCTTTACACTCTGCGAATGATTTCCAACCATTCTGAGGGAACCTTTGGGCGCCTCCGTTACATTTTAGGAGGCGACCGCCCCAGTCAAACTGCCCACCTGACACTGTCTCCCTGCCCGATAAGGGCAGCGGGTTAGAAGGTCAATACAGCCAGGGTAGTATCCCACCGATGCCTCCACCGAAGCTAGCGCTCCGGTTTCCAAGGCTCCTACCTATCCTGTACAAGCTGTACCAACATTCAATATCAGGCTGCAGTAAAGCTCCACGGGGTCTTTCCGTCCTGTCGCGGGTAACCTGCATCTTCACAGGTACTATAATTTCACCGAGTCTCTCGTTGAGACAGTGCCCAGATCGTTGCGCCTTTCGTGCGGGTCGGAACTTACCCGACAAGGAATTTCGCTACCTTAGGACCGTTATAGTTACGGCCGCCGTTTACTGGGGCTTCAATTCGCACCTTCGCTTACGCTAAGCGCTCCTCTTAACCTTCCAGCACCGGGCAGGCGTCAGCCCCTATACTTCGCCTTACGGCTTCGCAGAGACCTGTGTTTTTGCTAAACAGTCGCCTGGGCCTATTCACTGCGGCTTCTCGGGGCTTTAACACCCTAAGAAGCACCCCTTCTCCCGAAGTTACGGGGTCATTTTGCCGAGTTCCTTAACGAGAGTTCTCTCGATCACCTTAGGATTCTCTCCTCGCCTACCTGTGTCGGTTTGCGGTACGGGCACCTCTCACCTCGCTAGAGGCTTTTCTTGGCAGTGTGGAATCAGGAACTTCGCTACTAAATTTCGCTCGCCATCACAGCTCAGCCTTCACGGGAAACGGATTTGCCTATTTCCCAGCCTAACTGCTTGGACGCGGATATCCAATACCGCGCTTACCCTATCCTCCTGCGTCCCCCCATTGCTCAAATGGTGAGGAGGTGGTACAGGAATATCAACCTGTTGTCCATCGCCTACGCCTTTCGGCCTCGGCTTAGGTCCCGACTAACCCTGAGCGGACGAGCCTTCCTCAGGAAACCTTAGGCATTCGGTGGACGGGATTCTCACCCGTCTTTCGCTACTCATACCGGCATTCTCACTTCTAAGCGCTCCACCAGTCCTTCCGGTCTGACTTCACTGCACTTAGAACGCTCTCCTACCACTGTTCGTAAGAACAGTCCGCAGCTTCGGTGATACGTTTAGCCCCGGTACATTTTCGGCGCAGAGTCACTCGACCAGTGAGCTATTACGCACTCTTTAAATGGTGGCTGCTTCTAAGCCAACATCCTGGTTGTCTAAGCAACTCCACATCCTTTTCCACTTAACGTATACTTTGGGACCTTAGCTGGCGGTCTGGGCTGTTTCCCTTTCGACTACGGATCTTATCACTCGCAGTCTGACTCCCAAGGATAAGTCATCGGCATTCGGAGTTTGACTGAATTCGGTAACCCGGTAGGGGCCCCTAGTCCAATCAGTGCTCTACCTCCGAGACTCTTACCTTGAGGCTAGCCCTAAAGCTATTTCGGAGAGAACCAGCTATCTCCAGGTTCGATTGGCATTTCACCCCTACCCACACCTCATCCCCGCACTTTTCAACGTGCGTGGGTTCGGGCCTCCATTCAGTGTTACCTGAACTTCACCCTGGACATGGGTAGATCACCTGGTTTCGGGTCTACGACCACGTACTCATGCGCCCTATTCAGACTCGCTTTCGCTGCGGCTCCGCATCTTCTGCTTAACCTTGCACGGGATCGTAACTCGCCGGTTCATTCTACAAAAGGCACGCCATCACCCGTTAACGGGCTCTGACTACTTGTAGGCACACGGTTTCAGGATCTATTTCACTCCCCTTCCGGGGTGCTTTTCACCTTTCCCTCACGGTACTGGTTCACTATCGGTCACTAGGGAGTATTTAGCCTTGGGAGATGGTCCTCCCGGATTCCGACGGAATTTCACGTGTTCCGCCGTACTCAGGATCCACTCTGGAGAGAACAACATTTCAGTTACAGGGCTGTTACCTTCTTTGGCGGGCCTTTCCAGACCTCTTCGCTTATATCGTTCCTTTGTAACTCCGTATAGAGTGTCCTACAACCCCAAGAGGCAAGCCTCTTGGTTTGGGCTGTTCCCGTTTCGCTCGCCGCTACTCAGGGAATCGCATTTGCTTTCTCTTCCTCCGGGTACTTAGATGTTTCAGTTCCCCGGGTATGCCTTCTCATACTCTATGTATTCAAGTATGGATACTACTCCATTACGAGCAGTGGGTTTCCCCATTCGGAAATCTCCGGATCAAAGCTTGCTTACAGCTCCCCGAAGCATATCGGTGTTCGTCCCGTCCTTCATCGGCTCCTAGTGCCAAGGCATCCACCGTGCGCCCTTTCTAACTTAACCATTTCTTACTTTAGAAAGAATCACTATGTGTGATGAACTTTGCATTGCATTCAATGTGAATGTATTACTTATTGTTATCTAGTTTTCAAAGAACAATCCTGTCTCGCTAGAGACATGTTTTGAAGGGTTGATCCTTCAAAACTAAACAAGACGAAAAACGTACGCTGCTCCATATATCCTTAGAAAGGAGGTGATCCAGCCGCACCTTCCGATACGGCTACCTTGTTACGACTTCACCCCAATCATCTGTCCCACCTTCGGCGGCTGGCTCCATAAAGGTTACCTCACCGACTTCGGGTGTTACAAACTCTCGTGGTGTGACGGGCGGTGTGTACAAGGCCCGGGAACGTATTCACCGCGGCATGCTGATCCGCGATTACTAGCGATTCCAGCTTCACGCAGTCGAGTTGCAGACTGCGATCCGAACTGAGAACAGATTTGTGGGATTGGCTAAACCTTGCGGTCTCGCAGCCCTTTGTTCTGTCCATTGTAGCACGTGTGTAGCCCAGGTCATAAGGGGCATGATGATTTGACGTCATCCCCACCTTCCTCCGGTTTGTCACCGGCAGTCACCTTAGAGTGCCCAACTAAATGCTGGCAACTAAGATCAAGGGTTGCGCTCGTTGCGGGACTTAACCCAACATCTCACGACACGAGCTGACGACAACCATGCACCACCTGTCACTCTGTCCCCGAAGGGAAAGCCCTATCTCTAGGGTTGTCAGAGGATGTCAAGACCTGGTAAGGTTCTTCGCGTTGCTTCGAATTAAACCACATGCTCCACCGCTTGTGCGGGCCCCCGTCAATTCCTTTGAGTTTCAGTCTTGCGACCGTACTCCCCAGGCGGAGTGCTTAATGCGTTAGCTGCAGCACTAAGGGGCGGAAACCCCCTAACACTTAGCACTCATCGTTTACGGCGTGGACTACCAGGGTATCTAATCCTGTTCGCTCCCCACGCTTTCGCTCCTCAGCGTCAGTTACAGACCAGAGAGTCGCCTTCGCCACTGGTGTTCCTCCACATCTCTACGCATTTCACCGCTACACGTGGAATTCCACTCTCCTCTTCTGCACTCAAGTTTCCCAGTTTCCAATGACCCTCCCCGGTTGAGCCGGGGGCTTTCACATCAGACTTAAGAAACCGCCTGCGAGCCCTTTACGCCCAATAATTCCGGACAACGCTTGCCACCTACGTATTACCGCGGCTGCTGGCACGTAGTTAGCCGTGGCTTTCTGGTTAGGTACCGTCAAGGTGCAAGCAGTTACTCTTGCACTTGTTCTTCCCTAACAACAGAGCTTTACGATCCGAAAACCTTCATCACTCACGCGGCGTTGCTCCGTCAGACTTTCGTCCATTGCGGAAGATTCCCTACTGCTGCCTCCCGTAGGAGTCTGGGCCGTGTCTCAGTCCCAGTGTGGCCGATCACCCTCTCAGGTCGGCTACGCATCGTCGCCTTGGTGAGCCGTTACCTCACCAACTAGCTAATGCGCCGCGGGTCCATCTGTAAGTGACAGCCGAAACCGTCTTTCATCCTTGAACCATGCGGTTCAAGGAACTATCCGGTATTAGCTCCGGTTTCCCGGAGTTATCCCAGTCTTACAGGCAGGTTACCCACGTGTTACTCACCCGTCCGCCGCTAACATCCAGGAGCAAGCTCCCTTCTGTCCGCTCGACTTGCATGTATTAGGCACGCCGCCAGCGTTCGTCCTGAGCCAGGATCAAACTCTCCGAAAAAGTACAAAACCGAAGTTTTGCTTTTCGCCAGTTTGACTGACTACCTATGATGTATCATAGGATTTTTTTATAAAAACTCGAATTAACAGGTACGTTTTGTCTTGTTTAGTTTTCAAAGATCATCTTCGTTATCGCTCAGAAGCGACTTTAATATCTTAACATTTCGCTTCGGTTGAAGTCAAGAACTTTTTTCATTTTCTTTTTTTAACCTCGTTGCTGTTTTGCGGCAACGAATAATAATATACCACCTGGTTTCTTTTCTTGCAATAGTTTTTTAAAAAAAAGTTTCATTTTATGAAAAATAAAAAGCGCCATAGCTAAAATGGCGCTTTTGTAGATGTATTAACGGTTTCTCATTTGCGGGAAAAGCAGTACATCTCTGATTGATGGAGAATTTGTTAGCAGCATGATTAATCGGTCGATACCGATTCCTAGACCACCTGTTGGCGGCATTCCATATTCTAATGCTTCAACAAAATCGTCATCCATGAGATGCGCTTCGTCATTTCCTTCTTCACGTTCTTTTAATTGAGCTTCAAAGCGTTCTCTTTGGTCGATTGGATCATTCAGCTCGGTGAATGCATTTGCATGCTCGCGGCGCACGATGAATAGCTCAAAGCGGTCCGTGAAGCGCGGGTCTTCAGGATTTTTCTTAGCTAATGGAGAAATCTCGACTGGGTGCCCGTAAATAAAGGTAGGCTGAACCAGTGTTTCTTCTACTTTTTGCTCGAAGAACTCATTGATAATATGACCTACTGTCATGTTTTTTGTGATTTCAACACCGTGATCAGCAGCATGCTGTTTTGCTTCTTCTACAGACATCTCCTGCCAGAAGTCTACACCTGTCGCTTCTTTGACTGCTTCAACCATATGGAGTCTTTTCCATTCAGGTTTTAGATCAATTTCATCTTCTCCATATTGAATCGTTGTTGTTCCTAGTACCTCTTGGGCAATATGAGCAATCAAGTTTTCCGTTAGGTTCATGATATCTTTATAGTCTGCATATGCTTCATACAGCTCAATCATAGTAAATTCCGGGTTATGACGAGTTGAGACTCCTTCATTACGGAATACGCGACCAATCTCGTATACTTTCTCTAGACCGCCGACAATTAGACGTTTTAAATGCAGCTCGATCGCAATACGCATATAAAGCGGCATATCAAGTGCATTGTGATGAGTAATGAAAGGACGAGCTGATGCACCACCAGGGATGCTATGCATTGTTGGTGTTTCAACTTCTAGGTATCCTTTTGAATCTAAGTATCTTCTCATTGATTGAATGATTTTGCTTCGCATGATGAACGTCTGCTTACTTTCTGGATTGACAATCAGGTCAAGGTAACGCTGACGATAGCGCTGTTCTACATCTTTTAGTCCGTGATATTTATCAGGGAGCGGGCGAAGTGCTTTTGTAAGAACCTCAAAGCTAGTCGCTTTAATTGAAAGTTCTCCTACATTCGTTTTGAATACGGTTCCCGTCACACCGATAATATCGCCTAGGTCTGAGCTTTTGAATAATTCGTAAGCTTCTTCTCCTACGCTATCTTTACGCACATAGATTTGAATTTGTCCTTCTAAGTCTTGAATGTGTGCAAAGCCAGCTTTCCCTTTTCCACGCTTTGTCATCATACGGCCAGCAATTGTTACTTGAGCTGCTTTTTCTTCTAAGTCTTCTTTTGAAAACTCGTCGTATTCAGCAATAATTTGTGCAGATTGATGAGAACGGTCATATCGTTCACCGAATGGATCGATACCCTCTTCTCTCATTTTATTCATTTTGTCACGTCTTACTTGGAATTGATCATTTAATTCTTCGTTATTAAGCCCTTCATTACTCATTTATATCACTCCAATAATGTATTTTGCAGAGAAAAGCAGAAAAACTGCCAGTACGTGCACTAGCAGTGAGCTACAAAAAGAAAGATAGTCTTATCCTACTTTTATTCTTTGAAGCTCTTTTGCCTCGGCTTCGATCGTAAAGTCATCTAGAATTTTTACAAGCTCCGCTCTCGTTTCACTTTGATTGATTTGGTTTCTTACATCTGCATTGCCTCGGACACCTTTTAAGTACCATGCTGCATGTTTTCTCATTTCTCTGACAGCCACATGCTCGCCTTTCAGATCTATGAGTCTGTCTAAGTGAAGTTTGCACACAGACATTTTCTCACGCACATTTGGCTCTTCTTTTAGTTCACCCGTTTCTAAATAATGAACCGTCCGGTAAATCATCCACGGGTTTCCTAGCGCGGCTCTTCCGATCATTACAGCATCCACACCTGTTTCATCAAGCATACGTTTTGCATCTTGAGGGGTTTTGACATCTCCATTCCCGATGACAGGAATTGATACAGATTGTTTCACTTCTTTCATGATATCCCAATTCGCCGTTCCTTCGTACATCTGTACACGGGTCCGTCCGTGAAGCGCAACGGCTTGTCCGCCTGCCCTTTCAACAGCACGGGCATTTTCGATAGCGAAAATATGATCTTCGTCCCAACCCATTCTCATTTTCACAGTAACAGGTTTATCTACAGCTTCTACGACGGCAGATACCATTTCATAAATCTTGTTTGGATCAAGCAGCCATTTCGCTCCTGCATCACATTTCGTGATCTTTGGTACAGGACATCCCATATTAATATCAATAATGTCCGCCGTTGTATTCTGGTCTACAAACTTGGCCGCTTCGACGAGCGTATCCTTTTCTCCCCCAAATATCTGAAGGCTCAACGGTTTTTCACGTTCATCAATGTACAGCATGCCCATCGTTCTGGCATTATTAATCAAGATCGCTTTGTCACTGACCATTTCAGCGCAGACTAAGCCCGCTCCAAATTCTTTCACAGTGAGTCTAAAAGCCGAGTTACATACACCAGCCATTGGTGCGAGCACTACTTTGTTTTTAATTTCGATATCTCCGATTTTAAACATCTAGTCCCCTCCTTTCCTCTTCAAGTATTGGTGAAAGTTCTTCCACCGTTATATTTAAAGCATTTGCTATTTGACCAACCATTTGGTTTGTTGGTAATCGATTGCCTCGCTCAATTTCCCCTAAGACAGAGACAGAGATGCCTAGTCTTTTGGCGAACCCTTCCTGAGTATACCCTTTTAGCTTTCGGTATGCACGAATTCTTCTACCCCACATGTCTTTTTCCATATGCTTACACCTTCTTGGTCTGTTACGGCGTTTATCTGGGCTTCGCCGATTTCTGGGCAAATCTCACTCATCGGAACAAGAACGAATAAACGTTCGTACATTCTAGGATGCGGCACTACAAGTTGTTCTGTTTCAATATTTTCACGATTATAAAGTAAAATGTCAAGGTCAGCTGTCCGCGGACCCCACCTCACTTCTCTTGTTCTGCCTAACTCTTGCTCAATGTTCTGAGTCAGTGATAGAAGTTCTTCAGGATGAAGCGAAGTGGAAATCTTCACAGCCATGTTCAAGAAGTCATCCTGATTCTCGTAGCCTACAGGTGTTGTCTCATATATAGATGAAATGGATTCAACATGAACACCGGGATGTTCGTGAAGTTTTTTGACAGCTTCTTTTAAGTAGGTTTCCTTTTTTCCTATGTTTGAGCCTAAAGCGATATATGCTGTATTGTTCATGCGCGTGATCTCGTCATTTCAATAGCAACGGACTGATAGTGTCCTGGAATTGGCGGATCCGGCTTGATTACCTTTACTGTACATTCCTGAACTGTCGGAAAGTCCTTTAGCACTTGGTTTGCAATTCTTTCTGTCAGCGTTTCAACGAGGTTCACTGGATTGCCTTCTACAATATTTTTGCAGACGTTGTAGAGCTCAGCATAGTTGATGGTCTCATTTAGGTCATCCGTTTGTCCTGCCTTACTTAAATCAAGTGAAGCTGTTAGGTCCACACGAAAGCGCTGGCCTAGTTTATTCTCTTCTGCAAATACACCGTGATAGCCGTAAAATTCCATTCCGTTCACATATACTTTATCGATGATAAGCGCCTCCCTTATTCAGCATGGCATCCATCATTTTTGCCATTCTAGCGATTTCTTTTACATCATGCACTCGGACCATCGCGCTACCCTTTTGAATCCCAAGACAGACCGTCGCACCTGTTCCTTCAGTACGTTCTTCAGGCGGCAGGTCTAAAACTGCACCGATGAATCGTTTGCGGGATGTTGCTAGTAGCAGCGGATACCCAAGGTGGCAAAAATGTTCAAGTTCATTCATGATCATGAGGTTGTCAGTTTTATTTTTCGCAAATCCTACACCAGGATCTAATATAATCATGTCATCACGGACACCCGCTTGTTTTACAATTTGAACACTTTCTTTCAGATCTGCAATCATATCTGAAATCAGATGGGTGTAGTTCCGCTCTGGACGATTGTGCATTAAGATGATTGGCACGTTGTGCTCCGCTGCCACATGCGCCATTTGAGGATCAGCTTTCGCCCCCCATACATCATTAATGATTGAGGCTCCTGCTTTCACTGCCTCATCTGCGACATGGGCTTTATACGTATCAATAGAAATAGGTATGTCCAATTCTTTTGTGATCTTCTCAATGACAGGAATGACCCTTGACAGCTCATCTTGCTCTGAGACAAATTCCGCTCCCGGCCGAGTCGATTCACCGCCAATATCAATAATATGCGCCCCATCTTCTATGAGCTGCGCTGCATGAGCCAGCGCTTTATCCATTTGATTGAATTTTCCTCCATCTGAAAAAGAGTCCGGTGTGACATTTAAAATGCCCATGACCAATGTCTTTTCTTCATAACTAAGGGTATGGTGCTTGGCTTGTATGATTTTAGGCTGTTTTATCAATTGTTGTGTCATTGTGTCCACCTACTCTTTATGTTCTAGACGTTCTTTTGTATATTCTGTTCTCAGCTTGGTCGAAATCGTTCGGTTGTTGTTTTGTAGGACGGTGTCTCCGATATTTTTAAAAGGAACAATTCCCTGAACCGAATTGGTCATCCACGCCTCATCAGCTGAGAGCAAGTGTGAGAGTGGATATCTCCCCTCTATTAGTGAGATCCCCAAAGCATGTAGCGTTTCGATACAATATCGACGGGTAACCCCGTTTAAAATGCCTGTATCAAGTGAAGGTGTATAGATCACATCTTTTTTTCGCCAAAATAGATTTGACGTAATTCCTTCTGCCACATCGTCTTCTTTTGTTAAGAAGATCCCTTCTACCGACGGATCGTTCCCTATTTCTCTTTTCGCCAGCAGGTTGTTCATGTAATGATGCGACTTGAGCCGTCTTGGACCTTCCGGTGTGTTTCTTCTTATATCAAGAATGATTCCCTGTTTTTCATCTACTATTGATTCGGGCCGGAATGGGGAGATCATCACAAAAACAACAGGCTCCTCATAAGGGTCTGCAGAAAATCCATTGCCTCTGCCCGCAGAAACATTGAAGCGGATCCTCGCATGTCCGCCCGTTATTTGGTTTTGATTGAATAATGTATGAATGATGTCGAGTACAAATGGTTTCTCTATTGTGGATTCGATGCAAAGGTCACGCAATGATTGATTGAGCCTTTCAAGATGCCAATCTAACAAGAAGACTTGTCCTGCTAGAGAGGTAAATGTTTCGAATACACCGATGCCATATAGAAAACCATGATCAAAAGGAGAAAGAGTCGCGTCTTTCTCCTCTATATACTGACCGTTCAGGTAAATGATCATGCGTTTACTTCATTCCCCTTTTTACGATAGGTTTCAATGAAATTTCTGAGCATTTCTTTACCGAAGGACGTCATAATCGATTCTGGATGGAATTGAACACTTTCAATCGGAAGTTCTTTATGGCGAATGGCCATGAGTTCGCCTTCCTTTGTGCTCGCTGTTCTGACAAAGCACTCCGGCAGCGTCTCGTCTTTGACAATTAATGAATGATATCTCGTTGCGACGAGCGGATTTTGGAGTCCCGTGAAGAAACCTTTGCCGTCATGTTCAATTTCTGATGTTTTCCCATGCATTAACCGCTCCGCACGAATGACATCTCCGCCAAATACTTGTGCAATGGATTGATGACCTAAACAGACACCAAAGATCGGAATCTTCCCAGCAAATTGTTGGATCGCTTCCATACTAATTCCTGCTTCATCCGGACTGCAAGGTCCTGGAGAAATCATCAGAAAGTCTGGCTTAAGTTCTTCAATTTCTTGAATAGTGACTTGATCGTTTCGTTTTACAATCAGTTCTTCCCCAAGCTCACCTAAATACTGGACCAGGTTGTACGTGAATGAATCGTAATTATCAATCATTAATATCATACTCTGCTCACCTCTAACTCAAAATAGTCTCTTCTTTGCTCAACTGTAATGCTTTTTTCACTGCATAGGCTTTTTTAATCGATTCTTTGTATTCGTGCTTTGGTACAGAATCGATGACAATGCCTGCACCTGACTGCATGAAGGCTCTGCCCCCTGTACAATAAGCCGTACGAATGACGATATTAAAATGCATATCTTGATTGAATCCAAACCAGCCTATAGATCCAGTATAAAGCCCACGTCTTGTTGGCTCAAGTTCTTCTATGATTTCCATTGTTCTCACTTTTGGCGCACCTGTAATCGTTCCGCCTGGGAATACAGCTCTCATGACATCTACCGCATCACAATCATCACGCAGCTCCCCTTGGACATTCGATACAATGTGCATCACGTGTGAATATTTCTCAATGGCCATAAACTCGTTCACCTTGACTGAGCCGTAAGTAGACACTCGTCCAAGATCATTACGCTCAAGATCAACGAGCATCACATGTTCTGCACGTTCTTTTTCATCTTCAATGAGTTCTTTTGCCAACGCTTGATCCTCAGCGTCATCCTTGCCTCTTGATCTTGTGCCAGCGATCGGTCTTGTTTCGAGCTGAATGCCTTTTTTCTTAATCAGCAGCTCTGGAGATCCACAGACAATTTGGAAATCTGGCGTGTGCAGATATGACATATATGGAGATGGATTCACGTGACGTAAAGTTTTGTATAAATGATATGGGTGGGTATGAAGCTGTTCATCTTGTCTAATGGATAGGTTCACTTGGAACACGTCACCGTTTGCAATATATTGTTTAATCGTTTCTACAGCTTCCCCGAAAGCTTCTTCAGTAAAAGGTGCAGCAGGTACACATTCCGAAGAAGATACGTTGACTGGTGAATGTGCTGATTCTTCTGATGTGCTTGTCCAGCTTTGCCTTAATTCTTCGAGTCTTTGATGAACTTCACTGACAGGTTCGTCTCCTTCTGTATGAGTCATCAGCCAGAGGACGCCTTCTTTATGATCAAAGACAGCGACATCATTGAATACGAGGAAATACAAATCGGGTGTCTTCAAATCATCAATGGACAGCATTTTAAAATGCTCAATATATCTAGCGTAATCATAGCTTAAAAATCCAATCGCTCCACCTTGAAAGTCAGGATATTCCTCGTTCGTTTCGGTTTGAAGGGTTTGAAACCAATCAGCAAATGCCCTGAAAGGATCTCCCTCTTTGAACAGAACCTCCCCCTGATAATGGATGGTGGTCATCCCGTCCTTCCCTTTCGCTTTAGCGATCGGATGAATGCCGGCAATACTGTATTCGCCGCCACGTGCACTTTCAAGAAGGACGTGATGTGATTCATGAGCCGTTAATTGTTCGTATCGTTTCAAGAATGCATCTTTTGTAAAAGGAATTTTGATGCCCATCGGCCTGCGTTGTGTCATGTAATCATCCTTTTTTATTTTCATTAATCTTATTGTAATGCAATCCATTTTAATTAGAAAATAGTATTTGCTTTCCATCTTCAGAATTCATGAAAAAACCCCAGCAAATGCTGGGGTGTATTGTTTAATCAAATTGATAAAGCGGCGTACTAAGGTAACGTTCACCGTTACTTGGAATAATCGCTAGAACCTTTTTCCCTTTACCAAGCTTCTTCGCTGTTTGAAGCGCTGCATAAATGGCTGCTCCTGAAGATATACCACCAAGGATTCCTTCTTCTTTCGCTGCCCTTCTTGCAAGCTCAAATGCATCTTCGTTTTTCACTTGGATAATGCCGTCATATACTTCTGTGTTCAAGATAGATGGAACAAATCCTGCTCCGATGCCTTGAATTTTATGCGGACCTGGTTTCCCGCCTGATAGTACAGGAGAATCTGTTGGCTCTACCGCATAAAGCTGAATAGATGGGATGGCTTCTTTCAGGACTTCACCAGCACCTGTAATCGTACCGCCCGTACCAACTCCTGCAATAAATGCATCAAGATCACCGTCAAACTGTTCAAGAATCTCTTTCCCCGTTGTGCGGCGGTGAATTTCAGCATTGGCTTCATTGCTGAACTGCTGAGGCATGAAGTATCCGTGCTCTTCTGCTAATTCTTCTGCTTTTTTGATGGCACCTTTCATTCCTTCTGTACCCGGTGTTAATACAAGCTCTGCACCGTAAGCGCGTAAAAGGTTGCGGCGCTCCTGACTCATTGTATCCGGCATAACTAAAATTGCATTGATTCCTTTTGCAGCCGCGACCATCGCAAGACCGATTCCTGTGTTTCCGCTTGTTGGCTCAATGAGTGTGTCGCCAGCTTTTAATGTACCCTTTGCTTCAGCATCTTCGATCATCGCTAACGCAATACGATCCTTTACACTGCTGCCTGGGTTCATATATTCAAGTTTCAAGTAGACATCCGCACTGTCTTCATCTACTAAACGGTTTAATTTAACGACTGGTGTATTTCCTATTAGTTCAAAAACTGAATTTGCAATACGAGCCATCACTAACACCTCTATCTCCGAGTAATTTTATTGTATTAATATTAAATTATCAATTTCGAAAAATTTTGTCAATGCTTTTAGTCCTGCTCTCCATCGTAAAACCATGTGACTTTTGCTTCTTTCCACAGGGTTTTGACATTCGCCTTTTCACCTAAGTCCTCCATGGCGATCTGCCTTTTGATCTGATCTTTGACTTCTTCATAAGAGAAGGAACGGCCATTTAATTTTTCTTTTAATTGTATGATGGCATAACCGTTTTTGACCTCGATCGGCTCTTTCGTCCATTCATCTGGCTGAAGCTTTTGGGCTTCTTGTATGTATAGGGCTGGGATGCTTTCTTGTTCTTCTGTGACAAATCCAAGATCTCCGCCGTAAGGAGAGGTATATCGGTCGATGGATCGTTCCGCTGCTACAGCTTCGAAACTAGATCCGCCCTTTAAATCTTTTAATACACTTTGTGCCTCGTCTTTTGTTTTCACAACAATGTGGCGAATTCGGTATGAGTCATCATATTGATACAAGTCTTTGTTTTTTTCATAAAAGGATTTGGCTTCTTTTTCAGAAACGACCGCATCTCTCGTTAGGAGCTGTTCTAATAAAATTTGATAACGTATCTGCTCTTTCCATTCCTTTTCACTTGTATGACCGTCTTCGTAGAAATTATTAGATACCGCTTTCAGCATCAGCAGTTCACGATTGATCTCTTTTGAAGACACCTCCAGCTTGTTTTTTTTCGCAAGCTGGTTGACTACCTTCTGATTGATCATTTGTTCAAGTGTTGCCTTTCCGTAGCGGTCCTCCATTTTCTTTAACCATTCTTGACGTGTGACTTTCTCTTTCCCAATGGACGCAATTTCTTCACCGCTCTTCCCATTTGAAGAAGCCTGCGACATTTGTGACTTTGTTAATACATATGCAATGACAACGGCATTAATCATGAGCAGAACGAGGATAAATGTCCATACCACTCTTGCTTTCAGTCTCATCTTTCGTCTCCTTTCCATTCTAAAAAGAAAACCCGCTGCTTAGAGCTTAGCGGGTTATTTCTTCACGTAGCTCTTCTAGCTCTTCTTTTGTAAATACATACGTTTCGTTACAAAAATGGCATTGAGCTTCTGCTTGTCCGTCTTGTTCAATCATATCCTCAATTTCGGCTTTCCCTAGGCTGATAATGCCATTGGCAAACCGTTCTTTTGAGCAGTTACAAGAAAATTCGACAGGAACAGTTTCTAAGATTTGAGGTTTTTCACCGAGCACTTCTTCTAAAATTTCTTCAGGAGTCATCCCTTTTTCAATCAGTTTAGAGATCGGTTCAATGGTTGATAATCTCTTTTCGAGTCTTTCGATGACTGCATCTTCTGTTCCAGGCAGCAATTGAATGATGAAACCGCCTGCTGCAAGGATCGAGTTATCTGGATTGACAAGAACACCCACACCTACAGAAGATGGCACTTGTTCAGAAGAGACGAGGTAATAAGTAAAGTCATCTCCAATTTCACCTGAGACAATTTCTGTTTGCCCTGTAAAATGGTCTTTCAGTCCGATATCTTTGACAACACTTAACGTTCCAGATGTTCCAACAGCACGTCTAACGTCCAGCTTCCCATGTTCATTTAAATCAAAGTGAACTTGTGGGTTTGAGACATATCCGCGCACCTGACCTTTTGCGTTTCCATCCGCAATGATGGCTCCGATCGGCCCACCGCCTTCAATTTTAACAGTTAATTTATTCTCGCCTTTCAGCATGGCTCCCATCATGACAGTCGCTGTCATGGTTCTGCCGATTGCAGCTGAAGCAGTTGGCCACGTATGGTGTCTTCTCTGCGCTTCGTTGATTGTATCTGTTGTGTTCGCAGCATACGCACGGACTTTCCCGTCATATGCTAACGCTTTAACTAAATAATCCATTTTGATTAAACCCTCCTATAATACACCGACACGATTGCGTTCATAAATTAATTGGAGTCCTTTTAATGTGAGGAACGGATCGACAATATCAATACAGTCTGATTCATTACCAATTAATGTAGACAAACCGCCTGTTGCAATGACTTTCGGTGTTTGTTTGGCTTGCTGCTTCATCCGTTTCACTATTCCCTCGACTTGGCCAACATATCCATACAGAATACCTGATTGCATCGCACTAATCGTGTTTTTCCCTACGATATGATCCGGACGAACGATTTCAATCCTTGGCAGCTTAGCCGCTCTTGTATATAAAGCCTCTGTTGAGATGGTAATACCCGGTGCAATTGCGCCACCCATGTACTGTTTTTGTTCATTGATATAGCAGTAGGTTGTGGCTGTTCCAAAGTCTACCACAATGAGAGGCGCCCCATACAGGTGAATGGCCGCCACTGCGTTCACAATTCGATCAGCGCCGACTTCCTTTGGATTGTCACACATAATGTTTAGTCCAGTCTTCATGCCAGGCCCAACGATTTGAGGACTAATGTGAAAATACTTTTCGCACATTCTTTCCAGAGCAAACATCATTGGCGGGACAACAGAGGAAATGATAATCCCTTCTATCTGGTCAAACATCAGCCCTACATAGTCAAATAAGGATCGGATTGCCATACCAAACTCATCTTCTGTTTTATGACGGCTTGTTTCAATCCGCCAATGGTAGTTCAAATCGCCATTATGATAAACACCTAAAACGGTATTTGTGTTTCCTACATCTATCACGAGTAACAACTTCATCACCACTTTGAATAGTGTCTCAAAAAGAGCATTTTTCGACTTTCTATCATACCATACACGAATTGAGTTCCATTTGTAAACAATTCGAAACCGATCCATTCATGAATCGAAATAAAAAAAGCTGCCGGTGAGCCCGACAGCTTTAGAGGGAGATTAGATCTCCTCATCTTCTTCTTTTTTCTTGATGTTCACTTTCACATCATCGTTTTTCTCTTCGTCATCTGCGTATACACGCTCTGGAAGCTTTCCAGTTTCGTAAAGAGATTTAATTTGTTCAGCGTCTAATGTTTCCACTTCTAGAAGAGCTTGTGCGATGATTTCTAGCTTATCTTTATTCTCAGTGAGAATTTGTTTCGCACGTTCATAGCTCTCTTTAATGAAACGCTGAACTTCTTGGTCAATTTCGTAAGCGATCGCTTCACTATAATTCGGCTCATTGTTGAAATCACGGCCAAGGAATACTTGACCTCCTTGTGCTTGACCGAATTGAAGCGGACCAAGTTTTTCAGACATACCGAACTCTGTGACCATTCTTCTTGCAATACCTGTTGCACGCTGGAAGTCGTTGTGAGCGCCTGTACTTACTTCACCAAACGTAATTTCCTCTGCAACACGACCGCCGAGCAAGCCGACGATTTTATCAAGAAGCTCTGGCTTCGTTTGGAAGTAACGATCTTCTCTTGGAAGCATGACCGCATATCCGCCTGCCTGACCACGAGGAACGATCGTTACTTTATGCACCATGTCTGCTTCGTCAAGGATAAGCCCAATGACGGTATGACCTGCTTCATGGTACGCCACGATATTGCGTTCTTTCTTCGAAATGACACGGCTTTTCTTAGCCGGTCCAGCAATGACACGGTCAGTTGCTTCGTCGATATCACGCATATCAATTTTCTTTTTGTTTTGACGGGCAGCAACAAGTGCTGCTTCGTTTAGTAAGTTCTCAAGATCTGCCCCAGAGAAACCTGGTGTTCTGCTTGCAATGGCTTTCAAGTTGACTGTATCATCAAGCGGTTTGTTTTTCGCATGAACCTTCAGTACTTCTTCACGGCCAATGACATCTGGGCGGTCAACCGTAATTTGACGGTCAAAACGTCCCGGACGCAGCAATGCAGGATCTAGAATATCTGCACGGTTCGTTGCAGCAATGATGATAATCCCTTCGTTGGCACTAAAACCATCCATTTCAACAAGAAGCTGGTTAAGCGTTTGTTCACGCTCATCATGACCACCGCCAAGACCTGCTCCACGCTGACGACCCACTGCATCAATCTCATCAATAAAGATTAAGCAAGGTGCATTCTTTTTCGCATTTTCAAACAAATCACGTACACGTGATGCACCGACACCGACGAACATCTCGACGAAGTCAGAACCACTGATGCTGAAGAAAGGAACGCCTGCTTCTCCTGCAGATGCTCTCGCAAGCAATGTTTTACCTGTACCTGGAGGTCCTACTAGTAAAACCCCTTTAGGGATTCTTGCGCCAAGCTCCGCAAATTTCCGTGGATCTTTTAAGAATTCAACCACTTCTACGAGCTCTTGTTTTTCTTCATCAGCACCGGCAACATCTTTAAATTTCACACGTTTCTTCTCTTCTGTGTAAAGCTTCGCCTTACTCTTACCAAAGTTCATGACACGGCTTCCACCGCCTTGAGCTTGGTTCAATAAGAAGAAGAACAGGATAAAGATGATGATGAATGGAATGATGGTTGTCAAAACTTGCAGCCATCCATTTGTTTCAGGTGCTGGTTCTACTTTTACATCTGTATTCTTCAGTGCACTGTAAATTTGGTCAACTCCTTGACCGTCTGGAACGTGGGTAATGAAGTATTCATCTTTCTTCGCGCCATCTAATTGACCACGAATTTCATAAACCCCTCTTACAGGCTGGATGGAGATACTCTCCACTTTTCCCGCACTTAAATTTTGCGAAAATTTGCTGTAAGACATGTTCTCAGGCTTTTGATTAGGGGATCCTAACCAACTGACAACCCCTATCACAAGTAATAAAATAAGTATATAAAAAATCGTATTACGAAAAACCCGATTCATTCCTTACCTCCTCCCACAGTAAGCACAACTATGTTCAATAGTATCATAGAAAATCATTCCAATACAACCAATAACCTCATGTAAACGTGTGCTCATTAGCCTTCGTAAACAGATGGTTTTAACACTCCAATATACGGGAGGTTTCGGTAACGTTCGGCAAAATCCAATCCATAGCCAACAACAAATGCATCTGGTACTTCAAACCCAACATAATCTGCTTTGATGTCTGCTTTGCGGCCGCTTGGTTTATCAAGCAATGTCACAATTTTAATGGAGTTTGCTTTACGGTATCGGAAAAGCTCTACCAGATAACTCAAAGTTAACCCACTGTCGATGATATCTTCCATAATTAGAATATCTCTTCCTTCAACAGAAGTATCTAGATCTTTGATGATCTTCACTTCTCCAGAAGATACGGTAGACTTTCCGTAGCTAGATACATCCATAAAATCAAGCTCTAAATATGTATCAATGTGTTTGATCAGGTCTGCCATGAATGGAAGAGCCCCTTTCAAAACACCAATAGCCAGGGGAAATTTACCATCATAATCGCTGGTTAATGTTGCACCCAGTTCCTTCACTTTTAGCTGGATCTCTTCTTCTGAGATCAAAATCTTTTCAATATCTTGTTTCATGCTTTTGCTTGCCCCCTACAAATTTTCGTGCTGTCTATATTGTAATACAATGAGATCGCTGTTTGTCATATCAATTTCTTCAAAAACGGATTTTTTCAGACCTGGGATCCAGATGATTTGATGATCCGAGTCAGTGACGATCGGCCAGCTGTCTCTTTCTGCAAGAGGCACTTTTTTATCAATAAATATATCTTTCACCTTTTTTGATCCATTCATCCCTTTAAGTTTGATTCGATCACCGTTTTTTCGTGAGCGAATGATCAAAGGAAGACGAACATGATCTTTTTGAAGCAAGAAAAAATGGTTTCCGTTCCGTGCATCCTTCGGAACATGATTTGATACCAAGATAGACTGTCCATTTGGGAGAAAAAGTTCCTCGCCAAGCTCACCTTTTAAATGATGAGTATATGACTGATCTATGACAAACGATCGTTCAAAGGTAAACATACAGTGATCATAAGATTTGACAGCTTGTAAACCTTTTGGCAAATCTAATGATCCAGACGGTTGATCAGTATGAGATAACCAGTCCAAAGTCCCTAGAATATGCTGGTTTGAAAACGCTGATTGAGTGTTTTCATAAAGATAGTTTAATATTAGTTGAATGCCTCTTCTTTGTAAAGGCAAAGGCAGGTCAAGCAAAGGCTTCGTTTTGATCTCAATTTGCTTAGGCGTTTGATTCGTAATGACTTGATGCATTTGATCCTTTGTTAATGCCTGCAAGTACTGCTCATCCTCAGTCAGCATGTCACTTACAAACTGAAAGCTTTCATGCACATGAGGTGCCTCTTCTTTTAACACGGGAAGAACGTGTCTTCTGATCCGGTTTCTCAAGTAGTCATCGGTGTGATTGCTTTGATCAATGACATAAGGAACTTGTTCTTTTTCGCAAGCAGTGAGTACATCATCCTTAGAATATCCAATCAGCGGACGAATCAGCCACCCTTCTTGAAAAGGGCGCTTTGCTTGCATACCTGCGAGTCCTATTCCAACAGTCCCTCTTGTCAGCCTCATCACCATTGTTTCTACTTGATCGTCTCCATGATGTGCAAGCGCTATAAATTGAGCGTTGTACTGTTCCATCAATTGACGAAAGAAAGCATATCTGCACTCTCTTGCAGCTGCCTGTTTGTTTAAGCGGTTTTCTTTTGCATATTGGGTGACCTGTATACGAGCCGATTCAAAAAGGATCTCATGCTCTTTACAGTACGCTTCAACAAATGCCAAATCAGCAAAGGATTCTTCTCCTCTGAACATGTGATCTACATGGGCTGCAATCAGCTGAAAGGAACCTTTTCGACGTTTGTTTAGTTCATGCAGCAAGAGCATAGAATCTGGTCCGCCAGAAACCCCGACAATGACTGTCGTATTTTCAAGGAAAACATCATGTTTTTTCAAAAAAGATTCAATTCTATTCACAACTTCCTCCTCACAAAGAGCAGGTAATTTAAAGATATACATATCCTATCACTTTCATTAGCTCCAAGCAAAGAAGAAGCCTGCTTTTTTACAGCTCTATAATAGGAATAAAACCACATAGGCACAGTAAAGAGCGAGCACACTGCATAAGATGAGAATGGTTTCAAAAAGCCCGCCTGATTTTTTGCGTACTGATGTTCTTTTCGCAGCAACAACTCTTGATCGTGAAGGTGCGGCCTGTTGATGTTGGGGAACAGCTGGCTTTTGCCTATTTTGCTGTGATGGCTTCTTTTGTCGTGATTTTCTTGAAGCAAGCAATTGTCCTTCTTTCAGCATCGCGCTTTTCATGTCTGCCGCTGATTGATATTTGCCTTGGAGAGCCGCTTTTAACACCCTCTCATATCGCTTTAATAAAGGATGTCCTTCAATCGCTCGATAAAGCTGCTTTTCTGGTTCTGCCCCTTTTTTAAATTCTTTTTTATAGGCACAGTTCACCATGACCATACTTAAAGCAAATAAATCATAAGAAGGTTCTGCTTTTCTTGTACCAAAGCCCCAGTAGCCACGGTCAAAAAACTCGGTGTATTCCTTAATCGCCCTTCCTGCCTTCGTTGTTCCTCCAACATCAATACATCGAATCGTAGCTGGGGGACCTGAAACGATGAGATTATCAGGCTTCAAGTCACCGAAGATCCAGCATTCCTTATGTAAGTGAGCAAGGTTAGACAACAGTTGAATCATGAGAACGACGATCCATTCATCGCCTTTTTGTTTCACAAATTCAAGCAGCAATGGTCCTCTGACATACTCCATGACATAAAACGACCGTTTCTCTGACATACCAGGATAAAGAGCATCATCCATATCATAAAAAGAAGGCCCCATGGTTTTCACAGGAGCCTTTGAAAAGGATTTTAATACATTGACTTCAGATGCAATGAGCATACTGTCATCACTCACTTTAAGGGCCACTTGCCCCTTTGGCGATTCGGCCAGATAGACCACACCGTTCGCCCCTTTTCCCAGCTCTTTTACAATGCGGTAATGTTGGTGATGCCATTTTCCTTTTATCATTGTACCTAATGGGATGTTAGAAGCCGAATTCATCATGTTCTTCCTTCGCTTCAAGCAGCCCTTTTCGTGAACGAACTGATTTGAAATGCTGGAGTGCTTCTCGAATTGCTGGTCCAGTTGGTGTAATTCCTCCTGTTGTTAACTTCGGGAAAATTGATGATAACGAATCAAACCGAGGCGTCCAGTTCAACACAATTTCTGCATCTGAGTTTTTCCCGGGAAATACACACATCCCAAACTGATTTTCACCAATTCTCGAATTTAGACTAATAGAGAGATCGATAAGTGCTTCTTTGACGGTTGGCAGCTTCGGTTTCATACTTGCACTTGTATCCACAAGCACAAGCACTTGAAGGTGAACCGTCTCACCTAGCTCGTCCACAACCTCCATCACTTCTCCACGCTTATCTGGGGAAAGTTCTTCAATTTCAGTATCTTTGCCAAGAATTTGCTGCAATTCTTTATTCACAACACCTTGTAACGTTTGCGTCATCGCCTTTTTTGTCACCATTTGTACGGTTTGAGACAATTGCTGAACATAGACAACCTGATGAATGCCTCCGCCTGCTAGAGCAATCCCCTCTACTTCTTTCATCGCTTCATGATCGTGTCTGTTCTCTTCCATAATGCCAATGACATTGACTGTGATTCCTTGCTCCTTTGCCAATGCGGCAATCGCAAGTGGGTCTTCCCCATGATTTGAGCAGCCATCTGTAATCAGTAAGATTTGGTTTACGTGACCTTTTCGCATCTTCATTCCTCCTGGGATTGTAACTGAATGCTTATATCCTCATCATCGCCAGAAGAAATTCATATTATACGATATTTCAAGAAATCTCTTGTTTCTGAAGATAAAATGTACCTGTCGGAATGGATGCCCATTTTGGTGTATTGTGGTCGAGCCTAATGACAACAACCGTCATATCGTCATCAATTTGACCTGCTCTTGTGCGAATGACCTCCTCCATTAATAAATCAGCAATCTCTTGCGGATCTTCTGTTTTAAAGCTCTTCATTTTTCGTTTGACCCACAAATCATGATTTTCGATATGTTTTGGACCTTCAAAGATACCGTCGCTCATCATGATAAGGAGGTCTCCTGCCTTCATCTGTTCACTCACCACTTCTACTTCAAATTCATCAATAATGCCAATAGGCAAATTGCTGGCCTGTACTTTCATCACTTGATCACCACGTTTAATAAAACTTGGGGTGGAGCCAATCTTGAGGAACTTACAACTCGCATCCTGTAAATCAATAATGGATAAGTCTAATGTGGAGTAGACTTCATCTGTTGTCCGTAAAGATAAAATGCTATTAATCGTTTTAATCGCTACTTTTTCATCAATACCAGATGCCAAGATTTTTTCTAACAGCTTGATCGTTTCATTGCTTTCAAAATGGGCTCTTGCTCCATTTCCCATTCCATCACTAATAGCTGCGGCATATTTACCTGCACCCAGTTCCATCATGCTGTAGCTGTCTCCAGATACTAATCCTCCACCTTTCGCTGCATGTGCTACACCTGTAGACACTCGATACGATTTTGCAGAACCGAATACAACATGACAATAACCTGTTGGATGCTCCGCACACTGCTCTGCTTTGACTAAAACCTGTTCTTCTAAAATATCTGAGAGCATTGGAGCGATGATTTTTTCGCATTCCCCATGACCTTGGCAATAGGGAATTCTCATCTCTATATCAACATTTCCCTGTTCTAAGCTATAAATTTCAACTTGCTGAATTTCAATTCCAAAGTTCTGAAGTGCTTCTATCATCTGCTCTTCCTGAATAAAATGCTGCTCTCTTTCTCGTTTTATTTCCCGGGAAAAATCCTCCATGACTTGTGAGACACCCATAAGTTGTTCGGCCACAAGGCGCCTGCTGTCTTGGACCTTTTTCTTTAAGGTCTGATTTGCTTTATAGTAAGCTATCTCCTCTTCAATCAATTCTTCTACATGCTTTGATTTTGAGCAGTGCTGACTGAATTTCTTTTTCAACTTCCGGTTATGCTCGTACGTTTTTTCATCAGATTCATGCATAACTTGTTTCATGAGTTCATAGGTTGTATCAAAGTTCTGCACCCAGCATTTATTTTTCTTATAGCACGTTTGACAGGAACGTTCTGTGATCGTACTTAAAAAAAGATCTACATCCTCTTCCTGCTTCTTCTCCTCAGGAATGGATTCGTAAAATGTCGCAAAACTCTCAGACAGCGCATGAAATACATTAGAGAATTGATCTACCTTTTTTGCTGTCACGTCTCGTACTTTTCTGGCATATTGCTGCTGTTCCTGTACATGCTCTACCGTACCAGGAATATATTTTGCCACCTTGGACGTTACTGACTGTGGCGTGAGCAAAAACAGTGCAACTGCGATGAGTGATTCATATAGCGTTGTCATTAGCCCTGCTGACCCTTCACCGTAGAGGGAGATTAGTAAAGAACCCACAATCAAGCCGATGGCTGCTCCTGCTTTTTTCCCCTCTTTTAGTAATCCGCCTAATAAGCCCGAAAAGGCAAGCAGACTCATCTGATAAAGGTTGCCGATGTTGGCGAGACCAAGAATTAATCCAGTTACAACACCCACTGTACAACCAATACTCGCTCCTCCAATAAAGGCAAAGCTCAGCACTACATATCGTGACAAAATATGCTCTGCCTGCATTCCTTGAAATGTGATCCCAGCCAGACCTGTTAAAACTGAAGCGATTAATATCATAAAGCAAATAATTTCTTCAACCTTTAAGGAGTGTTTGATTTTCCTGACTGTAAAAATCGGCAAACTTTGAAGAAAAATCAGTGTCAAAATGAAGGCAAGTCCAGCTTCAACCCCTGCCATCACATAGTCATAGCTTTGAACCACACCCTGCTCGCGGTATACAAAAGCTCCCCTGGTTATCAGCATTGAGAGCACAATCACAACTGGTAATGTTTTCACTGGGTCTTTGATGATAAATGAAACGACCTTTGACATGAGGAGGAACACGATCAATGACGCAAATACGAATAATGCATTTTGAGGTGATATCGTCATCGCTCCAGCGAGTAAAGCAAGACAAGCAAGCATCGCCTTATCCCTTTTAATGAGCAGCATAGACCCAAAGAATGGCAATGCAAACGGCATAATTTCAGATAAGATAAAGGCTCGTCCCAATAAAAAGCCTAAAACAACATAAATAAACCCTTTATAGAAAAAAAGAGAATGCGTATGATGAAGAAACAGGTTTTTCATCTTTTTTAACCCTGCACTGATTCTTTCAAACCCGGCTCCCGTTAAATCAGTTCTTCTTTCTAGTTTTTCCATCTTTTCATCCCCCACCTGATATTCGTTGCTTGTCATTATAGCGAAGGTGAAAAAGAAATTTTGTCAAAAGAAGTTGTCGTTTCCATAAAACGTTCGACGCTTTATTTGCCAAAAAGGCATACTTTCTTGAAAGTCGATATCTTTCATCAGAGTTTTACGAAAGCACAAAAAAACAGCTTTCCTATAGAAAGCTGTTTTGAAGATGACCCGTACGGGATTCGAACCCGTGTTACCGCCGTGAAAGGGCGGTGTCTTAACCGCTTGACCAACGGGCCTTGCTTATTGTTCTTTTTAAAAGGATAGCGGCGGAGGGGATCGAACCCCCGACCTCACGGGTATGAACCGTACGCTCTAGCCAGCTGAGCTACACCGCCATAATATAAAATGCGCTAAGAAGCACAAGAACTATAATACAAAGGATTCGCTTGTCCGTCAATAGAAAGTTTTAAATTAAATGGCAAATGCACAAAAAACGTTGAATTTGTATTAAAAAAAGCACCCGCTAAACAGCAGATGCTTTGTTGTGAAAAATGTATAGAAAGCAGCAACAAGTTAACCTCTTCTTGCTCCGCGCCCCCCACGTTTTGATTCCGTGTTACGTTTTAAAGATGTTAAGCGATCTTCGCTATCTTTTAAGAATTTGTTCATTTTTTGCTCAAACGATTCCTTCGGACGGAAATCATTTCTGCTCGGTCTTGATTGTTGTTGTTGAGGACGATCTTTTGCTTTTTTAATGGACAAGCCGATTTTACCGTCTTTTTCAACGTTAATCACTTTCACTTCAACTTGTTCACCGACTTTTAAATGCTCATTAATATCTTTTACATAGTTATCGGCTACCTCACTGATATGAACGAGACCAGTTGAACCGCCTGGCAACTCCACAAAAGCTCCAAAATTTGTAATGCCCGTAACTTTCCCTTGTAACTTGCTGCCAACTTCAATCGACATAAAAAAAGTGCTCCTCCTTAGACTTATAAAAAAATCTCATTTGTTCAATTATACATAAACTGAATTTTAAGTGTCAACAAGGCTAATCGCTCTTATTGCCCACATCAAAGATTTTTTCGCCTTTTTTAGACATATAATAGTCCCGTCGTGCCAGTTCGAGTACGTATTCTTTGCTTTTCAGCTTTTTGATTTCATCAGAAATATCTTCCTGCTTTGTTTGTAATTGCTTCAATTCTTTTTCAAGCGCAACCTTCTTCTCTTCTTTTTCTTTCAATGCAGACGATTGCGACCATAGGGCACTTGTTACCAAAACAGCAAACATGAGCACAATGACTCCAAACACGGTAAGCCTTCTAAGGAGTCCCCGGCGTTTGCGTTTTAGGCGCTGCGCTTGCTGTTCCATTTGTTTTTGATAATCATTTTGAATTTGTGCGATATTTCTTTTTCTCTCGTTCAAGGATGAAGGCCTCCTCTCTTACTTTGTCCAGAATTGTTTCCATTTCGTTTTCATGGTACGAGATAATTTCTTGATCCCTTGTAAAATTCCTGCTCCTTTTGAGAAAAACAACCTCATTGATGTTCGCCATTTTTCGGGAATTCGATGAATAATGGTCACATTGAGTAACCAAATAAGCGGATAACAAACAATATACAGCACCTTCCACACGAGTCGAAACGCAAAACGAACAAGGCGTAAGAGCGAGTGGAACAAGAACAGAAGAGCACTTATGATCAAACCGACGATCCAGCGAATGGGCTGGAAAACCATCGACATGATCAGCCTTTTCAGGAAGAGAACAGTCTGATAAATACACCTCATCACAAACTTGAGGATGTTCATATACAGCTGTTTCATCAATGCCTGATACATCGAGAAACCTAAAGCAACAGCTAGAAAAATATAAAGCCTGAATTCTCCCTCATTGGTCAGTAGCAGGACATAAAAGAATAAGAGACCCTGCACTACCCAAAAAAGGAGGTCGTGAATGACCAGCAGCCATTTTGCTGTTTTTTCCCGGTTCACAAACAGCTTGTACGTATCCAGCGATGCGCCCAGCCAGATGCCCATCGCCGCCATCGAAAGCATCGTATAAAACTGGACCGTCAGTGTCATTTAAACAGCTTGCTAAAAAATCCTTTAGCTTTCTCCCCGTGCTGCTCATCTACATAGATTAAGTCAAAGACACGCCCTTTAATGGACACAACGCCCTTTTCTACATCTAAATTTTTCATTTGCAGATTTTCTCCGCGAATGGCGAGGACTCCCATGACAGTCTCAAGCAGAAATTCTTCATTATCAAAGCTCTCGACTTGTTTGACCCCGGTAATATCTAAATGCTTTCTGTTGCGCATTGTGACATGATGCTCGGCTTCTGATGACAACTTCGTGCCTTGAGGTTGATTATAATATTGATTCATTTATACATCCCCCATATCTCATACTTGCATTGTTACTGCATTGTATGTGACAGGCGGGACATTTAGAACAAGCCCTATTCTGCTGTTTTTTCTTCTTTTAGCACGGTATACATGCCAGCAGCTTCTTCTTTTTTCGTTGTGTCTTTTAACTCGTTGACTTGAACAGTCACAAGCTTTTGACCAAAGCGAATTTGAAGCTCGTCCCCTTCTTTCACGTCAGAGCTGGCTTTCGCCTGCGTGCCATTAATAGAAATTCTCCCTTGATCAGCTACTTCTTTTGCCAATGTTCTTCTTTTGATTAAACGAGACACTTTTAAGAATTTATCTAGTCTCATGTATGTTCACCTCTTTCTATGCGTTTGGCATCGTTCCACAGATCGTCCATTTCTTCTAGGGTCAAGTCCTCTAGTGAACGCCCTATGTCCTTTGCTTTTTGTTCAATATGCTGAAAGCGCCGCATGAATTTTGTGTTTGCAGAAGAGAGGGCGGTTTCAGGCTCTAGATGATAAAATCTGCCAATGTTGACGAGAACAAACAAAAGATCCCCAAATTCATCCTTCATCTGCTTTGTTGCACCTTCATCCGTCTTATCTGCCACTTCCACAAGGAATTCCTGCTTTTCTTCTTCGTATTTGTTCCAAATATCCTCTACTTCTGTCCAGTCGAAGCCCACTTTTGCTGCTTTCTTTTGGAGCTTATAGGCTTTTGTTAAAGCTGGAAGAGTCGTTGGAATGGATTGCAAAATAGAAGCTGCACGATCCGGTTTTTCCTGCTGCTTGATTTTTTCCCAGTTGGCGACTACATCTGATGCTTCAGACACATCCGTATCACCAAACACATGCGGATGTCGTCGAATCATTTTTTCTGTGACATGCTGGATGACGTCATCCATTGAGAAATAACCATCATCTTCACCAATTTGGGCGTGGAGTAAAACTTGCAGCAGTACATCTCCGAGTTCTTCAACCATATGATCTGGATCGTCTTCATCTATGGCTTCCAGCAGCTCATAACATTCTTCAATTAAATATGGTTTGAGCGACTCATTCGTTTGTTTTTGATCCCAAGGACAGCCGCCAGGACCTCTTAATGTACGAATGACATCGCGGAAAGTGTCAAATTGCTGATAGAGCAGCTTTTCATCTTGAATGGGAGGTACATAAACACTCGTTAAGTTATTTATCGACACATCTCGATCAAGTTCAAATAAAGGAACACCTGTAATCTGCTCCTGACTGCTTCCAGCTGCCGTTACGATAAAGACTTCATAATCGTCAGGTAGCTTTTCCATGAGGGTCAGCTTCACATTCGAGGCTGTCATCTGATCATATACCTGACAGATCAGCACATGCTGGGTCAACTTCAGATCATCCGCTCTCATATCCCCTGCGTCAACGAATTGCAGCCCTTCGATTGGGTCAATCTGTAAGGAATTAAACGTCGCATCCAAAAAGCTTTGTCCACCAGCCACGTACACCTCAACCCCGCGCTTCTTCTGTTGTGAAACAAGAAGCTGCACTGTCTTTTCCGCCACAAACGGGTGACCTGGTACTGCATACACAATATCTTTCTCCTCAGCCTCTCGGAAGAGAATGTCTGTGATTTCCTCATACACTGCATCAAACTGATCATGCTTTTCATAAATCTCATCAAAAAAGGTCAGAGACGGGACCTCCTGCATCAATTCTGCAGTGAGTGGATGATCCTGCGTTCTCAAGTATACTTCTTCCGCCTGCTTCAGCTGCTTATATACACCGAGCGTCAGCTGATCCATGTCGCCTGCCCCAAGACCAACGACTGTAATCTTACCTGCCATTTCGATTCCCTCTCATCTGTTTAAAATATAAAATCTTTTCTCCTAATGGAATGAGTCTCCATTCCTCTTCCGTAAATACGTCTAGCTTAAGAATACTATATAAAAAGGCGAAACCACCAATAAAAACTGAAGTCAGGCTCTCTAAAACAGAAAACGGACGTTTCTCAAAGGGAATGACCCAAGAAAACAATGCCTGATATCCAATTAAAACGACAGCCATGAATGCTGCTGATAAAAGAATTTTCACTGGGAATAGCTCTCTTATTGAAATCCACCCTTTATGCTTCAAATACACCGCATTGAGCGCAGCGGCGGCGAGAAACCCACAAACAGTCGACCATGCGGCTCCATAAATGCCGAATAACGGGACAAGAGCCAGCGTCAGCCCCCATTTCACCAGTACACTGATCAGGACCACAACAGCCGGGTACACAGTATGTCCCAGACCCTGAAGTAAAGCGGTTTGCGTAATCGCCATTGATGTAAAGGCAATGGATATGCAAAATATTTGCAGCGCATCTGTCCCTAAGTCATTACGAAAAAGCATGATGTTCACAGACGATAAAATACATATAAGACCGACAGCTGAACCAATCCCTAGCACCGATGTTGCCTTAAACGATGTACGTACTTTTTCACGAATTGCTTCATGCTGCCCTTTTCTTAAGGCCGACGACAAAAACGGAACAAGAGACGTCCCAATACTAATTGCAAACACCGTCCCGAGCTGCAGGAACGGCTGACCTCGGTCATATACGCCTTTTGCCGCCTTTGCAGCTGCTTCACTCAGTCCCTCACTGCGCAGTAGCGCATACAGGTGAAAAGCATCGATCATTTGCATCCATAGGATCAGCAATCCACTCACACAAATCGTCAATGTATACAGCACCAAACTCTTCAGCACATCTTTTTTCCGCAGTGTAGCCTGTTTTAATGTCTTGCTCACTGACGACCGCTTCCGATAGGTCAGCCAAAGGAAAAGAAGCAAAAGGAGTGAAGCCGCACTTCCAGCTATAGAAGAGAACACCGCACCCGCTCCTGTTTCATAAAGCGAATAGCCATGTCTCACAAAATAGAAAGATAAAACAAGCAGGACGCCTACTCTGATGAGTTGCTCAGCCAATTGAGAGACCGCGGTGGGGAGCATCAGCCCATCACTCTGAAAAACACCCCTCAGCATCACGGTAAGCGGCAGAAATAAAAACACAAACGAACTCATCTGGATGAGCAACATTAATTGACTGTCCGCCATGAGATTCGCAATTGTGCCTGCTCCTATGTATAGACAAAGAAATAAGGCCAAGCTCAGCAAAGTGATATACACCAAGGATACCTTTGTAATGATTCGGCGATTCTCCTCACCATGCTCGCTCAGGAGCTTGGACACCATCACAGGAAAACCAGTGGTGCCGAGCATGATCGCAATGCCAAGAAAGGGATAGACCTGCTGATAAATATAAAAACCTGTGTCTCCTACGATATTTTGAAAAGGGACACGATATACGGCACTCAGTACCTTTGATAACAAGCCTGCGATGGTTAAAATCACCGCACCTTGGAAAAGCCAATGCGGCTGATTCACAGCATTCTTCATGGATGACTCCTTTATGTTCAATCAAAAAATATACCTGCATTTAAACGCACTCATTATATCATACGTGACTGGCAAGCTGTTTCTTTCTAAGGAGTAGACGATACATTCATTGTTTTGTTTCATCCCATATAAAAAACGCCGACAAAATCAGATGATTTCATCGGCATTCTTTCGTTTTATCAAAATGATATAGAATTATTAGACCTAATGTTCCATTTGACGGGCTAAGAAGCCAGCAGCCGTTTCTGCCGCTTTATGCTCCACTTCTCCCATTGAACGCTCTTTAGAAAATAAAACGACGGCGCCAATTGGATCTCCGTTTGCAACAATAGGTGCAATGGTATAAGCTGATACATCATCATCAATACCATCCACAAGCTGAATTTCTTTCTTGCTGTCCTCTAATACAGAATTACGCTGATCCATTGTTCGTTCAAGTAAATCACTAATGGATTTGTTTAAGTACTCTTTTTTTGAACTGCCGGATACAGCAATATACGTATCACGATCACAGATGAGGATAGAATGACCCAAACTGTCGAATAAAGCATCAGCATATTCCTTCGCAAAGTCTCCTAGCTCACTAATCGGTGAATACTTCTTCAAAATGACTTCTCCATCGCGGTCGACAAAAATCTCAAGTGGATCTCCTTCCCGGATGCGCAATGTTCTGCGAATCTCCTTCGGTATAACCACTCTACCTAGATCATCGATGCGGCGTACAATTCCAGTTGCTTTCATTCACTGCTGCCTCTCTTTCGTTTGATGATGTGTTGGGTGAATGGAACAAAAGCGTCCACTTTATGCAACATTCACCACTTGACCCTGAGTTTAGTATCTGTCACATCAAACGTAATATACACGAGAGACCAACAAAATTTTATGAAGATGGAATGGTTTCTTTTTTCACATCTTGAAGACCTCGAAGCATACGAAGAACGACTTCAAGCCACTCCTCTGTTTTCTTGCCTTTCGTTTGAACAGAAATAATCAGCTTGCTGCCTTCCATTCCAAGACCGATATCGCGTCCATATTGACTGCCAAGCTCAAATAATTTTTGACCATCGATGTCGCTGCTTGCTTTTTCATCGAGAGTGAGTCTGACAATGCCTTTCTCCATCTTGATCAACTCGACACGTTCCTGCACGGCGTACACCTTCATCGTCGCAATCGTGAACAAATCAGCCACTTCTTGCGGATATTCTCCGAATCGGTCAATCATTTCATCTTGAAGCTCTTTCCGCTCTTCTATAGATCCAATCGCTCTAAACTGTTTATACATCTCGATTTTTTGCTTGCCGTCAGAAATATAGCTATCTGGAATGTAGGCATCAATTTGGAGATCAATTTCCGGCTCAAATTTTTCTTGAGCAGTCGTATCGCCTCTTCTTTCTTCAATGGCTTCTTTCAGCATTTGAGAGTAAAGGTCGAAGCCAACAGAATCAATAAATCCATGCTGCTGTGCACCAAGTAAATTCCCTGCTCCTCGAATCGTTAAGTCACGCATCGCAATTTTAAAGCCTGACCCAAGCTCAGTGAATTCTTTAATGGCTTGAAGTCTTTTCTCAGCTACTTCAGAAAGCACTTTATCTTTTCGATAAGTGAAATAAGCATAGGCCACACGATTCGAGCGCCCAACTCGTCCTCTTAACTGGTACAGCTGCGAAAGCCCCATTTTATCAGCATCATGAACAATGAGCGTGTTCACATTTGGAATGTCTACGCCCGTTTCGATAATAGTTGTACTAACGAGTACATCCGATTCACCTTCTAGGAAATTAATCATCACGGATTCCAGCTCATTCTCACTCATTTTCCCGTGCGCATAGCTTACTTTTGCGTCTGGAACAAGCATCGAGATTTCATCTGCTTTTCGTTCAATATCCTCCACTCGGTTATAAAGGAAGTACACTTGACCGCCTCTTGCCAGTTCTCGCTCAATGGCTTCTCTGACTAACGCACCATTGTACTCGACAACATAGGTTTGAACTGGGAAACGGTTCTCAGGTGGCGTTTCAATAACAGATAAGTCACGTACGCCAAGCATCGACATATGAAGCGTACGAGGAATTGGCGTTGCCGTTAACGTCAGCACATCAATATTGGCTTTCATTTGTTTAATTTTCTCTTTATGCGTCACACCGAAGCGCTGCTCTTCATCGATGATTAACAGTCCTAAATCCTTGTACACAATGTCTTTTGAAAGAAGACGATGCGTCCCAATGACCATATCAATCGTTCCATTTTTCAGCCCTTTTAATGTTTCTGTTGTTTCTTTTCGTGTACGGAAGCGGCTAAGCTGAGCGATTTTAACAGGATAGTCTTGGAATCTGTCCATAATCGTGTCAAAATGCTGCTGCGCTAAGATCGTTGTTGGTACAAGCAGTGCCACCTGCTTCCCGTCAGCAATGGCTTTGAAGGCCGCTCGAATCGCCACCTCTGTTTTTCCATAGCCCACATCTCCGCAAAGCAGACGATCCATCGGGCGCTCCCGTTCCATGTCTTGTTTGATTTCATGAATCGAGCGAATTTGATCGTCTGTTTCTTGGTAAGGGAATGCAGATTCAAACTGGCGCTGCATCTCATGGTCAGGCGAGAAGGCATACCCTTTGCTTGCTTCACGTTCTGCGTACAGCTTAATCAGATCATCTGCAATGTCCTGCACAGATGATTCTACTTTTTTCTTCACACGTTTCCAGTCGCTGCCACCTAGTTTGTACAGCTTTGGTTCTTTTCCTTCTGACCCTACATACTTCTGCACCTGATCAATTTGTTCAACGGGTACATAAAGCTTGTCGCTTCCTTGATAATGAATATTTAAATAATCTTTATGAATGCCGCCAATTTCAAGCGTTTCAATTCCTAAATACTTACCGATCCCGTGGTTAATGTGCACCACATAATCGCCCACTTGCAGTTCTGAATAGCTTTTGATTCGCTCTGCGTTCGTTAGCTTTTGCTTCCGTGCCTGCTTCTTCACACGTTTCTTGAAAAGTTCACCCTCTGTAATGACAGCAATCTTGGATAAAGGTAGTTCAAAACCGGTTTGAAGCTCACCTTGTAAAATATATACTTGCCCGCTGACAAGCTCAGCATCAGGTTTAGCAAGAGCTGCTTCAATGTCATAATCATGCAAGACAGATGACAGCTTCTCTGTCCGCTCTTCATCCGCACCTAAAAAGACAACCGTATAATTCTGCTTTTTGTAGCGTTCAATTTCACTTGCAAGCACATTCATCTGCCCATGGAAATTCTGCATTTGCTTACTAGATACATTGACGATATTTTGCGGATTGGTCTGCTGAACATGTCTCAAAAATAAGGAATAGTACAGAATCGACCTCGATTGCTGATTGAACAGCTCTTGAAATGGGAAGGAAAGGGCTAAATCATGCAGGATATTCCCTTCTTCCAGCAGACTAATTGTCCAATCTGCTTCTTCCTGTTCAAGCTGTTCTTCCATCTCCTGAATTCTGCTGATTTCATCTAGAATGATAATCGTATCCTGCGATGTATAATCTAGCAAACTAGCAGGTTTTTCATAGAAATAGGACAGATACTTCGTCATTTCTTGTGTCACAATACCTTCTAGCAGCTTCTCACGATCAGCAGAAATATTCTGATGGAGCAGCTCTTTTTGTTTATCCGAGTTGAATTTCTTTAAGCTGCTGGCAAGACCTTCGTCAAGCTGTTCAATCGCTCTCACTCGTTCAGGCCCTCTTACAATCAGCTCTTTCGCCGGGCCAATCTTGATTTCTTGAAGTGTTTCCAATGAACGCTGCGTGTCAGAGTGGAAGGACCGAATAGAATCCACTTCTGTATCAAACAGCTCAATACGGATCGGGTGGTCTTCCGTTAACGCATAAATGTCGATGATTCCACCGCGTACACTAAAGTCTCCGGGCGCAGCGACCATGGACGTCCGGTCATAACCGATTTGCACGAGTTGTTTTGAAAACGCCTCCAAATCAATTTCTTCACCAACCTTTAAATGGATCTGACTGTCCTTCCAGAGCTCAACAGGCGGAAGCATTCTACGCACTGCAGCTGCTGGAGTCACGACAATCGGATTTTCTCCATTCGCGAGACGATTCAATACATCAAGACGCTGCGCTCTAAGCTCAGGGCTTGCCACAGCAATTTCAGATGCAATGAGTTCATTGACAGGATAAAGAAGGACCGAGCGATCTGGCATCACACTGGCTAGATCATCTGTCACCTTCTGCGCTTGATATAAGTTGTGTGTCACAATAAACATCGGCCGCTTTAATTCGTCTGATATGGCGGCTGTAAATAAAGATCTGACGGAGCCTGATAGTCCGGCGAGCAGCTGTTCTTTTAACCTTTCTTTTAGTCCGTTAAAAATGGACTGAAAATCATCACTTTGTTTGATAAATGATTGTATGTTTTTCATTTGGCTCCTCCTCCCTGCTTGTTTAAAACAGAAAAACGCTTTGGTCTAATATCTACACCAAAGCTTTTTATTGAATAAAAGTATGATACTGATGGTAATCAGGATTTCTTTCGAGCGCCTCTTGGCAATCCTCACAAATGGTTTGTACATGTAAATCACCATTTTCCCTATAAGAAATCATATCGTTTCTTTCCTCATTTGTTAAGTGATGAAATCCAAGTGCTTCACTTTGGACAGCGGATTCATCTAGACTGCCAACCTTTACACCACAGTGCCGGCAGTAATAGTGCAAAGCCATACGTGATCCTCCCATGCTGAGATTTTATGATCAGTATGTGCTTTGCTTATCATTCTTATACCTTCTTGTTAAAATCATTCATCACTTCTAAAAATGGCTTTGTTAAAGCCGCTTCACAAGCTTCAATAGATGCTTGAATAGCAGATGAGATATCAGGCTGTTCTTCTTCTGAGAAGCGTCCTAGCACGTAATCGACGACCTTCATGCCGTTTTGTGGACGGCCAATGCCGATACGGAATCGGTCAAATTCTGGTGAACCTAAATGCTGAATTAACGATTTGATTCCGTTATGTCCGCCTGCACTTCCTTTTGTACGCAAACGAATCCGTCCCGTTGGCAAATCAAGATCATCGTAGATGACCTTCAAATGTTCAAGGGGAATATCATAGTAATCCATCAGCGGACGCACACATTCCCCTGATAAGTTCATATATGTAAGAGGCTTCACAAGTAGAACCTTTTGACCTGAAACAAACCCAGTTCCATATTGTCCATGGAATTTTGATTGATTTAATGGGATGTCCCATTTTTTTGATAATTCATCTATTGTCATAAACCCGACGTTATGTCTTGTTTTTTCATATTCTTTGCCTGGATTACCTAATCCAACGAACGCAATCATGAAACCAATAACCTCCTTTGTCGCACATGCACACGCCTAAAAAATGAGCCAATGTGATTGCCTCATGCAAAACGTATGAATTCTTTTCATTCTAGCACAAAAGACGTAACCGCGGGAGGGTTACGTCTCTAATTGACCAGTTATTCTTCGCTGTTATCTTTTTCTTTAATGGCCTCAGGCTCTTGCGTTTTCTCTTCACTATCTGGCTCTGGAACCTCTGATTGCTGAGGTGGTAAGATCGAAGCAACAACTTCTTCTGGATCATTATTCATTTGATACGTTGACTGAACAGACAGATCACCGACTGTTAGTACGTCATTTACTTCTAAGTTTGTAATATCAGCTTCAATATTTTGCGGGATATCCTTTGGTTTCGCTGTAATGGATAGCTCAAATAGTGGCTGCTGAAGCACACCGCCATCCTTTACCCCTTTGGATTCGCCAATGAGTTGTACAGGTACGTCTGCGTCAATTTCTCGCTGTAAGTCGACCACTTGGAAATCAGCGTGGACAAGCTCATTTTTCAACGGATCTGTTTGCAATTCTGTCACCATCACAGATTTTGTTTCACCGCCAACGTCTAATGTGATGATTGTATTTTTTCCTTCATCACGTAATGTCTTTAATAAATCAATGCTGTCTAATGAAACAGCCAGGTTGTCTGTATTTTTTCCGTATATGACACCAGGAACGTGTCCTGAATGACGGATTTTTTGCAGTGTGGAACGTTTGAAATCAGTTCTTTTATTTGCTTTTAAAGTTGCCATATTCAGCACCATCCTATTTCTTTTTTGTCACTACTTTCATAAATACCCATAACTGAATCATTTTAAACATGTTTGGCTTTCATTTATCACAGCAAAAAGACCCCAAGCTGATGCCTAGGGGCCTTTTTCAATCAGAAAATTAGCTGAAAAGGTAGCTCACAGATTCTTCTTCATGTACACGAATGATGGCTTCTGCAAGCAAAGGCCCAACTGAAAGCGGAATGAATTTTCCAACTTTCTTGTCATCTGTTAAGTGAATACTGTTTGTCACAACTAATTCTTTAATTTTAGAGTTTGTAATACGTTCTACTGCTGGTCCAGACAATACTGGGTGAGTACAACAAGCATAGACTTCAGCCGCTCCATTTTCCACAAGTGCATTTGCAGCAAGTGTAATCGTACCAGCTGTATCAATGATATCATCGATGAGAATCGCCGTTTTGCCTTCAATGTTCCCAATGATATTCATCACTTCAGCCACGTTCGGCTTCGGACGACGTTTGTCGATAATTGCGATTGGTGCTTTCAGGCGGTCCGCCATTTTGCGCGCACGCGTAACACCACCGTGGTCAGGAGACACAACAACGATATCATTCAAGTTTTTCTGTTCGAAATAGTTTGTTAAGATTGGCACAGCCATTAAGTTATCGATTGGAATATCAAAGAAACCTTGGATTTGCGGCGCATGAAGATCAAGTGCAATGACACGTGTAGCACCTGCTGTTTCAAGTAAGTTCGCAAAAAGCTTCGCCGTGATTGGCTCACGAGGTTTTGCCTTACGATCTTGACGTGCATATCCGTAATAAGGGATGACAATATTGACCGTTTTCGCAGAAGCGCGTTTTAGTGCATCTACCATAATGAGTAGCTCCATAATGTGCTCATTGACTGGCGCACTAGTAGATTGAATAACATAACAATCACAGCCGCGGATACTTTCTTCAATATTGATTTGGACTTCACCGTCACTAAAACGTTTAACAGAGCTCTTTCCTACATCAACTCCGATACGATCGGCAATTTCTTTGGCAAGTTCAGGGTTTGAATTCAAAGAGAATATCTTTAAATTCGCATCAGCATAACGATTAGACATGGTAAACCTCCGGGTATTTGGATTATTTTTTATGAATATTTTTCACATAATCTTCTTTATTGACTTGTCTTGCTCTAGCAATAGACAGTGCATCCTGCGGTACATCTTCTGTAACCGTTGAACCGGCTGCAACATATGCCCCTTTACCGACAGTGACTGGTGCAACGAGATTTGAATTGCAGCCAATAAAGGCGCCATCTTCAATCTTCGTTAAGAATTTGTTCTTCCCATCATAATTAACTGTAATAGATCCACAACCAAGGTTTACATCCGTACCGACCTCTGCATCTCCAATATAACTTAGATGAGACGCTTTGCTTCGGTCACCGAAAACTGTTTTCTTGATTTCGACAAAATTCCCGATCTTCACTTCATCGCCAATTTTCGACAACGGGCGAATATGAGCAAACGGTCCAATTGTGACATCTACCCCAACTTCACTATCGCAGACAACAGACTGCTTAATGACTGTCTGATCTCCGATGACGCTATCAACAATTTCAGTGTTCGGACCGATTGTAGCATCTGCACCAATCTTTACATTCCCTTTGATGACCGTCCCAGGATAAATCATTGTATCTTCACCGATAACTGCATCTGGCGAGATATACGTGTTCTCAGGATCAATCAAGGTTACACCATTCTTCATATGCTGATGATTAATACGTCGCTTCATGAATTGCTCTGCTTGTGATAGAGCGATACGATCATTGACTCCAAGTGTTTCTTCAAAATGCGGTGTTTGATACGCTGCAACTGTCTGTCCTTCATTCTTTAGAATTTCAATGACATCCGGCAAATAGTATTCACCTTGTGCATTTTCATTTGACACTTGCTCAATCACACGGAAGAGATCTTCATTTGAAAAGCAATAGGTCCCAGTATTAATTTCATTCACTTGACGTTCAGCATCATTTGCATCTTTATGCTCGACGATTTTTACTACAGCACCTGTTTC
Organism: Bacillus sp. FSL M8-0077; assembly: GCF_038050255.1. Lineage (NCBI taxonomy): Bacteria > Bacillati > Bacillota > Bacilli > Caryophanales > Bacillaceae > Bacillus > Bacillus sp. FSL M8-0077. Next base: position 61,215 of record NZ_JBBPAF010000001.1, on the reverse strand, counting down.
ATCACGAAGAATACGTCCATAGCCTGTTGGGTCATCCGCGTGTGCTGTCAAAATCGTCACTTTCGCTTGTTGTTTTTGATGCTCGCTTAACATGGCTTCCATTGTTTCCGCTGTCAATAATGGTGTATCTCCACAAATGACAATGGTTGTTCCCTTTTCCTGCGCGAGGAACGATTTAGCTTGTTTGACGGCATGTGCTGTTCCCAGCTGTTCTTCTTGAAGTGCATATTCACTTCTGTCCCCAAGTTGCTTCTTGACGTCCTCTGCTCCATGGCCGACAATCGTCACAAGCTTGGCTAAAGATAGCTTTAACGCTTGATCTGCCACATGCTCGACCATTGGCTTTCCGCAAACTGGATGAAGTACTTTGTATAACTTTGACTTCATTCTTGTTCCTTTTCCCGCTGCTAAAATCACTGCGAACCGCTTATCCATTGATTGGCCTCCAATATCCCTATTATCCATAGAAAAATATATCCTAAATAAGGACTGATTTCAAGGATACAAGAGGAAGTACATTAATTTTCTAATGGTTGAAACCTAGAAGAATCGTGAGGAAAAACGCAAAAAAGACAGCATTTAAAAGAAAACATTCCATTTTCTCTTAAAGCTGTCTTTTTGGATTCACGTATGATTAAGAAGCTCCAGCTTCTTCATATTCAATTGTTTCTTCTTCTTCGCCTAAGCGATGATATTCATTTAAAACAGCATCTTGGATTTTACCCCGAGTGCTTGAGTTAATCGGATGTGCAATATCACGAAACTCTCCATCAGGCGTGCGTTTGCTAGGCATTGCAACAAACAACCCATTATTTCCATCAATCACACGAATATCATGAACAACAAATTCGTGGTCCAGCGTGATGGATGCAATCGCCCTCATGCGACCATCGGTATTCACGCGGCGTAATCTTACGTCAGTAACTTCCACAGTAGTTCACCACCTTTTCCCAATATAAAAGCATTAATTAGGTATTCAACGATTGTGGTGATTCTCCTGCTCTTTTTTTAAACTTTTTTGAAATATCGGGATATTTATACATTTTTTGTCATTTTAATGGCGGCGCTTACATCAATTGCTTGAAAAAAGACATCATGACGATGTCTTTTCATACATATAATGAAACCAAACGGTCTCCAAAGAGATGGCCTGTTTATTTCACTAATGCCACAACTTCAATTTCTACAAGTGCATCTTTTGGAAGTCTGGCTACTTCTACACATGAACGAGCTGGCTTATGTGTATGGAAGTATTCACCGTACACTTCATTCACTTCAGCGAATTGTTCCATATCTTTAATAAAAACCGTCGCTTTCACAACTGTTTCAAAGGAAGCGCCCGCTGCTTCAAGGACGGCTTTAAGATTCTGGAACACTTGATGTGTTTGTTCTTTAATATCTCCATTCACAAAATCTCCAGCTGGCGTTAATGGAATCTGCCCTGAGCTGTAAAACATGTTATTGACGATAATCCCTTGAGAGTAAGGTCCAATGGCTACTGGCGCGTTTTTGGTTTGAACAACTTTTGTCATATCAATCTCTCCCATTCAAATACATGTTTGATCAAAGCTTAAGCTTTCGAATGAAAAAATTCGTGGAAATTGCCTTCATTGATCTCAATGATTTTCTGTTTCATATCAATGGTTGAAAGCTTTAAAAGCGATACATATTCATCGACAAGACGTTCATCTACGCCTTCATCTTCTAATAAAACACCGATCCCTGCAACATTTGCATTAAATTCCTCTAGAAGATTCATCATGCCATTAATGGTTCCGCCTGCTTTCATAAAGTCATCAATAATCAACACATTGGATCCTTTATCTAAGCTCCGCTTTGCAAGTGACATGGTTTGAATTCGGTTAGAAGAACCTGATGCATAATTAATGCTCACAGTTGACCCTTCAGTTACCTTATTATCTTTTCTAACGATCACAACAGGCACATTTAAATAACCTGCAACAGAATAGGCAATCGGAATACCTTTCGTCGCAACAGTCATGACAACATCAATCGGCCGATCCGCAAAAATGGTCGCAAAAAGCTTACCGATTTTCGCAAGAATCGATGGATTGCCTAAAACATCAGTTAAATATAAATAGCCGCCAGGAAGCACACGTTCAGGAGTTGATAATGCCTCTCCGATATCGTTTACGACTTCGTCTGCTTCTTTTAGATGAATCTTTGGAATATATTTCACTCCGCCAGCAGCACCAGGTACAGTAAGTAAAGTCCCTATTCCCTGCTGTTCGAAGGTCTGTTTGATAATCGTTAAGTCTTCACTAATAGAGGACTTCGCAGATTGATATCGCTCTGCAAAAAAAGTTAAAGGTACTAGTACGTGCGGGTGGGTTAACAAATAATTTGTTAAGTCCACCAATCTGCCGCTTCGACGAAACTTCATGAACTTACCCCCAGAACCCGAATAATTTATGAATAATATAACTTAATATACGGATTTAATCAAGGGCATTTTGTTCGCCGATCATGCGGACAGCGTAAACCTGATCACAAAATCCTCTCAGTCCGTTATATATTCTTTGCACCTTTGATTCATATTGAATCAAGCCAAATACAGTAGGCCCGCTGCCACTCATTAATACAGCATCTGCTCCGAAACGCTTCATCTGTCTCTTAATCATATCTACTTCTGGATACATCTTTAATGTCACAGATTCCAACACGTTACCGAGTGAGCCGCACATCTCTTTATAATCTTTCGCTTCAATTGCTTTAATCATACGCTGTACATTTGGGTGTTCTACTTTGCTTGCGTCATATTGTCTGTAGACCTCAGCTGTAGATACCCCAATCACCGGCTTCGCTAAAATCACCCAGCAATGCGGTGGTGTCGCAATATGCTTTAGTTTCTCTCCACGTCCAGTCGCTAGCGCTGTCCCTCCGTGTACACAAAAAGAGACATCTGAGCCGATCTCCGCTCCAAGCTCAGCTAGTTCATCTAACGTGAGATTTAACTTCCACAAACGGTTTAAGCCGCGAAGCGCTGCTGCGGCATCACTGCTGCCTCCAGCTAAACCTGCTGCGACGGGAATTGCTTTTGTGATGACAATCGATACACCTTTTTGAATACCGAATCTTGTTTTTAACAATTTAGCTGCCTGATAAGCCAAATTCCGTTGATCATCTGGCACAAAACGATTATGAGATGATACACGGATTTCGTCTTTGTCCAGCTCCGTCAGCTCTAGTCGATCTGCAAGATCTATTGTTGTCATCACCATCTCCACTTCGTGATATCCATCCGGTCTTTTTCCATGAACATCAAGTGAGAGATTAATTTTTGCCGGTGCTTTTTCTAAAATACGCAAACATTTCACCTACTTCTCCATCTAAACATAAGTATCAATATTGTATCACATTTGATGGATCTGATGAATATTGGCTTTTACGCTCAGCACACTCACTTTTCAACAAAAAAGGTCAGAGACACCCGAGGTATCCCTGACCATTTCTTTATCGTTGATTCTCTTCTTGAGCCATGTGCTGTTGAGCTAATTCAATGGCACGTTTGACCATATTTCCCGCGTCACGCGCACGAATCTCTCCCCAGCCTCCATTTTTGACGGTATCATAAAATCCAAGATCCTTCGCCAGCTCGTATTTGAACTCATCTGACATAATGCCTCGGCGTCTACCCAAACGAAACAGCCCCTTTGGTCGAGAATTCGAATCATCGCCACTCATTCGTGGCTTTCTTATTTTGCATCGATTCCTGCCTTTTACCCCTTTCAAATAATGGACAGCCTCCCATACAGAAAAAAAGGCAAAACAAAAAGCAGTAAACAAAAAGTTCACTGCCCATTAATAGGCGACTGAGCTAGCGGTATCATCGAATGTTAATTCGACCGTCTCAGTCAGTATATCTGCATAACTGTAAGAAACTCTTTCAAACGAATTCTCATCTTGGTCTAATTGAATCACAAAAACAGAAGGGTACGTTTCAGCTAAAATGCCCGAACGCTCAATTGTTTTTCGGCGGCCTCCGTTAGCCTTTAACGTCAAACGTTTACCTAAGTTACCATCAAGCGATCTTTTGATGTCGGACAAAGTCTTCGCCATTGCATCCACCTCACTGAGATAATTATACAACAACGGCCCATTTTTGTCAAATAAAAATTAAATTATATCAACCAACACGAGCCATTGTCAACAAAATAATTTTGACAAACTTCTACCTTTTCTCCTCCCTATTTTTCTCAAATTCCGGTGAATTATGTATTCATATGAAATTTCTTTTTGAGCATAAAAAAAACCAGACTGAAATCAGTCGGGTTATGTCGATTCATGGTCTCTTTTATATGGCATACCTACCCTTAAAACACCCCTTGTTTCAATTCCTCCGAGACCTTTTTCTCTCGTCAGTGTATTTCGGAGCACATCCCACACGTTGATTCGATCTACAAATGGAGTGAAGCTGATCTTGGCAACAATATAGACGGGGTCAAGTGCATGAATGTTGACACGTGAGGGTGAGCTTGCAAAATTAGCACCTGCTTGAATTAATGATTCAAAATGAGATTGGCAGGCACCTGCAAAGATCACGAGCTGATCTAAATGCGGAACCTTCCTTCTTGCCTTTTGAACCGTTTCAACGAAATGACGAGAATGACGATATGCACCGATATCGTGTACACCGCCCTTTTGTTTAGAATACGCATCATGTCCTGTGATGACCAAAATATCAGGCCGATATTGATCAATTAATGAATCAATCATGCTTGGCATTTTCTTCTCGTGGCAATGCACACCATACACAGGTACACCGATTCTTTCATATACATCTAAGCATTTCTTTAAGTATGAAGCATCTCCATCTAAATGCAGAACCTTTCCGGGCATATGAAAATACTGCTCCTGATGCTGATATTGTCCAGACGTATAATACTCTTGTTTTTCACGAAGCAGCTGATAATCTTGCCTGAGTAAGTCGAGCGATTCGTTAATTTTCCGTTCATCGTCCTTCTCTCTTGTCAGCTGCTCCTCTTTTTGAATCAAGACCAAATCTGACATCTTCGCATCGGCAATCAGCCTCACTTCATTCCCATGCAAAATGGCGGTGGCTTCGTGCTGGTCTGTCTCATCAATTCGAATGATACGAAACATAATATCCATCTGATAGGATGCCCTCGTCACCATATCTCCTATTTGAAATTGCATGCTTTTCACTCCACAATCAGGCTCTTATCCTGTTGGTATCGTCTTACGCTACACTTGTTCTTCTTTCAGGTGTGTTGTTCTTTCTAGCCTATGCCTGAACAGGTGAAGTGGTGAAAACCAAAAGAAAAAAGCCCTTATGAAAGAGCTTTGTCTTCTTTTCAGCGTGATAGAAAACCTTTGCAGTCTAGGAAGGACGAGTACTGGCGCGGAGCGAATTTGACATTCGTGAGCACCAGCGCGCAGGACTGACACCGAATGCGGGGGTTTGTCTACACGCTGAAAAGCCCTTATGAAAGGGCTTTGTGTAAAACATTGGACAAACGGGCAAATTCATCGATAGACAATGATTCACCGCGGCGTTTCCCATCAACTTCAGCTGTTTCAAGGGCTTCTTCAATGATGGCTTTATGTTTCTTGCCATCTGGCAGATTGTTCATCAAGTTATTCATCAATGTCTTCCGGCGCTGGCCAAAACTCGCACGAATCAATTGAAAGAAAAACGTATCATTGTCTACTGAAACCGCCGGTGTTTCACGAACAGTTAGTTTGATCACGGCTGAATCCACATTTGGCTGTGGGACGAAAACTGTTTTCGGCACAACCATGACCGTCTTCGCTTCTGTATAAAATTGCACCGCAATCGACAAAGAGTTGTATTCTTTTGATGAAGGAACAGCAGCCATGCGATCTGCTACTTCTTTTTGCAGCATGACAACGATTCCTTTCAATGGAAGGTTTTCTTCAAGCAATTTCATAATAATTGGTGTCGTCACGTAGTAAGGAAGGTTTGCTACGACCATTACTTCTTTACAGTCAGCAAACTGTTCTTCAATCACCTTTCTTACATCTGCCTTCAATACATCTTGATGAATAATGGTGACATTATCATATGGAGAAAGCGTATCGTTTAAAATCGGCAATAGGCGCTGGTCGATTTCAAAAGCCGTCACTTTCTTTGCCCGTTTAGCGAGCTGTTCAGTCAACGCACCAATACCAGGGCCAATTTCAATCACACCTGTCTCATCCGTAATCTCTGCATGATCGACAATGCGATCTAAAATATTCGTATCAATTAAAAAGTTTTGCCCTAAGCTCTTTTTAAAAGAGAAACCGTACTTCTTCAGTATTTCCTTCGTTCTGATGGGCGTCGCAATATCTTTATTCATCGGCTTCCTCCTGCATGACGGTCTTTAAGGCCGCAATAAAATCCTCTTTCGTTATTTGGAACATGTGAAGACGCTTTTGCAGCTGCTTCGCATTTGTATATCCTATATTTAAAAGCACACCTAATCGTTCGCGGCGGCGTTTTGATGCTTCGCCTCCGATAAGGCCTGCGTCAAATAAATCGTCTAACGTAATCTCGCTTTCTGATTCTTCCATTTCCTCATGGACATGAGCAAGGCATTCTCGAATACTATCCAAGGAAGCATGCTCAACACCAATTCCTTTGTCCCGCTTCGCTTTCGCAAGGTGTTTTGGTAAAAAGGCGTGCTTACAGCCAGGGACAGCCTCTGCGATGGTTTTACGGATCTTTTCCCCAGGGAAATCAGGATCAGTTAAAATGATAACACCCCTCGTCTCCTGAGCAAGACGCACTTGTTGAATGACTGTATCGCCAATGGCAGATCCATTCGTTTCAATCGTATCTGCATCAACTGCCATCTTTACTCTAGCAGTGTCGTCACGACCCTCCACCACAATGATTTCTTTGATTTTCATGTATTCCTCCGCTTGCAAAAACAATCTTCATTTTTTTGTAAAAAAAATGAAACCTTCCATGCTGTTTTTGCGTCTAATTAATTAGAAAACAGTGCTTCTATTATAACCAAAAAAACAGAGGGTGCGCAAAGCCCTCTGTTCATATAAATGATTTGATGTGTTTATTTGAGCACTCTAATTTTCACTCGTTTATTTCCCCATTGATAAGCTGCCGACTTACTTGGGACGAACACATCAATTTTATTCCCTTTTATAGCAGATCCAGTGTCTGATGCAACGGCATACCCATAGCCTTCCACATACACTTTAGAGCCCAGCGGAATGACACTCGGATCTACTGCTATGACCTTTGCACCTGGATTTGCTTTTAAATTAAAGCCTGTAGACGTTCTGCCCGTACATCCAGCACAGCTCGCTGTATAGGCTGTAGACGTCACATAGAACTCTTTTCCTGAAGATTCATTACTTCTTGAAACCGCAGGTGACGCTTTAGGTTCCTTCTTGGACACTTGTGTACCAACGGCCACTAAACGATCCTTGCTGTCTTTTGCAGTAACCTCTTTAATTAATTCTTTAGACACCACTTTGCCGTTTTCTTTCACAATGGCATAGTGCTTCTTTAATTTACCTTCTTCACCTTTTTCAAGCACCTTCTCTTTTCCTTTTTCAAGAGATCGATCCTTTTTATGTTTGGTATCAAAAGCAATTTTCTCTTCCACTACATCGGTGACTTTTTCCACCCGAGTGATCTTCACATCTGCGCTTTTTTTAGAAAGGTGACTATGTAACGCAGGTTTGATCTTATCGTGCTTCTTGAGCTTCAGCTCTTGTTGCTTTAAAAAGTCAGCGACCGTAGTCGAAGTGGTCCACACTTTCTTATCCTTTCCTCCATCGTTTAAGCTGACCTGGAAGGCCTGCTGAACCACAAGATCCATATTCTTTTTAATCTTGTCATTCTTTCCTGGAGTTACTTGATCGTGCTTCCCAATATCTATCTTCTCATTCTTCAATAATGCTCCAACCGTCTGATCTGTTGTCCATATCGTTTTCTCTTTCCCATCTAGGGTGAGATGAACCGGTATAGCCGCATCATACACAATGTTCATGTTGTCTTGAATCTTTGTATTTAGACTTGGAGAGATATGATCCTCCGCCTTGGTCCTTATTCCAAGGTCTGAAAGCAGCTGTGCTACTGTCTCTTCATGTGTACGAATTGTCTTCTCTTTGCCATTGATTGAAATGGTAATAGACTGCTTAGTGAGCTCATGCGCACCGTAAGCCGTCCCAGTTCCAGCTAAAAGCAAGCAAGCGACTAGAAATAAAACCTTGCCTTTTCCTAGCTTGACAGAAAACAGATTTTTCATTTTTTGTACGATGAAAAACGCCTCCTTCTCCTCGGAGAGATTATATAGAGTATCTCAAAACCTGTCAACCCTTCCACCCACTGTACAAAAATGCTCGATTGTAAACCTATTATGGGAGATTTTTGGAAGGAAGGGAAGAAAGACTTATCGACAACTTATCCTATGAGGAGGCGCAAACGTGTAGAACTTTTTCGTTATGTTTCACAATTGGACAAGCTTAAACAAGGATTGACATCATATACTGTCAGTTTATACGGAAAACTTTTTTCGCATTTTCTGTTGTCAATGCAGCAAGCTCTTCAAAGCTCATTTCTCGCAATTCAGCAATTTGTTCTGCGATATATTTCACATAGCTCGGCTCATTCCGTTTCCCTCTAAATGGCGCTGGAGTTAAATACGGGCAGTCTGTCTCAATCAGAAGACGATCGCTTGGAATATCCTTGACAACTTCTTTCGGTTTTTTCGCATTTTTAAATGTCACAGGTCCACCGAATGAGATATAAAAGTTCATTTCCATACACGCTTTTGCAATTTCGAGGCTGCCAGTAAAGCAGTGCATAATTCCTCCGACTTCTGCCGCTCCTTCTTCTTTTAATATCGTCACTACATCTTCCGTAGCGTCACGGTTATGAATGATAATTGGCAGATTCACTTCTTTCGCAAGAGCAATTTGACGTCTAAAGACTTCTTTTTGCACATCTTTTGGCGACTTGTCCCAATAGTAATCTAGACCCATTTCTCCAATGGCAACAACCTTTTCATGCTGAGATAATTCTTTGATCCAAGCCAAATCTTCATCTGTCATATCAATGGCATCAACAGGATGCCAACCGATGGCTGCATAAATAAAATCATATGCTTCAATTAGCTCCATCGCTCTCGTAATGGTTGGACGATCAAACCCGACCACCACAATCTTCTCTACCTTTTCACTTTTGGCTCTTTCAATCACCTGCTCTAAGTCTTCATTATATTGTTCAGCATTTAAGTGGGCATGTGTATCAAATAACATGGTTGATTGCTCCTTTCGACAATTCTTCTGAAAAACAAAAGGTGTTCGACGAAATGTTACACGTGGAACACCTTTGTTGAATTATAAAATTTTTGTTCCATTTGCTAGAGATTGATCTACTTCAAGAACCTGCAATTTACCATCAGTTTCTCCAGTTAAAATCATTCCCTGGGAAATTTCCCCTCTCAGTTTAACTGGTGTGAGATTCGCTACGCAGACGAGCTTCTTCCCTACCAATTCTTCTGGTTGATAATGCTTGGCAATCCCTGAGACAATTTGTCTCTTTTCAAATCCAAAATCAAGCTGAAGTTTTAAGAGACGATCAGCTTTTTTCACTGGTGCTGCTTCCAATACTTGTGCTACACGAAGGTCAACTTTTGAGAAATCATCGAAGGCAATTTCGGCACCCAGTTCAGGTAATTCAGTTTCTTCTATTTCAACTGACTCTTCTTCTACCTTAGGCGCACTTCCTTGCATCTTCTCTTTAATGTATGCCACTTCTTCTTCAACCTCTAAACGAGGGAACAATGGCTCACCTTTTTGTACCGTCGCTTTTTGGATCGCACCGAAAGAAAGAATGCTTTCCCAGCTTTTGAGTTTCTCTTCTTCAATTCCAAGCTGGAAGAAGATTTTCTCAGGCGTTTTTGTTAAGAATGGCGTTAACAACACGGCTGTGATTCGGAGTGATTCTGCTAAATGGTACATCACAGAATGCAGTTCTTTTCGTTTTGTTTCATCCTTTGCTAACACCCATGGAGCTGTTTGATCAATATATTTATTCGTTCTGCTGATTAATGTCCAAACATTTGAAAGAGCCACTGAGAATTCGAGGTTTTCCATCGCTTCTTCATAGGCTTTCACCGTTTGTTCAGCTACCGCTTTTAGTTCCTCATCAAACTCATTGACTGGTCCCTTATAGCTGCTTAATGTACCGTCGAAGTATTTTTGCACCATCGCCACTGTACGATTAAGCAAGTTTCCTAAATCATTGGCAAGGTCATAGTTTACACGTTCCACGAATCCTTCTGGTGTAAACACACCGTCTGCACCAAATGGTACTTCGCGTAGCAGGTAATAACGAAGAGCATCAAGACCATAGCGATCAATTAACGTAACAGGATCTACTACGTTCCCTTTTGATTTAGACATTTTGCCATCTTTCATGAGCAGCCAGCCATGTGCAAAAATTTGTTTTGGCAACGGCAGATCAAGTGCCATCAGCATAATTGGCCAATAAATTGTATGGAATCGTACAATTTCTTTCCCGACTAGGTGAACGTTGGCAGGCCAGTATTTTTTATATTTTTCATCTTGGTCGGTTCCGTAGCCAATCGCTGTTAAGTAGTTGAATAACGCATCAATCCATACATAGATGACGTGCTTCGGATTATTAGGTACTTTAATGCCCCAATCAAAGGTTGTTCTTGATACAGCTAAATCCTCTAACCCCGGTTTAATGAAGTTATTAATCATTTCATTCTTTCTTGATTCAGGCTGAATGAACGACGGGTTCTTTTCGTAATAGTCTAATAAGCGATCAGCATACTTACTCATACGGAAGAAATATGATTCCTCTTTAATCAATTCAACAGGGTGTCCACTGTCTGGGCTTTTCCCTCCAATGACTTCCCCTTTCTCATTTCGCTCAACATCAACAAGCTGTGTTTCCGTATAGAATGTTTCATCAGGAATACTATACCAGCCCTCATATTGATCTAAATAAATATCTCCTTGATCAAGCAGCTTTTGGAAGACTTGCTCAATGATTTTCGTATGTCTTTTTTCCGTTGTACGAATGAAATCATCGTTTGAAATGTCGAGTTTCTTCCATAATGATTTAATGTCAGCAACGACCGGATCTAAATACTCAATCGGTGTAATATTTTGTTCTTCAGCTTTTTGCTGAATTTTTTGTCCGTGCTCATCTGTACCCGTTAAATACATCACATCATAGCCTTGCAGACGTTTATATCGAGCCATGGCATCCCCTGCCACTGTCGTATAAGCATGTCCAATATGTAATTTTCCGCTCGGATAGTAAATAGGTGTAGTCAGATAAAACGTTTTTTTCTTTTCCGGCATGTCGGAACCTCCTGCTTGTGTGTAAATGTCAAAAAACTCCCGCCCAATGGACGAGAGCGGTTATAAAATCATTAAAATGTGCATTATTCAATTATTTGTTGCGCTTGTGCTTCCTCTATGATACCATCTTAGCCTTTAAGATCAAGCATATATACATAGAACAAGGTGAAAAGATCGAAAAAGAGGAGTTTTTCGAAAAAAACGACAAACCTGTCGACATTTTGTCGAATATTGTCGTATGAAATCTATTTCCAGATTTACAATTGGCTAAATTAGGGCAAAAGTCTTGTTAATCTGTTATCGTCATTTCTCATATTTTTACAGATAAATTCTGAAAAATCCTTATACACCAGTAGTTTCAAGGTCTTTTGACTTTAAGAGTCATATTTTACAAACAATAGTAAACAAAATGATTGACGATTTATGGAAACCTTGTTATGCTAGGAATGTAAGGAATTTGTCGAATAATGACGAAGATAATATTATATTAAGAATAAGAACTTTTTGGGAGGAGAATGAAGATGAAATCTACAGGTATTGTACGTAAAGTTGACGAATTAGGACGCGTGGTGATTCCAATCGAACTTCGCCGTACGTTAGGAATCGCAGAAAAAGACGCTTTGGAAATTTATGTTGATGATGAAAAAATTATCCTGAAAAAATATAAACCAAACATGACTTGCCAAGTAACAGGTGAAGTATCAGACGATAACCTTAAACTTGCTAATGGTAAATTAGTTCTTAGCCGTGAAGGTGCAGAGCAAATCATTAACGAAATCCAAAACCAACTTCAATCACAAAAATAAGTTTTATATAAAAAGGTTCTTGCACCGTTTGCAAGAACCTTTCTTTATTGTTCAATATGATACGCATCATAGATCGTCCGCTTTGGCACACCACGTTCGACCGCAGTACGTTTAATGGCCTCTTTTGACGTTAGCCCTTCTTTTATGTAATGAATCACGTGCTCTTTTTCAGATAAAGAATTCCACCAAGCTTCTTCATTCAATTCTTCTTCATCCTGATCATTTCCTTGTACGACGAGACAGAACTCACCACGGATTTGTTGTTCTGTCACCCATGTCAGTGCATATTCTAAATCTCCACGAATAAACTCTTCAAATTTCTTTGTCAGTTCTCTCGTAATGGCAATATTCCGGTTCCCCCACACTTCTTTCATCACAGTCAGCGTTTCTTTTAACCGATGGGGCGCTTCATAGAAAATAATCGTTTCTTGGCGTTTCTTCAATGCTTCCAGTTGTTTTTTCTTTTCCTTTTTTTGACGATCAAGAAAACCGTAAAAGAAAAATGGCTGTGGTGCGATTCCTGACGCAATAAGCGCCGTGAGTGCTGCGTTTGCACCAGGTAGCGGAATGACATAGCCGCCGATGCCCGTAAAGTCTCGAACCACTTCGGCTCCTGGATCAGAGATCGTCGGTAAACCTGCATCGCTCACGAGTGCAATATTCTTTCCTTCTTTTAACCATTCGATTAACTTGTGACCACTGCTATTTTTGTTATGTTCATGGTAACTCGTTAATGGGGTATCAATTTCATAGACATGACAAAGCTTTTTCGTTTGTCTCGTATCTTCTGCGGCAATATAGTCTACATCTTTTAACGTTTGTATTGCTCGAAACGTCATATCTTCTAAGTTTCCAATCGGGGTTGGTACGAGATAAAGAATACCCAATTCTGATTGACCATCAAAGCTTTTCTGTGTCTTTTTCATGTGCCGCCTCCTTTTTGGTTTGCTTTTCTTCTATATACATGTCCTTTTTTCGACGTGTCCATGTTTTGAAACGATATTCCTGTTGCATGGCTTCTCTTTTGGTTGAAAAGCACTCGTGATAATAAAGTTCCACCGGTCGTCTGGCTCTCGTATACTTTGCACCCTTCCCACTATTATGGGCAGTCAGCCTTTTTTGTAAGTCATTTGTATACCCAGCGTACAAACTACCATCTGCACATTTCAATACATAGAAATAATGACTATGCTTCTCCATACAGTATCGTCCTGATTTCTTTTGTATACTCTTGATCTTCTCCATAAACAAACAGCGGCGGAAGGATTTTCAAATCCGGCTTTCCATCTTTCATCCCTTCCACTAAAATGGTATTCGCTTCTTTCCCTTGTTTCGGATAAATAAATTGAATTCGTTTTGGCTCAATTCTATATTTCTTCATCATTTCAATCATCTCAAGCAAACGTCCAGGGCGGTGAACCATTGCCAGTTTGCCTCCTTGCTTCAGCAAAGTGGAAGAAACACGAATGACATCTTCTAATGTACAATGAATCTCATGTCGTGCGATCGCCAAATACTCATTTTCATTGATTTCATCCTTAGAAGGAGTCTTAAAATATGGCGGATTACAAGTAATCACGTCTACTTTGTGGTTTCCGTACCGTTTAGGCATGTCATTCAAATCACCATGAATCAACTCAATCTGCTGCTCTAGTTGATTATGCGCTACACTTCTCTTTGCCATATCAAACAGGCGTTCTTGAATTTCAACCCCTGTAATAGAGGCTTTGGATCTCGTCGAAAGCAGCAATGGAACGATGCCATTTCCCGTACAAAGATCAATGATCTCCCCTTTTTGAATCGGCACATACGCAAATTTTGCTAATAACACCGCATCCAACGAAAAGGCGAACACCGTTTTACTTTGAATAATTTTCATATCTTCTGCGAGCAAGTAGTCTAAACGTTCATCTTCTCTTAACGAAACCATGATGTATCCTTTCTTTTCCTGTGAAAAAGGCTCCCGATTCAGCGGAAGCCTTTTCTCATTTTTTATTTAAAAATGACAGACAGAACAAACAGTCTCCCTCTTTACGAATGCTCCCATAATGTACATTACAAATATGGAAACCCTCCTGATATAAACGAGCTAGGTTATCATGACCTTCTCCTATATCAGAATGACTTGGCTTCTGGGCAGAATCATGCTCTGCCTCAGATGATTTATCTCGATCGGATTGATCCAGACGTTCACGCAAGTGCTGATTCTCCATCTGAAGCTGGTGATTTTCTTCAATCACTTCACCGATATGATTTTTCAAATCACCTAGCTGGCGATAAAGAGAACCGATTTGTTCTTCTAAATTAATCACCGTATCAAATAGTTCCTTTTTATCCAAGGTGGCACACCTCGTTACTCAGTTGTTTGTGCAGATACAACGCCTTCTTGTAATAATTCTTCCCAAGTATATTCTATCACTTTTTCTTGCCCGGTTAATTCAACTTGCAAAATTCGTTCTAAAATATTAAGCCCTACTACCTTTGCAGAGCCATTAGACGTCTGAATCGTTTCACCGATGTCCGGTAATTGTTCTTTTGCTGTTTCGTACTCATCATTCTCATATTTCAAGCAGCACATTAAACGGCCACAAAGCCCTGAAATTTTGGTAGGGTTTAACGAGAGGTTTTGATCTTTTGCCATTTTAATGGACACAGGTTCAAAATCTCCTAAGAAAGTTGAACAGCAAAGCATACGGCCACACGGACCAATGCCGCCTAACATTTTTGCCTCGTCTCTTACACCGATTTGACGAAGTTCAATTCTCGTCTTGAAGATAGATGCAAGATCCTTGACCAGTTCACGGAAATCTACTCTGCCATCTGCTGTAAAATAGAAGATGACCTTGTTGCGGTCGAATGTAAATTCGACATCGACCAGCTTCATTTCCAGGCCGTGTTCGCTTACTTTCTGAAGACATGTGTCAAAGGCTGCCATCGCTGCTTCTTTGTTCTCCTCAACGATGAGCCGGTCTCGTTCGTCTGCGACGCGAATCACCTTACGCAAAGGGAGAACCACATCGTGTTCATCTACTTTTTTATTGGCGATGACCACTTGCCCGTACTCAACACCTCTGACTGTTTCTACAATGACACAACTATCATTTTCTATATGAAATCCATTAGGATCGAAATAATAGATTTTGCCCGCTTTTTTAAAGCGAACACCAATTACGTTGTACAAGCTTATCCCTCCTGCAACATCAACACCAATTGCTCCATTAGCCCTTGGGCATTCACGTTGGATTGAAGTCTCTTTTTCGCTTCTAATACAGCAAGGATCTGATTCGTCACCATCTGCTGTGTGGAATGCAGCGCGTGCTGCTTCATTGTCTGGAATAAGTCTTGATAAATGACTTTATCTTCATTTCCTATTTGAATCGACAATACATCACGATATATAAATAAAAGCATATCAAGACCAGTTTCTTGAAGGTCTTTCTCTTTGAAAAAAGGCATCCATTGATCTTGTATATAAAAAAATGCATGTTCTTTTCGCTGGTGTAAGACTTCATACAATTTTATCACTTTCGCTCTAGACTCTGCAAACTGATCATTTCGACTTAATTCGAGTGCTTCTGCTAAATTATTGGTTAAATTCGACAAAAGCCTTGCGAGATCCTGAGATACGCCTTCTTGTAAAAGCTGCTGCTCCAAAGATTGCGGCTGCAACGGCTGAAAGCTTAGCATCTGACATCTTGAAATAATCGTATCCAGCATTTTATGCGATTGTTCAGTGATTAAAACTGCCATCGTTTCCCGGTTGGGCTCCTCTAGGAACTTTAATAAACTGTTCGCAGCATTGACCGTCATTTTGTCCGCATGGAGAATGATATACATTTTCCGATGCGATTCTACGCCTGCTTTTGTAAATTCCTCCTGCAAAGCCTGCACTTGCGCCTTTTTAATTGATTGACCGTCAGGCTGCACTAGATGTAAATCTGGATGGTTGCCAGACTGAATTCTTTTGCAGTTTTGACAGGACTCACATGGTTTCACTCCTGCTTCCAAACAAAAAAAGCTCTTCGCTAAAAGCATCGCAGCATCTAGCTTTCCTGTCCCTTTTTTTCCTTCAAATAAGTAAGCATGAGCCAGTCGGTCTTTATCAATACTATTAAAAATGAGCCGCATGACGCGCGGCTGTAAATCATTCATGTCATCCCAGCTAATTGCCATGTTATCACTCTCTATGTGTAAAGGTTAATCAATAAACCTTTTATTTCTCCAATACGTTCAAGCAAATCAATCGAGGGTTTCTCTTGGTTCATCATATCCTCTGTTAACTCAATCAGCTTTTCATCTAATGCTTTGACTAAAGCGAGTGTTCGTGTGTTGCCATAAATGTCAAAGCTCCTTGATGTCTCTATATTTAATCCATTATCGACTGTTTCTTTTACAAAGCGTTTCACAAGTCCTTTAAACCTAGCCAAATCTTTAAGGTTTCGTGACTTTGTCAGTTTCTTGCCGAAAACTTCGATATCGCTCAGCATAACTGTCAGCTGCTCTAAACGCATTTTACCGCTTTGTGTCTCCATCGAAGATTTAAACGATGCTGAAGTTTGGCTTCCTTTCATCGCTTGAAGTTCACGCTTTTCTAAAAGCAGCCGCATATCTTGATTAATTTTCACAGCAACCCATCCTTAAAATTGATGAAATTGTTCAACTGGCAGAATAAAGACGGTAGCTCCACCAACTTCAACCTCAACAGGGTATGGTACATATGAATCTGCATTTCCACCCATTGGTGATACAGGCGCGATCATTTGATCACGTTTACGGCAATTTTCCTTGATTAGCTGTAACGCTTTATCCACTCGGACATCATCGCAACCAATGATAAAAGTCGTATTACCAGACTTTAGAAATCCACCAGTCGAAGCTAATTTTGTCACGCCGAATTGATGTTCGGTCAATATTTTCAATAACTTGCTGCTATCTTGATCCTGTACAACGGCAACAATTAATTTCATTTGATTGGCCTCCTTCATTTTAGGCACAGGTGACATGCCGATGTCTTCCTCTATATTATAACAACGATTGGGAATGAGGTCATATTTGATTTTTCTTTAATGTGTCCTGAATCAGCTGAAACACTTCATTAAAGACATCCTGAACAGGCTGAGACGCATCTACTACACGGAATCGTTCTGGTGATTGCGCAATCAGCAACTCATATCCTTCTCTGACCATTTGATGAAAATTCAGTGTTTCCATGTCTAATCGATTTTTTTCTCTTCCTTGATTGGCATCAATTCGCTTTAGACCTTCCTCTGGTGTAATGGAAAAGTAAATGGTCATTTGCGGCATCGTACCATTAATGGCAAAATCATTAATGGATTTGACTTCTTCAATCCCAAGCCCTCTCGCGTAGCCCTGATAAGCAAGCGAGCTGTCGACAAAACGATCACATAAAACAGTTTCCCCCCGCTGCAATGCCGGTTCTACTTTTTCAGCCAAATGCTGCCTTCTAGCTGCTGCATAAAGCAATGCCTCTGTTTTTGCATCCATTTTTGTATTTTTTTCATTTAAAATGACTTCACGAATCTGCTCTGCAATGTCGATGCCTCCCGGCTCACGTGTTGCCATCACTGCATAGCCTTGACGTTCCATTTCTTCGAACACTTTTCGAATCACTGTCGTTTTTCCAGCACCCTCAGGCCCTTCAAACGTAATAAACATACCGCTCATAGTGTCTCCTCTTCTATATAAACATATAATTTTCTCTGATGAATCACCTGACTTGCTTGCACATGAACTTGATGCCCAAGCAAACGGCTTAACGTCGCAATTTGATCTGATTCAATAGGTTCTCCTTTGATCATCAAAGGAATGCCAGGCGGATAGGGAATGACCGATTCTGCACTAATCCGGCCAGTTGCTATTTCAAATGGAACAGCTTCTACATCTCGCTTTTGCTGATCATCCTCTAAGAAGAGCGATCCCGTTTGGGGCTCTTTTTTTACAAGCAATGAATCACTTTGCTGAAGAGCCTGCTCTATAGCTGTAAAAGGAATGTCCTTTGTCTGTCTTAGACCAAAAACGAGTAAGACTTGATGTTCATCCGCAAGTTCTGGGTGAACCTCCACCGACTCAAGCACCTTTTTGAGTTCATAGCCTGTCAGCCCTTTTGTTGAACGAATGACACATTTTAATGGATCCATAGGTAAAGAGTCAGACTCAACCACTTCGAGATTGGAGATCATATTGAACTGTGCTTTCAGATTTGCCAAGTCTCTCATGATTTCGTCCATTAACCCTTTTCCCTTCAACTCCTCCACATAAGCTCTCGCCACATCTAACGAAGCCATAATTGGATAGGAAGGTGAACTGCTTTGAAGCATCGTTAATAACGTCTTTATCCGCTTCACATCAATTCGTTCTCCTTGAAGATGGAGATAAGACCCCATCGTCATTGCCGGAAGGGTTTTATGTGCTGATTGTACCACCACGTCTGCTCCATAGGAAAGGGCAGATGGAGGAAAGGCACCGCCTAATACAAAATGAGCACCATGTGCCTCATCAACTAATACAATGATGCCAGCTTCATGACACATTTGAATGAGTCTTGATAAATCAGCTGCATGTCCGTAGTAGTTCGGATATGTCAAAACGATTGCCCGGCAGTTAGGATGTGTCGCCATAGCTTGTTTGACTGTTTCCTCCGTCACATGAGTTGGGACGTGCATGTGAGGATCACTCTCGGTTTCTAGTATAATAGGCATCGCTCCCGCAAGCTCAATCGCATGGAACACAGACTTATGACAATTTCGCTGAACGAAAATGCCCTCCCCAGCCTGACATGCAGACATCACCATTGCCAAGTTGCCAACGGTTGTGCCATTCACAAGGAAAAAACTTTGTTTAGCTCCATATAAATTTGCCAATAAATCCTCTGCCTCTTGAATTACACCGGTCGGATGATGGAGATCATCTAGACCTTCAAGTTCTGTCACATCCAGCTGAAGAATGGATGCATAATAGGACCGTGCCTCATCAAAAAAGACATCTCCATTGTGATGTCCTGGAACGTGAAAAGAATAGGGCTTCTTTTCCGCATGTTGTGATAATGCTGTATATAAAGGTGTTTTCAAACAAATCGACCCTTTTCACTTAAACGATAACTTATATCTATTATAACGTTCAAACAAGTGAACTGAAAGATGGATTCTCATTCCTTTAATGGTTTATGATTCACCAGCTTCTGCTCTGCCTCATACATGCTGCTTTTTAATTGAGCCCGTTCTTGGCTCCCATGTTCTTTTACCTCCAACGTTTCCTGCAATGTTTCGGCCAATTGGCGCTGAACCTTTTTCAACGTATCTATAGGCGTTAAGGATGCATCTTCAAGAAGCTGTCCTTGCTGCTTCGATACCTGTTCATATGTTTGCTGGATACGCTGCTCTAGCGCTGAATTGGCTCGCTGCTGAATATGATTGAACGCAATCGACATTTGGTTAATCCATAAAGGAATTGATGCGGAAACAGTTGATTGAATATGATTGGCTAATGTATGGTTTGTATGCTGAATCATTCGAATTTGGGCATTACATTGTAGTGCGATTTGACGGCTCAACAGCAAATCATACTTCCGTTCTTTTAATCTCTCCATATATTCTTCTTCATCGACTTCCCGACTCATCAATTGCTCCTCTAATGTCCGCTCATTTGATGGCTTTGATTCTGTTAGGGCCTGTTGCTCTAAAAGTGTCAGCTTTGCTTCAACTGCGGCAACCTGTAATGTCATCTCTTGAAAGTATGATTGATTTTCCTCAAATAAACGCTCTAATAACTTATGATCTGAAATTAACACACCTCTTGCGTAACGAAGCCTTGCTGACAATCTCTCTATCTGTGCTTCTGCTTGTTTAAAACGAGATATGATCTCCTGAATAGAACGCTTTTCTCGCTGAAACAACCTTAAAAAAAAGCCCCGATTCTTTGGCAATAAATCCTCAGGCTCCACTAAATGCAGGTGCTGTAAAAAAGCTTCTAGAACGTCTCCGATTTGGTCAATATCTTTTTTCTCCACATATTGCATCATTTGTTTTGATTGTTCTAATAATCGTTCCTGCACACGTGTACCATAGAAAAGCAGTTTTTGTGGATGATTAGGGATCTTTTCAGCTCGTTGCAGCGCCTCCTGTTTTTCCTCATCAGATAAGGTATCAAACACCCGAAACGGAAGATCTGTAGTAGATGGTGATGCTGGTATGACTGGATCTTCTGGTTTCATCGAGTCTGACTCCTTTCATCTCTATTTTTTAATCATTTTATCGGCCACTTCAAGTTCAATATGAAGTGCTTCTATATCTCTTCCTAAAACTTGCTGTAAATCATTCGTCAATTGCTTTTGCAGCTCAGTCAGCGTAACTCGAGTTTGGCTTAATGTCATTTCAAGCTCATGGCTGCGATTCGGCTGATTATACAGCAGTGCATATTTCTCAGTTAATTCAACAACAGTATCCAAACTCTCAAAATAAAACCGCTGTGCATCATAAAACCGGTTCGGTTCCTTTTTTGTTATCGTATAGATGCGTCGTGCAAGCCGAAGAATTTCATAATTATGCTTGATCGTCTGTACGTTCTTCACAGCAAATAAAGCTTTCTTTAAACGAACCAGCTTTTGCCCGGCTTCTTTTAAGTGCTGTTTAATATATACATAATCACTGCGAGACAGTCCGTGTTTCTTCAAAAACAACTGGAAGGCAGCCCATCGGCTTCCTGCAAACACCCCACCCCACCCAATCATCGCATACAGTATCGACAATCCAACATGATGATGGAAAACACCAATACTGACAGTTAAAATCACCAGCGAAAAAAGAGTAGAGAGAACAGCCCATACAAATGTGTAAAAAATTGATTTCATGTTCATCGACTCCTATGAATAATCAGGCTCTCTGTTTATCTTATTATTTATTACGGTTGATGTCCAAACTAAGTTCCAAAAAACAGGCCCAATCCCCGATTGCCCATAAAAAAAGACCAACTAATGGTCTATGAATATAAAGGCGGCGTATGAAGATTTTTAAGCTTTCTTACATAATCAGCATAACTAGGATCCGAGGTTGATGTAGAAATTAACTTTCGTTCACAATCTCGGCATAAAAACTGATGATATAAATAAATTCCCTTTGTTTTTTTCTCTTCACAAATCAAACAAATCGCTTCTCGCTCTTTTTTGCTCATTATGACACCTCCACTTATAGCTTCAGTATGCCCTAGCGCTTTCAATTGTATACAAAATTAAGAATGTTTTAGATGGTAGTTTAGTATATGTATCCATGTCAGATCGGGTGTTTGTTCCTTTTTAAAAACACAAAAAAGACCAGTTCCGACTGGAACTGATCCTTTGAAAAGCTTGGCGGCGTCCTACTCTCACAGGGGGAAACCCCCAACTACCATCGGCGCTGAAGAGCTTAACTTCCGTGTTCGGTATGGGAACGGGTGTGACCTCTTCGCTATCGCCACCAAACCTGATGGAGAGAATGTTCTCTCAAAACTAGATAACAATGTTCAATTTTCACATTAGAATATAGGTTAAGTCCTCGATCTATTAGTATCTGTCAGCTCCACGTGTCACCACGCTTCCACCTCAGACCTATCAACCTGATCATCTTTCAGGGATCTTACTTCCTTGCGGAATGGGAAATCTCATCTTGAGGGGGGCTTCATGCTTAGATGCTTTCAGCACTTATCCCGTCCGCACATAGCTACCCAGCGATGCCCTTGGCAGAACAACTGGTACACCAGCGGTGCGTCCATCCCGGTCCTCTCGTACTAAGGACAGCTCCTCTCAAATTTCCTGCGCCCGCGACGGATAGGGACCGAACTGTCTCACGACGTTCTGAACCCAGCTCGCGTACCGCTTTAATGGGCGAACAGCCCAACCCTTGGGACCGACTACAGCCCCAGGATGCGATGAGCCGACATCGAGGTGCCAAACCTCCCCGTCGATGTGGACTCTTGGGGGAGATAAGCCTGTTATCCCCGGGGTAGCTTTTATCCGTTGAGCGATGGCCCTTCCATGCGGAACCACCGGATCACTAAGCCCGACTTTCGTCCCTGCTCGACTTGTAGGTCTCGCAGTCAAGCTCCCTTGTGCCTTTACACTCTGCGAATGATTTCCAACCATTCTGAGGGAACCTTTGGGCGCCTCCGTTACATTTTAGGAGGCGACCGCCCCAGTCAAACTGCCCACCTGACACTGTCTCCCTGCCCGATAAGGGCAGCGGGTTAGAAGGTCAATACAGCCAGGGTAGTATCCCACCGATGCCTCCACCGAAGCTAGCGCTCCGGTTTCCAAGGCTCCTACCTATCCTGTACAAGCTGTACCAACATTCAATATCAGGCTGCAGTAAAGCTCCACGGGGTCTTTCCGTCCTGTCGCGGGTAACCTGCATCTTCACAGGTACTATAATTTCACCGAGTCTCTCGTTGAGACAGTGCCCAGATCGTTGCGCCTTTCGTGCGGGTCGGAACTTACCCGACAAGGAATTTCGCTACCTTAGGACCGTTATAGTTACGGCCGCCGTTTACTGGGGCTTCAATTCGCACCTTCGCTTACGCTAAGCGCTCCTCTTAACCTTCCAGCACCGGGCAGGCGTCAGCCCCTATACTTCGCCTTACGGCTTCGCAGAGACCTGTGTTTTTGCTAAACAGTCGCCTGGGCCTATTCACTGCGGCTTCTCGGGGCTTTAACACCCTAAGAAGCACCCCTTCTCCCGAAGTTACGGGGTCATTTTGCCGAGTTCCTTAACGAGAGTTCTCTCGATCACCTTAGGATTCTCTCCTCGCCTACCTGTGTCGGTTTGCGGTACGGGCACCTCTCACCTCGCTAGAGGCTTTTCTTGGCAGTGTGGAATCAGGAACTTCGCTACTAAATTTCGCTCGCCATCACAGCTCAGCCTTCACGGGAAACGGATTTGCCTATTTCCCAGCCTAACTGCTTGGACGCGGATATCCAATACCGCGCTTACCCTATCCTCCTGCGTCCCCCCATTGCTCAAATGGTGAGGAGGTGGTACAGGAATATCAACCTGTTGTCCATCGCCTACGCCTTTCGGCCTCGGCTTAGGTCCCGACTAACCCTGAGCGGACGAGCCTTCCTCAGGAAACCTTAGGCATTCGGTGGACGGGATTCTCACCCGTCTTTCGCTACTCATACCGGCATTCTCACTTCTAAGCGCTCCACCAGTCCTTCCGGTCTGACTTCACTGCACTTAGAACGCTCTCCTACCACTGTTCGTAAGAACAGTCCGCAGCTTCGGTGATACGTTTAGCCCCGGTACATTTTCGGCGCAGAGTCACTCGACCAGTGAGCTATTACGCACTCTTTAAATGGTGGCTGCTTCTAAGCCAACATCCTGGTTGTCTAAGCAACTCCACATCCTTTTCCACTTAACGTATACTTTGGGACCTTAGCTGGCGGTCTGGGCTGTTTCCCTTTCGACTACGGATCTTATCACTCGCAGTCTGACTCCCAAGGATAAGTCATCGGCATTCGGAGTTTGACTGAATTCGGTAACCCGGTAGGGGCCCCTAGTCCAATCAGTGCTCTACCTCCGAGACTCTTACCTTGAGGCTAGCCCTAAAGCTATTTCGGAGAGAACCAGCTATCTCCAGGTTCGATTGGCATTTCACCCCTACCCACACCTCATCCCCGCACTTTTCAACGTGCGTGGGTTCGGGCCTCCATTCAGTGTTACCTGAACTTCACCCTGGACATGGGTAGATCACCTGGTTTCGGGTCTACGACCACGTACTCATGCGCCCTATTCAGACTCGCTTTCGCTGCGGCTCCGCATCTTCTGCTTAACCTTGCACGGGATCGTAACTCGCCGGTTCATTCTACAAAAGGCACGCCATCACCCGTTAACGGGCTCTGACTACTTGTAGGCACACGGTTTCAGGATCTATTTCACTCCCCTTCCGGGGTGCTTTTCACCTTTCCCTCACGGTACTGGTTCACTATCGGTCACTAGGGAGTATTTAGCCTTGGGAGATGGTCCTCCCGGATTCCGACGGAATTTCACGTGTTCCGCCGTACTCAGGATCCACTCTGGAGAGAACAACATTTCAGTTACAGGGCTGTTACCTTCTTTGGCGGGCCTTTCCAGACCTCTTCGCTTATATCGTTCCTTTGTAACTCCGTATAGAGTGTCCTACAACCCCAAGAGGCAAGCCTCTTGGTTTGGGCTGTTCCCGTTTCGCTCGCCGCTACTCAGGGAATCGCATTTGCTTTCTCTTCCTCCGGGTACTTAGATGTTTCAGTTCCCCGGGTATGCCTTCTCATACTCTATGTATTCAAGTATGGATACTACTCCATTACGAGCAGTGGGTTTCCCCATTCGGAAATCTCCGGATCAAAGCTTGCTTACAGCTCCCCGAAGCATATCGGTGTTCGTCCCGTCCTTCATCGGCTCCTAGTGCCAAGGCATCCACCGTGCGCCCTTTCTAACTTAACCATTTCTTACTTTAGAAAGAATCACTATGTGTGATGAACTTTGCATTGCATTCAATGTGAATGTATTACTTATTGTTATCTAGTTTTCAAAGAACACGTTGGTGGAGCCTAGCGGGATCGAACCGCTGACCTCCTGCGTGCAAGGCAGGCGCTCTCCCAGCTGAGCTAAGGCCCCGATTTAATAGAAGATGGTGGGCCTGAGTGGACTCGAACCACCGACCTCACGCTTATCAGGCGTGCGCTCTAACCAGCTGAGCTACAGGCCCATCTTTCATATCGAAGATATGATGTTGTAGGATCTTTTGCAAGTTCCTTCAAAACTAAACAAGACGAAAAACGTACGCTGCTCCATATATCCTTAGAAAGGAGGTGATCCAGCCGCACCTTCCGATACGGCTACCTTGTTACGACTTCACCCCAATCATCTGTCCCACCTTCGGCGGCTGGCTCCATAAAGGTTACCTCACCGACTTCGGGTGTTACAAACTCTCGTGGTGTGACGGGCGGTGTGTACAAGGCCCGGGAACGTATTCACCGCGGCATGCTGATCCGCGATTACTAGCGATTCCAGCTTCACGCAGTCGAGTTGCAGACTGCGATCCGAACTGAGAACAGATTTGTGGGATTGGCTAAACCTTGCGGTCTCGCAGCCCTTTGTTCTGTCCATTGTAGCACGTGTGTAGCCCAGGTCATAAGGGGCATGATGATTTGACGTCATCCCCACCTTCCTCCGGTTTGTCACCGGCAGTCACCTTAGAGTGCCCAACTAAATGCTGGCAACTAAGATCAAGGGTTGCGCTCGTTGCGGGACTTAACCCAACATCTCACGACACGAGCTGACGACAACCATGCACCACCTGTCACTCTGTCCCCGAAGGGAAAGCCCTATCTCTAGGGTTGTCAGAGGATGTCAAGACCTGGTAAGGTTCTTCGCGTTGCTTCGAATTAAACCACATGCTCCACCGCTTGTGCGGGCCCCCGTCAATTCCTTTGAGTTTCAGTCTTGCGACCGTACTCCCCAGGCGGAGTGCTTAATGCGTTAGCTGCAGCACTAAGGGGCGGAAACCCCCTAACACTTAGCACTCATCGTTTACGGCGTGGACTACCAGGGTATCTAATCCTGTTCGCTCCCCACGCTTTCGCTCCTCAGCGTCAGTTACAGACCAGAGAGTCGCCTTCGCCACTGGTGTTCCTCCACATCTCTACGCATTTCACCGCTACACGTGGAATTCCACTCTCCTCTTCTGCACTCAAGTTTCCCAGTTTCCAATGACCCTCCCCGGTTGAGCCGGGGGCTTTCACATCAGACTTAAGAAACCGCCTGCGAGCCCTTTACGCCCAATAATTCCGGACAACGCTTGCCACCTACGTATTACCGCGGCTGCTGGCACGTAGTTAGCCGTGGCTTTCTGGTTAGGTACCGTCAAGGTGCAAGCAGTTACTCTTGCACTTGTTCTTCCCTAACAACAGAGCTTTACGATCCGAAAACCTTCATCACTCACGCGGCGTTGCTCCGTCAGACTTTCGTCCATTGCGGAAGATTCCCTACTGCTGCCTCCCGTAGGAGTCTGGGCCGTGTCTCAGTCCCAGTGTGGCCGATCACCCTCTCAGGTCGGCTACGCATCGTCGCCTTGGTGAGCCGTTACCTCACCAACTAGCTAATGCGCCGCGGGTCCATCTGTAAGTGACAGCCGAAACCGTCTTTCATCCTTGAACCATGCGGTTCAAGGAACTATCCGGTATTAGCTCCGGTTTCCCGGAGTTATCCCAGTCTTACAGGCAGGTTACCCACGTGTTACTCACCCGTCCGCCGCTAACATCCGGGAGCAAGCTCCCTTCTGTCCGCTCGACTTGCATGTATTAGGCACGCCGCCAGCGTTCGTCCTGAGCCAGGATCAAACTCTCCGAGGTATGCAGGATGCATATCACACATGCGTTGCTACACGATGTAGCGAACTTAGCATGTGATCATTTCCTGCCTCGCCAGTTTGACTGACTACCTATGATGTATCATAGGATTTTTTTATAAAAACTCGAATTAACAGGTACGTTTTGTCTTGTTTAGTTTTCAAAGAACTTGTTTACCGCTTCAGAAGCGACTAGAACATCTTATCACGTCCAAGTTGTTAGTGTCAACAACTTTTTTGTTGTTATGTTTTTTCGTATCTTCGTCATCAGCGACGTATATTACTTTACCACCATATATAATCAAAGTCAACAACATTTTGCATTAAATAATAAACTTTTCAATTACGACTAAAGCTGCTACACCTGGGATGCCCAACAAACCACTAATTCCGCTCGTTACAGGGTTAATGGAGATATGAAGTCCTAAACTCTCACCGAATAAATTGAGACAAAATAAAAAAAGAGCGCCTGCGACAAATTTTATTCCGATAAGCCCTAACCATTTGAATGGATTCGCTTGAACACCTGACATAAACAACAATAAAACAGCTAACAAAATTGAACCAATCACAATAACAGGTTCCATAATCCTCTCATCTCCTCTTCATATGAATAGTACAAGCATATGAGAGGACTATGTAAAATAGACCTGCTACCTCCAGTTGTTTAAACGTAAATTTCTCTTTTTCGCTTCTCTCAGATAGAAAAAGTACTTCGCTTGAGCAAGCTTTAATTCGAATAGAATGTCCGGTGAAGGCTCAACGCTGTTTGCGACAAGCTTTTTTTGTCTGTTCCATTCTTCCTTTTGCTTAAAAAGCTGTTGAATTAATATCTCATCGAATTCTTTTCGAATTGATTTTCTGCGAAGAAAACCCATGTACCGTACTTCTCCTTCCTACATCTCACGTCTGCCTTCTAGAGCCTTAGAAAGTGTGACTTCATCCGCATACTCTAAGTCTCCACCAACTGGGAGTCCGTGAGCAATGCGAGAGAGTTTAATTCCTGATGGTTTCAACAATCTAGAGATATACATGGCTGTCGCTTCTCCCTCAATGTTTGGATTGGTTGCAAGAATGACCTCTGTGACTTGATCGTCTTGCAATCTTTTTAATAGGTCAGGAATTTTAATATCCTCAGGTCCAATTCCGTCCATTGGTGAAATAGCACCATGAAGCACATGATATAAACCATTGTATTCTTTCATTTTTTCCATTGCGATCACATCTTTTGGATCCTGAACGACACAGATAACAGATTGATCTCTTCTTGTATCTTCACAAATATAACAAGGATCCTGATCAGTGATATGTCCGCAAACAGAACAATAAATTAAATTACGCTTTGCATTAACAAGTGCCTTCGCAAAGTCCAACACGACGTCTTCCTGCATACTAAGAACAAAAAAAGCCAGACGGACCGCAGTTTTAGGTCCGATTCCTGGCAATTTCATAAAGCTGTCAATCAGCTTTGATATTGGTTCAGGATATTGCATCTTCAGTTATTCCTCCTAGAATAAACCTGGCATGTTCATTCCTTTTGTGAATTGACCCATTGTTTCATTCGTTAGTTCATCAACTTTTTTCAATGCATCATTTGTTGCTGCAAGTACAAGGTCTTGAAGCATATCGATGTCTTCAGGATCAACAACTTCTTCATTAATCGCCACATCAACGACTTCTTTTTGTCCATTTACTTTTACAGTGACCATGCCGCCACCTGCCGTACCTTCAAGCACTTTTTCTGCAAGCTCTTCTTGAGCCTTAGCCATATCCTTCTGCATTTTTTGCATTTGTTTCATCATTTTTTGCATATTTCCCATTCCACCGCGCATATGAACACCACTCTCTTTCAAATTGTTAATCTTTAATTTCAATTAAATCGGTTCCTACTAACTTCTTTGCTTCTGCAATTAATGGATCTTCTTCAGCAGAAGCTGCCTGACCATCTGCTTGTTCTTCAGGCTGATGATCTCTTAAAAATTCTTCTCTTATTTTACCCCATTGAGCGTCTGGAACGCCAACTAATTCCACTCTTTTTCCTAGCATAGATTCTAGCAGTTGCTCAAGATTGGTTCGAACACCACTTTTATCTTCGGCCACCATCTTACAATGTATTTCAAATTTGAATTTTAAAACAAAGGCATGAGTTGCCGCCGCAACTGGTTCACTATCTGTTAATAGCGCAGCGTGAGATACCTTATTTTGCTGTTTTAATTGGGCAAGAAGCTCTCCCCATTTGCCTTTTATTTTTTCTAGCTCCGGCCGCTTCGCTTCTTTTAAAATCTCATGAATTCGGCCGACAGGTGCACGATAGCCATTTTTATTACTCGTTTGAGGTCGAGGTGCTTCCTTTTTTTCTTGAGGACTTTGAGACTGAGTCATTGGAACACCCTCAGCTTTTAGCCTAGATAGCTCCTGTTCCAGCCTGTCTATTTTATTCGTTAACGCTGTTAGGTCGGAATCAGCCGGAGATGATACAGCACCAGCCGTTGACTGACAGAGCTTAACCACAGCTACTTCAAAGAAAATTCTAGGATGGTTTGTCCATTTCATTTCCTGATGGCTTTTATTCAGCACTTCAATCGTTTCATAAAGAAACTGAGGTGCCACACGTTCTGAAAGAGCCACAAACTTATCGTCGACTTTAACTTTTTCAAGGACACCTTCAAGATCCGGTGCTGTTTTGTAAAGGAGCATATCTCTAAAGTAGAAGATCATATCCTCTATTAATTTAGCGGCATCTTTCCCCTGTTGAAGCAATTCATTTAATGTATCCAAAGCTATCGCAATATTTTGCTCAAAAATGGCTTCAGCAAGCTGACTAATGAAATGCTGAGATACAGCACCTGTAATGAGCAGTGCATCATCAATTGTGAGCTGTTCACCACTAAATGAGATCGCTTGGTCAAGGAGACTGAGTGCGTCACGCATGCCTCCATCTGCCGCACTAGCAATAATCTCGAGTGAACCCTCTTGTATATTTAGGCTTTCTGCATCTACAATTTTCTCCATTCGTCCAACAATATCTTTTGTCGTGATCCGTTTAAAATCAAATCTCTGACATCTTGATATGATGGTAAGAGGAATCTTATGAGGCTCTGTGGTAGCCAAAATAAAGATACAATGAGCAGGTGGTTCCTCTAGCGTTTTAAGAAGTGCATTAAATGCCCCTATAGAGAGCATATGTACCTCATCTATAATATAAACCTTATATGTAACCGCTGAAGGAGCAAATTTCACTTTATCACGTATATCCCGAATTTCATCTACCCCGTTATTTGAGGCAGCATCTATTTCAATCACGTCTGAAATCGAACCGGTCGTAATCCCTCTACAGGCATCACACTCATTACACGGCTCACTAACAGGTGACTTTTCACAGTTCACTGCCTTCGCAAAAATCTTAGCAGCACTTGTTTTACCTGTTCCTCTAGGACCTGAAAATAAGTAAGCATGAGAAAACTTTTTCTGCAAAAGGGCATTTTGCAACGTTTTTGTGATGTGTTCTTGTCCAACAACATCCTCAAAAACTTGAGGTCTGAACACTCGGTATAAAGCTTGATAACTCACAAATACGCCCTCCTCCATTTATCATCATGTTCATTATACATGATGCAACGATCAATTCAAAAGTACACCTTTATTTTCTAATAAACGAAAAAGGGCGTTTCCTTTAAAGACTTTTTACTTTTCTTGATTAAAAAACGTATTTCCCTGCTTTCTGAAAATGTCTGCTAGATCAACGAGAACATTTGTTCTGTTTGTGGATTGTCCAAAAATACCTAACCCCAAAAAAGGCTTTTTTGCTATTTGTATAAACAAAGCAACTGATATATTCTTTCAAGAGCAACAAAAAACTCACCTAGATAAACTAGATGAGTTACATTTAATATTGATTTACCGTGCACCTTCTGTCGATTCGCTACCCCAAGCGTTACTTAAACAGTTAGCTCGGCCCAGGCAACCCTGCGGCACATGAGAGGTTTCACTTAATGCTGCTTCCTTCCGGACCTGACATGGTTCATGAATTCCCATTGCGCAGGACCCAGACGTCAACACCACTTATTTAAGGCAGACCTTGAAGTAAACGAACCTCGAGAAGGGATTCGGCCTCGCTAGAGCGGATTGCGAGTACAGGGCACCGCTACCTCCCCGCTTAGCACGGCAAAATGAATATTAAATTGTTAGTGACGCAGACATAAGTATACCTTCAAAGTGATAAAATTGCAAACGACATCCATTCATTTACTTTTCGCCTGCTTCTTCCGCTGACGGAGGTCTCGAAAGAATTGACTTAACAGCTCACCGCACTCATTTTCAAGCACACCGCCAACGACTTCAGACTGATGATTGAACCGCTCATCGTCCAATAAATTCATTAAAGTACCAGCACATCCACCTTTAGGATCATAGGCACCAAAAACGACCTTTTTCACTCTTGAAAGTACAATAGCGCCTGCACACATTGGGCACGGTTCGAGTGTAACATAAAGTACAGCATCTTCTAAACGCCAGCTACCAGTCATTTTACAAGCTTCATCAATAGCAAGTAATTCCGCATGAGCAATTGATCGCTGTTCACTTTCCCTTAAATTGTGAGCACGGCTTACAATTTGATCATCAACAACGATGACGGCACCGATTGGAACTTCTCCTATTTGTTTTGCTTTCAAAGCTTCAGAAATAGCTTCTTGCATAAACTGTTCATCTTTCGTCATAGCACGGCTCTCTTTTCATGTTTTTTTAAAGGATATTGAGGTTAACATATTATCACAATCTTTTAAAGGGGGTCTTGATTTGCCAAAACAACAAAAGGCACTACTTATTATTGACATGATCAATAATTTTGATTTCGAAATGGGACATGTGCTCGCTGAAAAAACAGAGCAAATGACCAATAAAATTTTAGCCCTTAAACGACACGCTTTCAAGAAAAATTGGCCAATTATCTATATCAACGACCACTATGGACTCTGGAAGGCTGATATCAAAGCTGTTATGGAAACATGCAAAAACGAAAGAAGTGCCCCTATTTTAGAGCAAATGGCACCATCTAAAGATGATTACTTCTTAATTAAACCTAAGCACTCTGCCTTTTACGGAACAGCACTAGAGACACTCCTAAATGAATTAGGTGTGCAAGATCTTATTTTAACTGGAATTGCCGGAAACATCTGTGTCCTGTTCACTGCAAATGATGCTTACATGCGAGAGTACAACCTTACTGTACCTAAAGATTGTATTGCTTCAAATGATGATAGGGACAACGAGTACGCTTTAACGATGATGGAGAACGTTCTTCTTGCCAAAATCACAACAACTAAAGAGATCACGGATGAAAATCAAACATGATTTATCCATCACCCTCATAAATTGTTAGCAATAACAAAGGGGGCGTTGACCATTCAAATTTATGTTGTCAAAAGAGGAGATACATTAAATGAAATTGCCATGCGTTTTAAAACAACGGCAAATGAAATCATTCGGACCAACGACATCGAAACACCAAATCAACTAGTCGTTGGACAAACAATTGTCATCCCGATTAGAGGTCAATTTTATGAAGTCAAACAAAATGATACACTTTATCAAATTGGAAGGAGATTTGAAATTTCCGTAGAAGAATTGGCACGTGTGAATCGGATTCGGCCTGAAGCCATATTGCCTATTCGTTTTTTGCTTTATATTCCACAAAGACCGAAAAGAAATATTAATTCTAATGCTTATATAGAACCACGCGGAAACCAAGTCAGCGAAAACTTAAAACAAGCAGCCAGAGAGGCATCTCCATACTTAACCCATCTCGGTGCCTTTAGTTTTCAAGCGCAAAGAGACGGCACACTTCGCGAACCACCGTTAGATCAATTACCTCAGATTGCCGCTCAAAACAGAACGGTTTTATCCATGGTAGTCACAAATCTAGAGAATGATAAATTTAGTGATGAACTCGGGCGAATCCTTTTAACAAATCAATCTGTCAAAACGACATTTTTAAATGAAATCGTCCGCGTTGCTCAAAAGTATCAACTAAAAGAAATCCATTTTGACTTTGAATATTTACGCCCTGTCGATAAAGAAGCTTACCTTCAATTTTTAAGAGAGGCAACAACTCGTTTTCATCAACAGGGTTGGACTATTTCTGTGGCACTTGCTCCTAAAACAAGCAGTGAACAGAAAGGAAAATGGTATGAGGCGCATGACTATGAAGCAATTGGTAAGATTGTTGATCATGTTGTACTGATGACTTATGAGTGGGGATACAGCGGCGGGCCTGCACAAGCCGTCTCTCCAATCGGCCCCGTACGCCAAGTCATTGAATATGCACTGACTGTCATACCTGCCAATAAAATTGTGATGGGGCAGAATTTATATGGTTATGATTGGACGCTTCCTTATGTTCAAGGAGGCCCTATCGCCAAAGCCGTCAGCCCTCAACAAGCGATCGCCATTGCTAGAGAGAATAATGTATCCATTCTATATGACGAAACAGCACAAGCACCTTATTTCCGTTATACAGATGCTAACAACAAAGAACACGAGGTTTGGTTTGAAGACGCAAGATCCATTCAAGCCAAATTTAATCTTATTAAAGAGTTAAACCTAAATGGAATTGCTTACTGGAAATTAGGTCTATCCTTCCCACAAAACTGGTTGTTGTTATCAGATCAATTTAATATTGAAAAAAGAACGACATCGTAATTCATTCGCTCTATCTCTCAGAAGGGGTATGGTACAATATACATTGGTTTGACAACTTTATAGATAGAGGAGATCGCCTATGTATCCTGCCCCTTTTATTGCAGTGGAAGGCCCAATTGGAGCCGGAAAAACAACCTTGGCTACAATGCTTTCAAAGGAATTTCAATTTCCTTTAGTCAAAGAAATTGTAGAAGAAAATCCATTCTTAGATAAATTTTATGAAGATATGGACCAATGGAGCTTTCAGCTTGAGATGTTCTTTCTATGCAATCGGTTTAAACAGTTAGAATCTATTGAAGAAAACTATATCAAAAAACAGCAGCCGATTGTCACTGATTATCATGTCTATAAAAATATGATATTTGCAGAAAGAACCTTATCCAAAAAGCACATGGATAAATATAAAAAGATCTATCACTTGCTGACAGATGATCTTCCTAAACCAAATGCCATGATCTATATAAAAGCCAGCCTTCCCACCTTACTTGATAGAATAAAGATGAGAGGCCGATCTTTTGAAGAAGACATTGATCCAGCTTATTTAAAAACCCTGATTGAAGATTATGAGTTAGCCATCGATCATTTAAAACAAACTGACCCAGGGCTTCCTATCATTACAATTGAAGGCGATCATACAGACTTCGTTTCCTCACAGCAAGATTACCAGCAAATTGTACAGAACATAAAGGAGCAAGTACTATGAAAAATATCGAAATACCAAAGGATGCTGTCATTACAATTGCAGGGACAGTTGGTGTCGGGAAATCGACCATGACGAAAACAATAGCGGACAAGCTAGGATTTCAAACTTCTCTCGAAAAAGTAGATGATAATCCATACTTAGAACCTTTCTACTCAGATTTTCAAAGATGGAGCTTTCATTTACAGGTCTATTTCCTAGCTGAACGTTTTAAGGAGCAGAAACGAATCTTCGAGTCTGGTGGAGGTTATGTACAAGATCGGTCAATTTATGAGGACACTGGCATTTTTGCTAAAATGCACGCAGACAAAGGTACCATGTCAGAGGTAGACTATGAAACGTATACGAGTCTATTTGAGGCGATGGTGATGACACCTTACTTCCCTCACCCAGATGTCCTAATTTACTTACATGGGGATTTAGATCATATATTACATCGTATTGAAGAGCGCGGGAGAGAGATGGAAACTCAAACCGATCGAGCATATTGGGAAGAAATGTACACTCGATATACAGAATGGATTGAACAATTTGACCTGTGCCCTGTGATTAAAATTAATATTGAAGATTATGACTTACTTCATGACGAAAGCTCACTTGATCCAATTCTTCATGAAATTGCTTCTGTTATTCAAAAGAATCGCTCTAACACAAAATAAAAAAACCGCTGCATTTCTTGAATGCAGCGGTTTGACAATTTCCAATTTTTATGCGTTTCAATTCAACTAAGGTAAAATCAATATGGCGGAGGAAGAGGGATTCGAACCCCCGCGGGCTTTGACACCCCTGTCGGTTTTCAAGACCGATCCCTTCAGCCGGACTTGGGTATTCCTCCGTATCGACAAGAATTAATATATCATATCATCTTATTTTAAGTCAACATCTTTCCGAAAAAAATTTCAACATTTGATTTTGGAATGATGTTTAGCCTATAAAAAGCAGCCGATTATCGGCTGCTCCAGATTGTTGACAAAAGGCTAAAATGAACTTTATTTTAGCCTTTTCAGACCGTAGACAAACCCCACTTTTACTTAAAGTAAAAGTGGGGTTTTCACTGATTTTGATAAAATTTATCTGTTGTCTTAGGCTGGACATGGTCCTTTCCATGTCCAGTTTGCTAGCTTTTTGAGATTCATGGCAGCGAAAGTAAGCATCGCCTGCATTGAAACTTTTTTGAGTCCACGAAGTTTCGTCCAACGCATACCATGCTTTTCTTTTGCATCCGCAAAAACGCGTTCTATTGTTTCTTTCCGTTTTGCATAAATGTCTTTATTCATTTGTGTCAGTCTCAGATGGTCTGCTTCATCTAGATAGTCCTGCCAAATATGCCGATGAATTTGTTTGGTGTGATTTTGACTTTGTGTACAGTTATTTAAAAACGAGCAGGATTTACATACCTCTGAATCAGACGCATATTGCTTATAGCCTTCTCTAGTCGTTGTACGATAAGAGAGAATTTGCCCGTTGGGGCAAATGTAACAATCAAAATATGCATCATACACGTATTCATTCTTTTTCAAATAACCAGCTTTTGTTCTTGGACGAGTGTAAGGCATGACAGGTCTTATCTCTTGATCCATTAAAAACTTAGCGATGTAAGGTGTTTTATATCCTGCATCTACTGCGACTACAAATGGTTTTCCGACTTTTTCTGTCACCTTTAATACGAGTGAATCCAACATACGACTATCATGAACATTTCCACCAGTGACCAGTGATCCTAAAATAAAAATCCTTTAGAATCACAAGCCGTATGAAATGAATAGGCAAATGATTTTTCTCGCTCATCCTTCACATAGTAGCCACTCTCTGGATCAGTCGTACTTACCTTGATTTCTTTTGTCTCTTCTTTATTCTGTAGGGGTAAAGGCTTTTTTCCATGTTCTTCACGGTCAATATTGATCTCCTCATGAAGCTGATTTTGATAAC
This sequence comes from Bacillus sp. FSL M8-0077, assembly GCF_038050255.1. Lineage (NCBI taxonomy): Bacteria > Bacillati > Bacillota > Bacilli > Caryophanales > Bacillaceae > Bacillus > Bacillus sp. FSL M8-0077. The sequence continues at coordinate 25,356 of NZ_JBBPAF010000001.1, read as the reverse complement.
TTCTCGTCTCTACTCGAACAATTTTCTTTTCAAGTTTTTTCTTATTGGCATTCGCTTTTACATGAGTGGAGTCAATGAAGGCAATAGAAGGGTCAACGAGTCCTTTTTTCATCGCTTCTCTTAAGATTCGGTAAAAAATTTGTTCGAATAAATCTGTATCATGGAAGCGTCTCACGTAGTTTTTACCGAAGGTAGAAAAGTGCGGGATTTTCTCAGAAAATCCATATCCAATAAACCAACGATAAGCCACGTTGGTTTCAATTTCTTTAATGGTTTGCCGCATAGAGCGAATGCCAAATAGATATTGAATTAAGACCATCTTAATGAGAACAACGGGATCAACACTTGGTCTACCATTGTCAGAACTATAATGATCTTTGACAAGATCATAAACGAAATCAAAGTCGATCGCTTGATCAATTTTTCGTACAAGATGATCTTGAGGCACTAATTCATCTAAAGCCACTACTTCTAATTGATTTCGTCTTTCTTCTTCACGTTTCGATAACATATTTATCCCCCACAGATTAGTGTTATTACCCTTATTATACAAAAAAGCCTGTAGACTTTGTCTACAAGCTGAAAAGGCTAAAATGAACTTTATTTTAGCCTTTTGTCTTCTTTTCAGCGTGATAGAAAACCTTTGCAGTCTAGAAAGGACGAGTACTAGCGCGGAGCGAATTCGACATTCGTGAGCACCAGCACGCAGGACTGACAAAGAATGCGAGGGTTTGTCTACACGCTGAAGTAGCCGATTATCGGCTACTCTTCATTTAATTCGTATCCTGTCTAATGTCTTCAATAAAAAGATTCATCTCTTCTTTAAAATCATTTAATGATTCGATAATCTTTGTAAAGTCTGTCACTTGTTTAGCTTGTTCGTTCGTTGAACTGCTGATTTGTGAGATGTTTTCAGATAAAGTGCCAATGCTGTCCTGGATTTCTTTTAAAAATGCATTAATGGTTTCAGCTGCTTCCTTTGATCCATCTGATAACTTACGTACTTCGTCTGCAACAACAGCAAAGCCTTTTCCATTTTCACCTGCTCTTGCCGCTTCAATTGCAGCATTGAGTCCTAGCAGGTTTGTTTGTCTCGCGATACCACCAATGGTTTTGACGACTTCTTCAATGTTTGCGGATTTCTCTTCTGCTCTTCCGGCCTGCTCACTAATTTCTAAGCTTGTCGCAGCAAGCTCCTGTGAATGGGCAGCAATTTGCTCAATTCCACCTTGTAACTCTTTCGCTACTTTATTGATATGTTCCATATAGCCGCTTAATTGCTTCTCACGATGATGTGAAAAAGCCACTAAAAAAGAGCCAATCACTTTTCTATCTTCATCAAAAATCGGATAACCTTTTACAGCAATTTCATAACCATATAAAGACTCTGGCAAATGCCCATCATATTCTTGTCCTCTTAATGTCGTCGCCACGTTTTGGTCCTCTGGGTTTAAAGCGTCCCCTACTTTAATGCCAAAATCTACTGTGGTCGATGGATAATAGCAAAGTACCTTCTCTGTATCAGTGATGCCGAAAAGGACACTTTCATCTAGAACTTTTCTAAGTAATTGAGCCATTTCAACATAATAGTCAAGCCTATTCAAGGTTATTCCTTCTTTCCTAGATGCTTTTAGTTCTTTTATCGGCTTATTTTAGAAAAGCTGTAGAAGTTTAGGTAAAAAGAATAAGATGCCATGACGGCATCCTATTTTATCACTTCTTTATTTCCCATATAAGGACGTAACACCTCAGGAATGATCACTGTTCCATCCTCTTGTTGATAGTTTTCTAAAATAGCTGCAACAGTTCTTCCTACCGCTAAACCAGATCCATTTAATGTGTGGACGTGTTCTGGCTTTGCTTTAGGCTCAGGGCGGAAACGAATGTTCGCTCGTCTCGCTTGGAACGCTTCAAAGTTACTGCAAGAAGAAATTTCACGATACGTATTTTGACTCGGAATCCATACTTCGATATCGTATTTCTTCGCAGCCGTAAAGCCTAAATCTCCTGTACACATGCTCATGACACGGTATGGCAGGTTCAATAACTGAAGAACTTTTTCTGCTTGGTTTGTTAGTTTCTCTAATTCTTCATAAGAATCTTCTGGTCTGACAAATTTCACAAGCTCTACTTTGTTAAATTGGTGCTGACGGATGAGTCCGCGCGTATCTCTGCCAGCAGAACCAGCTTCTGATCTAAAGCAAGCACTAAATGCTGCATAATTGATTGGCAGCTGCTCTCCTTCAAGAATTTCGTCACGGTGCATGTTCGTAATTGGCACTTCAGCCGTTGGAATGAGGAAATAATCTTCTTCTCGAATTTTAAAAGCATCCTCTTCAAACTTTGGAAGCTGTCCAGTTCCTGTCATGCTTGCTCTGTTGACCATATAAGGTGGTAGTACTTCAGTAAAACCAAATTCATCTACGTGTAAATCCAGCATAAAGTTATAAAGTGCACGCTCTAACCGTGCGCCTAGCCCTTTATAAAAAACAAAACGGCTTCCTGTCACTTTTCCTGCACGTTCAAAATCCAAAATCTTCAGCTCATCCGCTACATCCCAATGCGGCTTAGGTTCAAATGAGAAGCCTGGCTGTTCGCCCCATTTTCTCACTTCAATGTTGTCATCTTCTGTCTCACCGACTGGTACAGAATCATGAGGGATGTTTGGAATTGAGAACAGGATGGTTTGCAGGCTTTCCTCTACTGTTCTTAATTCATCATCCAACTTCTTAATCTCATCGCCTACCTCACGCATTTCTTGAATAATGTGATCGGCGTCTTTCTTTTCTCTTTTTAGAACAGCCACTTGCTGTGATACTTCATTTCTTCGGCTCTTTAATACTTCTGTTTTGCCGATTAACTCTCTTCTTTTTTGATCCAGCTCACCAAACTTATCAAAATCCGCTAAATCTTCGCCTCGATGGGCTAATTTTTCTTTGATTTGATCAAAATCCGTGCGCAGTTGTTTAATATCCAGCATGTGTAACACTCCTTTTTTATCGAAAAATAAAAAGAGCCCTCATCCCATGAAAGGGACGAGAGCTCTCGCGTTGCCACCCTGATTGAAAACACGCCAAAAGCATGCTTTCCTCTTTCCTCTGTAACGGCATCACCGTAAATGCTTACTTCTTGTTTCAGCATTTCGCTCAAGGATGGATTCAGAATGCATCTTTCACCGATTCTCACCAACCATCGGCTCTCTGAGAAAGAGGGGCTTCTTACTATTTCCCGTCAACGCTTTTTCGATCTTTGATTGTGATTTTAATGTACTATAAGTTTTATCTCTTTTCAACCGTTTTATACAGCGAGCTTCGTTTTATAGGACTCCACCATCTCAACAAACAGCTGTGTTAACCGGTGGTCATCTGTCAGCTCTGGATGAAAAGAACAACCTAAGATATTGTTTTCTTTCGCCATCACAATCCTGCCGTCATACTCAGCCATGACCTCTACGCTCTCATCTGCGCTGATGATATGAGGCGCACGGATGAACACTCCTGTAAACGGCGCATCCAGTCCTTTCACTTCTACATCTGCTTCAAAGCTGTCTACCTGTCTGCCAAACGAATTACGTGCAACAGATACATTTAACAGGCCAAGATGAGCATCTTCTCGATCTTCTATATGCTTTGCCAGCATAATCAAACCGGCACAAGTCCCAAATATCGGTTTACCTTGAGCAGCGAACGCTTTAATCGGTTCAATGAATTGGTACGTATCCATGAGTCTTCTCATTGTCGTACTTTCACCACCAGGGATAATGAGACCGTCAACAATTTCTAACTCCTCTACCCGCTTGATGATCTTTCCCGCTGCGCCACACGCTTCAATGGATTGAATATGCTCTCTCACCGCTCCTTGAAGCCCTAGTACACCAATTGTTAGCATGTTCGTCGCGCTCCCTTAATTACCAGCCACGCTCTTGCATACGCTCTTCTGGCAGTAGATTTGAAATTTCAATTCCTTTCATCGCTGTTCCAAGCTCTTTAGAAAGCTCTGCAATCAGACGGTAATCTGTGAAATGAGTCGTTGCTTCTACAATCGCTTTTGCAAATTTAGCTGGATTGTCTGATTTGAAGATACCAGAGCCGACAAATACACCATCTGCTCCAAGCTGCATCATTAATGCTGCATCTGCTGGTGTCGCAACACCTCCAGCTGCAAAATTTACAACTGGCAATTTTCCTTCTTTTTTAATTTGAACCAATAATTCATAAGGTGCGCCTAAATTTTTGGCTTCTGTCATCAATTCATCTTCACTCATTGCCGCCACTTTACGAATTTGAGCATTGACCTTTCTCATATGACGGACAGCTTCTACAATGTTTCCTGTACCAGGCTCACCTTTTGTCCGTAGCATTGAAGCGCCTTCTGCAATACGGCGAGTCGCCTCACCTAGATCACGACAGCCACATACGAAAGGTACCGTGTATTCATTTTTATTTAAATGGAATTCCTCATCTGCGGGCGTCAGCACTTCACTCTCATCAATATAATCAACACCAAGTGCTTCAAGAACACGAGCTTCCACGATGTGGCCGATACGTGCTTTTGCCATGACTGGAATCGTTACTGCATTTTGTACTTCTTCTACGATTCTTGGATCTGCCATACGGGCAACACCGCCTGCTGCACGGATATCAGCTGGTACTCGTTCTAGTGCCATCACTGCCACTGCGCCTGCTTCTTCTGCGATTTTTGCCTGCTCAGCATTGACGACATCCATAATGACGCCACCTTTTTGCATTTCTGCCATTCCACGTTTTACTCGTTCAGTTCCCTTATTGCTCACAATTGTTTCCTCCCATTTGTCTATTCGATTGATTCAACACCTTTATCATACAAGCGATAGAGTATAACAATAAAGAGAATAGTATAACAATTCAATTAGCTCACAAAAAAGGATAAACCCTTATACATCAAGATTTTATAGTGAAAAAAGCATCATTACCTCTTTTAAGAGTATTTGACATGTTATAATGTAACTATAACAATCTGAAACCATGTATAACAATTTCACGCTCATTGGAGGATTCTCATGCATATTGATATCCATCGACATTCAGATACATCTCTTTCGAATCAGATTTACTTCTCCATCGTTGATCACATTCAATCAGGTCTGCTTCAGCAAGGCGATAAGCTGCCGACTGTACGTGATCTAGCGAAACAGCTCAATGTGAGTCTTGTCACAGCAGCAAAAGCCTATACACGGCTTAAGGACGACGGATTTTTAACGACTGTACAAGGAAAAGGTACGTTTGTGAATGAGCAGCATGAGCAAACTGACATCCCAGTTCAATCATCTACTTCTTTCGATTGGCAATTATCGATCCCAGATTATTTACCAAGGTCTCAATTCGCTCAGTATCACTATGTAGAAGAAGCCATTAATCTTTCTTCCTCTATGATTGATCCTGGTCTTTTACCTAACCGGTATTTAGAAAAAGAAATGCAGCATGTCCTAGCCAGGCATCCTCAAATCATGTCAAAATACGGAGAAATACAAGGTGACCTTCAGCTTCGTCAAGTCATTCAATCTTTTCTAGAAAAATTAGATGTCCCTTCTACTCCTGAAAATATTCTTGTCACAAGCGGTTCTCAGCAAGGACTTGATTTAGTGGCACGTACATTTATCGGGCCGGATGATGTAGTTGTCATGGAGGCACCCACCTATCCAGGCGCAATTGATGTCTTTATGGGGAGAGGAGCACGAATTATTACGGTTCCTGTCGATCATGAAGGAATGAACATGAAACAGCTTCAAAGCATTTGTGATAAATATAAACCAAAGCTCATCTATACCATTCCTACTTTTCACAGTCCTACAGGCGCCAGTATGTCGTTGAAACGAAGAAAACAGCTGCTTTTACTGGCACAAAGCATTGATTGTCTCATTGTAGAAGATGATCCTTATCGTGAGCTTTATTTTGAAAAGAAACCGCCGGCACCTATTAAAAGCCTTGATCACGATGGACACGTCATTTATTTACGAGGATTAAGCAAGACACTGGCTCCAGGATGCAGAATAGGAATTATTACAGCGTCAGGCTCTATATTTAACCGTTTATTAGCAGCAAAGGCCAATAATGATTTAGGGAGCCCACTTCTCACCCAAAAGGCGATCTTACCGTTTCTCACATCCAAGAAGATGATCGATCATACGAAAAAATTAAGAACTGCCTTGAAGGTGAGACGCGATTTGATGATGGATGTGTTGACAAAGCATGCACCAAAGGACGTCACGTGGCAAATCCCACAGGGCGGGCTCAATTTATGGCTTAGCTTTCCTTCCTGGGTCGATACACGTGCCCTATTACATGAGGCACGGAAGCAGCAAATCACCTTCCTGCCTGGGTCTGTCTGCTATCCTGGGGAGCCGAAGCAGAATTATATACGTCTCAGTTTTTCTTATGTGAATGAAAAGGCACTGACAGAAGGGATGGAAAAGTTATGTGGTATTTTTCAGCAGGCCTTGTCTACACCTCAAAACCACAAACAATCTCTTTTCTTTTAACGATAAAAAAACTGCTCTCACATATAGAGAGCAGTCAGGCTGTCGAGAAAACCTCGACAGTTTTTTGAAATTTTAAATACACCGTATATTGAATAAACTCCAAATGAAAAACACCATATATCGTTTCTTGAACAGTTCAAAAGACAAAAATGAGGGTTTTGTGGACATCTTGTCTTAAAAACCCTCACTTTCTCTTCACGCTGACTGCTCTCACATATAGAGAGCAGTTTTTTTATTAGAACCAACCTTTTACTGTGTCAACGATTCCGCCCCAAATGCCAGCGAAGAATCCACCTACACCACGCATTGCAAGGATGAACCAGTTTGCTTTTTCATCACCTGTTTTCGTCACAAGCTCAACACCTGATTGGTCTTTACTCAAATAGCCGTAGTCCTTCTCATCACCAGAATAAGAAGTCGTCAGCATGCCAACCTTCGTTCCTTTTTTAATAGGAGCTTCTAGGTTCTTTTTATCAATATTTACTTTCGCTTTATAGCTCTTCTCGTCACCATTTTTAACCGGTACAGAGAAAGCTTCTTTCGTCACGACGGGTACTTCTTTATCTTTCCCTTTATCGACTTCGATGTTTTCATTTCCCTTGATCTGTTGGCCTTTTTTGTACATTTCTTTCATCGTGAAGTTTTTAAAGGCATAATCGAACAATTTTTTCGCCACATCGAAACGAGCTGTATGAAGATTCCCTTTAGCATTAAGGATAACTGCGATTACACGCATGTCACCGCGTTTTGCTGTACCTGTGAAACTAGAACCAGCTGAATCAGTAGAGCCCGTTTTCAGACCGTCTACGCCTTCATATTCTTTCACAAGTCCTTTAAGCATAAAGTTCCAGTTTGGCATGTCCATTTCATCATCTGTGCCTTCTCTGAACTTTGTTTTCGCGATGCTTGCTGTTTCAAGAATTTCTGGATGATCTTTGATGAGATGCTGTGCAAGCAAAGCCATATCCTTTGCGGATACTTCACTTTCTTCATCAGGTCCCGTACCTTTTGGCTGTTTGCCATGTAAGTCTTTATTTTCTAATCCAGTTGCATTCACGAATTTGTAATTGGTTAAGCCAAGTTCTTTTGCTTTTGCGTTCATTTTTTCAACAAACTTTGATTCTGATCCAGCGATTACCTCTGCTAGACCAATTGCTGCTGCATTTGCTGAATAAATAGCCGTTGCTTGATAAAGTTCTTTGACAGTATACGAACCATCTTTTCTCAATGGAACATTGGATAAACTGCGGTCTTGGGAAATTTCGTACACATAATCATCTGGCGTATATGTTTGATCCCATTTCACTTTGCCTTCAGCAATAGCCTCTAGTAATAGATACTCTGTCATCATCTTTGCCATACTAGCAATAGGCAGTCTTTGTTCTGCATTTTTACTATAAAGAATTTTACCTGTAGAAGCTTCAATAAGGATGGCTGCTTTCGCATTCACATTGAATGGATCTTCAGCCGCTTTTGCTTTGGACATTGGGGTAAATGCAGTAACAATCAATGCCAATGCAAGGATAGAGACCATAAGCTGTTTCAACATCTTGCTGTTCAATCGTCATACCTCCGTATTCATCTTTTTTCGACGTTTTTCATATATATTTAATCCACAAGGGCTTATTTCGACACAACAGTATAAATTTTATCACAATAAAGACAAAAAAAATAGACAGAGTCATAGACCCTGTCAAATGTAATTTGATTGTCACAATATATCAAGAAATTGTGTAGTTTGGTGATTCTTTTGTAATTTGTACATCATGTGGATGACTCTCACGAAGACCTGCACCTGTCATGCGAATGAATTGTGCTTCTTCTCTAAGAGTACGTAAGTCCTGTGTTCCACAGTAGCCCATACCAGAGCGAATACCGCCAACAAGTTGGTAAATAGTATCAACAACTGGTCCTTTATACGGTGTACGTCCTTCGATACCTTCTGGAACGAATTTTTTATTATCTTCTTGGAAGTAACGATCTTTACTTCCTTTTTCCATTGCAGCAACAGAACCCATACCACGATATACTTTGAAACGTCTACCTTGGAAAATTTCTGTTTCTCCTGGGCTTTCAGATGTACCAGCAAGAAGGCTTCCAAGCATAACAGCATGTCCACCAGAAGCCAATGCTTTCACGATATCACCTGAATATTTAATTCCACCATCTGCAATAATAGATTTACCATGTTTTCTTGCTTCTGTTGCACAATCATAAATCGCTGTGATTTGTGGTACACCGACTCCTGCAACAACACGTGTTGTACAAATCGATCCTGGTCCAATTCCCACTTTTACAATATCTGCTCCAGCTTCAAACAATGCTTTTGTTGCTTCAGCTGTTGCAACATTACCAGCAATGATGTTAAGAGAAGGATATGTTTCACGGATTTTCGATACAGTGTCTAGAACACCTTGAGAATGACCGTGTGCTGTATCAATAACGATCACATCAACATTGGCTTCTACTAATTTTTTCACACGAGTCATTGTATCGCCAGTGACACCTACAGCGGCACCTACAATTAAACGGCCATGTGCATCTTTAGAGGAGTTAGGGAATTCAATCACTTTTTCAATATCTTTGATGGTGATGAGGCCTTTTAAAGTTCCTTCGTCATCTAAAAGAGGTAATTTTTCAATTTTATATTGCTGAAGGATTTTTTCAGCTTCTTCTAATGTTGTTCCAACAGAAGCTGTCACAAGTTCCTCTTTTGTCATCACGTCGCTAATCTTCATTGAATAATCCGAAATAAAACGAAGGTCACGGTTCGTAATAATCCCAACAAGCTTTTGATCTTGTTCGTTATTGACAATCGGTACACCAGAAATACGATATTTACCCATTAAATGTTCTGCATCGAATACTTGATGATCCGGTGTTAAGAAAAATGGATTTGTAATAACGCCACGCTCTGAACGTTTTACTTTGTCCACTTGTTCTGCTTGCTGCTCAATAGACATGTTCTTATGGATAATTCCAAGACCACCTTGACGCGCCATTGCAATCGCCATTTGTGATTCCGTCACAGTATCCATTCCTGCACTAATAATTGGAATGTTCAACTTTAAAGTGTTTGTTAACTCAACTGATAAATTGACATCACGCGGAAGCACCTCAGACTTTGCTGGAACAAGCAACACATCGTCAAACGTCAAACCTTCTTTTGAAAATTTACTTTCCCACATTAGTAAATCCCCCTCTTTTCGGCAAAATATTATATGTAGATTATCAACTAGGAAACAGCATGTCAAGGAAGCAACAAACAGTTGCAATTTTTAGAAAATATAAAGAGAGTTGAGGAAGAAGATGAAAAGTTCAGGATGGAAGGATTTAAAACGTTTTTACTCACTTGAAACTTCCCAAAAGTTTCTATTTCAACAGTACGAAAAACGGAACATTCAGGATGCAAACCAGCAAGCCTATAAAAACTGTGAACGATTTATTTACTTTTTAAAGCATGGTCATACATTTTATGATCAAGCAGCTTCAGCTCCTCTTGAACTAAAACCGATTTTATTGTTTTATGGAATGGCACAGCTGTTAAAGGCATGTTTGCTAACAGTCGATCCCGACTATCCTTCTCAAACCTCTGTCTTAGCTCATGGCGTCACCTCAAGAAAAAGAAAGAAGCAACATTATCGTTTTAGTGAGGATGAAGTAAAGATTCAGCGAAACGGATTATGTATGCACGTATTAAAGCACTTATTTCATTTAAATGGTCTTGAAGATGAGCGATTTACGATGATCAATCTCCTTTCAAAAATACCTGAAATGGGTCATATTCTGGAGTTTCAAAAACAGCCCTCTACTTTAGTGAAGGTAGAACAAGCAAATGG
>NZ_JBBPAF010000001.1:0-12500 GCF_038050255.1 Bacillus sp. FSL M8-0077 | reverse complement strand
ACTTTGGGACCTTAGCTGGCGGTCTGGGCTGTTTCCCTTTCGACTACGGATCTTATCACTCGCAGTCTGACTCCCAAGGATAAGTCATCGGCATTCGGAGTTTGACTGAATTCGGTAACCCGGTAGGGGCCCCTAGTCCAATCAGTGCTCTACCTCCGAGACTCTTACCTTGAGGCTAGCCCTAAAGCTATTTCGGAGAGAACCAGCTATCTCCAGGTTCGATTGGCATTTCACCCCTACCCACACCTCATCCCCGCACTTTTCAACGTGCGTGGGTTCGGGCCTCCATTCAGTGTTACCTGAACTTCACCCTGGACATGGGTAGATCACCTGGTTTCGGGTCTACGACCACGTACTCATGCGCCCTATTCAGACTCGCTTTCGCTGCGGCTCCGCATCTTCTGCTTAACCTTGCACGGGATCGTAACTCGCCGGTTCATTCTACAAAAGGCACGCCATCACCCGTTAACGGGCTCTGACTACTTGTAGGCACACGGTTTCAGGATCTATTTCACTCCCCTTCCGGGGTGCTTTTCACCTTTCCCTCACGGTACTGGTTCACTATCGGTCACTAGGGAGTATTTAGCCTTGGGAGATGGTCCTCCCGGATTCCGACGGAATTTCACGTGTTCCGCCGTACTCAGGATCCACTCTGGAGAGAACAACATTTCAGTTACAGGGCTGTTACCTTCTTTGGCGGGCCTTTCCAGACCTCTTCGCTTATATCGTTCCTTTGTAACTCCGTATAGAGTGTCCTACAACCCCAAGAGGCAAGCCTCTTGGTTTGGGCTGTTCCCGTTTCGCTCGCCGCTACTCAGGGAATCGCATTTGCTTTCTCTTCCTCCGGGTACTTAGATGTTTCAGTTCCCCGGGTATGCCTTCTCATACTCTATGTATTCAAGTATGGATACTACTCCATTACGAGCAGTGGGTTTCCCCATTCGGAAATCTCCGGATCAAAGCTTGCTTACAGCTCCCCGAAGCATATCGGTGTTCGTCCCGTCCTTCATCGGCTCCTAGTGCCAAGGCATCCACCGTGCGCCCTTTCTAACTTAACCATTTCTTACTTTAGAAAGAATCACTATGTGTGATGAACTTTGCATTGCATTCAATGTGAATGTATTACTTATTGTTATCTAGTTTTCAAAGAACACGTTGGTGGAGCCTAGCGGGATCGAACCGCTGACCTCCTGCGTGCAAGGCAGGCGCTCTCCCAGCTGAGCTAAGGCCCCGATTTAATAGAAGATGGTGGGCCTGAGTGGACTCGAACCACCGACCTCACGCTTATCAGGCGTGCGCTCTAACCAGCTGAGCTACAGGCCCATCTTTCATATCGAAGATATGATGTTGTAGGATCTTTTGCAAGTTCCTTCAAAACTAAACAAGACGAAAAACGTACGCTGCTCCATATATCCTTAGAAAGGAGGTGATCCAGCCGCACCTTCCGATACGGCTACCTTGTTACGACTTCACCCCAATCATCTGTCCCACCTTCGGCGGCTGGCTCCATAAAGGTTACCTCACCGACTTCGGGTGTTACAAACTCTCGTGGTGTGACGGGCGGTGTGTACAAGGCCCGGGAACGTATTCACCGCGGCATGCTGATCCGCGATTACTAGCGATTCCAGCTTCACGCAGTCGAGTTGCAGACTGCGATCCGAACTGAGAACAGATTTGTGGGATTGGCTAAACCTTGCGGTCTCGCAGCCCTTTGTTCTGTCCATTGTAGCACGTGTGTAGCCCAGGTCATAAGGGGCATGATGATTTGACGTCATCCCCACCTTCCTCCGGTTTGTCACCGGCAGTCACCTTAGAGTGCCCAACTAAATGCTGGCAACTAAGATCAAGGGTTGCGCTCGTTGCGGGACTTAACCCAACATCTCACGACACGAGCTGACGACAACCATGCACCACCTGTCACTCTGTCCCCGAAGGGAAAGCCCTATCTCTAGGGTTGTCAGAGGATGTCAAGACCTGGTAAGGTTCTTCGCGTTGCTTCGAATTAAACCACATGCTCCACCGCTTGTGCGGGCCCCCGTCAATTCCTTTGAGTTTCAGTCTTGCGACCGTACTCCCCAGGCGGAGTGCTTAATGCGTTAGCTGCAGCACTAAGGGGCGGAAACCCCCTAACACTTAGCACTCATCGTTTACGGCGTGGACTACCAGGGTATCTAATCCTGTTCGCTCCCCACGCTTTCGCTCCTCAGCGTCAGTTACAGACCAGAGAGTCGCCTTCGCCACTGGTGTTCCTCCACATCTCTACGCATTTCACCGCTACACGTGGAATTCCACTCTCCTCTTCTGCACTCAAGTTTCCCAGTTTCCAATGACCCTCCCCGGTTGAGCCGGGGGCTTTCACATCAGACTTAAGAAACCGCCTGCGAGCCCTTTACGCCCAATAATTCCGGACAACGCTTGCCACCTACGTATTACCGCGGCTGCTGGCACGTAGTTAGCCGTGGCTTTCTGGTTAGGTACCGTCAAGGTGCAAGCAGTTACTCTTGCACTTGTTCTTCCCTAACAACAGAGCTTTACGATCCGAAAACCTTCATCACTCACGCGGCGTTGCTCCGTCAGACTTTCGTCCATTGCGGAAGATTCCCTACTGCTGCCTCCCGTAGGAGTCTGGGCCGTGTCTCAGTCCCAGTGTGGCCGATCACCCTCTCAGGTCGGCTACGCATCGTCGCCTTGGTGAGCCGTTACCTCACCAACTAGCTAATGCGCCGCGGGTCCATCTGTAAGTGACAGCCGAAACCGTCTTTCATCCTTGAACCATGCGGTTCAAGGAACTATCCGGTATTAGCTCCGGTTTCCCGGAGTTATCCCAGTCTTACAGGCAGGTTACCCACGTGTTACTCACCCGTCCGCCGCTAACATCCGGGAGCAAGCTCCCTTCTGTCCGCTCGACTTGCATGTATTAGGCACGCCGCCAGCGTTCGTCCTGAGCCAGGATCAAACTCTCCGAGGTATGCAGGATGCATATCACACATGCGTTGCTACACGATGTAGCGAACTTAGCATGTGATCATTTCCTGCCTCGCCAGTTTGACTGACTACCTATGATGTATCATAGGATTTTTTTATAAAAACTCGAATTAACAGGTACGTTTTGTCTTGTTTAGTTTTCAAAGAACTTGTTTGCCACTCTCTCAAAGCGACCACTTAAATATATCATATATCTCTATCAATAGTCAAGGTTTTTCTTGAAAAACATTTTATTTTTTTAAGAAGTTTTGTTGTAAAAGAGATAAAAAATAGAGCCTCTTTTTGCTCCTTTGAAAGGATAACACATATCTATGAAAAAAGCATTATAAATTTCAAAAAAAATAAAGCCGGTGAAAAACCGGCTTTATTTTTACTCTGATTGCTCTTGATCTGACTCTACATTTTCTACGTTTTCTTCACTATTCTCTTCATCGTCTTCTGGTGATTGTTCTACTAACGCCACTGTAGCGACATGTTCATCATCACCTAGACGGATCAGGCGGACACCTTGAGTGACTCGGCCTGTTGTGGAGATATCTGAAACGGCCATACGGATGATGACACCACTGCCTGTAATAATCATCAAGTCTTCTTCAGCTTCAGCGTTAGTCGCCTTCACTGCAACAAGCGGACCATTGTTGTCAGTGATTTTGCACGTTTTCAGACCTTTACCACCACGGCTTTGGACACGATATTCTTTTTCAGGCGTTAATTTACCATAACCTTTTTCAGTTACGATCAATACGTTTGCATCTGGCTCAAGGATTTCCATTCCAACGACGATGTCATCCTCAGAAAGTGTAATCCCTTTAACTCCAGCTGCTGTACGTCCCATTTCACGAACATCTGTCTCGTCGAAACGAATGAGCATTCCTTTTTTCGTTCCGATGATGATTTGTTTTTCACCATTGGTTAAACGAACTGCCATCAGTTCATCTTCATCACGCAGGCTGAGTGCAATCAAACCGTTGTTACGGATGTTTGCAAAGTGAGACAATGACGTTCGTTTTGATACACCGTGTCTTGTTGTAAAGAAGAGATACGAATCTTCATCAAATTCGCTGACTGGAATAATGGCGTTAATCCACTCTCCTTTTTCTACTTCAAGAAGGTTAATAATCGGAATCCCTTTCGCTGTTCGTCCGAATTCAGGGATCTCATAGCCCTTCGCTCGATACACCTTCCCTTTATTAGAGAAGAAGAGAATCGTATCGTGCGTAGATGTTGAGATCAGCTGTTCAACGAAATCATCTTCGTTGGTTCCCATTCCTTGTACACCTTTACCGCCTCTTTTTTGACTGCGGTATGTTGATGCAGGCAGGCGCTTAATATAACCATTATGAGTCAGTGTGATCACAATATTTTCAACAGGAATCAAATCTTCGTCTTCGATTGTTTCTATACCCGCTGTCACAATTTCTGTGCGGCGCGTATCATTGAAGCGTTCTTTGATTTCTGTTAATTCTTCTCTAATGATTTCTAGAACTTTCTCATTGTCTGCTAGAATGGCTTTCAATTCAGCAATCAATTCAACAAGCCCTTTGTATTCATCTTCTATTTTCTCTCTTTCTAAACCAGTCAAACGCTGGAGTCGCATATCGAGAATGGCCTGTGCTTGTTTTTCAGACAAGCTATAGTTTTCCATCAAACCATTTCTTGCAATTTCAGCAGTTTGAGAGCCTCTAATTAAAGCAATGACCTCATCTAAGTGATCAAGCGCAATTCTTAAGCCTTCTAAAATATGAGCTCTTGCTTCCGCTTTACGCAATTCATACGCCGTTCTTCGACGAATGATCACTTTCTGATGCTCAAGGTAATATTCAAGACATTGTTTGAGAGACAACACTTTCGGCTGTCCATCCACAAGTGCAAGCAAGTTAATACCGAAGGACGTTTGAAGTGTCGTTTGTTTATAAAGATTGTTTAATAGAACATGGACGTTTGCGTCTCTTCGCAGTTCAATGACAATTCTCATTCCATTACGGTCAGATTCATCACGAAGATCTGTAATGCCATCAATTTTTTTATCACGGACAAGATCAGCGATTTTTTCGATCAAACGAGCTTTGTTAACCTGGTAAGGAATCTCGTTGATGACAATGCGCTGCTTACCACTAGATGTTTCTTCGATGTTTGACTTTGCGCGTAATGTAATAGAGCCGCGTCCTGTTTCATACGCTTTACGAATACCGCTTCGGCCAATGATTTGTCCCGCAGTTGGGAAGTCTGGACCTGGAATGATGTCCATTAGTTCCTGTGTCGTCATTTCAGGATTTTGACTAATTGCCAATACCCCATCAATTACTTCACCTAGTTGGTGAGGCGGGATATTCGTTGCCATCCCTACAGCGATTCCTGTTGCCCCGTTCACTAATAAGTTCGGGAACCTAGCAGGCATAACGACTGGCTCTCTTTCACTGCCATCGTAGTTATCTTGATAATCAATGGTGTCCTTTGTGATATCACGCAGGATCTCCATCGAAATTTTAGAAAGACGTGCCTCGGTATAACGCATCGCTGCTGCGCCGTCTCCATCGACAGAACCAAAGTTCCCATGCCCTTCAACCAGCATATTACGATAGTTGAAATCTTGCGCCATCCGAACCATCGCTTCATATACAGCGCTATCACCGTGAGGGTGGTACTTACCGATAACTTCCCCAACGATACGTGCAGATTTCTTAAATGGTTTATCACTTGTCATACCTAGGTCATTCATCGCATACAAAATTCTTCGATGCACGGGCTTCAATCCGTCTCGCACATCTGGTAATGCACGCGAAACAATAACACTCATTGCATAATCTAAAAAGGACGTACGCATTTCATGGCTAATATTCACTTCGCGTACATTTGGTGTATGTTGTTCACTCACTATAAGAACCTCCCTTTACGTATCACATGAAATAAATTATGTGGGAGTAAAATATGTATTTATCTTCACAAGACTATTCTCCATTATATCAATAATCTTGCCTTTATACACATTTATTTACTAGAAAATCAACGAAACGCAGAAAACCAGGACATTCGTTTCACGCCCCTGTTTCTTGAAAAACAACCTTATTCCAAACAAGAAATAAGGTTGCTCTCAAGGGGGGTTACCTATCTAAATATCAAGATTTTTTACGTATTGTGCATTTTCTTCGATAAAGTTACGTCTCGGCTCCACTTTATCTCCCATTAACATTTCAAAAGTCTCATCAGCATCGATCGCATCCTCAAGTGTCACTTGAAGAAGTGTTCTCGAATCAGGGTCCATTGTTGTTTCCCAAAGCTGAGTAGCATTCATCTCTCCAAGACCTTTATAACGCTGAAGTCCAGGTTTCGGTGTTTGAGGCAGTGTTTTTAACAGTTCATCAAGCTGCTTATCGTTATACACGTATTCAACACGCTTTCCTTGCTGCACTTTATATAAAGGCGGCTGTGCAATATACACATAACCGTTTTCAATGATTTCACGCATGTAGCGATAGAAGAATGTTAGGAGCAGTGTCCGAATATGCGCTCCATCAACATCAGCATCAGTCATGATCACAATTTTGTGATAACGTGCTTTCTCTAAAGTGAAGTCTTCTCCAATTCCAGTCCCTAACGCTGTAATCATTGAACGAACCTCGTTGTTAGATAAAATTTTATCTAGTCGTGCTTTTTCAACGTTTAGGATCTTACCTCTTAACGGTAAAATCGCTTGGAAATGTCGATCACGACCTTGCTTAGCAGATCCGCCCGCAGAATCTCCCTCTACGATATAAAGCTCAGAGATGGAAGGATCTTTGGAAGAACAGTCTGCCAGTTTCCCAGGCAAGCTGGAGACTTCCAGTGCACTTTTACGTCTTGTCAGCTCACGCGCTTTTTTGGCTGCCATTCTTGCACGAGCTGCCATCACGCCTTTCTCCACAATTTTCTTTGCAGCATCAGGGTTCTCTAAGAGGAATTTCTCAAGTGCTTCAGAGAAAAGGGAGTCGGTAATGGTTCTTGCTTCTGAGTTACCGAGCTTTGTCTTCGTTTGTCCTTCAAATTGAGGATCTGGATGTTTGATAGAGATAATGGCTGTTAAGCCTTCTCGTACATCTTCACCGCTCAAATTCGAGTCTCCATCTTTGAATACGCCATTTTTACGAGCATAATCATTGATCACACGCGTCAGACCTGTTTTAAAGCCTGCTTCGTGTGTTCCGCCTTCATACGTGTTGATATTGTTGGCGAAGGAATAGATGTTGCTTGTATAGGAATCGTTATATTGTAATGCCACTTCAACCGTGATTCCGTCTTTTTCACCTTCGATGTAAACAGGTTCTTCATGGACGACTTCTTTTGAGCGATTTAAATGTTCTACATAGCTCTTAATACCGCCTTCGTAGCAGTATTCATTTCGTCGTTCTTTACCTTCGCGCAAGTCTTCAATAATGATGTTTACACCTTTTGTTAAGAAAGCTAACTCACGTACACGGTTAGCGAGTGTGTCGTAATCGAATTCAATGGTTTCAGTAAAGATTTCTGAATCTGGCACAAAATGAGTGGTTGTCCCTGTAACATCTGTTTCACCAATGATCTCTAAATCTCCAACTGGAACACCGCGTTTGAATTGTTGATAATGAATTTTCCCATCACGATATACAGTCACGTCTAAGGTCGTAGATAACGCATTAACAACAGATGCCCCTACGCCATGCAAACCGCCAGATACTTTATAACCGCTGCCGTCAAATTTACCGCCAGCGTGAAGCACAGTCATAATAACCTCTACAGCAGGACGTCCCATTTTTTCATGAATCCCAACAGGAATTCCGCGACCATTATCTTTCACTGTAATGCTATTATCCTTTTCAATTTGCACTGTAATATCTGTGCAATATCCAGCTAAAGCCTCATCAATACTGTTGTCGACAATTTCCCATACAAGATGGTGAAGTCCTTTTGCACTGGTTGACCCAATGTACATTCCTGGACGTTTTCTAACAGCTTCTAGTCCTTCAAGCACCTGTATCTGATTTTCATCATAACTATTATGTTGCTGTTCCATTGCCACGTACATTCACCTACACTTTTCTTAAACGATATATTTATATGAATTGAGCTTTTAGACTTCAATTTCAATCACAAATGAAGCACGTTTTTTGAGCGTGCTTGAGGAAAGAGGAGAGTAATAAACAGATTTAGTTGTGACGACGATGGATTTGGGTGTCCCTTGTGATAACGAAATGATTTGTTTCTCTTGTTTTTGAAGAAACTCTTCTACAACAGTAGACGACCTCATTTTGTAATCAACAATTGCGACAATCTCTCGTGTAGAAACAACACAATCATCACCTAAATGAATATACAAGACCCACACCTCATTTATCAGTCAATTACTTTTCCACTGGCTACTCTGAAAATTTCCGCTTCTTTCAAGGTGGCGTGATCGATGCCTTCAACACTTGTTGTGGTGACGAAGGTCTGTACACGTCCCTGAATGGTATGGAGCAAATGAGACTGTCTGTAATCATCAAGTTCAGATAAAACATCATCAAGCAGAAGAATGGGATATTCTCCGATTTCTTCATGTATCAGATCAATTTCTGCCAGCTTTAGTGAAAGAGCTGTTGTTCTTTGTTGCCCTTGAGAGCCATATGTCTGAACATCCCGACCATTCACAAAGAAAAGCAAGTCATCTCTGTGAGGCCCCCACAGTGTCACTCCTCGGTCTATTTCTCTGTCTCTTAGTTTCTGAAACGATTCTTCATAGCTATTCTTTATTTTCGACAAGTCTGACGCTTCTGATACCTCTATTGCCGTCTGGTATTGGAGCGTGAGCGTTTCCAGCTCTCTAGAAATCCCAAAATGCAGCGGCTGCGCCCATTTCTCAAGCTGTTTCGTAAAAGTCAGTCGTCTTTTGACAACTTTTGCTGCCGCATCAATCAACTGCTCTGTTAAAACTTCCAGCATCGCTTGATCTGTTTGCTTTCTTGTCTGCAATTGTTTCAAGTAATGATTTCGCTGGGAGAGGATTTTTTGATAGAGCAATAAATCATGCAAGTAGACAGCAGAAACCTGTCCAATCTCCATATCGAGGAATCTCCTGCGGATTTGCGGGCTACCCTTCACAAGGCTTAAGTCCTCTGGCGCAAACATGATGGTGTTTAACGCACCAACATAATGACTAAGTTTCTGTTGTTCAATATGATTGACCTTGCCCTTTTTTCCTTTTTTTGAGATCACGAGCTGCATTGGGAGTGGACCATTTTTTTTTATGACTCTACCTTCTATTTTAGCATAGTCTTCGTCCCATCGGATAAGTTCTTTATCATTTGACGTACGATGTGACTTTGCCATCGACAATACATAGATCGCTTCCATCAAATTCGTTTTACCTTGGGCATTCTCACCGATCATGACATTCACCTTATTGTCGAATTGAAGCTCGGTGTGTTCATAGTTTCGGTATGAAGTTAACGCCAGACTTTGAATGTACATGTATTGTCACCCGTTTCTAATTCACAACTTTAAATGTGCCGTAACCTTCTATCTCGACAACATCTCCTGGGTATAGTTTGCGTCCCCGTCTATTATCTGGCTCTTGATTAATGAACACCTCATGTTCACTTAAAAACCACTTCGCCATTCCACCAGATTGAATGACTTCAGCTAATTTCAAAAACTGCCCTAATGTAATCATTTCTGTTTCAATCGTTATCAGATTAGGCATTGTATCGACCTCTTTCAATATCACTAATATCTAATTGTACTAAAAAACAAGACAAGAAGGAAAGGGGGAAAGCGAACTGGGATGAAAGAAAGCAGAGGAATCGAGGAAAAAAGCTGCTGTGCACTCACACAGCAGCCATTTTAAACCAAATTAATACGTTCTCACTGGAAGAATCAATTGCAAAATAGAATCATCATTTGGCGTGCGCAATAGGAATGGTCTCATTGCGCCAGTGAAGCTGACATGAATCTCTGTTCCCTCTAATACTTTTAAAGCATCGAGCATATATTTCGGACTGAAAGAGATTTTGAGATCCTCTCCTTTAATGTCATCTGCTTGCACCGTTTCAACTACTTTACCGATTTCAGGCGAATTAGAAGAGATTTCAAGGCTTTGCGCAGGATCAGCAGAAAGTTTAACAACGTTGTTACGCCCTTCCCTTGCTAAAAGTGACGCACGATCAATCGCTTGAAGGAATTCTTTCGTATTCACCACTACATCCGTTTTACTTTCTTGCGGAATGAGGCGAGCAGTATCTGGGTAATTACCATCCAGCAATCTTGAGAAGAACAGCACGTTCTGTGCTTTAAAGAGAACCTGTGTCTCCGTAATGACGATGCTCACAAGATCTTGTCCATCATCAAGAATTTTACTTAGCTCTGTTAAACTCTTTCCAGGAATGACCACATTGTACGAGCTTTCCTCGTTAATATCCAACTTCGCTTTTCTTAAAGCAAGGCGATGGCTATCCGTTGCTGTGCATATTAATTCACCTTTTTCAACCTTCCAGTTTACACCTGTCAAGATAGGACGTGTTTCTGAGGTGGACACTGCGAAAACCGTTTGACGGATAAGGTTTTTAAGCAAATCTGTTGGAATTTGAAAAGCATGATGTTCTTCAATTTGTGGCAGATGCGGATATTCTTCAGCATCTAAGCCATTTAAATTAAATTCTGCTGAACCAGAGCGGATGATGGTCAGATGATTTTGTTCTACCTCAATTTCGACAGTAGACATAGGCAGTTTCTTAACGATTTCGCTAAAGAAACGGGCTTGCAGCACAATACTTCCTGGTCGATCAATTGTAATGACTTCTAAATCTCCATCTCTTTGAGGAATAAAAGATTCGATTGAAATATCAGAATCACTTCCTGTGAAAGAAACCCCATCATCAGAAGCAACAATTTTAATCCCTGTCAAAATAGGAATCGTTGTTCTAGAGGATACGGCCTTTAATACATCTTGGACACTTTCAACAAGACGATCTTTTTGAATCGTGAATTTCATAGTGGTCCTCCTAATTTTTCTTAATGACATGTATATATATTTATTTAATAAAAATCGTAGAAGTACTAGTAGGGCTTGTGAATATGTGGATAAGTCAGTAGAAAGAAAGGAAAGACAGCCTATCCACATGTGGACAGACTGTGTATGACTATGCTCTAGTTATTCACATTTTCCCGTACTTATCTTATCAGCTTGATTATTTTAGTTGTTCTTTGATCTCTTTGACATGCTGCTGAAGCTGTTCATCTTCAACGATTAATTTTGAAATTTTCTCATGAGCATGAATGACAGTCGTATGATCTCGTCCACCGAATTCTTCTCCGATTTTAGGTAGAGAGGAATCGGTCATTTCTCTAGAGAGATACATCGCAATTTGTCTTGGATAAGCAACTGATTTTGTACGTTTCTTCGCTTTGAAATCTTCTAATCGAATATTAAATTGCTGCCCTACAATTCTTTGAATATCTTTAATTGTAATCACCTTAGGTTTTGATGAAGGAATGATGTCTTTAAGGGCTTCAGCTGCTAGATCAGCATTGATGTCTTTATTAATTAAAGAAGAGTAAGCAACAACACGAATCAAAGCACCTTCCAGTTCCCGAATGTTGCTGTCGATTTGATTGGCAATATAAAGCATGACTTCATTCGGAATGTCTAAACCTTCTGCTTTTGCTTTTTTACGTAAGATCGCAATACGCGTTTCTAGATCTGGCGGGGTAATGTCTGTAATTAAGCCCCATTCGAATCGAGAGCGTAATCTGTCTTCAAGTGTCGGAATTTCTTTTGGCGGCCGGTCACTAGAAATGACGATTTGCTTACTTTCTTCGTGAAGTGTGTTGAATGTATGGAAAAACTCTTCTTGTGTTTGTTCTTTTCCTGCTAAAAATTGAATATCATCTATCAAAAGCACATCTACATTCCGATAGCGATTACGGAAATCGACTGCTTTGTTGTCCCGGATTGAGTTGATAAATTCATTTGTAAATTTTTCAGATGATAGATAGACTACTTTGGCTGATGGATTATGGTCGATGACGTAATGACCGATCGCATGCATTAAGTGAGTCTTTCCTAAACCAACGCCTCCATAAATAAAAAGCGGGTTATATGCTTTTGCTGGTGCTTCTGCGACTGCAAGTGAAGCGGCATGAGCAAAACGGTTGCCTGAACCAATAACAAAAGTATCAAATGTATATTTTGGATTCAGCATATTTTGTGGAATTTCAACGGGTTCTTCTTTCGACATTTTTTTGATTGGAGATTTTGGCATGGCTTCCTCTTCGTCCTGATTTTGAGGAATGATGAATTTGATGCTGAGCTCTTCGCCTGTCAGTTCATAGATGGTATCTGCAATTAAGTGAAGATATCTTGACTCGAGCCAGTCCCTCGCAAATTCATTAGGTGCAGTAATAGTCAGCGTATCTCCTTGAAGAGAATGAGCTTTAGTGGACTTCATCCATGTTTCAAAACTAGGTTTGCTCAATTTTGTCTCTATTTTTTGAAGTGCTTTATTCCACAGATCCAAAATATTTTCCAT